>JAYPEK010000016.1:0-75999 GCA_038125725.1 Rhodospirillaceae bacterium
TGATGAACGTCATCAACGAGACCGGCGCATTGCCGACCCGCAACCACCGCGACGTGCAGTTCGAGGGCGCCAACAACATTTCCGCCGAAGCCATGGCGGAACCGCGTGAATCGGACGGCAAGCCGAATTTGGTCCGCAACCAGGCCTGTTTCGGCTGCACCATCGCCTGCGGGCGGGTTTCGACCATCGATCGCACCCACTACACGGTGAAGGACCGGCCGGAATACCAGAAGGCGTCCGGCGGGCTCGAGTACGAAGCCGCCTGGGCGCTCGGTGCCGCCACCGGCGTCGATGATCTGGACGCGCTCACCTTCGCCAACTTCATCTGCAACGAGCAGGGCTTCGATCCGATTTCCTTCGGCGCCACGGTCGGCGCGGCGATGGAACTGTTCGAGGACGGCGTTATCACCACCGACAATACCGGCGGCATCGAGCTCAAGTTCGGCTCCGCCGAGGCGCTCACCACGCTGGCCGAACTGACCGGCAAGGGCGAGGGCTTCGGTGCCGAGATCGGTCTCGGTTCCAAGCTTCTGTGTGAAAAGTACGGGCATCCGGAATTGTCGATGTCGGTCAAGGGCCAGGAGTTCCCGGCCTACGACTCGCGCGGCATCCAGGGCATGGGCCTGACCTATGCCACCTCGAACCGCGGCGCCTGCCATCTGCGCAGCTACACCGTGGCCTCCGAGGTGTTGGGCATTCCGGAAAAGACCGATCCGCTCGCCACCGACGGCAAGGCCGGCCTGGTGAAGGCCTTCCAGGACGCCACGGCGGCGTTCGATTCGTCGGGGCTGTGCATCTTCACCTCGTTCGCCTGGACGCTGGAAGACGTGGCGCCGCAGGTGGATGCGGCCTGCGAGGGCGATTGGACGGCGGAGAAGCTTCTCGAAGTGGGCGAGCGCATCTGGAACCTGGAGCGCAAGTTCAACAACGACGCGGGCTTCACGGCGGCAGACGACAAGCTGCCCGAGCGTTTGGTCAAGGACGCGGCCAAGACCGGTCCCGCCGAGGGCAAGGTCAACGGCCTCGACAAGATGCTGCCCGAATACTACGAGCTGCGCGGCTGGACCCAGGACGGCGTGCCGTCGAACGAGACGCTGGATCGTCTCGCGCTGTAACGGTTGACAGGGAGGGGATGGCCGAAGGGAGTGGGGCTCCGTCACCGGAGCCCGCTCCCGCCGGCTTTCTCAACCGTGACGACCCTTTGGAACCCCGAGGGAGAATGACATGACCTATGTCGTCGTGGGCGCCGGGCCGGCCGGCGTCGTCGCCGCCGAGACCCTGCGCAAGACGGATCCGGCAACCGATGTCGTGCTGATCGGCGGCGAGCCCGAACCGCCGTACTCACGCATGGCGATCCCCTATTACCTGACCGGCAAGATCGATGAGGCCGGAACTTATCTCCGCAAGACCGACGGTCATTACGATACGCTCGGCATCAGCTACCGCCAGGGCCATGTGGAGAGCGTCGATGCCGCCGCCGGCAAGCTGACCTTGGCGGGCGGCGACACGCAGGCCTTCGACAAGCTGCTGATCGCCACCGGCGCCAGCCCGATCAAGCCGCCAGTGGAAGGCCTGGAGCTTCCCGGCGTGCACCATTGCTGGACGCTGGAGGACGCGCGCAAGATCGTCAGTCTCGCCGGCGAGGGCGCCGACGTGGTGCTGATCGGCGCGGGCTTCATCGCCTGCATCATCCTGGAATCGCTGGTCGAGCGCGGCGTTAATCTGACCGTCGTCGAGATGGAAGACCGCATGCTGCCGCGCATGATGGACGAGACCGGCGGCGAGATGATCAAGCGCTGGTGCGAACAGAAGGGCGTGCGGGTACGCACCGGTGCGCGGGTGACCAAGCTGGCCGCCGGCGGCGATGCCACGCTGACGGTCGATCTCGACAGCGGCGAGCAGATTCCGGCGCATCTGGTGGTGGTTGCCGCGGGTGTCGCGTCGAATACCGGCTTCCTGGAGGGCTCCGGCGTCGACGTGAAGACCGGCGTCGTCGTCGACAAGCACCTGCAGTCCACCCAGCCCAACATCTATGCCGCCGGCGACTGCGCGGAGGGGCCGGATTTCTCCACCGGCGGCTGGATGGTGCACGCCATTCAGCCGACCGCCACCGAGCACGGCCGCGTCGCGGCGCTCAACATGGCGGGCAAGGCCATGGAGTACCAGGGCAGCCTGATCATGAACGTGCTCGACACCATGGGCCTGATCTCTGTCAGTTACGGCCAGTGGGAAGGCGTCGCGGGCGGCGACCGGGCCGTGGCCGTCGACGAGGACGGTTTCAAGTATCTTCGCCTCGAGTTCGACGGCGACCAACTGGTCGGCTGCCTGAGCCTCGGGCGCACCGATCATGTCGGCGTGTTGCGCGGCCTGATCCAGTCGCGCCGGCACCTGGGCGAATGGAAAGAGCGGCTGATGGACGATCCGCACCGCTTCATGGAAGCCTACGTGGACGGTTCGCAGTAGTGAAGGTCACGCTCAAGCTCTATGCGCTGCTCGGCAAGTACCTGCCGCCGGAAGCGAAGAAGAACGAGGTCCCGCTGGAGATCGAAGACGGTACCAGCGTGACGGCGCTGCTCGACCGCTACAATGTGCCGCGAGAGATGTGCCACCTGGTGCTGATCAACGGCAGCTTCGTGCCGCCCGGCACGCGCGATGCGGCGCTGTTGAAGGACGGCGATGCGCTGGCCGTCTGGCCGCCGGTCGCCGGCGGCTGAGCGGGGCGGTTCCGATGCCCGGCGACGAGCCCGTCGTCATCACCAAGGAGATGGCCGTCACCCACGCGGATTTCTTCCGCTCCCTGCCGCATGCGCTGGCGGGCGAGCAGTGCACCGTCGACGGCACCCAGGTGCGGCTGGAGAGCGCCGACGGCACATGGCGGATCGAACTTGGGCCCGAGGGCAAGCGCCGGATCGCGCTGCTGGCGGTGCCGGCGACGCCGGTGACGATGGTGTTCGAAGGCTATAGCGATACGGCCCGAGAAGACGCCTTGCAGCGTTTCGACCGTGCCTTTCAGCGGGGCGGCGGATAGGGGCTCAATCCGGCGTCGGCGGCGCCAGTTCCTGGCATTGGAAACCGGTTTCCTCCGTCGCCGCGTCCTCGCGGATAACGATGGAGACCAGGTGCACGATCGATCCGTCGTCGTCCTGGAGTGGAAACACCAGCCGTTCGTAGTCGAACATGCGCTGCACCGGCGGGCCGAAGCTGCGCTCCTCGTTCAGGTGCACGCTGGTCAGGGTCCAGAACGGCACAGCCTCATCGCGGCAGCGGCAATAGACCTGTAGCAGTTCCGATTTGTGTTTGCCCAGGTCCACCTGATCCATGTAGAGCCCGGTGGTCTCCTGGCCGAACAACTCCACGACCCGGGTGCCGGCGTAACGTACCCGCAGGCGCTGGGAATCGGGCGCGGTGTCGAGGATCACCAGATGCGGAGCGACGGCATAGAGGTCCATGACCTCGAAATCGGCATAGCACGGCGGCCACACGTCCGCGCAGAGGCCGAGGACGTATGTCCAGAAGGCTTTCACTTCGTCCGTCCGGATGAACTCCGGCGGTGTTCCCGTCTCCATTACAGGAGTATGTCAGGGTTCGAGCAAAAATTGAACTGGGAACAGCTCTCAACCGCCCAGGCGGGCGATGAAATATCCGGCGACCACGGCGGTGCCGATGACGCCGGCCACGTTCGGCCCCATGGCGTGCATGAGCAGGAAATTGCCGGGATCGGCGCGCGCGCCCTCCACCTGCGAGACGCGTGCCGCCATCGGCACGGCGGACACGCCGGCGGAGCCGATCAGCGGATTGATCGGCTCCGCCGAAACCAGGTTCATGACCTTCGCCATCAACACGCCCGACGCCGTGGCGATGCCGAAGGCGACGACGCCGAGCCCCAGGATCTTGATGGTCTCGGGCGTTAGGAAACGCTCGCCGGTCATGGTGATACCGACGCTGGTGCCGAGCAGGATGGTGACGACATTGATGATCTCGTTCTGGGCGGCCTTGCTGAGCCTTTCGGTGACGCCGCTTTCGCGCAGGAAGTTGCCCAGCATCAGCATGCCGATCAGCGCCGACGCCGCCGGCACCAGGAGGATACAAACAACCGTCACCACCAGCGCGAAGATCAGCTTCTCCAATCGCGACACCTTGCGCAGCGAGCGCATGCGGATACGGCGCTCCCCCTCGGTGGTGAGCGCCCGCATGATCGGCGGTTGCAGCATCGGCACCAGCGCCATGTAGCTGTAGGCGGCGACCGCGATGGGGGCCAGCAGTTCCGGCGCCAGTTTGTTGGAAAGGAAGATCGACGTCGGCCCGTCGGCGCCGCCGATGATGCCGATGGCGGCGGCCTGTTCAGGCGTGAAACCCAATTGCGTGGCGCCGAGATAGGTGGCGAACACGCCGAACTGCGCCGCCGCGCCCAACAGCAAGGTGCGCGGGTTGGCGATCAGCGGGCCGAAATCTGTGAGCGCGCCGACGCCGAGAAAGATCAGCGGCGGGTAGAGTTCCAGGTGCACGCCTTGGGAGATGTAGTAGTAGAGCCCGCCGACGCCATCCTCGCCGGCTGGCGGATTGACCATGCCCTAGGTCGGCAGGTTGGCCAAGAGCGCGCCGAAGGCGATCGGCACCAAAAGCAGGGGCTCGAACTTCTTATAGACCGCCAGGTAGAACAGAACGCCTGCCAGCGCCCACATGACCATCATCTTCCAGGTCACGTCGCCGATGGCGGTCAGTTCGAAAAGCTGCTGGAAGGACTCCATCGATGTCTACCCGATGGTCACCAGCACTTGGCCTTCCTGGACGGAATCGCCGGCGCCGACATCGACGGATTTGACCGTTCCGGAACTCGGCGCCACGACCATCGATTCCATTTTCATGGCTTCCAGGCGCAACACCGCATCGCCGGCGTTGACCGAAGCGCCGACGGAAACCAGCACCTCCAGCACCTTGCCGGCCAGCGGACTGGCGATTTGGCCGGGCGCCGCGCTGGGTGGGACGGAGGATGACATTTGCGCCGCAGGTGTTGGCGCAGGCGCCGCCGCCGGTGCCGCGACGGCGGACCGGGGGGGCGGCGGCGTCCTCGATCTCTTCCACGGTCACGTCGTAGGGGACGCCGTCGACGGTGATTTTCAGACGCTTCATCATTCGGCCTGCTCCTGTTTTCGGCGGCCCGGCGCCGCCCAAGTCAATCGGTTACGCGGCACATCATGACGCCCGAGACGGCCTTGTTCGGTCCAGGTGGCGGCGATGTGCGGCGGTGCCGCAATGCCGACCACCCGCCACGCACCCGGCAGGCTGGCGACGGCGGCGGCTATGGCTGCCACGTGGGCCGGCGGCGTGCCCGCCGTCACGCACGGTGCCGGTGCGGCGGCTGCCGGCGCCGGTGTCTCGGTTTCCAAGTGCCGGAACGCCGCCCCGACGGCGGCGCAAATACCCCACAGCGCCGCCAGCACGCCCATGACGATACCGAAGCCAGAACCGATGAAAACCAAATCCTGCACCGCTTGCCGTTCCTTTCCTAAAGCGGAATATTGCCGTGTTTCTTCGGCGGCCGCTGCTGGCGCTTGGCCAACAGCGTCCTGAGCCCGAGCGCCAGGCGGGCACGCGTCTCCGCCGGTTCGATGATGTCGTGCACGAACATCTTGCCGGCCGAGAGATAGGGCGACGCGAACTCTTCGCGGTATTCGGCCGCCAGTTCGGCGGCGCGGGCGTCCGGGTCTTCGACCTCCTTGAGTTCTTGATGGTAGAGCACCCGCACCGCGCCCTCGGCCCCCATGACGGCGATTTCGGCCGTCGGCCAGGCGAGCACCAAATCGGCGCCCATGTCGCGGCTGCACATGGCGAGGTAGGCGCCGCCGTAGGCCTTGCGCATGATCACCGTCAGTTTCGGTGTCGTCGACGAGCCGTAGGCGAACAGCATCTTGGCGCCGTGGCGGATGATGCCGCGGCGTTCCTCGGTGACGCCGGGCATGAAGCCAGGCACGTCGACCAGAGTGACGATGGGGATGTTGTAGGTATCGCACTGGCGGATGAAGCGCGCGGCCTTGTCGGCGGCGTCGATGTCGAGCGCGCCGGCCTTGACCATCGGCTGGTTGGCGACGAAACCGACGACGATGCCGCCGATACGCCCGAATCCGACGACGATGTTGGGCGCGAATTCGCGCTGCACCTCGAGGAAGCGGCCGCCGTCGGCGATGCGCTCGATCACCTGTTTTACGTCGAAGGGCGATTTCGGGTTCTCCGGCACGAGGGCGTCGAGTTCCGGGTCGGGCGCCAGCACGAGGTCGTAGTCGAGGTCGTGCGGCGGGTCCATCATGTTGTTTGACGGCAGGTATCCCAACAAGTCGGCGACAATTTCCACCGCATGGCCGTCGTTCTCGGCGATGAAATGGATATTCCCAGACACCGCCGCGTGCGCCTCGGCCGAGCCGATTTCCTGCATGGTGGTTTCCTGGCCGGTGGCCGCCTTGATCACCTCCGGCCCGCAGATGAACATCACCGCGTCAGAGCGGGTCATGACGATGTAATCCATCAGTGCCGGCGAATAGGCGGCGCCGCCGGCGCAGCTGCCGGCGATCACGGCGATCTGCGGCACCAGCCCCGAAAGGCGGACGTTGCGGTTGAACACCTGACCGTAACCGGACAGCGATTCGACGCCATCCTGGATGCGCGCGCCGCCGGAATCGTTGAAGCCGACCACCGGCATGCCGGCCTTCTCGGCGTAGTCCATGATCTCGCAGATCTTGGCCGCGTGAATCTTGCCGAGCGAGCCGCCGGCGACGGTGAAATCCTGGCTGAAGGCGGCAACAGGCCGGCCGGCCACATAGCCGATGCCGGTGACGACACCGTCGGCGGCGAGCTTTTTCTTTTCCATGCCGAAGTGGTGGGTTTCGTGCTGGGCGTGGAGGCCGAATTCCTGGAAGGTGGCTTCGCTGAATAGCGCGTCCAGCCGGTCGCGTGCCGTCATCAGGCCGCGTTGGCGCCGCTTATCCAGCTTTTCCTCGCCGCCGCCGGCCATTGCCGTTTCGCGCCTGGCGCGCAACGTCTCGAGCAGTTCCTTGGGGATGGGCATGACCGACGACTTTCCTTGATCTTCAGAAGATCAGGCTAACACACTCGTGTTGCGCGTCAAAAGGAACCGGCGTCGGCAGCCGCCCCGCGGCTCAGTTCACTTCTTTTTGTCGTCGTAGGGGTTGGCGCGCTTGCGCACGTTGAGGCGAAGCGGCACGCCCCAGAGGCCGAAGTCCTCGCGCAGCCCATTGGCGAGGTAGCGCAGGTAACTCTCCGGCAACTTCTCGGCACGGGTGGAGAACAGAATGAAGGTCGGCGGGCGCGTCTTCGCCTGGGTGATGTAGCGAAGCCGGATGCGCCGCCCGGCAACGACCGGCGGCGGATGCTGGCCGGTCATGTCGGCAAGCCACTGGTTAAGGGCGGATGTCGGGACGCGGCGGTTCCAAAGCTCGTGCAGTTCGAACACTTGCGGCATCAGCTTCTCCAGCCCCTTGCCGGTCTTGGCCGAGAGCGTCAGCACCGGAATGCCACGTACCTGCGGCAAGGAGGTCTGCAACCGGTCTTCGAGGCGCTGCAGGGCAGCCTTGCGGTCGTCGGCCACGTCCCACTTGTTGACGGCGATGATCAAGGCGCGGCCTTCCTCGATCACCTGGCGGGCGAGGGTGAGGTCCTGCTTCTCCAGGATGGCGTTGGAATCGAGCACCAGCACCACCACCTCGGCGTACTGAATGGCGCGGCGCGAATCCTGCACCGAGAGGATTTCCAACTTCTCCTCGATGCGACCGCGGCGGCGCATGCCGGCGGTGTCGACGAGCCGCACTTCACGCCCCTCGTACTGCCAGGGAATGGTGATGGCGTCGCGGGTGATGCCGGCTTCCGGGCCGGTCAGCATGCGGTCCTGGCCCAGGAGCTTGTTGACCATGGTCGACTTGCCGACGTTGGGACGGCCGACAATGGCCATCTGCAGGGGCGGAAACTCCGCGTCCTCGTCGCTTTCGTCATCCAGCGGGATATCGTCGGGCTCGGCGAAGGGGCGCAGCGCATCGAACAGGTCGACCATGCCGCCGCCGTGCTCGGCGGAAACCGCCAAGGGATCGCCGAGACCCAGCGCGTAGGCCTCCATGCGGCCGGCTTCGGCAGCGTGGCCCTCGCACTTGTTGGCGAGCAGGATCACCGGCGTTTCCTGGGTGCGCAGCCAATTGGCGAAATGTTCGTCCAAGGGCGTCAGTCCGGCGCGGGCGTCGATCATGAACAGCGCCACGTCGGCCTCGGCGACGGCGCGCTCCGTTTGCAGGCGCATGCGGCCCTCGAGCGCGTCTTCGTCGGCGTCTTCCAGGCCGGCGGTATCGATCAGGTGGAAGGTCAAATCGCCGACGCGAGCTTCGCCCTCGCGCCGGTCGCGCGTCACCCCCGGCGTATCATCGACGATGGCGTGGCGCTTACCGGTGAGCCGGTTGAACAGGGTGGACTTGCCGACGTTCGGACGTCCGATGATGGCGACGGTAAGCTGCATCTTGGATCACCATTGGGGGCGTGGCCCCTAAAACCGATAAGGGGGAATGGTCGGGTCTTAGCGGTAGGCGACGAGTTCGGCGCCGTTGGCCAGAAAATAGACGCTTCCATCGGCGACGACGGGCGCGACAGTGACACCGTCGGGCATTTCGACGACCCCCAGCAGCCGGCCGTTATAAGGCGAAATGGCCAGCGCTTCCTCGCTCGAGCCGGCGACGATCAGCCGGTCGCTGGCCAGTACCGGGCCGGTCCAGACGATCGGGTCTTCCTTGTCTTCTGGGTCTTCGAAGCGGGGCAGGCCGCGCACCCAATGGACCTTGCCAGTCTTGCGGGAAACGGCGGCCAGTTCGGAATCGGTCGTCAGCACGAAGATGTAATCACCCGCCACCCAAGGCGTCTCGATGCCGGCGATTTCGTTGGTCCAGATACGCTGTCCGGTGCGGATGTCGATGGCGGTCATCACGGCGCCGTTGGAGATTGCGATGACGAGGTCGCGGTCGATCACCGGATTGCCGCGAATACCGGCCAGGTTAGAGAGCACATCGGTGCGCCGCGCGGCGGTCAGTGAATCCTGCCAGAGCACGCGGCCGTTCTCCACCTTCAGCGCGATCAGTTCGCCCGACGTGTAGGGCACCACAACGACGCCCTTGTCGACGGCCGGGCTAGCGCCGCCCAGCACGCTGGCGATCTGCGGCAGGCCGCGATGCTGCCAGAGAGTCTCGCCGGTCTTGGCGTTCAGTGCAAACAACTGGTTGTTCATGGTGACGACGAACAACCGTCCGCCGCGCGCGGTCGGCGCGGCGCGCATGGGCGCGGTCATGTTCTTGCGCCAGATCAGTTTGCCCGTCTTGGCGTCGAGCGCGATGGCCTCGGCGAAACCCGTCGTGACGAAAAGCATGCCGTCCTCGAAGGCGAGGCCGCCGCCGATATGCGCGTCGTCGTCATCCTCGGGCTCCAACTCGACCTCCCAAATGAGGTCGCCGTCCTTGGCGGCAAAGGCGCTGACGCGGCTGTGGGCATCGATGGTGAAGACCTTGCCGTCGGCGACCACAGGCGTGGCGTTGAGGCGCTCTTCGTCATCCGCGCCGGCGCCGATGTCGGCAGACCAGGCACGGTTGATCGCGTCGGCGACCTGGATATGGTACATGGCGTGGTTGGCGTAGCCGCCGGCCTGCGGCCATGCGGCGTTGGGCGTCGGCTGCGGCAGCAGGATCGGCTGCCCGGCGAGGGCCTCGTCCGCCGATAGACTGCGATCGTTTTCCAGGACCGAGATGCGCGTACCCGGCAGTGGTGGCTGCGGGCCCTTGCCCTGCCAGCGGTCCATGGTGTCGCTGATGGTGTCGCAACCGCCGAGCGCGACCAGGGCCAGCAGCGCCAATAGCGCCGGAGCCTTAATCCGTCGCGGTAGAGGCCGGTTTTCCATCATGTCAGCCATTCGAATCGATCCAGTTCAGCGCGTCAATTGGTTTTGGCGGCCGGCTGCATGCCGGTAATGGCGAGCATTTCGTTGGCGCGCGAGCGCACGCCCTGGGGCGCGCCGGCGGTCTCGGCCAATTCCTTGAAGATCGTGCCGGCGGTTTTCATGTCGCCGCTGCCGAGCGCCGCCAGTGCCTGAACCTCGCGGGCGTTGTGCTTCCAGGGCGACCCGCCGCTGGCCAGTTCACCGGCCCGGGCGACCAGGCTGCCACCGGCGCCGGCGTCCAATTCCTGCAGCGCGCCCAACACTACCGCCAGTTCGCGATAGACGGCATCGATGCCGCTGTCGTCGGCAAGCGCGGCGTAGAGCTTGGCGGCGCCGGCGGGATCGCCGTTCTTGCCGGTCACGGCGGCGGCACGGAAGCGCGCCAGCATGGCATAGCCGGCGTCGGCGTTCTGACCGAGCGTATTCAACGCGCCGAGCGCGTCTTCGGCCTTCCCGTCGTTGGCCAGTTTGGCCGCGTCGGCGAAGCGCTCGCCCTGCTGCATGCGCTGGTCCAGGTCGTAGCTCTGCCAGGCCTTGGTACCCGCGACGCCGATGACGATCGCCAACGCGCCGGCGATGGCGTAGTTGCCGTAGGTATTCCAGAGCTTTTCCAGGCGCTCCTGCTTTAGATCCTCTTCGATCTCGCGGAGCAGGACGTCTTGTTCGTCGGCCACGTCACTTCCTTTTCAAGGTGATTGCCGGGAATGGCGCCACAACATACTTGCGTCGGGGGCCATTCTCAAGCGGCGTTGGCGCTATTCGGCGGCTTCTGCGCGCCACTTGATGGAGCAACCCATGGAGGCCGTCTGTTGCTCGGGGCCATGGCCGGTCTCCGCCACCTGGGTCATGGCTTCCAGCAACTCGCGCCGGGCGCCAACGGGGGCGGGCTTGGCGCCGGATTCATCCAGCCGGCCACGGTACTGCAGTTCCAGATCGGCGTTGAAGCCGAAGAAATCGGGCGTGCAGACGGCATCATAGGCCCGCGCCACCTCCTGCGTGGTGTCGATCACGTAGGGGAAGGTGAAGCCGCGTTTCTCGGCGAACAACACCATGTTGTCGAATGAATCGTCGGCATTGTATTCCGGGTCGTTGGACATAATGGCGATGATACCGATGCCTTTTTCCTGCAGGACCTTGGCGTCCTCGACCAGGCGCTCGGCGACGGCTTTGACATAGGGGCAGTGATTACAGATGAACATCACCAGCGTACCGTTCGGGCCCTTCACGTCGGCCAGCGTGTAGATCTTGCCATCGGTGCCTTCGAGGGAGAAATCTCGGGCTTTCCAGCCAAAGTCACAAATCGGGGTTTGGACAGCCATGGGTCTCGCTTTCCTCGGATGATGAGGATGCCCGGGGTTGTAGCATTTTTCCCGCTGTGGGGAAACGGAAACCCTAAAATTCCTTGGCTTTTTCGGGTCGCCGACGGGGGTGGTTAATGCGCTGTTAATGGGATCCGTGCTAGGGTCCGCATTCCAGAGAACGAGAGGCGACATTCCATGAAAGATGTCTATTTCCGTCGTATCGCGGCCCTGTTGCCGGCGTTGTCGCTAGTGCTGTTGAGCGCCTGCACGGCGCCGACGGTTGCCACCGGCGTGCCCGGTGTCGCTCAGCTCGACATGATGACGGTCGTCGGAACCGACAAGACCATCCTCGATCACGTGGTTTCCTATTCCAGCGGCAAGGATTGCTCCTACGTCAACGTGGAAAAGGGCAACGAGTACTGCAAGGAAGACGAAAAGGTGATCAAGCCGCAGGTCTATTGCCACAACACGCTGGGCAGCGTCACCTGCTATGAGCGTCCCGACCCTTACGGCAACGGCGAGCGGGTCAACGGCAACAACGAACACAACATGGTGACCACCCAGAAGGCGCGCTGAATTTCGTTTCTCGCACGCCGATTTCCTTTTACAACCGACGACCATGCGGATTCTCTATTGGATCGTTGTCCTCGGCGCGCTTTTGCTGTCCGGCGCCAGCGCTTTCCTGTTCTTCGGCGAAACCAACATGGACGAGGAAGCCCTGGCGCGGGCCAAGTTCGATGCCGATCTGACGGCGGCGGAAAGCGCGGCCGAAGCCGGCGGCCCGACGGCGCAATACCGGCTGGCGATGACGTTGCTGGATGCGCCGGAGGACGACCTTCGTGATCCGGCTCAGGCGCGGGTCTGGCTCCGCAAGGCGGCGGCACAGGGACATATCGAGGCCCAATTCGAACTGGCGATGCTTTTCGCGCGTGGTGACGGCGTGCCGCAAAGCTACCACCGCGCGGCGGAATGGCTGCGGCTCGCGGCCGGATTGGGCCGGAATCGGGAAGCGCAATTCAGGCTCGGCGACATGTATTTCCACGGCCGCGGCGTGCCGCACGACTATAGCGCGGCGCTCGGCTGGTTTCTGAAGGCGGCCGAACGCGGCCATCCGGTGGCCCAGCACGTGGTCGGCGTCATGTACGCCGAGGGCTGGGGCGTCGATGTCGACAATATCGAGGCCTACAAGTGGTTGACACTGGCCCTGCCGGCGCGCGATAGGGTGCGGGCCTACGATCCCAACCAGGATCCGCAGGCCATGCGCGAGGCGTTGCTGCTTCGCATGAACCAATCGCAAATCGATCTGGCCCGAAAACGGGTCGCCGCCTGGAAACCTTCCGAATGACCACCGTCAAAGCCATTACCTTCGATCTCTGGGATACCATCATGTCGGATGAGTCCGACGAACCGAAGCGTGCGGCGCAAGGCTTGAAAAGCAAGCCCGAGACGCGTCACGAGATGGTGCTGGAAGCACTCAATCGCCACCATCCGATTTCTTCCGACGAACTGGCCATCGCCTACAAGGTCGCCAATGCCGCTTTCGTCAAATGCTGGCAGGGCCATTCGATCACCTGGACGGCACGCGAGCGGCTGGAAGTTCTGCTCAATGGGTTGGTCCGTTCTCTGCCCGAAGGCGAACTGGATGACCTGGCCGACGTCATGGCGCGCATGGAACTGGACGTGCCGCCCGATCCGATCACCGGCGCCGCCGAGGCCATCGCCGAACTGGCGGCGCGCTACAAGCTCTGCATCGTTTCAGACACCATCATCACGTCCGGGCCGGGGCTCAGGGAATTGCTCGATATTCATGGGTTGAAGCGGCATTTCAGCGGCTTCGCCTTCTCCGACGAAGTCGGCCACGCCAAGCCGCACCCCGACATGTTCGAGAGTGCCAGGCGCCAGATGGGGGTGGAGTACGAGGAAATGGTGCATATCGGCGACCGCGACCACAACGACATCAAGGGCGCCCAGGCCATGGGCATGCGCGCCGTGCTGTTCACCGCCAAGCGCGACGTCGATGCTGGCCACACGTCCGCCGACGCCATCTGTGGGGCGCACGCGGATCTGCCGGCGGTGATCGAGGGGTTGAACCGATGAGTGGCCTCAAGTTCCTGTTGGCGGAAGGCAATACCCGCGAACGTAATGCCGAGGCCATCGCCGCCGGGGCGCGCACCAACACCGATTGTTTTTCCGAAATCCTGCTGGCGACCGTACCCGATTGCGTCATCGAAATCTGCAATCCCGCCGATCTCGATGCGGTGCTGCCGGCGGGGACCGCGCTGGAGCAGTTCGATGGCTTCATGATGAGCGGTTCGGCGCTCAACATTCCGGGTGGCGAGGACGATCCGCGCGTCCAGCGCCAGATCGACCTAGCCCGGGCGGTGTTCGACACGGGCGTTCCGTTCTACGGCAGTTGCTGGGGGCTGCAGGTGGCTGCCGCCGCGGCCGGCGGTACCGTCGCGGCCAATCCCAAGGGCTGCGAGATGGCGGTGGCGCGCAAGGTGGCGCTGAGCGAGGACGGCAGCGACCACCCGCTCTATAGCGGCAAGCACCGGGTGTTCGACGCGCCGGCGGTGCATGTGGACGAGGTGACCGCGCTGCCGCCGGGGGCGACGCTGTTGGCTTCCAACGATTTCTCCAAGGTCCAGGGTGCCTGCTTCACCTACGGCAAGGGCACCTTCTGGGGGGTGCAATATCACCCGGAATTCGATCTCGCCGACATGGCGGTGCTGGTCCGGCGCTATACCCGGCGCCTCGTCGACCAGGGCTTCTTCGATGGCCCCGAAGCCGCCGAGGCCCATGCGGGACGTTTGGTTGAATTGCACCGGAACCCCGAGCGCAAGGACCTGGCCTGGTCGTTGGGCCTGGACGGCGACATTCTCGATCCGAAACTGCGCTGGCGCGAGATCGTCAATTGGGTGGAGTTCGCGGTGAAGCCGGAAGCCTGATCAGGTCCCGATCAAACCACTGCTTTTCAGCCCGTCGAACACGAACTGTACTGCCAGCGCGGTTAGCAGCACGCCGAACACCCGCGAAATCACGTGCAGCCCGGTGACGCCGAGGAGCCGCTGCACCTGGGTGGCGATCAGCAACAAAACGAAGGTAATGGTGACGACGCTGAGCATGGCGCCGGCCACTGCCGCCGCCAGCTTGAGATCGCCATGGGTGTTGCTCATCAACAGCACTGCCGCGCCCATGGCGCCTGGCCCGGCGATCAACGGGGTCGCCAGCGGGAACACCGAAACGTCGTCCTTCTGCGTCGCCTCGCGGGTTTCATCGGCGGTGGTCGACGTGCCGCCGCTGGGCTCGGCGAATACCAGCTTGATGCCGATCAACAACAAGAGGATGCCGCCGGCGGTCCGGAGTGCGGGCAGCGTGATGCCCATGTAGGTCAGGACGCCGTTGCCGAAGACCAGGAAGGCGGAAAGGATGGTCGCCGCGATCAGGCAGCCCTTGATGGCCATGCGGCGGCGCTGTGCCGGCGGGTTCGATGCCGTTAGGGCCGCGAAAATGGCGGCGACGTCGACGGGGCCGATCGTGGCGAAGAAGGTCGCGAAGGCGACCAAGGCGGTTTCCAGGACAGACGGCGGGATCAAAGCCGCCCCGCCATGGCGGCCTCGTACATGGCCAGCATTTCCGCCTTGCCGGCGGGCACCGGATTGCCGCCGGCGGTCGGGTCCTCGGCCGCCATCGCCGCCAGTTCTTCAAGCCGCGCTTCCTCGACGCCCAGGGGTTGCGGCGTGTGCGGAATCTCGAAGGTCTGGCGCAGGTCCAGCGTCCAATTCAGCACCGCCTCGAAGCCGTCGCCCGAAAAACCTAGGAAGCGCGCCAGGCGTTCCAGGCGTTCCGCGATGGCGGCGCGGTTGTTGATCAGCACATAGGGCGTGAACACCGCATTGGTGAGTCCATGATGGGCGTTGTAGATGGCGCCGACGGGATGGCTCAGGGAATGGATGGCGCCGAGGCCCTTCTGAAACGCCGTCGCGCCCATGGCCGCTGCCGACATCATGTGCGCGCGCGCTTCCAGGTCGGCGCCATCGGCGACCGCCTTGGGCAGCCAGTCTTTGATCAGCCGCAGGCCCTCGACGGCGATGCCGTCCGCCATCGGGTGGTAGCCCGGCGCGCAATAGGCTTCCAGGCAGTGCGCCAGCGCATCCATGCCGGTCCAGGCCGTCAGGTTGGCGGGCAGGCCGGCGACCAATTTGGGATCGCAGATCACCGTCGCCGGCATCATCTTGGGGTGGAAGATGATCTTCTTGGTGTGGGTTTCCTCGTTGGTGATGACCGACGCGCGACCCACTTCCGAGCCGGTGCCGGATGTGGTCGGCACGGCGACGATGGGAAGGATGGCGCTCTCGTCGGCGCGGGTCCAGTTGTCGCCGATGTCCTCGAAATCCCAGAGCGGGCGGGTCTGGCCGGCGGCGAAGGCGATGGCCTTGCCGGCGTCCATGGCACTGCCGCCGCCCCAGGCGATGACCCCGTCATGGCCGCCCGAGCGCAACACTTGGACGCCGGCTTCGACATTGGAAGCGACCGGATTGGGCTGGATGTCGGAAAACACGGCTGCCTGGAGCCCGGCTTCGTTGAGCGCGGCCAGGCCGTCGGCGATCATCGGCAGGCCAGCCAGACCCGGATCGGTGACCAGCAATGGCTTCCCCATGCCGGCGGCGCCGCAGACCTTGGCCAGTTCGGCAATGCGGCCGGCACCGAAGCGCACGGCGGTCGGGTAGTTCCAGTTGGAAGAAAGCGTCATGTTGTTGTTTTTCCTTCAGCGCCGTTCGGAGACGGCCAGAGCGAAACCGCCGATGGCGAACACGGCGGCAAAAAGACGATTGCGGATCAAGGCCTGCCGGCGGCTGCGGATCAGCCGCCCCAGGTGGCCGGCGGCGAAGCCGTAGGCGGTATAGATGGCGAGACAGAGTGCCACCGATGTTGCGCCCATGATGACCAGGCTGGCGGAGGGATCGGCTTCCGCGTTGAGAAACGGCGGATAGACGAGGATATAGGAAAGCGCCGATTTCGGATTGGTCAGCGAGATCAGCGCCGCCTTGGAGAAAACGCCGGTGGCTTCCGGCAATGTCAGCGGCCGCTCGCTCAATGTGTCGGTGGGCGCATGCCAGGTCTTCCAGGCGAGATAGATCAGATACCCCACACCGGCCCAGCGCAGCACCTCGAAGGCAGCGGCCGACGCTGCCAAGAACGCCAACAGCCCCAATCCGACCAACACCACGTAGACCGTCACCGCCAGCGCGAAACCGGCGGCGGCGGCGAACGATGCGCGCAGGCCGCGGCGGCTGCCGACGGCCATGACATAGACGCTGTTCGGGCCCGGAAAGGCGACGAAGGCGAACCAGATGGCGACGAAGGCGGCCCAGGTTTCGAAACTCATGTTAGTGCGGCTCCAAGGTGGTGGCGGCGACGCCGGTCAGATGATCTCGAAGTAGCGTTCCATTTCCCAATCGGTGATGTGCTTGCGGAACTCGCGCTCCTCCCATTCGCGGGTGGCGGCGTAATGTTCGACGAAGGCATCACCGAACAATTCCCGCGCCGGCTTCGAGGCCTTCAGCCGGCCGGCCGCCTCGAACAGGGTCTGAGGCAATTGCAGGCGCTTGGGGAAGGTCTTGTCGTAGGCGTTGCCCTGCACCGGGGCATCGGGCTCGATCTTGTTCTCGACGCCCCAAAGCCCGGCGCCGATGGCCGCCGCCAGCGAGATGTAGGGATTGGCGTCGGCGGCGGCAATGCGATACTCGACCCGCTGCGACTTGGCCGAACCCTCGATCACCCGGAGCGCGCAAGTGCGGTTGTCGACGCCCCAGGTCGCCTCGGTCGGGGCCCAGAAGCCGGGGATCAGGCGCGTGTAGGCATTGACCGTGTTGGCGATCATCGACAGCATTTCCGGCATCAGTTTCTGCTGGCCGCCGACGAAATGGCGCATGGTCTCCGACATGCCGTGCTTGTCTTTGGCATCATGGAAGGCGCTGGTGCCTTTCTTGTCGGTCAGCGACATGTGGATATGGCCGCTCTGGCCCGGCCAATCGGGGGACCATTTAGCCATGAAGGTGGCCATCATGCCGTTCTTCTGCGCCATGATCTTGGCGAAGGTTTTGAACAGCGCCGCCTTGTCCGCCGCCGACAGGCCGTCATCGACCGAGATCGCGGCTTCCAGTACGCCGGGTCCGGTTTCCTCGTGCAGGCCCTCGAGGGCCATGTCCATGCGCTGGCAGCCGTCCAGAAGGTCGCGGTAGAAATCGCTTTCGACCGTATTGCGCAGCATGGAGTAACCGAAAAAGCCGGGCTGCATCGGTTTCATGTCGCGGTAGTTCTTTTCGCGCACCGAGGCGGGCGTCTCCTCGAACACGAAAAACTCGTACTCGAACCCGGCCTTGACCTTGAATCCCATGTCATGGGCCTTGTCCAAGACCTTGCGCAGCGTGCCGCGCGGGCAGACCTGCTCGTGCTCGCCGGCGAACTCGCCCATGAACAGCAACATATCGTCTTCCCAGGGAATCTCCCGGCACGATTCCGGCAGGATTCGCACCGGTGCATCCGGATAGCCCGTATGCCAGCCGGTAATGGAGACGTTGTCATAGAGCTGGTCGTAGGAATCCCAGCCGAGCACCACGTCGCAGAAGCCGAAGCCGCCGTCGAGGGCGGAGAAGAACTTGTCGCGGCTCATGTATTTGCCGCGCATGATGCCGTCGATATCGAAAACGCCGACCTTGACGTGGTCGAGACCGCGCTTCTCCACCAGTTTCCGGGCGTCTTCCGCCGTTTTTACGTCGCGTGCCTGCATGCCATGCTCCCGTTGATCCGCCTCCACATGTTGGGCCATGGCAAAGCTGTTCTCAAGTGGATTCCGGGCCTGAAAATCCCGCAGTGATGATCGCTTGAAGGCTCGGCCGTTGACGGTTAATCTCCTTTAACCATTTGGTCAAAATGGTCTTTTTCTCCACGGACGGCGGCAGACGGCATGGATATCGCCACACTCATCGGTCTGATTTTCGGGTTGGCGGTCATCGGCGCCGCGATCGTGTTCGGTGGCGAAGCGGCGCTGTTCTTCAACATTCCGGGCATTCTCATCGTGCTCGGCGGCACACTGGCGGCGACGCTGATCAAGTTCCGGCTGGCGGATATGTTGGCGTCGTTCGGGCTCGGCATGCGCACCGCCTTCAAGGAAGTGACATCGGACCCCAACGATATCTACAACGAAGTCCTGGAAATGGCGGCTGCGGCACGTAAGAGCGGCGTGCTTGCCCTGCAGGAGTTCAAGATCAACAACGCTTTGCTCAGCCAGGGAATCCGGTTGGTGGTCGACGGCCATAGCCTGGAGAACGTCAAACATATCCTGGATCAGGAAATCAACCAGATGATGTTCCGCCAGGAACAGGGCGAAACCATGTTTCGCGGCATCGGTGAATCGGCGCCGGCCTTTGGCATGATCGGCATCCTGGTGGGCCTGGTGCAGATGCTCGCCAACCTGGACGATCCGGCCAACATCGGTCCGGCCATGGCGGTGGCGCTGCTAACCACCTTCTACGGCGCCCTGATCGCCAACCTGATCGCCTTTCCCATCGCCGACAAGCTGGCGGCGAAGACCAACCTGGACGGGGTGGTCAACGAACTGGTTTACGAGAGCGTGCTCTTGATCCACCAGCGCCAGGGGCCGCAGGTGATCTCCGAGACGCTGTCGGCGTTCCTGCCGTCGGCGCGCTCCAAGAAGAAAGAGCAAGAGGAAGGCTAGCCGTGGCCAAGGGAAAGAAAAACGGTAAGAAAGGCGGCGGTGGCGCGCCGACCTGGATGGTGACCTTCGGCGACATGATGTCGCTGCTGCTGACGTTCTTCGTGCTTCTGTTCACCTATTCGACCATGGATGCCGAGAAGTACAAGGCGCTGGCGGGTTCGCTGAAAAACGCCTTCGGCTCCAGCATGGTCGATCATTTCCGCGGCATGATCGAGGTTGGTGGCCTGGCGACGCGCGACAAGCCAACCACGATGATGATCCCGCCGGCCGAGCCCAAGGAAGAAGCGGGCATTCCCGAATCCGGTGAAAAGCCCCCGGTGGAAATGGACCTCGACAAGCTTGACGAAAAATCCATCGAGCAGACATACCAGGAGATTCAGAGAAGCCGCGCCCAGATTTTGGAAACCGATCTGCGCACCGCCATCAACCAAAGCCTGCAGGGCTCGCGCATCGGTGTCGAGCGGGTCGGCGGCAAGGTGGTGATCCGTTTTCCCAACGAGATCGCCTTTCCATCGGGCAGAGCAGAGGCCGACCCCAGGTTTGTCGGTATGTTGACCCATTTGATCCCCATCCTGAGCGCGACACGGGGTGACATCATCGTTTCCGGCCATACCGACAACGTGCCGATCAGTGGCGGCCAGTTCCGCTCCAACTGGGATTTGTCGGCGGCGCGGGCATCGTCCGTGGTGCTTATCCTGGCAAACAGTGGTCAGGTCCCGGCCGAGAGAATCACCATTCAAGGATTCGGTGACAGCCGGCCGCTTGCCGACAACGACAGCGAGGAAGGGCGGGCCAAGAACCGTCGTGTGGAAATTACCATCCTTGTCGAGGAGAATGGCGGCGCAACCCGATAAGCTCGCCGAGGCCCTGGCGCTGCACCAGCAAGGCCAGTTGGACGCCGCCGAGGCGTTCTATCGCGATATTCTGTCTCTCGACCCTGAACATGCCGACGCTTTACATCTATTGGGCTTGATCGCGCATCAGCGCGGCCGTCACGAAGAAGGGTTGGGAGCCATCGACCGGGCCATTCATCTGGTACCTGACGTGGCCATGTATCATGCCAACCGGGCACGCGTGCTCCGCACATTGGGACGGGTGAAAGAGGCCGTCCGCGCCGGGCGCCGGGCGCTGAAGATTGATCCCCAGAACGCCGAGACTCTTTGTGAGCTCTCAGGGGCCTATCTGGAGAGCGAGCGCGCCACCGATGCGAAGGCGGCGGCCGAGTCAGCCTTGGCGTTGGCGCCTGAATTGGCGGCGGCGCGGCTGAACCTGGGGTTGGCGCATTTCAGCTTGGGCCGTGACCAACAGGCCGCCGGAAATCTGGCCCGGGCGGAAGCCCACTATCGCGGTGCTGTTGCGTCGGCGCCCACCATCGCCGAGGCTTGGGTCAATCTCGGCAATGTACTGCGCCTTCTGTATCGGCCCGGCGAGGCAGCCGACTGCTACTTGCGGGCTCTCGATGAAAGCGCCGACGTGCCCGAGGCCTGGGCCAATCTCGGCGTGGCGCGCCAGGAACTCGGCGATACGTCGGCGGCAGTCGAGGCCTACGACTTGGCGCTTGCACGCGACCCCGGCAATCCGGAAATCCACCGCAACCGGGCGCAGGCGCTGCTCAAGCTTGGCCGGTTCGCGGAGGGCTGGGGAGAGTTCGAATGGCGTTGGCGCACGGAACACTTCGCTGCCATCCGCAGGGATTGGGAACAACCGCGCTGGCAAGGCGAAGACCCCACCGGCGCGACGGTGCTGGTTCATGCCGAGCAGGGCTTTGGCGACAGCCTGCAATTCGCGCGTTACCTGCCGATGCTGGCGGAGCAGGGCGCGCGGGTGGTGTTGGAATGCCCTGATGCCTTGATCGGCTTGCTGTCTTGCTTGCCGGGGGTGGCGAAGGTCATTCCCACCGGCGCCCCATTACCGGCGCACGACTACCAGATTCCGATGATGAGCCTGCCGGGTGCATTCCGGACGGATTTCTCCAATCTGCCGGCGTCGGTGCCGTATCTCTCGGTCGATGAGGGTCGTCTGACGGCATGGGCGGAGCGGTTGGGGCCGGGGGACAGGCGCCGCGTCGGGCTGGTGTGGAAAGGCAGCGCCAGCCACCAGCGCAACGATTGGCGCTCGCCCGGTCTGGCGGCGCTGGCGCCGTTGACCCGGCTTTCAGGTATTGAGTTCTACAGTCTTCAGAAAGACGACGAAGCGCCGGATATCGATGCCGCCGGGTTGGTGGACATCATCACGCCCCTGGGCGGTGAATTCCGTGATTTCGCCGACACCGCCGCCGCCATCGCCAACATGGACCTGGTGATCTCGCCGGATACGGCGGTGGCGCACCTGGCCGGCGCGCTCGCCAAGCCGGTGTGGCTGGTGCTGCCCTATGCCTGCGAATGGCGCTGGTTCGAAGGCCGCGACGACAGCCCGTGGTATCCGACCATGTGGCTGTTCCGCCAGCCGGCGCTCGGCGACTGGGCCGGCGCGGTCGCCGCAATGGTGGCGGAGCTGGATTAAGGCGCAGGGATCAACACGCTGCCCTGCATCAGGCGCCTGGCGGTGCGGTAGCTGCGCGCCGATAGCGCCTTCCACTGGCCGTCCTCGCAAGCGATTTCCGCACCCACCGGCAGCACGCCCGATGGCGTACCCACCCTGAGGTCGCCGCCGTTGCCGCGCGCCAGCCGGTGCGGCAGGGAACCTTCGATTTTTGTCGCGGCGGCGAGGCAGAGCGCGCTGGTCAATGGCGCCACGCGGTGGATGTTGCGCACCGAGAGCATGCGTGCGGTGATGTCCTGATCCGCCGCCGCCACATGCGTGCCGTCGATGGCGGTGTAGTCGGTTGGCGGGGCCAGCAACGCGATACGCGGGTTGGTCATGGTCACGTCTTCCGGCCGGTTGGCGAGGCCCATGGCGACGCCGGCGGCGCGGCGGATGCGGTCCAGCCTGTCGATCAGGCCCGGCGTCGCGTCGATGGCTTCCGGGTGTTCGGTGGCGCCGAGCCCAAGGTCCTCGGCGGCGATGAAAACCATGCCGGTGGCGGCGTCGGTCATGGTGACCTCGAAGGAACCCTCGCCGGGAACTTCGAGCGTCGAAAGAATCTCGCCCGCCGGCAGCAGGCTGCCGGTCGTTGCGCCGCCGGGATCGAGGTAGTCGAGCTGGATGCAGGCACCGGTGCCGTGCACGCCCTGGATCTCGAAATCGCCGGCGACGGCGGCGCGCCCGCCGGCGACGGGCACGTGGGCATGAACGACGACGCCGGTATTGGTGTTATGCAGCCGTACCATGGCGGTGCCGTCGGCGGTGTCCGGGGAAACGAGACCTTCGTCGATGGCGAAGGGGCCAACGGCGGACGAAAGGTTGCCGCAGTTAGTGGAGAAATCGATTTCCGGCCGGTCGATCATCACTTGGCCGAAGGTGTAATCCACGTCGGCGTCGTCGCGGGTGGCAGGGCCGATGCTGACCACCTTGGAGAGCGACGAAATACCGCCGCCCATGCCGTTCAACTGCCGGCCGTAGGGATCGGGGGTGCCGATCACCTGTAGGAAGAGGCCGATGCGCTTTTCGCGCTCGGCCGGGAGATCGTGCTCGTGGAAGAACACGCCCTTCGATGTGCCGCCCCGGTAGAAGGCAGCGGGGATTTCGATCTGGTTCATGGTTGGGATTGTGCGCCGGCCCGGCCCGGCGGGCAAGAGGGGGGCGGAGAGGCTTTCGCGCATGGCGGCGAAAAGGCTATGCTGTCCGAATCATGGGGAGGTAGCGGCGATGAGGCTGAACGACGCGCAACTGCGCCAATTCGAGGACGAGGGTTACGTCATCCTGCCGGAACTGTTTTCGGCCGATGAGGTCGCCGCGTTGAAGGGCGAGATTCCTGGTATCTTCGCGCAGCGTCGCGACGAGAATTTCCGCGAGAAAGACGGCGACACCGTGCGCACCGCCTTCGCCACCCATACCTACAACGACGTCTATGCCAAGTTCGTGCGTCATCCGCGCATCCTGGAGCCGGCCGAGCAGATGCTGAAAGGCCAAGTCTACGTGCATCAGTTTAAACTGAACGCCAAGGCCGCCTTTAACGGCGACGTCTGGCAATGGCATCAGGACTACGGCACCTGGCGGCGCGACGACGACATGCCGGAACCCAGGGCCATGAACTTGGCCGTTTATCTGGACGACGTGAGCGAATTCAACGGGCCGCTTTATCTGATTCCGAAAAGCCATAAGCACGGCGTCTTCGATGCCGGCCACGATACCTCGACCACCAGCTATCCGCTCTGGACCCTGGACGATGACTTGATCCGCAACATGGCGGAGGCCGGCGGCATCGTCGCGCCGAAGGGGCCGGCCGGCACCGGGTTCTTCTTCCATGGCTGTTTGGTTCATGCCTCGCCGCCGAACATTTCGCCCTGGGATCGGCTCATCGTCTACGTCAGCTACAACAACGTGGAAAACCACATCCGCCGCTTCAAACGGCCGGAATGGATCGCGCACCGCGATTTCACGCCGCTGGAAGCGGAAAGCGACGATTGCCTGCTCGGGCTGGCGGCGGCGGAATAGACGGTGTATGCCCGGTGACCCTTTCATAACGGGCGGAACGTTCACGTGAAATCCTGGTTGTCCGACCGTTGGCGGCTGGCCCGGCGTTCCGCCGGCGCCGCCTTTGTCCTGAACAAGAACCGCCTGTTGGGACGCTCGTTCGTGCCGCCGCCGCATTGGCGGCTGTTTGTGGAAACGGTCAGTTTCTGCAACCTCGAGTGCAGGTTCTGCTCCTATCCGAAGAAGCTGCGTCCGCGAACGGTCATGGATGAGGCGCTGTTCACCGGTTGCATCGACCAGGCCGGCGAGATGGGGTTCGAATACATCGCCATCACGCCGATTACCGGGGATATCTTCATGGACAAGCGCGTCATGGAGCGCATGGCCTACATCGAACGAAGCCCGGCGAAGGTCTTCGGCTTCTATACCAATTTCGTCGGCGCCGACGCGCAGTCCATCGACGCGCTGCTTTCCATGCGGAAGATGACCTACATGGAGATCAGCGTTTACGGGCACGACTTCGGCGGGTTCCAGCGCATCACCGGACGCGGCGAGAAGCAGTATCGCCGGTTCCTCTACAACCTCGCCAGGTTGGATGAGGCCCTGGCGCGCCGGCCGAGCGACGCCGAGATCGTGCTCGGGTTCCGAACCGACCGATCGTTCCGCTGGCCATGGTCAGACAAGAACGAATTGATCGAGATTGCCGAGCGGCTTGAGGCGCGGGGCGTCCGCATCGGGTACAGTTCCATCGTCGACAATTGGGGCGGTGACATCACCGAGGATGATATCGCAGGCCTCGACATGAGCTTCACCGATGGCGGGCGGCTCTACAAGAAGGGCGCCTGCGCGCTGCCGTTCGACAGTATCCAGGTCACCGCCACCGGCGAGGTCAACGCCTGCGCCTGCCGCGATCCGAAAGGGACGCTTTGGCTCGGCGATCTCAACCAGACACCGCTTGCGGAGATCCTGTCCGCCAGCAATGAACGCTGGATGAATATCATCGAAAATCAGGAGGCCGGACGCTTTAACGAGGTGTGCCGCAATTGCGGGTTCTACCAAAGCATCTACGACGATCGCCGTGGCGTCGCGGGATTCATCTCCAAGGACGATTACATGGCGCGGTTACTGAGCAAGCGATAGGGTTTTGACCTTCTCGCGCGTCCTGCCCGAGGTCGTCGCGCTGAACGCCTCCAGGTGTTCCATGCCGGAGACAACCTTGCCCCAGACGGTGTACTTACCATCAAGAACCTGCGCACGGCCGAGGGCGATGAAGAACTTGCCGTTGCCGCTGTCGGGATCGTCGCGGTCATGCGAGAGGCCCAGCGTGCCTTTTTCGAACGGAACATCTGAAAGCTCCGCCTTGATCGCTGTAGCAGCGGCCGGCGGCGCCGCGGTCTCGGCGACGTAGCCAGGACGGACGAACTGAAACTCGAGGCCGTTGAAGGCGCCGCTTGCGACCATTTCGCGGATGCGCGCAACCGTATTCGGCGCCAGGTCGGGCCGCATCTCGATGACCACCGGGCCGGAGGCCAAGTCCATGATCAACCGGTTTCCGTTGCCGCCCGAGGCGGCGGGGGAAGTTGTCGGCGCGATTTGCGCAGCCTGTTCGTCAGCAGCGGCAATCAATGTCATCATCCGGCCCGACGCGTCCCGCATGGCCGGGCTCGGCTGGTCGAGAAAACCCGCGTTGGCGCCGCTCATGCGATAGGACTGGCCGGCGGAGACGGTCGCGGTGCCCGCCGCCGATGAAACTTCGACGACGCCTTCCAACATGGCGATCTCGGTGGCGGTCGGGGTGGTCAGCAGATCGAATTCGGTGCCGCGGATGCCGATAGTGCCGGACGGCGTGTTGATCATCATGTCCAGGCGGGTCTGCGCGGATTTAAAGCGAAGCACGCCGGACACCACCCGGAAGGTGCCTTTGACGACGCCCTGATTGGGTTCGTAGACCATGCTGTCGAGAATGATCTCGGCGTCTTCGCCGAGGATTAGATGCGATTCGTCGGTAAACACGATCTCGATGGCGCTGCCGGTGCCGGTGGCGACGACTTCATTGAAGGCGAGCCCCGCGCCCTTGCCGATGGGTTTATTGGCGGAGCGCGCGATGGCCTGCTTGACGACTTTCTCGGCAACGCCGATGTCCTCGGCGATGGCCGGGGCGGCGAAAAGCATGGCCGCCAGGACCAGCAGGGTGGCGTAGCGCAAAACGGTTGTTGCTATCTGTCTCATGGCCATTGAGCAGCAATCCCCATGCCAGAAACAACTTTTGCTAAGGGCCTGAGTATACACGACTCTCATGACTGGAAACGAATTGATCACCGGTTTCCGCCCGGCAAGACCTGCCGCCTTGTGTCGGTGGGTTTCACTCACAACGAAAAACCGCCGTCGGCGAACCGGCGGCGGCTTCGGGGTGTCATGGGGATTGGGAGGCTATTGCCAGGGCAGTGAGAAGGTTTTGACGTTGGTGAAGCTCTTCATCGCTTCGATGACGCCTTCCTTGTAGCCCAACCCGGAATCCTTGATGCCGCCGAACGGCGACATCTCGATGCGGTAGCCCGGCACCTCCCAGATGTTGACGGTGCCGTGGTTCAATTCGGCGATGAACCGCGTGACGTAATCGAGCCGGTTGGTGCAGACCCCCGACGACAGGCCGAAGTTGGTGCCGTTGGCGACGCGGATGGCCTCGTCGATGTCCTTGATGCGGATGATCGGAATGGCGGGGCCGAAGGTCTCCTCCATCACCAGTTCCGAATCCCACGGCACATGGTCGACGACGGTCGGCGGGAACACCGCGCCCTCGCGGTTGTTGCCGTGCAGCAGGGTGGCGCCGGCCTCGACCGCTTCGGTGACGCGGCGCTGGAAAGTCCTGGCGGCGTCTTCGGTAATAACCGTGCCGATGTCGGTTTCCGGGTCGGTGGGATCGCCGTATTTGAGCTTCTTGGCTTTTTCCGTCACCAGTTCGGCGAAGGCATCGGCGACCTCCTCGACGACCAGGATGCGCTTCACGGCGGTGCAGCGCTGGCCGGAGTTCTTGGTGGCGCCGCCGACCGCCAGGGTCGCGGCACGGTCGAGGTCCGCATCCTCCATGACGATCAACGGCGCGTTGCCGCCCAGTTCCAGCACGGTGCGCCGATAGCCGGCCTTTTCGGCGATCATCTTGCCCACCGGCACGCCGCCGGTGAAGGTGATGAGGTCGATATGCGGGTCGGTGATCATGGCGTCGCCGATGTCGCTGGGCAGCCCCGTCACCACCTGGAACATCTCCGGCGGCAGGCCGCATTCATAGAGGATATCGGCCAACAGCAGGCAGGTCAGGGGTGTCAGTTCGGTCGGCTTGCAGACCATGCGGTTGTTGGTGGCGATGGAGGGCGCGATTTTGTGCGCCACCATGTTAAGCGGATGGTTGAACGGCGTGATGGCGCTGATGACGCCCAGCAAGGGGTCACGCTGGGTGAAAATCTTGCGCTTCTGGCCGTGCGGTGTGAGGTCACAGGAGAAGATCTCGCCGTCATCGAGGATGCAAAGCTGGCCGGTGAGGGTGAAAACATCGAAGGAGCGCCCGGCTTCGTAGAGCGAGTCTTTCTTGGAGAGCCCGCATTCGGCGGTGATCAGATCGGAAATCTCATCCTTCCGCTTGGTGATCATTTCCGCCGTCTTCTGCAGGATCTGCTGGCGCTCGTAGCGGGTCAGGGTCGGTTTATAGTCGTTGGCGATCCGGAAGGCCTCCGCCACCTGTTCGGCGCTGGCGCGCGGCACGGTGCCGACGATGCCACCCGTGAAGGGGTTGAACACGTCGATGGTGCCGTTGTCGCCGGCGACTTTCTTGCCGCCGATCCGCATGGCTTCGTGAATAATGTTGGCCTGAACGTCCATGGATGCCTCCCGATGCTGGCCCTCAGCCGGCGTGGTTGAGGGCGATGTCGAAAATGTCGAAATTGCGTAGCCGGCGGCCCGCGTCGACGCCGTCGACGGGACGCGTCACCACCAGCGGCACGCGTTGCTCGCTCACACCGCCGTGCGAGCGGAGCGGTTCCTTCAATTGGCCCAGGTCGTGGCGCTCGGCGGTGGTGCCGATCACCTTGTGGATGCCGGAGACGACGATGATGTCGCCGAGCCGGTCCTCGGGCAGTTCGAATTCGGCGCAGCCGTCGGCGCGGGTATAGGCGCTGTCGATTCCATCGACGCCTTCCAACCGCTCGGCGATCTCGGCGGCGTCGGCGTCGGCCGGCAGGTAGGCCGTGGCGAACGAGCCCAGCGCGCCGTGGTGCACCACGTAAGGGTCGGTGATCGGCAGGATCACCCGTGCCTTGCTCTCGCCCAACCAATCGTCCAACAGCGTTTGCAGGTAGATCACGTCGGGCGCGCCGTCGGCGCCGAACTTGGCGTTCATGCCGTGGTCGGCGGTCAGGGCCAGCACCGCACCCATGGCGTCGAGCTTCCGCCAATAGCTGTCCATCATGGCATAGAAGGCGTGCGCCACTGGCGTGCCCGGCGCGTGCTTATGCTGGATGTAGTCGGTCGTCGAGAAATACATGATGTCCGGCCGGTGCGCTTCCATCAGCTTGACGCCGGCGTCGAAGATGAACTCCGACAGGTCGGCGGAATAGACGTCTGGAATGTCGCGCCCGACGAAGGCCTGGGCGTTGTCGATGCCGTTGTCGGCGAGGGTCGTTTCATCGGCTTTTTCCGACGAGAAACTGATGGCGCGGCCCGACGAGAAATCGAGCCCATGGCCGAGCAGCCGGCGCAGCTTGTCCTTGGCGGTGACGATGGCGATCTTGGCGCCGGCGTCGTGGAAAGCCTTGAAGATGGTCTCCGTGCGCAGGAACTTGGGATCGTTCATCATCACTTCCTCGCCGCTGTCGGGATCGAGGAAGAAGTTGCCGGAAATGCCGTGCACCTTCGGTGGCGTACCGGTGACGATGGAGAGGTTGTTGGGATTGGTGAAGCTCGGCACCACGCAGTCGGCGCGGAGATCGCTGCCCCGCTTCAAGGCTTCCGCCAGGAACGGCATGTGGCCGCCGGCGATGGCTTGTTCGATGTATTCCGGCTGCGAGCCATCGACGCAAACCACCACCAAGGGCTGTTTCGGCCAGGCGTAAGAGCGGCCGTTGACGGTGACGTGATCGGGATGGGTGCTCATGCGGCCCCCCTTTCGGGCGTGCCGGAGGTGACGCCCATTTCCTGCATGACGTCCGAGACGGCGGCCAGGGTCGCTTTCATTTCCGCTTCTCCCAGGTGGCCGATGCAGCCCATGCGGAACGACGGTGCCACGGTGAGCTTGCCGGGATAGATGATGAAGCCGCGATCCTTCAGGCTGTCGTAGAACACCTGGAAGTCGAACTTCGGGTCGGCCGGCATCTTGAAGGTGATGATGATCGGCGCCTGCAGGTTGTCGGAAAGCAGGGTTTCGAAACCCATCTGCCGCATGCCGTCGATCAGCAGTCTGGCGTTGGCACTGTAGCGCGCGTTGCGGCCTTTAACGCCGCCTTCTTCCTCGAACTGGCGGATGGCGGCGTCGAAGGCGACGATCACGTGGGTCGGCGGGGTGAAGCGCCACTGGTTGTTGGCTTCCATCGCCTGCCATTGGTCGTAGAGATCGAGGCTCAGGGAATGGGCGTTGCCTTTGGCTTCCTCGAGCGCTTCCTTGCGGATCAGTACGAAGCCCATGCCCGGCACGCCTTCCAGGCACTTGTTGGATGACGCCATGACGGCATCGAACGGCACCTTCCTGGCGTCCAGCGCGATGGCGCCAAAGGCGCTCATGGCGTCGATGAGTAAACGCCGGCCCTGCTTGGCGACGACCTCTGCGATGGCTTCGACGGGGTTGAGGATGCCGGACGTGGTCTCGCAGTGGACGACCAACACATGGGAAATGTCGGCATCGGCGGTGAGGACCGCTTCGACGTCGGCGGCCTCGGGCGGGGTGTCCTCGGCGGTTTCCAGCGTCACGCAGTTGCGGCCGAGATATTCGATGATCTTCACCATGCGGTGCCCGTAGGCGCCGTTGATGACCACCAGCGCCTTGCCGTCGCGCGGCAAGAGGGTGCCGATGGCGGCCTCGACAGCGAAGGTGCCGCTGCCCTGGATCGGCACGCAAACGTGGGTGTCGGCGGCATTGGCGATGGTCAATAGGCTGTCGCGCACGCGCGCATTGGCGGCGATGAAGGTGGCGTCACGCGATCCCCAATCGTGCAGCATGGCTTCCTTGGTCTCGTGCGAGGTGGTCAGTGGACCCGGGGTCAGCAGAAGGGGATCGTTGGGTGTCAGGGACATGGTCGGCCTCAAGGTTGTTTTGGTAACGATACGCGCCCGGTGTTTAGGGATTGTGACGCCGACGCGGGCATTCGGCGCGGCACCGTTTCCGATGCCCAATTTGGATTTTTTGTTTAATAAGTCAAATCGATAATTTATATAACGAATATCGTTTTAAACAATGAACTGGAGTTCTCCATGTACTATGCGCAATTGCGCGCTTTTCATGCGGTCGCGGTCCACGGGGGTTTCAGCAAGGCGGCGGAATCCCTTGGCCTCACCCAGCCGACGCTGTCCGACCAGGTGAAGAAGCTGGAACGCGATTTCGACGTGGCCTTGTTCAACCGGGTCCGCAAGCGCTCCACCCTGACCGAAACCGGCCGTCGCCTGTTCGAGATTACCGGCTCCATGCTCGACATGGAACTGCAGGCGATCGATCTTTTGTCGGAAACCGCGGCGCTCAGGGACGGGCAATTGACCATCGCCGCCGACGCGCCGTTCCATGTGCTCCGGGTGGTGGGCGAATTCCGGCGCCGCTATCCCAGTGTTTCCGTGGCGCTGAATATCGGCAACTCCGAAGCCATCATGGCGCAACTGCTGGAGTTCCGCGCCGACATCGGCGTACTGGCGAGCCTGCCCGACGACCCGCGCCTCAAGGTGATGACGCTGCGCGACGATCCGCTGGTCGCCGTGGTGCCCGTGGGACACCCCTGGGCGCGGTCGGGGAGCGTGGATTTCGGGGATTTGCAGGGCCAGGACGTGATTTTGCGCGAGCGGGGGTCGACCACCCGGCGCCTGATCGAGGAGGAATTCCAACGCCGCGCCATGACGCCCGCCACCCTGATCGAGATCGAGGGGCGCGAAAGCGTCCGGGAGGCTGTGGCCGCCGGTATCGGCATCGGTTTCGTTTCCGAACCCGAATTCGGACACGACAGCCGCCTCGCGATGGTGCGGCTCCAGGGGTGCGAACTGGCGATGCGCGAATCGATGGTCTGCCTGGATGCGCGTCACGCGACCCGCGCCGTCGCTGCGTTCTGGGAAGTGGCCGCGAACGGCATTTAGCGGCAGTCGAGCGTCTCGCCGTTCAATTCGCAGCGCGCTTCCGCGAGTCTGACGAAAGTTTCCGTCACCGCTTCCGGCGGCTTCACCGATGCAGGGTCCTCGCCGGGCATGGCTTGGGCGCGCATGGCGGTACGAGTGCCGCCTGGGTTGACCAGATTGACGTTGACGCGCGACTTGGCGTTTTCCTGGGCGTAGATTTTGGCCATCATCTCCAGGCCGGCCTTTGAGATGGCATAGGCCGACCAATAGGCGCGGGGCTCGGCGCCGACACTGGAGGTGACGAAAATGGCGCGGCCGGCGTCCGAGCGCTGCAACAGCGGGTCCATGGACCTGAGCAGGCGCCAATTGGCCGTCAGGTTGACCGCCATGGTCTGGTCCCAGACCTTGGGGTCGATGTGGCCCAAGGGGCTGAGCGTGCCCAGGATACCGGCATTGCCGACCAGGATATCCAGGTGCCCAAAGCGTTCGTGCAGGGCGGCGCCCATATGGTCGATTTCGTCGTAGTCGGTCAGGTCCATGGGGACCAGGGTCGCGGGCGTGCCGGTGATCTGCTGGATTTCGTCGTCCAGTTCCTCGAGCGCGCCGGTGGTGCGCGCCACCAATACCAAATGCGCGCCTTCCTCGGCATAGCGGCGCGCCACGGCGGCGCCGATGCCGCGTGATGCGCCGGAAATGAGCGCGATGCGCCCTTGCAGTCGTCCTGCACTCATGGCTCAGGCGCGCTCGTCCAGGAGGGTTAGGAGGGTCGGCGTCGGTTCGGCCTCGCGGTCGGTGAGGCTGATCGGGTAATCGCCGGAGAAGCAGGCATCGCAGAACTGCGGCGTTATGTCGTTGCGCCCAGGCATGCCGACGGCGCGGTAGAGACCGTCGATGGAGATGAAGGCGAGGCTGTCGACCTTGATCTGCTCGGCCATGCCGGCGACGTCGTAGCGACCTGCCAGCAGTTCCTCGCGCGACGGGGTGTCGATGCCGTAGAAACAGGAATGCGTCGTCGGCGGAGACGAGATGCGCATGTGCACCTCGGCGGCGCCGGCACTCCGGACCATTTCGACGATCTTCATGGACGTGGTGCCGCGGACGATGGAATCGTCGATCAGCACCACCCGCTTGCCTTCCAAGTACCCTGTGTTGGCGTTGTGTTTGAGGCGCACACCCAAGTGCCGGATCTGGTCGGTCGGTTCGATGAAGGTGCGGCCGACGTAGTGGTTGCGGATGATGCCGAGTTCGAACGGCACGCCGGCTTCCTGGGCATAGCCGATAGCCGATGGCACGCCCGAATCGGGTACCGGCACGACGACGTCGGCGTCGACGTGGCTTTCGCGCGCCAGTTCAGCGCCGATGTTCTTGCGCGCGGTGTAGACGTTACGCCCGTCCAGGATCGAGTCGGGACGGGCGAAATAGATGTATTCGAAAATGCAGAACCGCGACGGGCGCTTATTGAACGGCTTGATCGAATGCAGGCCCTTTTCGTCGACGATGACGATCTCGCCGGCTTCCACATCACGCACGTATTCGGCGCCGATGATATCCAGCGCGCAGGTCTCCGAGGTGATCACGTAGGAATCGCCCAGGCGCCCCAGGATCAGGGGCCTGACACCGTAGGGGTCGCGCGCGCCGATCAATTTCTTCTGGGTGATGGCGACCAACGAATAGGCGCCTTCCAACTGCGTCAGCGCATCGGTCAGGCGGTCGACGACGCGGCCGTATTCGCTGATGGCGATGAGCTGGATGATGGTTTCCGTGTCGGAGGTGGACTGGAACAGGCAGCCGCGCTCCACCAGCCGGCGGCGCACGTTGTAGGCGTTGGTCAGGTTGCCGTTATGGGCGACCGCGAGGCCGCCGAACTTGAACTCGGCGAACAGCGGCTGGACGTTGCGGATGACCGTCTCGCCGCTGGTCGAATAGCGCACATGACCGATGGAGACATGGCCCTGCAGCCGGTCCATGGTCGCCGGTGTATTGAAGTTGTCGCCGACCAGGCCGAGCGCGCGGTGGCTGTGGAATTGCTCGCCGTCGTAGGCGACGATGCCGGCCGATTCCTGGCCCCGGTGCTGCAACGCGTGCAGGCCGAGTGCGGTGTGCGCGGCGGCGTCGGGGTGGCCAAAGATGCCGAACACGCCACATTCATCGTGGAAATGGTCGTCGTCGATGTCGACGGGCGGGTGATGTGAAGTCATTGGTCGCTAGCCTACCATTTCTACTGGGTATTTCCGATCAATCGATCCATGTCCTGGCGCTGGCCCTGGCCGTAGCCGTCGCGCGGGTCGGCGTCGGCGGCCTTCGGCTTCGGCGTGATGATGTCGAGGACGACCTTGCCCGCATCGGCGGCGCCCGTCGATGTAGCGGCTCCACCGCCCGAGCCGCCATAGCGGTCCGGCAGTAGCTTGATGAGTTCCTTCGCCGCCGGCTCGATCAACTGCATGGAGCGCGCGTCGCGGATGAAGGGCGGCTGCTTGTCCTTGGGCATTACCAATTCCAGCCCGATATAGGCCAGCACCACGATCAATGCACCGCGCACCAATCCGAACAGGAAGCCAAGCGCGCGGTCGAGGGCATTGAGGGCGCTCGCCTGCACGGTTTTCGAAATGCCGCGCGTCACCATCGACAGGATTACCAGGGTGAAGACGAAGATGACGACGCCGGCGGTCAGATCGGCGGCCAGTTCCATCGGGATCAACTGGCGCATGTAGGGCTGCAGATAGGGGAAGCCATAGAAGGTGGCGAAAATGGCGCCGACCCAGCCGACGATGGCCAGCACCTCGTGCACGAAACCGCGCGCATAGGCCAACAGCGCCGAGATCAGCAGCACGGCGATGACCGCAATATCGAAGACGTTCACGGGCAAGGATTCGAGCTGGTCCATTCAGCGCCCCTCCATGCCGACCGCTGGCCCGAGCGCGCGTACGGGCGACGCTTTTTCGCGTCCACCGTCAAGGCCGCCGAACAGCAGCACGAGGTCGTCCAGGTGTTCGATTTGCGTTAGGGTCAGGTTGGTATGCAGGCGTTTCGCCTTGCCGCCGGTCCCCTTGCCGATGGCCGGCAGGATGGCGCGGGTGAAGCCGAGTTTCTCGGCCTCTTTCAGTCGGGCTTCCATCTGCGACACGGCACGCACCTCACCGGAAAGGCCAACCTCGCCGAACACGACGGTCTCGCCGGGTACCGGCCTTGCCGTCACCGAAGAGACCAGAGCCGCGGCGACGGCCAGGTCCGCGGCCGGCTCGCGAATTCGCAAGCCCCCCGCGACGTTGAGATACACCTCGGCCCCGGCCAGGGCAACACCGCAGCGCGCTTCCAGCACCGCCATGATCATTGCCAGCCGCCCGGAATCCCATCCGACCACGGCGCGGCGCGGCGTCGCCTGCTGCGATGGCGCGATCAGCGACTGGATTTCCACCAGCATCGGACGCGATCCTTCCATGCCGGCGAACACCGAAGCGCCGGTAACCTCTCCATGGTGATCTGCGAGGAACAGCGCGGAGGGATTCGGTACCTCGTGCAGGCCGGTCTCGGTCATTTCGAAGACGCCGATCTCGTCGGCCGGGCCGAAGCGGTTCTTCACCGAGCGCAGGATGCGGAACTGATGGCTCGGGTCGCCCTCGAAGTAGAGCACGGTGTCGACCATGTGTTCGAGCACGCGCGGACCGGCGATGGTGCCTTCCTTGGTGACGTGACCGACCAAGATCAACGCGAAGCCCTGGCGCTTGGCGGCGCGGATCAGTTCCTGCGCCGAGGTACGCACCTGTGCGACCGTGCCCGGCGCCGAATCCAGGGTGTCGACATACATGCATTGGATCGAATCGATGATCACGATATCGGGTGCGTCGGCGCCCTCCAGCGTGGTGACGATATCGCGTACCGACGTCGCCGCCGCCAGCCCGACGGGGGCTTCCGCGAGCCCTAAGCGCTCGGCGCGCAGGCGCAACTGGTCGATGGCTTCCTCGCCGGAGATATAGGCGCAGGAGAAACCGCCGGCGAGGGCCGCCGCCACCTGCATCAACAGCGTCGACTTGCCGATTCCCGGATCGCCGCCGACCAGTGTCGCCGAGCCCGGCACCAGGCCGCCGCCTGAAACCCGGTCGAATTCGGCGATGGCCGTGACCCGACGGGGCGGCTGCTTTTCCTTGCCCTTTAGGCCGACGAACTCGATCCGGCGGCCCTTGCCCTTGCCGAGACCCTTGGGCGCGGCTTCGGGCGCCTGTTCTTCCGAGAGGGTGTTCCATTCGCCGCAGGCATCGCAGCGCCCGCCCCATTTCGGAAACGATGCGCCGCATGCGGCACAGACGTAGGTGGTCGTTTTTCGCGCCAACGACGGCCCTTTCCCGTTGAGCCCACGGGGCTCGTGCGTTGCTAATGCCATAGAGGATTCCAGCCAGCGGCACAACCGGTTGATCGCGGCGGGAGATTGATTTAACTCAAATTCGGCGCCGCCTGAACCCGATAGAATCATGGCCGCGTGATTCCGGTCCGAAGATTGGACGAAAAACATGACGAACCCGCCGACCGACGACTTCAGCGAAGCCTATCCCGTGCAGCGGCGTTTCCGCCGCTGGGCACTGCCGGCGGCGGTGGTGACCTTCGGCGTGTTGCTGTTCCTGGTCGGGTTCGGCGGCACCAGGCTGATCGAGGGAGTCTACCTCAACCTCGCGGAGGGGCGCGCCAAGACGATCCTCACCGCCCTCGAGGACCAGGCGCCAGAGCCCTGGCATCGGATGGTCTCCGGCGGCGAACCGGCCGAGGTCTATGCCGGTCCCGGCGGCGACGCGCTCAAGCGCGTGCTCGTGGGAGAGGTCCGGGAACTGGGGCTGGCGCAGCTCAAGGTCTATGACGCGCGCGGCGTTATTGTGTTCAGCACCGAGGCCGGACAGATCGGCACTCCGGACCCAAGCGACGCTTTCCTGCGCGCCATCGAGAGCGGCAAGAAGACCGTGGTGCGCAAGGATCAGCCGGATGGCTCGTCGCTCTATGAACTCTATGTGCCGCTGGCCGCCGACGGCGGGCGGACGCGCGCGGTGTTCGAGCTTTACGAGACGACGCGGCAACTGAACGCGGTGCTGATTTCCACCCTGTTGCCGGCGGTGGCGGTGCCGGGGCTGTTGCTGATTGCGCTGTTCGTGGCGCTGGACCGGCTGATTGGCGGCGCTCAGCGTGATATCGAGGGACGTACCCGGCTGGTCAACGAATTGCGCGGCAAGCTCGAACGCCTGGTCTCCGATTCCGCCGTCAACGCCGCCGCCGGGTCCGTCGGCAAGGGGCGGATTGCGTCCAAGAAGGTGGTGGTGACGCTGTTCTATTCGGATATCCGCGACTTCACCGGTTTTTCCGAAACCCGGCCGCCGGAAGAGGTGGTGGACTTTCTCAATCAACTGATGGACCTACAGGTAGCCGCCATCGCGAACGAGGGCGGCGACGTGGACAAGATGATCGGCGACGCGGTGCTGGCTAGGTTCGAGGGCGACGGCGCCGAACGGCGCGCCGTCGCCGCGTCCCGCCGCATCCTGGCCGAGATCGCCGCCGGGGATTTCCCGCGCCAGGTCGGCATCGGTATCTTCACCGGCGAGGTGATCTCCGGCGCCGTCGGCGGTGAGCAGCGCATGGATTTCACCGTCATCGGCGACAGTGTCAATATCTCGGCCAGGCTTTGTTCGGCGGCGGCGGGCGGCGAATTGGTGGTCGTCGACGCGACGTTGACAGTCGCCGGTGCCGACGACTTCGGGCCCGGCGAGGAGATCACCGTCAAGGGCCGGCGCGATCCGCTGACCGTGCGGCGCTGGCGGCTCACACCGTCCGGCTGAAGCGCATAAAGAGCCGGTCGAGCGACAGGCTGCCGCCGCCGTTAAGCACGAGATAGACCAGGGGCAAGATCCACAACAGGCGCTGATCAATGACGATGGCATCCTGAATGCGGTCGAACGGCAGGCCGATGGACTTGGCGTCGAGGCCGTGGAACTGGATGTCGACGATGGTCATGACGACGATGAAGCCGATCATCGCTAGGCTGGAAAGCCGGGTGAACAGGCCCAGCAGGATCATCAGCGGGATCAGGAATTCCGCATAAGCGCCCAGATGCACGATCAGGCCCCAGGGCAGGAAGGCGATCTTCGAGAGATCGTAGCCGGCGGCTTCGGCGATGGGCGGCAAAATCTGCGCATAGGCCCCGACCTCAGCCTGCAGGATGCCGGGAAAGCCGCTGCCGAGCTTGGTTGCGGCGGAGTTCCAGAAGTAGCCCAGCAGCACGCTGGAAAAGGCCAGCCGCGCCGCCAGTCCCATGAACCATCCTTCCGTCAGGCGGCGCAAGGCGTCGAACAGGGTGTCGTGCAGGGTTTCGAGTTTCTGGATCAACACGGCAAATCTTCCTTCGTCTCATTGTGAGTGTCCGTGAGACCGGCCACGGCGCCGATGTGAAAAAGCTCCGCCAGCGCCGACGACGGATCGGGGGCGTCCGCCCGGTCCAGGCGTTCGAGCGCCTCGCCCAGCGGGGCGCCGGCGCCGAGCGCCTTGACGAATGCATAGACGGGTGCGGCGACGGTACGGACCTCGACCGTCCAGGCCGGGCGCAAAACCAGTGCGCAATCACCCGTATGCGGCAGCCCGGAACCGGCGCCTACCGGATCGAGGCCCTGGTGCGCCTGCCAGATCGAGACGACCGGCCATTCCGACGCCATCAGGCGGAGCGACGGATGCAGGTCCAGGCGCATGCGTGACAGCCGTTCGTCGCTTAACCCTTGCAAGGCGTCGATGCCGAGAGGCGCGGCGTCGGCGGCGTGATAGGCCTCGGTGCGGGCCTGCTCCAGCCCAGCCACGTCGGCGAGATAGGGAACCGCCTCGGCTGGCTCGAAACCGGCGATGAAATCCGGGAAGTCGCGGCCATAGTGCAGCAGCACCGGCGAGGCCGGCGGGTGAGCGCGCACGAAGGCGCTCGCCATGGCATCGAAGAATTCGTCGCCGACCAGTTCGGCGACGACCGGAAAGCCGTCGCGCAAGGCATCGCAGAGACCCTTGATGACATTGTTGCGATAGACCGCGACTCGGTCGGTCGCCGGCCGGCCGTAATCTTCGGCGACACCGGGCGGACCCTCGCGCATCGGGTCCAAGAGGGCGGCGGCGAAGGCCGATTGCGTCTCAGGCCACATGGCGTGCTCCCTCCGCGAGGATGGTATCGGCCTGGGCGGCTTCGGCTTGCAGGGTGTGCCAGTCGGGAATGTCGTTGTCCCATTCGATCAGCGTCGGTTGCGGGCCGGCGAGCGACAGCGCCTGGCGGTAAAGCGACCAGACGGGATCGGCGACGGCGCGGTCGTGTGCATCGATCAACAGAAGCGTGCCGTCCTCGGTTCGGTCCTCGGCATGGCCGGCCAAGTGGATTTCCCCGACCGGCGCCATCGGGAATTGGCGGAGGTAGTCGACCGGATCGTCGCCGTGGTTGATGCAGGAAACGTAGACGTTGTTGACGTCGAGCAAGAGGCCGCAGCCGGTGCGGCGCGCCATCTCGGCGATGAACCCGGTCTCGGTCCAAGTGCTGTCCTGGAACCGGAGGTAGGTGGCCGGGTTCTCGATCAGGATCGGGCGGCTGAGATGCGTCTGCACCTGATCCACGTGGCGGCAGACCCGATCGAGGGTCTCGTCGGTATAGGGAAGCGCGAGCAGGTCGTTGAAGAATTGGCCCTGATGCGTCGACCAGGCCAGGTGCTCGGATACCAGCGCGGGCTCAAATCGCTCGACCAGCGCCTTCAAGCGGTCCAGGTGGTCCCGGTCGTGGTCGCCGGCGCCGCCGATGGAAAGGCCGACGCCGTGCAGCGACAAGGGGAAGCGTTCGCGGACGCGCGCCAGGGCGGCCAGCGGCGGACCGCCGTCGCCCATGTAATTCTCCGGGTGGACCTCGAACCAACCGGTTTCCGGGTCACCCTCGAGAACGTCCGCGTAGTGCCGGGGCTTGAGCCCGACACCGGCGCGCGCCCGGGTCATCGCTGGCGCCCGCTTAGCTCGGGTTGTCGCGCTTCAGCGGCTGCAGGCTGCCCATGCGGTCGCCCGGCAGCTTCATGGTCTCGCAGGTGCCCTTGGGCACCAGCTTCCAGGCATTGCCCTGGTAATCGACGCTCGACGTGCCGGCGCAGGACGTGCCGGGGCCGGCGGCGCAGTCGTTCTTGCCGGCGAGCGAAACGCCGTAGCATTTCTCGTTCTCGGCCGCCTGGCCGGCACCCGGCATCGTGGCGGTGGCGGAAGCGGCAAGGGCGCCGGCGACGATGGCGGCGGTGGTCAGTTTGCGGTGCATGTTCGGTCTCCTCATTGAATTCGAGATGCGGCCCGGCGAAGCACTGGGCGTGGGGAGACTGATGCCAGACACGCGGCCCGGCGGGAATTAACGTTTCCTCACATGTCGGTGAGAAGCGCGCGAGCGGCGGGGGTGGGGCCGGTTTCGAGCAGGAAAAGGGCTTCGATAGTTCCGCAAGGATATTCCTGTTGGTGACCCAAAGCGGACAAGAAATTGGGACTGGGATGCGCTCAGGGCTGTTCTATTCCCGTTTCCGACGGGAATCGCGCCCTGACTGGTGCGGTCCACCTGTCCGACCGCCGCTAACCCTTGAACTCCCGGAACCAATGCTGGGGCACGTTATTGCATTCCCATTGTTGGATTTTTGCCCGGTCGTCCTTGGACGGCCCTCGGACATCCAGGCAGTTTTTGGTGGAGTTCTCAGGACGGATTCGGAACCAGCCGGTGCGTTTGCCGTTCTTCTTTTCGTAATCGAACCAGAAGCCTGAGTTTTTCGCATTGTCGCAGGGCCACTGGATGATTTTGCCTTGGTTCTTCGTGCTGTTGCCGGAAACATTCATGCACAGCCCCGACTTCACGTTTTTCAGGCTATAGGTGAAACGATCTCCACGGTCGATCAACATGAACTGCTGGTTGGGCGCGTTCTTGTAGCAAGTGAACTGATTCATCTTCACGCCGCGCTTTGTCGAGCCCGTGTTGTCGATGCATTTCCCCGAATATCGGGAGACGAATGTGCGAGGCCCCGGTCGATCGAGCTGCGCCTGCGCCGTTTCGAAATGTTTGTTGATCTCCGCATTCGACACATTGGTCACATCCCGGAACATCTGGGCGCGATTATTCTTGCCGCATGTGTATTGGATGAACTTGACCCGGTCTTCCATTTTCCCGCCTTGAAGATCGAGGCACTTACCGGAATGGACAGAGACGATGTTTTTCCAGCCGTAACCGACGTCGACCACCCGCCAGCGTTGGTTCGCCTTCCCGAGGCAGGGCCATTGGATGACTTCGGCGCGATCGGACTTGCTGCCACCCGAGACGTCCAGGCACATGCCGGACTTGGCGATGCGGATTTCGCCGCCGGCCTTCGCGCCCGTGCCAGGCATGAAGACGAACTCCTGGTTCTTGTTTTTGCGATCGCATCTAAAGGCATGCATTTGCGCGCCCTGCTTGGTCGAGCCGGTGTTGTCTATGCAGCGCCCCGAGGCATGCACCTGCATGATGTTGCCCTTCAATGCAGCCGCGTTGGCGAACTTGAACATCTGCGACTTGTTGTTCACGTCGCACAAGGCCTTGGCGATGCTCTTGCCGTCCACTTCCAGGCAGTCGCGCAGATTGGGCGCGAACCGCACATGGCCGGACTCCGTGTAAACCCAACGCGGGAACCCCGCCCCCTTGGGCAGTTCGTGGCTCGCCTTGCCGCACTTCGGCGCCTGCACGATGACTTTCGACGCCTTGTTCGTCGAGGGGTATATGCAATAGGCCGGCGCCATCATGGAGGCGTGCATCATGCCTGAATCATTGCCGAATTTATCGACGAAGATCTGGTTGATGTTGCCGTCCTTACAGGGCGCCATGATCGGCCGGTCGCCCTTGGCGTCAATGGTCACGCAATTCTTTCCCTGCTGCATGTTGAAGGCACGCGCCATTTCCCTCGGCTTCAGGGTATTGCCCATGACGAAGGCGATTTTCTTGTAGCCCGTTCGCGGATCGGTCTTTGGGTCGATTTCGAACGTGCAGGGATTGGAGGTCTTTGATTTGCACGGCGCATTGGTCCAGTGGCTTAAGCCGTAAACGTTTTCGAACCCGTTGGGACCATGGACTTCAATGGAAATGTCCTCGCCGGGGTAGTGCCAGGACAGTTCGTGGTTCGATATGCCCTGCGAATTGCAGCCTTGTGTCGAACAGACGGTGCGTTTGCGTGCCGGGGCGTACAGAGTGGTGGTGACGATGTTGCCCATGATTCCCTGACCCGCATGTTGGACGGGGCTATCATTTGACACCATGACCGGCACATAGGGAACCACCTCCCAAATGGCCTTCTTGCCGTGGTTGACGTAGGCGCAATTCTCAATGACCTCGACGTTGGTGCCGTTGGCGGACAGACAGCGGCCGAAGCTGGAACGCACATACCCGCGGCCATTCAAGAACCAACTCATTTCCGGCGTGTTCTGCGCACCGCACGACGTCACGAGTTCTCTGTTGTAGGCCCTGAGGCAACGGTCCGAGAGCAAGCTTTTGATCAATCCCGACCCGGTCATCTCCAGAACCTGTGAGCTCGCCGCCGTACTTTCCTGCCCGCACGTCACAAGGCTTGGCTTTTTATCCTTGCCGATTGCCAGGCACTTGCCGGTTGCCGCGTTTTTGAGCGCAATAGGTATGTTCCGAAGCGAATAGAAGGGCCGCTGCAGGTTCATATTATCGGTTTCCACGACCAGAACCTCATAGTCCTTGCTAATCACCGGGTACCGGCTGCCGGCCAGGAAGTCCTTGTAGGGATGCACGCAGGTGCCGCCGTCGGAGCGGTCCTGGTGGAACACGGTGCCGATCAGCAATTCCGACTTGTCGGCCAATTTGAACAGGCCGGTGTTGTTGATCACGGCGGCGGCCTTGGCGAGCGCCGGGTTGAAGGTCGCCCGGCAGATAGATTTGGTCAGATGCGGCTTGGCTCTACTGTCATTCTGGTAATAGAGGTATTTTCCATCAAACAATGCTTTTTCGTTCTTTTTGACCTCTGATTTAGGCACCCAGGTCGCCAGAACGGGCGTCGCCACCAGAACCTTGAAGCTCTTGGTTTCCTCAATCGTCCAGCCGTATCCGTTGTAGTAGGCAATGTAACAGACGTCCGTTTCCGGATCGAACTGGCCCAATCCGCCTTTCAACGCCTTGCCGTCCCCGGTCTTGCCCGATGTGGCTTCGCACACGCCCATGGGAATGATCTGTTTGTAGTTGTTGGCTTTCATGGCCAGGTTGCGCGACCAGCTGGCGACGCGGAAGGCATCTTTTGCCATTGCCCCAAGTTGTGACCCGATCGCTAGTTTGAAAGCAGCTTCGGCCGCCGAAACGGTCAATGGCGAAGTGATGTTGGCGTGGCCGGCAACGAGGCCGTTTTGCGGCCATTTCATCTTGAATTTTACGCCCGAGATCAGGTTGTCCGCCAGGCGTCGACCCTTGATGATATGAGGATCATAGCCGGGAACGTTGGTTGACCACTTTACCTGCTTCTTATCGTAAAACCCCAAACCATATCCGACTCTTGGGCCATGCCCGTTGTCGGCAATATAGATGCGGCATTCAGCGCGACAATCGCTCCCAAGATCGCGCGCTTTACGGTCTGTGTGCATATCTTATTCAAGATTTCCTCCAGTACGAATGCCGAACTAATACATTAAGTGCCCGTATCTTCAAAAAGGTTGCACATTTAAGATCATAAATCCCGAATTTCTTCGATTTAGCAGCATCATTATTAATGAGGTATCTCATCAGGCCTTCGTTATTGCTAAACGATTAGTTGCCTATGCCGATAGAAACGACATGGCTGCGCCACTATTCAAAATCATCCGGGATATCCGCTCGGCATATCCTTTTCACGTCCGCTTGTGGTGAATGCCGGCGCTATCGACCCCAATTCGGTCGTCAAACCCAGCCATGACGGGGGGGGGGTGGAACCTCTACGCCCTAAGCGCCATCCTGATCGGGCCCGTCGTGCGGCCGTGGATGAATTGGTCGAGGATTTCGTTGTCGGACGCGTCGACATCGGCCACGCTTCCGGACCAGGCGATCTTGCCGTCGTAAAGCATGGCGATCTTGTCGCCGATCTTGCGCGCCGACTGCATGTCGTGGGTGATGGTCAGCGCCGTGGCGCCGACCTTGTCGTTGACGGCGATGATCAGGTCGTTGATGACGTCGGCCATGATCGGGTCGAGGCCGGTGGTCGGCTCATCGAAGAAGATGATCGCCGGATCGTGCGCAATGGCGCGCGCCAGGCCGACGCGTTTCTGCATGCCGAAAGAGAGATCGGCCGGCGACAAATCGCAGACGTTCTCGCCCAAGCCGACCAGCGCCAGTTTCTCCAGCGCCAGGCCGCGCGCGTCGTGGCGGTCGATCTTGTTCTGCGCCAGAAGCCCGAAGGCGACGTTCTCCCAGACCGGCAAGCTGTCGAACAGCGCCGCGCCCTGGAACATGACGCCGATCTGGTCGTTCATGCGTTCGCGCTCGGCCGGTTTCATGGCCAGCACGTTCTCGCCGTCGATCTCGATGACGCCCTGGTCGGGGGTCAGAAGGCCGAGGATGCATTTGATGGTGACAGACTTGCCGGTGCCGGAGCCGCCTATGATGACCACCGATTCCCCTTCGGCGATATCGAGATCGACGCCGGCAAGGACCCGCTTCGGCCCGAAGGCCTTGTGCACGTCCTTCAAGGATATCTTGGTGCTCATTTGGCGAAGAATATTTCCGTCAGGATATAGTCGAAGCAGAGGATCAGGATCGAGGCCGAGACCACCGCGTTGGTCGTCGCCTGGCCGACGCCCTGGGCGCCGCCCTTGGAATGATAGCCGTGGTAACAGCCCATCAGGGTGATCAGGAAGCCGAACACCGAGGCCTTCACCAGACCGGAGATGACGTCGGAGGCCTCCAGGAATTCCCAGGTGTTCTTGAGATAATTGGCCGGGTTGAAGCCGAGCTTGTAGACGCTGACCAGATAACCGCCGAAGACGCCGATGATGTCGGCGATAAACACCAGCACCGGCAGCATGGTGACGCCGGCGATCAGCCGGGGTGCGACCAGGTATTTCATCGGGTTGGTGGAAAGCGTCGTCAGCGCATCGATCTGTTCGGTGACCCGCATGGTGCCGATTTCGGCGGCCATGGCGGCGCCGATCCGCCCCGCCACCATCAGCCCGGCCAGCACCGGGCCAAGTTCGCGGGTGATCGACAGCACCACGACGTTGGCGATGGCGCCCTCGGCCGAGAAGCGCGCGAAGCCGGTATAGCTTTGCAGCGCCAGCACCATGCCGGCGAAGACGGCGGTGAGGCCGACGACGGGCAGCGAGTAGTAGCCGATCTCGATCATCTGGCGGCCGATGATGCGGAAGTACCAGGGGGCGCGGAAGCAGTGCGAGGTGCCGTCGATGGTGAAGATGGTCAGCCGCCCGGCGGTCGCCAGGAAACCCAGGAACACGCGGCCCACTGCTTGCAGGAAGCGGATCGGATGAAGGATCGATTCGGAAGTGCCGGTTTCGTTCATCTGCGCTGCCCGTTGTCCTTCACGTGTTGCTTCCCGTTATTCCCCCAGGTAGCGGCGATGATAGCGCCGTCCCAGGCTGGTGAGTATCTCATATCCGATGGTGCCGGCCAGCGCCGCCACCTCGTCGACGGCGATATGCGGACCGATCAGTTCCGCCCAATCGCCGGGCCGGCAGTTTTCCGGCGCCACGTCGCTGACGTCGAGCATGGTGAGATCCATGGTCACCCGTCCGACGACCGGCACCGGTTGGCCGCCGATGAAGGCGCGCCCGCCGCCGGAGAGCGAACGCAGGTAACCATCCGCGTAGCCCGCCGATACGGTAGCGATTCTCATGGGTTTTTCAACGCTATAGGTGGCGCCGTAGCTGACCGTCTCGCCAGGGTTGGCGTCGCGGACTTGCAGGATGCGGGCCGCCAGCGAGACCACCGGCTGCATGGGGTTTTCGCGTCCCGGCGTCGGGTTGCAGCCATAGAGCGCAACGCCCGGACGGACCACATCGCCCCGGTATTCGGGGCCCAAGAAGATGCCTGACGAATTGGCGAAACTGCTGCGTCCCATGGGCAGGATTTCGCGCGCATGGCGGAAGCGGGCGAGTTGTTCGGCGCTTTGGCTAGTCTCTTCGTCGGCGGAGGCGAAATGCGACATCACCAGGCGAATGTCGAGCCCATCCAGCAGGCTCGCATCGCGCGCGATGGCATCCAGTTCATCCGGCGGCAGCCCCAAGCGCAGCATGCCGGTATCGACATGGATGTTGCAGGGCCGCGCTTCCGCGCCCGAGGCCGATTTCCAGCGCGTGATTTCGTCGAGGCTGCCGAGCGCCGGGATCAGGCGGTGATCGATGTAGGCCTCTTCGGCGCCGGCGAGCAGGCCGTTCAAGATATGGATGTCGGCGTCGGCGAGCAGACCGCGGAGCCGAACGCCTTCACCCACGTGGGCGACGAAGAAGGTCCGGCAGCCTTCCGCCCAGATGCGCGGCGCGGCCTGTTCGATACCAATGCCGTAGGCGTCGGCCTTGACCACGGCGGCTGCTTCGGCGCCGGCTGCCATCTCGCGCAGGTCCCGGTAATTCGCCGCGAGTGCATCCAGGTCCACGGTAAGCACCGCGCCGGCGAGATGCGAGGGAACGCTGTTTTCTGTCATCACCGGCCAACCATGCGCCGAGCCGGGGTGCCGCTCAAGGCCCCGGGTAGCCGTCGTCGTGCTGGGTGTCGAGATCGCCGAAGCGGGTGAACTGACCGTCGAACATCAGTCTCACCGTGCCGATGGGGCCGTGGCGCTGCTTGGCGACGATGACCTCGGCGACGTTGTGGACGCGGGCCAGGCGTTCCTCCCAGTTGGTGATGCGCTGGGCGAACTTGTCGGCGCCCTCGTCAGCGCGCTGCTTGGGCTCGGCTTTCTCCAGGTAATATTCGTCGCGGTAGATGAAGGTGACCACATCGGCGTCCTGTTCGATGGAGCCCGATTCACGCAAGTCCGCCAGTTGCGGGCGCTTGTCTTCGCGGTTCTCCACCTGGCGCGACAACTGCGACAGCGCGATCACCGGCACGTGCAGTTCCTTGGCCAGGGTCTTGAGGCCACGGGTGATTTCCGAGACCTCCTGCACGCGGTTATCGTTGCGCGACCCGGCGGAACCGGAAATGAGCTGCAGGTAATCGACGATGATCAGCCCCAGCTTGTGCTGGCGCTTCAACCGCCTGGCCCGGGTGCGGAGCGCGCTGACCGTCAGCGCCGGGGTGTCGTCGATGAACACCGGCACCTGGTGCAGCGTTTGGCTGGCCTGCACCAGGCGGGTGAATTCCTCGTTGGTGAGCTCGCCCTTGCGCATGCGGTCGGAGGCGATGTTCGATTGCTCCGACAGGATACGTGCCGCCAACTGTTCGGCCGACATTTCCAGCGAGAAGAACCCGACAACCGCGCCTTCCTCGCCATGGGTTTCCAGGTAATCCTTGGCGGCGTTGTAAGCGATGTTGGTGGCCAGCGCCGTCTTGCCCATGGCCGGACGCCCGGCGAGGATGATCAGGTCGGACGGATGCAGGCCGCCCATCAGGCGGTCGAAATCGCGGAAGCCGGAACCGACGCCGGCGAGCTTGCCTTCGCGCTTGTGCGCGGCCTCGGCGACCTCGATGGCCTTCACGATCGATTCCTTGAAGGCCATGAAACCGCCTTCGTAGGTACCCGACGTCGCCAAGTCGTAAAGGCTCTGTTCGGCCATCTCGATCTGCGAGGTCGCGGTGTTGTCGACGTCGCCCTTGTAGGCGCGGTTGACCACGTCTTCACCCAGGTTGATCAACTCGCGCTTCAGGTAAAGGTCGTAGATGATGCGGCCATATTCCTGGGCGTTGATGACGGTCACCGCGGAAGAGGTGATCTCGTCCAGGTAGGCGGGGCCGCCGATCTCGCCCAGGCTCTCTTCCTGTTCGAAGTAGCGCTGCAGGGTGATCGAATCGGCAATCTGGCCGCGCTCGATCAGCTTCGAACAAGCCTCGAAGATGCGGCCGTGCTGGGCCAGGGCGAAGTGACCCGGTGCCAGGTAGTCGGAGACCATCTCGTAAGCGCGGTTGTTGGCGAAGATGGCGCCCAGCAACGCCTTCTCCGCTTCGATGTTGTGCGGCAGGCGCCTAAAAGGCGTCGGCTGCATGGCGTCGACATGGTCGTCGAGGGCGGCGTTGCCGTCGAATTCGGCGGGCGGGGGCAGGGTGGTTGGCATGGCGCCGGATATTATAAACGATCGGCAAAAGCCGATAGCGGCGAAGCTCGGGACAAGTCAATCGAACGGGGATGAAACCGTTGTAAACCCTTGCCCTTGTGGATTCCGGGCAAAGACTGTGGATAACTGCCTCAGGCGCTGCGAAGTTCAGTCGGGGGCGAATCGGCGTTTGGCTGCCCGGCTTCGAACTCGCGCATGTAATCGCGGGTCAGCGGCAGGGTATCGCGCGATTTCGACAGCTGAATCTGAAACACGACGCTGTCGAGCCGCCGGAACGCCAGCTCCGAGACCACCAGGTAGTATTCCCACATGCGCGCGAAGGATTCGTTGTAGAGCTCGATCACCTGATCGCGCTTGGCCAGGAAGCGCTCGCGCCAGTGTCGAATGGTCTCGGCGTAGTGGATGCGCATGATCTCGACATCGGTGGTCCACAGGCCGGCGCGTTCGATATGGGGCAGGACCTCCGACAGGGCCGGGCTGTAGCCGCCGGGGAAGATGTAGCGGCGGATCCAGGGGTCGGTGGAGCCGGGGCCATTGGCGCGGCCGATGGTGTGCAGCACCGCGACGCCGTCGTCGTTCAGCAGCCGCGAGACCTGTTCGAAGAAAGCCTTGTAGTGGTTGATCCCGACGTGCTCGAACATGCCGACGGAAACGATCCGGTCATAGGTGCCGCTGTGCTGGCGGTAGTCCTGGTTGAGGAAGGTGACGCGGCCGTCGAGCCCGGCCTCCTTGGCACGGTGGCCGGCGGTCTGCAACTGCGGCTCGGATAGGGTGAGGCCGACGACTTCGACGTCGGCGGCGCGGGCCAGGCTCATGGCCAGGCCGCCCCAGCCGCAGCCGATATCGAGCACGCGCTGGCCCGGTTGCATGAAAAGCTTCGCCGCAAGGCGGTTCTTTTTGTGCAACTGCGCCGTCTCCAGGCTTTCGTCCGGGCGGCGGAAGTAGGCGCAGGAATATTGCATGTCGTCGTCGAGGAAGAGCCGGTAGAACCCGCGTGTCAGGTCGTAGTGGTGAGAGACGTTGCGGTGCGAGCGCTGCACGGGATTGTATTGCTGCATGCGGCGGAACACTTCGGCGGAATTCAGCAGCCGCGTCGCCGGACCGAGGGTATCGTCGGTCATGTTGGATGCAATCAGGTCGATGAGATCGAAAATGCTGCCGTCCTCGACGGTCAGCGTGCCGTTCATGTAGGCCTCGCCGGCCGAGAGCTCGGGGCGCAGGTAGAGTTTCCAATGCAGTTTACGGTCGTGCAACCGCACGGTGACCTGTGGCTCACCTTCGCCGCAGACGTGCGCGCGACCGTTGGCATCGATAATCGTCAACGAGCCGTGTCGGATTAGCTTTCGATAAAAGCGTGCCAGCAACATAGGAACCCGCCATTCCCGGCGGCAGGCCTCGACCCGGGCGTTGCCGCCTATCCGTTGTCCCCAAACTCAAATACAATTTTAACACGGAAAAAATGTGAATGTGAAGTTTAGAATCGGTCAAAAGAAAGACGGCGCGTCCGTTTCCAGACGCGCCGTCGTTTCGTCCGCCGGTAAGTGGCGGGTTATTCGGTCTTTTCTTCGTCGCCTTCGGCGTCTTCGGCGGCGGTATCGTCACCGGCGTCTTCCGCGGCCGGCTCGGCATCGGCGGTCGCTTCGACGGCTTCCTCATGCGCTTCCTCGGAGGCGGTTTCGGCGTCGTGCACGGCATCCTCGGCGGCGCCTTCCTCGAAGATTTCCTCGGCGTGTTCGGCCACGGCTTCGGCGGCGGCGGCCAGCGCGGCTTCGGCTTCCTCGGCTTCGGCGCGGGCTTCTTCCTCGGCCTGGCTGAGGACGGCCTTGCCGGTCTCGGCCTGGATTTCCGCTTCGTCGACCGAACGCGCCACGTTGGCGGTCACGGTGACGGAAACTTCCGGGTGCAGCGACACGGCAACTTCATGCAGGCCGAGCGTCTTGATCGGACGGTCGAGGCGCACCTGGTTGCGGTCGATGGTGAAGCCGGCTTCGGTGAGGCCGTCGGAAACGTCGCGGGCGTTGACCGAGCCGTAGAGCTGGCCCGATTCACCGGCCTGGCGCACCAGCACGACGCTGGCGCCTTCCATCTTGGCGGCCACCGCTTCGGCTTCGGAGCGGCGTTCCAGGTTCTGCGCCTCGAGCTGCGCTTTTTCGGTCTCGAAGCGCGCCTTGTTTTCAGGCGTCGAGCGCAGCGCCTTGCCGCGCGGCAACAGGTAATTGCGGGCGAAGCCGGGCTTGACTTTGACCTCGTCGCCCATTTGGCCCAGCTTTTCCACTCGTTCCAACAGGATCACATGCATCGTTCCTACTCCTCTGGCCTTCTCGGCTCGGCGCGTCAGCGCTGAAAATCTCTATTCCTCGTCGGGTCCGCCCGTCGGACCGTTTTGCGGGCCTGGTGACGCGATGCGTCCGCGCAGACCGAACCATTGTTCGACGACCCCGATCCCGGCGACCACCAGCGCGGCCCAAACCGAAATCACGATCACCAGGTAGAACGCCACCAACAACGGTTTGGTGGCACTCACCCGGCGGGCCAGGGTGTGGAACACCGCAAGGCCCAAGAAGAAGTACGGCAAAGCCAGAACCATCGCCATGTTACGGCCCATGTACTCCCATTCTCCCGACCCGACCAGCGCCATCGCCGCGGCACCGACCAAAGGCCAGGACAGCCACCCCGGCAATTCCAGCCCCACATAGCTGGGGCTCGGGCGCCGGTTACGGCCGATGCGGACCAGGAGACCCTGGGCGATGGCGGCGTTGACCGCCATCATCACCAGCCAGCTTGTCAACACCACGCCGGGAAGCATCGGTGTGATCGTGCTGGCGATCCGCGTTCCGGTCATCGCTTCCATCTCCGGAGCCACCAGTTTAAAGGTTTGCTCCAGTTGTCCGGCGAGATAACCGCTCAATCCGACGTCTCCCACCGCCAGGGCTGCCAATACCAACAACCCGGCGGCCAAAGCCGTCATCACCGATACAATTTGGCCCGAATCCATCCATCGGAGGGTTCCGGTGCCGTTGGCGTCCAGGACCTCGGTGCGAGCCAAGAGCGCCAATTTGACGATCACCCACGCCGGCAAGGCATGGGTCATCACGAAAAAACCGGCCGTTTGAAAGCCGCCGAGAAATCCCATTGCCACGATCCATGCGAAGGCGGCAATGGCGGCGGCCCTTAGGCCATAACTCAACCCCGCCAAAAGCATTGGCAGCGGGGCCAGGTAGACGATGAAGAACGCTAGAAAGCTGCCGCTCAGGAACGCCACGGAGGCGATTGCGCTGGTCAGGCCAGCACTGATGGCGACAAGGGCCTCGCGGGTCATCGTGTGGGTCCGTACCCGGCCTGAAACTCCTACTGGTCGCAGTAGGGCATCAGGGCCAGATAACGGGCGCGCTTGATCGCCTGCGACAATTCACGCTGCTTCTTGGCGGAAACGGCGGTAATGCGGCTCGGCACGATCTTGCCACGCTCGGAGACGAAACGGCCCAGGAGCTTCAGGTCCTTGTAGTCGATCACCGGCGCGTTGGGGCCGGCGAAGGGACAGCTCTTGCGGCGGCGGAAAAACGAAGGCTTGCTCATGCCTCATCTCCTTTGCTTTCGGCGTCATCCTTGCTTTCCGCCGCTTCGGCGGGGGCATCGGAATCGCTCTGGGCGTCACGCCGGGGCGCGCGCTCGCGGTCGCGGTCGCCGCCACGGCGCGGGCGGTCGTCGCGGTCCTTGTTGCGCATCATCGCCGACGGGCCCTCTTCGAACTCTTCGATGCGGACCGTCATGTAGCGCAGCACGTCTTCGTTGATCCGCATCTGGCGTTCCATTTCGTGCAAGGCCGGCGCCGGGGCGTCGAAGTTGAGCAGCACGTAGTGGCCCTTGCGGTTCTTCTTGATCTTGTAAGCCATCGTGCGAAGGCCCCAGTTCTCGCGCTTGGCGACGGAACCACCGGCATCGGTAATGACTTTTTCGAAGGCTTCGGTCAGACCATCCACCTGGGCGGCGGAAATGTCCTGGCGTGCAATGAACACGCTTTCGTAATTAGGCAAGTCGTATCTCCTTCCTACGGATTGTCTCATCCGTGTGCCACCATTGGCCACGGCATAGCCGGCACGCCAAAACGTACCGGCAGGAAGACTTAAGACGGCGCACTATACACTTTCGCGCCTCCGGCGCAAGTGCGAACACCGCTTGGCTCCAACAATGAGACCACCCGTGTTTTAACGTGAAAGTAAGACAAACGTTATATGATTATTGTTCTAATCTTATATCCTAGGTTGCGTGAATTTCTTTGCCAAGCGCAGCCGGACGTGATTGGTCTTGCGCATGGATCAAGTTGTCGAACAGCCTCCGGCCCGTACTGGCGGATTCCCCAAGAATCCGGACGGCACGATCGATTGGGAGATCGTTTTCGAGGCGCCCGACACCGGGTTCCTAGTCCTCGTCCAGCAAGCCAAGTCCCTGGATGGGCTGAGCGCCTGCACGCGGGTGATCATCGACCAATTGTTCACGCGCAAGAACGACGAGCCTGAGCGGGCGCGCCTCTATCAGGAACTCGATGGCCTGCTCGCCAGGGCTGAAGGCGTGGATACGGCCAGGGACTCTATCGTTCGCCTGTTACGCGCGATCAAACAGGAACGCCTTCTGAAGGCGGCTGCCTATTCCGCCAATCGCCGCCAGCGCAAGTTCAAGCGCAAGGGCGGCGCCGAGGAGCGCCGCGACGACGAAGTCCTGCGCCAGATGTTCAGCGTCAAGAAGCCGCTGGTGCTGGCAATCGTCGGGCTTTGGATCCTTGCCTCGGCAGTCATAGCCGTCGGGCTGTTCCTGATGGACGGCGACGACGTAGATACCGTCGCGGACAACACGCTGCCGAGCGCCACTGCCAGCCAGCCGACACCCGTTACCGAAGCGCCGCCGCTGCCGCCGGCCGAACCGGCGCCGGTACCGAAAAAGCCCGCACAGACGAAACCGCCGGCCGCCCAGAAGCCGGTGAAGCCTGTGCCCGATTATCCGAAGGTCATTCACATGCGGCCGATGTTTTACGCCGTCGGCACCTCGCGCATGCAAAAAAGCTACACCTATTACCAGGCGGCCTTGGTGGTCGAAAACAAGGAAGCCTATTCCACCGTTTGCACGCGGCTGCCGTCCGTCCGCGACGTCATCAACACCGCATTGTCACAGGCGCATCCCAAACAGGGGCTGGCCACCGGCCGAGAACTGGCGGCGGCGGGCGCCTGGGCGAAGTCCAGGTTCACGGACAAGTTCGGTGCCGGCGTGGTGGCGCGGGTCGATTTCGTCGCCGACGGCGACAGCAACTTCAAGCCGCGCGCCATTCCCTGCCGCTGAACGCCGACGCCTTGGGGGTGATAGGGCAGGGCACGCTTGACAGCGCAACGCCAACGGCTATCACTCAGCGGATATTTCGGTTTCATGAAATTTCCATGAATAGGGGGCGGTGATGACGCGAGCTTTCGTTTTTCCGGGGCAAGGATCTCAGGCGGTCGGCATGGGCAAGGAACTGGCCGATGCGTTCCCCGCGGCACGTGAGGTGTTCCAGGAGGTCGACGAAGCGCTCGGCCAGGATCTCTCAACCCTGATGTTCGAGGGGCCGGAAGACCAGCTCACCCTCACCGAGAACGCCCAGCCGGCGCTGATGGCCATGAGCATCGCGGTGATGCGCGTGCTGCAATCGGAAGGCGGTTTCGAATTGGTCGGCGGTGCCAGCCATGTGGCGGGTCACTCGCTGGGTGAATATTCCGCGCACGCCGCCGTCGGCGTGTTTTCGCTCGCCGATACGGCGCGTCTTTTGAAAACCCGCGGCCGCGCCATGCAGGAAGCGGTGCCGGTGGGCGAGGGGGCGATGGCGGCTTTGCTGGGGCTGTCGCCGGAGGACGCCACTGCTGTCGCCGAGGCCGCCGCTGGCGACGGCGTCTGCGACTTCGCCAACGACAATGCCGATGGCCAAGTTGTGGTTTCAGGCTCCAAGGCGTCGGTGGAACGCGCCGTCGAACTGGCCAAGGAGAAGGGCGCCAAGCGCGCCGTACTGCTGCCGGTGAGCGCGCCTTTCCATTGCGCCCTGATGGCGCCGGCCGCAGATGTCATGGCCGAGGCGCTGGCCGGCGTCACCATGTCCGATCCGCTGCTGCCGGTGGTCGCCAACGTTACCGCCCAGCCGGTCACCGACGCCACTGAGGCGAGGCGCCTTCTGGTCGAGCAGGTCACCGGCCGCGTGCGCTGGCGTGAATGCGTTCTGGCCATGAAAGCCGCCGGTGTCACTGAACTGGTGGAAGTGGGATCGGGCAAGGTGCTGTCCGGCCTGGCCCGGCGCATCGACCGTGAGCTTGGCGCGCAGAGCATCGGCACGCCGGCCGAGGTCGAGGCCTTCTTGGCGCAGTAGGGCGCGGCCCGAATTATTTGCGATCGATGGCGGTGACGCCGTTCCATTCCGGTCCCGGTGGGGTCGCTGCGAATGTTCGGCATTTCTCCAGCAACACGGCGACCGCGCCGTCATCGGGCGCTTCGTCGTGCAGATTCTGCAGGATGTCGACCGCCAGATCGAAATCCCGGTGCAGGTAGAAATCGAAGGCTTCCTCGTAGCGCGATGCCAGCTGCATGCGTTGGTCGCCGATATAGAAGGCCGCGTCCGGATCGCGCTCGCCCATCAACTCGTAGAGCGTCATGGGAATAGTGGTGCCTTTCGCGGTGACGATGTCGATGCGCCGCAGAACATAGTCGCGCGAGACCTTGCGCCGGATCGGTTCGCTGACCAGGATTTGCGTGCCATAGATTTTGTTCAGGCCCTCGATGCGCGCCGCCAAGTTCACCATCGGGCCGAGGCAGGTATACTGCAACCGGTCGGCAGCGCCCATATTGCCGACCAGCGCCTCGCCGGAATGCAGGCCGAAACGGGTGCGCATGATCGGCTCGCCGGCTGCCGATAGTTCCTCGTTCAGGTCTTCCGACATCTGCCGCGCAGTGAGCACGCCGCGGCATGCGTTGTCGATATGGAACTCGTCATCGGCGGGGGCATTCCACATGGCCATGATGGCGTCGCCGATATATTTGTCGATGGTGCCCCGGTTGGCCTGAATGGCAAAGGACATGCGCTCGAAATAGAGCGACGTCTTTTCCAGAACCTGTTCGGTGTCCATGCGTTCAGTCAGAGTGGTGAAGCCCTCGATGTCGCTGAACATCAAGGTGACGTCGCGCTTGGTCCCGCCCACCGTGGCCGCCTGGCCGGATTGCACCAGGGTGCGCACCAGATCGCGCGGCACATAGCGCAAGAAGGTATCGAGCGCGCCGCGCATCCGTTCCATCGACCCTTGCAGTGAACTGATCTCGTTGAACGGTGACACCGGCGCATCGGCTGCGGATAAATTCAAATCGGAAATCCGGTCCGCCATGTCGCGGAGCCTGATCACGGGCAACGCGATCCAACCGGCCAGCAGAGTCACCACGACGATGGCGAGGATGAAAACCGCGAGCGTGAAGATCGCGGAGCGTTGCAGGCTGTCGCGCAGGCGCTCGGTAAAATCGCGGGTGTCGGCTACACTGATGATCTTCCAATCGAGCAACTTCTCGTCGCCCGCCGGCTTCAAGGATGCAACGAAGTCGCCTAAGTCGGTTTCGAATCCGTGGCTACCATCGACGTCGGATGTCTCGCGGGCGATCCGCATGGCGGCAACGCCGGCGCGCAGTAGCGGATCGTCGACGGCATGCAGCGGCATTACCTGTAGCTCGCCGTTATCTCGGCGCCGGAAAATCTTCTCCAGATCATGATGCGCGATCAGGTTGTCGCCGCCGTCGATGATGGCGATGGTGCCGTTCGCGCCCGGCCGCAGCCGCTTCATCAGTTGCGCCAGATTGGTCAGTGGCAGGTCGACGCCGATCACCGCGCCGCCGACATTGGTTGCCGGGATTGAAATGGTGACGCCGTGCCGCTTCAGACTGGCGAAAACGTAGACGTCGGAGAAAGACATCCTGCCGTTGGAACGGGCCTCCTTGAACCAGCCACGAGTGCGCGGGTCGTACTTCGTCAGGGCCGGGGGGCGTGCCGGCCGTGTCGGTGAGCCCTTTGCCATCGCCGTCGAAAAACCACCAGGTCTCACGGCGCGTGGCCGCGTCGGCGCTGCCTTTGATGACGCGCAATCCGCTGACCGCTTTGGCGGACACGCCGGGAACATTGCGGCTGCTGCCGTCGGGATTGCGGAAATTGACGGCCTGGACGAAGCCGCCATCGGCAAAGCCGACGAAGGTGCCGTAGATGTTGGGGTCGTGGCGGAGTGAGCGCAGCAGGTAGGCGTGCAGCGCCGCCGGGTTCTTCCAATCGAGAATGCTGGCCGGCAGGTCTGCGACGCCGGATGCGACGATTCGCGCGCGACCGAGCACACCATCGATATTCTGCTTGGCGATGTCGACGGCATTTTCCACCAACTGGTGGGCGGTGCGGACGATCTCGCGTTGGTTCTCGGTGAAGTTAATGTAGGCGACGAAAAACACCGCCAAAGTCATCGAAATGATGAAGGCACCGGTGACGGTCAGCCGGATCGGCAGGTTTCTCATTTTCATCGCATACGACCAATATTCGCGGCGGCGAAGCGATAGTGACCCATATGCCTGGGTTTTTGTAAACTCAAACACAACGCCTTATGCGATAAAATTAGTTGTGTATGCTTAATAGAACCTGTCGCTATTTGGCGGCAGCGACGGATTCGATGGCGCGAATTTCGTCGGGCGCCAGGTTGAATTCGAAGACATCCAGGTCGGCGCGCATGTGCCGGGCATCGGTGGTGCCGGTGAGCGGGATCATCCCGATATCGAGAGCGAAGCGAAAAATGACCTGGTCGATCCCCTTGCCATGTCGCTTGGCGATTTCGACCACTCCCGGGTGATTTGCCAATTGCCGATTGGCCGTAAGCAACGAGAATCCCTGGTAGACGATACCGTGCTGGGCACAGAAATCCTGCACCGGCTTGTCCCAGGCCCGCACCGCGTAGCAGCGGTTTTGGACGAAGCTCGGCATGATTTCGGCCTTGGCGGTGAGCAACTGCAGTTGCTTCAGGTTCATGTTGCTGACCCCGATCAGGCGCGCGAGACCATCCTTGTGCAGCGCTTCCATGGTCCGCCAGGCGGCCCAGTCGGCGGCGGCAAGGCCATCGCGGATCGTCGGACCATGCAGGATATAGCTATCGACGAAATCGACGCCCAGGTGTTCCAGAGATACCTTCATGGATTGCCGGACCTGCGCCGCCACCGGGGCGTTTTCGTCGTAGGGCAGGCGATGGTCTTGGCCGCGCCGGTGGGTGAACTTGGTTTGCACGAAAAGCTGTTCGCGGCTCAGCATGCCGCGCGCCTTGGCGCCGGCGATGGCCTTGCCGACAGCGGCCTCGAAATAATGTTTGCGTTGGTTGGCCGTGTCGATGCCGCGAAACCCCATGCCCAAGGCCAAGGTGGTCAGCGATTCAGTGCGGTCTTCCTTCCATGCGGTGCCGTAGAGGAAGCGCGGCACCCGAACATCGTTGATGCGGAGGAACCGTTCGTTGTTAGCGCTTGATTTGTTATACGACATAAGTTATATTCAAAAGTCATATATGAAAGGGCATAAGTTTGGCCTACCGTTCGACCCGCTGGGTTCGACGTTAACGCCATCCAAGGTGTTGGTGAAAGACCAAAGGGGTGTTGCCATGATCGCCAACGACTGGTTCGACAATTTCTCCACCGGGGACGAAGCCCTCGACAGCGAACGCCGGGACTTGTTCGACATGCTCGATGTCTGTTCCCGGGACGCCGCGAAACCGCCCAGGCGCGTGGTCGATCTCAGGGTCAGTGTCGAGTCCATCGGGGCGCGCATGCTCGATCATGTCGATCACCTGGATGCGCGAATGGATGGCGCCGACGCGGCCATGCGCGCCAACCATGCGCGGGCACGCGACGACCTGCATCGGCTCATCAACAACTTCCGCACCGTCGCCATTGAGCAGCCGGAGCGATTCGACATGGCTGATTTCTCCGACCAAATGCGCCAGTGGCTGCGTGCCCAGGTGCTGACCGCGCATCTGGCGCTCGACCCGGAATTAAGCGCGGTCGTAAGCGCTGCCTGATCCTTCATCCGCGCCGGGTTTCGGCGCTTCCGCATTTTTTGGTGGACGCGTTCCGCGTGATCGGGCATCCCCAATCGGGTATGCTGACGAAGGGCTGATCACGGAGAGGACCGAACATGTTTGATTTGAGCGGAAAAACCGCGCTCGTTACCGGCGCTTCCGGGGGAATCGGTGGTGCCATCGCGCGCAGCCTCAAGGCGGCGGGGGCCACCGTGGCGCTCTCGGGGCGCCAGGTCGACGCGCTTAAGGCGCTGGCCGCCGAATTGGGCGACGGCGCGCACGTGGTGCCGGCCGACCTGTCGTCGGCGGAAGGCGCCGACCAACTGATCAAGGATGCGACGGAAGCCATGGGCGGTGTCGATATCCTGGTCAACAACGCCGGCCTGACCCGCGACAATCTGGCCATGCGAATCAAGGACGAAGACTGGCAGTCGGTCATCGACGTCAACCTGACGGCGACCTTCCGCCTGTCGCGCGCCGTCATGCGCGGCATGATGAAGAGCCGCTGGGGCCGGATCATCAATATTACGTCGATCGTCGGCGTCACCGGCAACGCCGGGCAGGCCAACTATGCCGCTTCCAAGGCCGGCATGATCGGCATGTCGAAATCGCTGGCCCAGGAAGTGGCGAGCCGCGGCGTCACCGTCAATTGCGTGGCGCCCGGGTTCATCACCACCGCCATGACCGACGCGCTCAGCGACGATCAGAAGGAAAACCTGCTCGGCGGCATTCCCGCCGGGCGCATGGGGACGGTCGAGGATATCGCCGCCGCCTGTGTCTACCTGGCCAGCGACGAAGCCGCCTACGTCACCGGCCAGACGTTGCACGTCAATGGCGGCATGGCGATGATTTAAGGCCTGGGAGAAGCGGAAAATGGTGGGGGTTTTCGCGGCTGGTCAACGACACAAAAGTGTGTTACCAAACCCCCGCTTCGCGTCGCCGCTCATTCTGTGGCAGCGTGCCAGACCAGATTTATCAATTAGTTAGGATACGGGGAAACCGACATGAGTGATGTTGCGGATCGGGTGAAAAAGATCGTCATCGAGCACCTGGGCGTGGACGAAGATAAAGTCGTCGAGAACGCCAACTTCATCGAGGACCTGGGCGCCGACAGCCTGGACACCGTCGAGTTGGTGATGGCTTTCGAAGAAGAGTTCGGTTGCGAGATTCCGGACGACGCCGCCGAGAACATCTCGACCATCAAAAACGCCATCGATTTCATCGAATCCCAGCAGGGCTGACCAGCCCCCGCGAGAGCGCCGGCGAACCTGCGAGGGGGAGGGCCGGCGTTTTCATTGGGATTCCGGATTACCGGAATAGCGAGTGGATATGAGACGTGTCGTTGTGACCGGAATGGGCATGGTGTCGTCGCTGGGCGTCGGCATCAAGACCAACTGGGACGGCCTGATGGCCTCCAAGTCCGGGATTCGCAAGATCGAGAATTTCGACGTCACCGACCTGCCGGCGAAGATCGGCGGCCAGGTGCCGGAAGGACCCACCGAGGAAGGCAAATTCAACGCCGACGATTGGGTGACGCCCAAGGATCGCCGGCGCATGGACGATTTCATCGTCTATGGCCTCGCCGCCGCCGAACAGGCGGTGCAGGATTCGGGTTGGGTCGCGGATGAAGATGAGAAGGCTTGGCGCACCGGCGTCCTGATCGGGTCGGGGATCGGCGGGCTGTCGGAAATTTCCGGCGGCGCCATCACCGTCAACGAGGGCCGCGCGCGGCGTCTCAGCCCGTTCTTCATTCCCGCCAGCCTGATCAACCTGGTTTCCGGGCATGTTTCCATCCGTAACGGCTTCAAGGGCCCCAACCACGCGGTGGTGACGGCCTGCTCCACCGGCGCGCACGCCATCGGCGACGCGGCCCGCATCATCATGTGGGACGATGCCGACGTGATGGTCGCGGGCGGTGCCGAAGCCGCCATCTGCCCCTTGGGCGTGGCCGGGTTCTGCGCGGCGCGGGCCTTGTCGACGGGCTTCAACGATACGCCCGAGCGGGCCTCGCGGCCGTGGGACAAGGACCGGGACGGCTTCGTCATGGGCGACGGTGCCGGCGTCGTGGTGCTCGAGGAACTGGAGCACGCCAAGAAGCGCGGCGCCAAGATCTACGGCGAGATCGTCGGCTACGGCATGTCCGGCGATGCCCACCACATCACTGCGCCGGCCGAGGACGGCAACGGCGGCTACCGCTGCATGCAGGCGGCGTTGAAGCGCGCCGGCATGAACCCGGAAGACATCGACTACGTCAACGCCCACGGCACCTCGACGCCCTTGGGGGATGAAATCGAACTCGGCGCCGTCAAGCGGTTGTTCGGCGACCATGCCTACAATATCTCCATGTCGTCGACCAAGTCGGCCATCGGCCACCTGTTGGGCGCTGCCGGCGCCGTCGAGGCGATCTTCTCGATCCTCGCCATGAACACCGGCGTGGTGCCGCCAACGTTGAACCTGGAGAACCCGTCCGACGGCTGCGACATCGACCTGGTGCCGATGACGCCGAAGGAACGCAAGGTCCGGACCGTGCTCTCGAACTCGTTCGGGTTCGGCGGCACCAACGCGTCGCTTGTCTTCAAGGCCTTCGAATAACCCGGGCGCTCAGCCTCCACAAAAACCGCGCCGCCGCGCCGGCCGGATCGCCGCCGCGATCCTCGCCGTCGTCATTCTTGTCGTCGCCGGCGGCTTGGGGGCGGCATGGATGTGGCTGGAGAGCCGCTACAACGGGCCGGGCGGTCTTGCCGAGGAGCGAATCCTGATCATCCCGAAAGGTGATGGGCCCGCCGCCATCGCGCGTGACCTGCAAGCCGCCGGCATCGTTGCCGACGCACGGGTGTTTCGCTGGGGGCTTCGGCTGTTCGGCGACAAGGCGCCGTTGCGCGCCGGTGAATTCGCCTTTCCTACCGCCGTCAGCCCGGCCGAGGCGGCCAGGATCCTGCAAAGCGGCCGCACCGTGCAGCGCCGCCTGACACTAGCCGAAGGCCTCAGCCGTACCGAAATCGCGAGCCTCCTGGCCTCCGCGCCGGGTGCCGTCGGTGCCGTCGGCGAACTGCCGGAAGAGGGGTGGCTGCTTCCCGAAACCTATCACTACACCTTCGGCGAACCGCGCCGCGCGATCTTGCAGCGCATGCACGCGGCAATGATCGAGACGGCGGACGAACTTTGGGCCAGCCGCGCCCCGGAGCTGCCGTTGAGCACGGTGCGCGAGGCGGTGATCCTGGCCTCCATCGTCGAGAAGGAAACCGGTGTCGCCGCCGAGCGTGCGCGCGTGGCGGCGGTGTTCGTCAACCGGCTGAAGCGCGGCATGCGGCTGCAATCGGACCCGACCGTGGTCTACGGGCTGACGCGCGGCGAAACACCTCTCGACCGGCCACTTACTCGTGCCGACCTCCAAAGCCGAACCGCTTACAATACCTATGTCATCAAAGGGCTGCCGCCGACCGCCATCGCCAATCCCGGCCGCGCCGCGCTGGAGGCGGTACTGCATCCGGCCGATAGCGACGATCTCTACTTCGTTGCCGACGGAACCGGTGGCCACGCCTTCGCCAAGACCCTGAAAGGCCACCAGGCGAACGTCGCCAAGTGGCGCCAGATCGAACGCCAGCGGCGGAACGGCAATCCGTAGAAATCCCAGCAAAAAAAAGCCCCGGCGGTCGCCCGCCGGGGCCTTGTTTTAAGGTTTTGTCCTCGGCTCAGCAGCCGGCGGTGCACTTGCCCATGGCGTCGAATTCCATGGTCTTACCGCTGAGCGGAATATGGACCGGTACCTTGACGGCTTTTTGGAAGATATCGGTACGGGTGCCGGCGATGACCTTGCCGCCCTTGGTCGCTTCCTCGTTGGCATGCGAGGCGATGACCGAGGCCGGCTTCACCAGTTCGTTGATGACATAGGCCGCTTCGGTCGGGCCGGTGGTGAAGGTGTCGCCGATGTTCATGACGGCGAGCTTGGCGCCGTAGAAGCCGCGCACGACGCTGTCCTGCTCGGCGGTGATGCCGGTATCGCCGGAAAGATAGACGACGAGACCGTTGGAGAACTTCAGCACGTAGCCGGTGGGTGGGCCGACGTAGCCCGAGAACCCGGCTGCTTTCATCATCTTGCCGAGCTCGCCGCCGATGAAGTCGGGCGCCAGGCCGTTGGAGTGGGCTGCCGGTACGGTCGAAATACCGACGCCGCCGACCGTCTTGGTGGCGCCGAAGCGGGCCAGGATGGAATCCTTCGGATTGCCGCCGTTGGCTTTCAGCTTGCCGGCGAAGAAGGGCGGCATTTCGCTGCCGGTGACGATCTTCGCCTTCTTGGCCAGCGCGATGTTGACGGTGTTGGTATTGGGCGTCGAATTGACCGAGAAGTCCGGCTTGCCGCAGGTGCCGGAATTGACCGCTTTCATGTGGCGGTTGCTGGCATGGTCGCCGTGCATGTGGCTGACCAGCAGAACGTCGATCTTGCCGAGGCGCGGATCGTCGGCGCCGGCGACGGAACGGCCGGCATCGTAAAGAATACGCGTGCCGTTGGGATCTTCGAAGATCATGGCGCGGTCGAGACGGCAGAACTCACCGGTGACGCCCCCCAATGGCGTTACTTTCACGGTCTGCGCCTGAACGCCGCCTGCCGTGATGCCGGCGGCGAATAGCGCCGCGGCCGGAAGAACGTAGGATAGAAGCCTCATTTTCACCTCCCTGGTTGAGACATTGAACTTGGAGATATGGAGCCTCCGGCGTGGAAATCAATTGATCATAGGTGCCGGCGACGAGGAACAAACGGGGACGGCCCCGCGCCGGAGAGCGGCGCGGGGCCAAAGTCGTCAGGAGAACGACGACGGGGCTGTCAGTTTTTCGGCGCGCGGAACGGCTTGTGGCAACCGCCACAGGCACCGCCGACGGCGCCGAAGTTGGCCTTCAACGCGTCGAGGCCGTTACCGGCTTCGCCGGCGAGCTTTTCCGCCGCCATGGCCAGCGCCATGCGGGCTTCGCCGATTTTCGATCCGGCGGCCCAAATGTCGGGCTTGGCGCGGGTCTTGCCGGCGAGGTCCGCCTGGCCGGCATCGGAGCCCTTCGGCCACATGGCGCCGTTTTTCATTTTTGCGGCGGCCATGAGATTGCCGGCGGCGTTCGAAGCAGCCGTGGCGTCGTACGGGGCCTGGCCCTTCACCATGGCGGCCAACTGGCCCAGGTTGAAGGCATAGACCTGCATCAGCGCCTGGCGGGCGGTGATCTGTTTGGAGAAATCGGCGGCCTGGGCAACCGTGGCGAAGCTAGCGGCAACCAAGGCGGCCGCGGCAAGGGCAGTAAGTTTTTTCATGGGGGGTGCGCTCCCTGTTAAAAGACCGGGTTATTCTTGAATATGCATCAAGTCAGTATCAATTAGGCGAATTTGCCGTTTGCATGTGCGTAGATGCACAAATATAGATGGAGCGACCTGGAGTATGTATTGACCGTGGCGGCGACCGGTTCGGTCGCGTCGGCGGCGCGTGAACTTGGCGTCAATCACACCACCGTGCTCAGGCGGGTGCACGCCTTCGAGGAAACCATCAACTTGCGCCTGTTCGAGCGGCTGCGAAGCGGCTACCGGCCGACCACGGAGGGCGGTTTGTTCCTGGATGCGGCGCGGGCCATCGAAGGCACGCTCGCCGATCTCGAGCGCAAGGTGGCCGGCAGCGACACGGCGTTGAGCGGTCCGGTGTCGGTGACCTCGACCGATTCCATCGTGCCCATGTTCATTGACGCCCTGACCGCTTTCCAGCGCCGCCACCCGAGCGTCGTCGTCGATGTACGGGTCGCCAACGTGCATCTGAACCTGGATCGGCGGGAATCCGACATTGCCATCCGGGCTTCCAACAATCCGCCCGCGCATCTGGTCGGCCGCCAAGTTTGTGAATTGCGGTTCGGCGTTTATGCCGTGCCTGACATGATTGGCAGCACCGACGGCAGGCCGATGGAACAATGGCCCTGGGTCGGCATGGAGATGCCGCTGGCCGGTTCGTCGGCCGGTGAATGGATGGGCAAGAACGTTCCGGCGGAAAGCATCGGTTTCCATTCCAACAGTTTCAATACCATCCGTGACCTGGCGGTCAGCGGGGCCGGTTTCGCGGTGCTGCCGAGGCATCTGGGTGATCGGGACGTGCGCTTGGTTCGGATCGACGGTCTGGGCCGCATGCCGGCATCGGGCCTGTGGCTGTTGTCGCATGAGGACATGCTGCGCTCGCCCCGGGTGCGGGCGGCGACGGATTTCCTTTACCGGGGCTTGCGAGCCAAGCGCGCGGCCTTCGAAGGAACGGGCTAGATCAGCTCGGCCGGTCGCCGGCGATGGTGATGCGGTGCATCACCCGCTTGAAGCCGTGGTAGTCATTGATCGGGTTGTGGTGGGTGGCGCGGTTGTCCCAGAACGCGATGGAGCCCGGCTGCCAGCGGAACGCGGTGGTGAATTCCGGCCGGCGCTGGTGCTCGAACAGGTAGTTCAGGATCGGCGCGCTTTCCTCCTCGGTGAAACCCTTGAAACCGACGGTGTGGCCGTAATTGACGTAGAGCACCTTTTCCCCGGTTTCCGGATGGGTCCGCACCACCGGATGCTCGGCCCGCAATTCGGCCGCCTTGTCGACCTTGGCGTCGGTGGCCATGCGGTCCTCACGCGACTTGGTCACTTCCGCCTTCGCCGACGACGAGATGCCGACCAAACCCGACAGCATCTCCTTCATGCCGTCGGAAAGCCGCTCATAGGCCAGCGCCATGTTGGCGAACAGGGTATCGCCGCCGAAAGGCGGCAGTTCGCGCGCCACCAGAATGGCGCCCATGGGCGGGCATTCCAGGTACGAGGTGTCCGAATGCCACATGCCGCCGAAGTTGGTCGTCTCATGCGCCAGTTTCACCACCGGCACGATCTCCGGCACCTCCTCCAGGCCCTTGACCATGGGATATTCGACCACCTCGCCGAAGCGCTTGGCGAAAGCCAGGTGCTGGTGCGGGGTGATGTCCTGGTCGCGGAAGAAGATGACCTTGTGGTCGAGCAGCGCCTGGCGAATTTCGGCGATGGTTGCGTCGGTGAGGTCGTCGGATAGGTCGACATCGCCGATCTCGGCGCCGAGCGCGCCGGAGATGCGCTGTACGGAAATGCTCATGCGCTTCGTCCCCCGGGAATATTCAAGCCCCCGATGATGGCTTGGCTAAAGCGCCCGGGCAAGCGCGCAGAAGGCCTCGACGCTCAACTCCTCGGCGCGGCAGGCGGGGTCGATGCCGCAAGCCGCGGGATCGATGCCGAGCGGCTTCAGGCTGGCGCGCAACATCTTGCGGCGCTGGCCGAAAGCCGCCTGGGTGACGCGTTCCATTTCCGCGAACCCGGCCGGCGCCAGCGGCGCGGGGCGGGGCGTCAGGCTGACCACCGTGGAGGTCACCTTCGGCGGCGGGGTGAAGGCGCTTTTCGGCAGGTTGAAGGCGGGGCGCACCTCGCAAAGCCATTGGGTAATCACGCTCAGCCGTCCATAGGCCTTGGTGCGCGGTTCCGCCGCCAGGCGGTCGGCGACCTCGCGCTGGAACATCAAGGTCATGCCGGCGATGCCGTCCAGGTTCCGCAGCCAACCGATCAAAAGCGGCGTGGCGATATTGTAGGGAAGATTGGCGACGATCTTGAAGGGCGGCGCCATCAGGTCCTGCGGGATGATGTCGAGCGCGTCGGCCTCAATGACGGAGAGTCGGCCCGGAAAATGCCCGGCAAGATCGCGGATCGCTTCGGCGGCGCGCGGATCGCGCTCCACTGCCGTGACCGAGCGTGCCCCGTTGGCGAGCAGCGCACGCGTCAGTCCGCCTGGACCGGGGCCGATTTCGATGACGTCGATGTTGTCGAGCGGGCCGGCGGCGCGGGCGATGCGGTAGGTCAGGTTGAGGTCGAGCAGAAAGTTCTGGCCGAGGGATTTCCGGGCGCTGAGTTCGAAGCGGCGGATGACCTCGCGGAGCGGCGGCAGATCGTCGGTGGTCATAAGCTCGCGTGGCGGTTCTGGGCAAGCTCGGCGGCGGCGTCAAGCGCGGCCAGAAAACTTGCCGGATCGGCGCTGCCGGTACCGGCGATCTCCAGCGCGGTGCCGTGATCGGGCGAGGTGCGGATGATCGACAGGCCGAGCGTGATGTTGACGCCGCCGGCGAAATCCAGCGTCTTGATCGGGATCAGCGCCTGATCGTGATACATGCAGATAGCCGCATCGTAGGTGCGCCGCCGGGCTTCGGAAAACAGCGTGTCGGGCGGGTGCGGCCCGGTGACGTCGATGCCATCCGCCTTCAGGGCTTCGACGGCGGGGGCAATGATGTCGATTTCCTCGCGGCCGAGCGCACCGGCCTCACCGGCGTGCGGGTTCAAGCCGGCAATGGCGATGCGCGGCCGGGAAATGGCAAAGTCCCGCCTGAGCGCGGCGTCGGTGAGGCGGGTCTGCTCGATGATCAGGTCCGTCGTCAGGAGTTCGAGCGCCTGGCGCAGTCCGACATGAATGGTCACCGGCACGACACGCAGGCCCGGATCGGCGCTGCTCGACGCCAGCATCATCACCGGCGGATTGTCGGCGGCGCAAAGCTCCGCCAGATATTCCGTGTGGCCGGGGTGGGAAAAGCCGGCGTCGTAAAGCGCATGCTTCTGGATCGGATTGGTGACCACGCCGGCGGCTTCGCCGGCGAGTGTCAGTCGGACTGCGGTCTCGATCGATTGCAGGACGGCGGGCGCCGTCTCCGGCCTTGGCCGGCCGGGCTCGGCCTGGACGGGGAGTGGGATATCGATGACGGGAAGCGCGTCCGCGAAACAGGCAAGCGCTTCGGCGGGTGACGCGACGACTACAATCGGAACGTCGCCCCCAAGCGATCGGGCCAGCGCCTGCAGGCGCTCGGCGTTGTCGATGGCGAAGAATTCGGGGCCCGACCGGTGACGGTTCGTCCAGGCCTTGAGGGTCAGTTCGCCGCCGATCCCCGCCGGCTCGCCCATGGTGACGGCGAGGGCGTGGCCAGAAGATGTCATAACCGGACGTCCACGATGGCGGTGCGGCGGAGATTGCGAAGATACTGTTCGGCGACCAGGTTGATGCGCTCTTCGAGCAGCAAGCTGCGGATACGGTCGCGTTGCTCGGCTGGATCTACGGTTTTTGCCTTGGGCACCTTGCGATCGCAGACCATGACGACAATGACGCCGCCGGCATTGCGGACGGGCGCGCTGGCCTGGTTGACTGGCAGCGGTTCGACGACGGCTCGAAGTTGCGCCGAAAGTTGCGTTACCGGAAAGGTTCCCAGCCGGCCAGACAAGGGAGAGCCGGTCTGTTTCGCCAAGGCTTCCAACTGCTGACAGGACGTCGCCTGGGTGCTGATCTGCTGCGCCTTGGCCATGGTCGCCGCCACGAGAGAAGGATCTGCGTTCTCTGGCAGCTCGAAATGGGCCTGGTTGAGGGTCACGGTAATCGGCTCGTTGGATTCCTCGCGCAGGGGATCGGCGATGCGTTGGTTGTCGAGACGCAGGATGTAAAAGCCTTCGATTGTCTCGACGGGTCCGGCGATATCCCCAGGGGACATGCGTTGGATAACGGTGTCGATCTCGGCCGGGAGCTGTCCCGCGGTGTGCCAGCCGAGGCTTCCGCCTTGTGCGGCGGTCGCGCTTTGTGAAAAGTTGCGTGCCACCGCCCCAAAATCGGCACCACCCTTGATTTGCTGGATCAAGCGGGCGGCGAGGGTCTGGATCGCTTGCGGGTTTTGCGACCCGCCAGTGGGGAGAAATATCTCGGATACCAGATATTCAGGCTTGCCCTTGTCGCGCATGAGTTCGGCGAGGTAATCGTCGATTTCCTGCTCGCTGATATTGATGGTGCGACGATATCTGGCGATGATCAGGCGCGACCAGGCGATTTCAGCCTCCAGGCGTTCGGAGAAACCGTTCGGGTCGAGCCCCAGGTTCTTCATCAGTTTTCGCATGCCGCCGGGGCGCATTCCGTTCCGCCGCTCAAAGTCCCGCTCGCTCCGTTCAACCTCGTTCTGGTCGACGGTGATGTTGAACTTCTGCGCTTCCTGCAATTTCAGCTTGTCGTCGATGATGCCGCGCAGGGTTTGCCCGGCGAGACGCCTGCGGGTTTCGTTGGTGTCGGGCAGCTTGGAAAGAACGATGGAGAGGCGTAGGCGCGATTCAACATCCAAGATGGAGATCATCTCATCGTTGACCGTTGCGGCAATGATGAGGGATTGCTGCGCGCGGGCGCTGGCGAAAGGAAGGATGATCCAGGCCGCCAGCAGCCCGGCCGCAAGAAAGCGATAGGCGAAACGGTCCCTGATGCGCCGGGCGGCGAGCGTGCCGGTTCTGGAAATGCGGTTGCGAACTGTCGTCATGACTGGATGTTTATCCCGATTATTTCCTTCAGTTCGAACTGATGCTGGCGCCGCTTCGTACCTCGCCGACCGTCTTGAGCACCAGATGGAAAGTGATGGCGTCCGTCGGTTTCAGGTCCCGGTCTTCAAAGAAGGTGCGGGTGACGCGCGTATCGAAAATCACGCATTCGTTTTCGTAGACCGCGCTCAAGACCAGCGACCGCATCTCGCCCTCTTTCTGGTCGCGAACAGCCGCTAGGCTGGCCCGCCAGAACCGATCAATGACGGTAGAGGCGCTCACGTTTAGCTCCTCGCGTCCGGAAAATTCGCTTTGCTCTTGCGGTTCAAGCAAGGAGTAGCTCCCCTGAAGAGAAAGGGCTGGGACGCCGGCCGAGAAACTGACCTCGTTTCGCCGTGGCGTGAAGTCGTCACTCGCGAGCCGCGTACGGTAAAGAACGTTGAGTAACGAATTGGGCGAAACTGAAATACTGCCGACGACGTCGGAAAGATTGTCCTCCAGGCCGGAGTCGTTGCCAAAGGTGGAGTCGTCGCGGAACCTATAGGTCTGCCCGACAAACAAAGACGACGATCCGCCGCCTTCACCGTAGACGCCCCATTTCAGACCGTAATTGATGCGCGCGCCACCTTCGACCTTGTCGATGCCAGAGAAGCGGTTGACGGAGAACAGATTGGTTTCGTCGTACTCGAAGTCCGTGCTGTCCTCGTTCGGGATTTTCTCCGGGTTTCCTCCGTTCGGGGCTACCGCCAGTGATGCGATCGGTTCCAGAATCTGGCGGACCGTGCCTTTCGATTTGACCAAAGGCAGGCGCCAATTCAGGTCGGCATAGGGAACCATCCGGTAACTGGCGCCGGAGAACGTTCCTTCCCGCCCGGATAGGGCGAGGCCGTTGGCGTGATAGAAATCTGCGTTCAGGCCTGTCTCGAACCTGTAAAGGTCACCGAACGGCCCTTGAAAGGGACGCTCCCAACGCGGGCGCAATGAAACCCGTCGCGTATCGGTTCCCTTGGCGCGGGTCAAGGCCAGCAGATTGAAATCAAAATTGAACCGGCCGCCCAATCGATCCCGTTCGCCCAAATGGTTATAGTCGACCAGCGGCAGGACAATGGGTGATTCGTCGTGCTCGTCGGTTTCTCCCAGTCCCTGGAACACCAACGTTTTTGCCGAGTAATAGTCACGCCCCTTGATGCCCTCGACAAATACCTGGCTATCCAGGGATTGCGGTGAGGCGAAACCGTAACGGCGCAGGAAAGTGTCGTCGGTCGAGCGTTTGACGTCGACGCCCCAGCGCCAGGTGCGGTTGATGTCGAAACGTGCCTCGGCGTCGATATGACCGCGCACGCCGAACTCCCCTTCTTCGGTCGTGAAGCCGTCTTCGGAGTTCTCCGTTATGCTGCCCTCGGCATTGATGGAACCGGTCAAAAACCGTTTGCGGTATTGCAGGGCGAGCAGGGGGAATTCCTCGGTCATCAACACCGGCCGGACGGTCATGTCCTCGGTGTCGGAAATCGCCCAAAAGAATGGGGTTTCGAGAATGGTGCCGAAATCCGACGAACTGCCGATCTTGGGAAACAGAAAGCCGGTTTTCCGCCGGACGGTCGGATCCGGGTGGCGGAAATAAGGGGTGTAGGCGACGGGATAGCCGAAGAACTCGATCCACGCATCGCGGTATTCGACGGTCTTTTCCTCTTTGTTGTGGATGACCTTCACCGCCTTGATCTGCCATAGCGGCGGTGCATTCGGATCTTCGGCGCAAGGCTCGCAGGGCGAGTAGACGCCCTTGCGAAGTTCCGTGATGTTGCCGCCGCTGTGGCGGGCACCGGTGCCGGCGATTCGCGAATGGTCTTGCAGAATCATGCCGATGTTGAGCACGACGGCATCCTTGAGATCGCCGGAAATCTCCATCTTGTCGCCGAACAGGCGCTCGCCGGTGGGTTCGACTAGAATCACGTTCCCGGATGCCGAAGCGATATCCTTGTTCTGGTCATAGGAGACTCTCTCGGCGCGCAAAGTACGGTCGTCGTAACGGATTTCAACATTACCACTGGCCGTGACGATGCCTTTTTCGCGGTCAAAACTCATTTCGTCGGCGAGGAAATGGATCGGCGGCCCTTCTTCGCCAGCCGTGTCGGATGGCACGTCGGACGCAGGGGCGGCGGGGCCAAGCGGCATTGTGGTCGCCGGAACAGCCGGAGACACGGCGGACGGCGCCACAGCGGGGAGCAGAGGATCACTGCCGATCAGCGTGCCGAGCGGTCGGTCCGCCGTTGCATTGCCGATTGCGGGGGACGCGATAGGTGCCGCTACGGGGACTGTTGGCACCGGCGCGGAGAAACCTTGCGGGACCGCCGCCTGCGGCGCCGTCGCGGGAAGCGGCGCATAGGCCGGCAGCGTATCGAGCAGGACGCCGAGCGGTCGGTCTCTTGAACTCTCGGGCGTCGACGGCTGGGTTCCCGCCTGTCCCGGTTGCGAGAACAGGCGATCGGTGTCCGGGAACGGATTGACGGGAACCGCCGGCTGGCGGGCGGCTGGCGGCGCGCCAGGGCCGAGCAATACGCCCAGCGGGCGCGTACCTTCGGCCGGCGCCGTTTGCGCAGGCGCGGATGGAACTTCGTCGCCGGGCACGATGAGGATGCCGAGCGGCGGATCTGCCGGTGACGTGGCGCCGAGAACGTCGGCCGCGTTCAGGCCGGCGACGGTCAGGGCGGCAGAGACCGCGATCCGAGAGAGGAGGCGGTTGTTCACTAGCCGTCCTCCAGGTGCAGCAGCGTGGTCAATCCCAACAGCATGGCGACGCCGGACGGCGACCAAGCGGCGAGGACGATGGGGATGGAATCCGACAATCCTAGCGCCAACACCACGTCAGAGAAGAAATAAAGTGCGAAACCGGTGAACACCCCGCCGGCGACCACGAAAGTAGTGGCACCACGGCGCGAATGGCGAAGTGTGAAGGTGGCGCCGATCAGCACCATCGCGGACAGCAGCAACGGCACCGCCAACAGGCTATGCCAATGCAGCCGATGGCGGATCGCCGAAAACCCCGCCTTCTCCAGGGTGTTGATGAAATCCGGCAGGTCCCAGAACGACATCGTTTCCGGCGGCGCGAAACTGTCCTGAATCTTGTCGAGAGTCAGGTCCGTGGCCAGCCAGTATTGGTCCTCGTGCACGGGCGGCTTCTCGGCTTCATAAATCCATGCGTCCTTGAAGCGCCAGAACCCGTCTTCCAGAGACGCGCTGACGCCGTTGATGCGGCTTTGGAAGGTGTCCTTACCGATGTAGGTGAACACCGTCACATTGTGCAATTCGACCTCGGCGCCATTCTGCACATAACCTTTGGCATGCAGCACCGATTGGCCGTCCGGATTGGCCTGGCGCAACCAGAGGCCGGACTGCGAAACCTCGAGCAGGCGCTTGTTGCCTTTCAGGTGCAGCGCCTCCAGTTGTTCGAAGCGCGTGAGCGTGGTCGAGGCCAGCGGATTGAGTACGGAGACCTGGAACAGGCCGAGTACCAACGCCAGAAAGATCGCCGGCAACAGGAACTGCCATGCCGAGACCCCGGCACCGCGCGTGACCACCAATTCGTGCGACCGCGTCAGACGCCAGAAACAAAGCATGCCGCCGAACAGAATGGAGAACGGAAGCACTTTCTGGCTCATATGTGGCAGTTTGAGCAGTGCCATCTTCATGACCAAGTCGAATGTCACGTCCGGTTTCGACGCGGCGCGGCGCAAGAGTTCGATGGCGTCGAACATGAACACCAACATCAGAAACAGCGTCAACAATGCCAGTACGGCGAAAAGAAAATGCCGCCCCACATATAGGGAGAGGGTGGTGGATAGCCGCATCCCGTTCACCCTGACCCAAATGCCATCTGCGGCGACGATGATTTCGGCCACAGTTGCGGTTGCTTCATCATGTACCAGAACGCCACGATGCCCGGCAGTATCGCGTGGACATACATCAGCGGGATAAGCGCGAGATTCTTGGCTGTAATGTTTTCCAGCCCAAGCACTGTCGCCTGCAAAGCCACCATGACGAAAATACTGACCAGAATTCGCTTGGTTTGCATGCGGCGGCTGAAGCTGCCGGTGATCAGGCTGGCGAGAGCCACAAGGGTGAACGAAAGCGCCAGCAATGGCGAGGTGAGGCGTTTGTGAATCTCCATCACGTACTTGCCGATATCCTGCTTAGGCACGTCGGTGGCGGTCTCGATATCGAACAGTTCGTCCATCGAGCGTTCACGCGGTTCACGGTGGCGGTCGTCGTTACCGCCGCCGCGCTTGCCCAGGTCGAAGGAATAGCGGTCGAAATACAGGATCGACAGGTTGTTGGTCTTGGGATCGACCGATTGGCGGTTGCCTTTGTACATGACCACCCGGGTGCTGCCGTCGCTCTCAACCAGGGCACCGTGCGCCGCCATCAGCGTATAGGGTGTTTCCTTGCTGCGCTGATCGTGCACCAGGATACCCCGGAGTTGGCCGTCCTTGGTGCGTTCGCGCACGTAGAGGGTAATGTCCGGTGCGACGTTGGTGAAGGCGCCCTCGCGCAGCAACACGTGCGAATAGTTGTAGCGGATGTCCCACTGCATTTCGCGGAATAGCCGGTAGGAATTAGGCAGCAGGTAGAGGTTCAGAAGATACCCGATGCCGACCGTCACGAGCGCCAGCACCAGCGCCGGCTTGGCCAGCGCGTACTGGCTGACGCCGGCGGCACGCATGACCACCAGTTCGCGGTCGGTGATCATCTTGGCATAGATGAAGACGACGACGCAGAACAAAGCGATCGGCAGGATCACGGTAAGGAAATTCGGCAGCATCAGCATTGTCAGATACAGGAACGTACCCGCGCCGACGCCGCGGTTGACGATCAACTCGACGAACCTCAGCGATTGCGACAGCCAGATGATGCAGGTCAGCCCGGCGGTGACCATCACCATGCCGACAAACAACTGGCGGAACACATATCTCGTAAAACCGTTCATGCCCGGTCCGGACGCTCCTCCGAAAGACCGCTCAACCTGAGTCAAAATAGCGAAAAATTCAAGTTTTAATAATCGTTTAGCCTATGGCTTGCGCTGTTTTCGGCGGCTCAAAAGCCGACCGCTTCCACGGCGGCGATGGCAACGCCGCCATCGCGGGTGCTGTGCGCCAGCGACGGGCACTGCACCAGGTAGTGATCGGTGAAAAACCGCGCCGAAATCAGCTTGCCCTGCAGGAATGCGGGATCGCCGTCGCCGGCCTGCAATTTCTTCTCGGCGATAAGGCCCGCCCGACAGCTCAGCCAGCCGCCGGCGGTCAGGCCCAAAAGCCGCAAATAGGGCACCGCCCCGGCGGCAACGGCGGCCGGATCGGCCCGCCAAGTCTCGGCGATCCATTTCGACGCGCTCTCCAGGGCGTCGATGGCCAGCGCCATCGGCGTGCGCGCCGCTTGCAGGTGATCTTCGCCCGACGCCGCCAATTCCGCGTCGATGCCGCGCATCTCGGCGATCAGCGCCAACACGGTCTCGGCGTTCTCGCGCCCGACCTTACGGCCCACCAGGTCGTTGGCCTGGATGCCGTTGGTGCCTTCGTAAATGGCGGCGATGCGGGCGTCGCGCATGTGCTGGGCGGCGCCGGTTTCCTCGATGAAGCCCATGCCACCGTGGATCTGGATGCCGGTGGAGGCCACTTCGATGCCGGTATCGGAGCTCCAGGCCTTGACCACCGGCGTCAGCAGATCGACCCGTGCCTGAGCAGCGGCGCGCTCGGTCTCGTCCGTGCCGCGGTGCGCGACATCCAGGTGCGCGGCGACGTAATAGGCCAGCGCGCGGGTGGCTTCCGTCTGCACCTTCATGCTGAGCAGCATGCGGCGCACGTCCGGGTGCTGGATGATGGTCGCCGGTTCCGGGTTGTCGCCGTCGATGCGGCGGCTCTGGACGCGTTCCTTGGCGTAGGCCAGGGCCTGTTGGTAGGCGCGTTCGCCGATGGCGACGCCTTCCAGCCCGACCGCCAGGCGCGCGTTGTTCATCATCGTGAACATGTACTCGAGGCCGCGGTTTTCCTCGCCGATCAGGTAGCCGATGGCGCCGCCGTCGTCGCCGTAGGACATCACCGCCGTGGGGCTGGCGTTGATGCCGAGCTTGTGCTCCAGCGACACGCAGCGTAGATCGTTGCGCTCGCCCAGGCTGCCGTCGTCGTTGACCAGGAACTTCGGCACCAGGAACAGCGAGATGCCCTTCACGCCCTCCGGCGCGTCGGGCAGGCGGGCCAGTACCATATGCACGATGTTGTCGGTGAAATCGTGCTCGCCGAAGGTGATGAAGATCTTGGTCCCGGAAATACGGTAGCGGTCGCCGTCGCGCACCGCCTTGGTGCGCACCCGTGCCAGGTCCGACCCCGCCTGCGGTTCGGTCAGGTTCATGGTGCCGGTCCAGGTGCCGGAGATCATGTTCTCGAGATAAAGCGCCTTCAGCGCGTCGGAGCCGTGCTTGGACAGCAATTCGACCGCGCCGTAGGTGAGGGTGGGGCAGAGCGCGAAGGCCATGTTGGCCGCGTGCCAGACCTCGAACACCGCCGTCGACACCAGCCACGGCAACCCCTGGCCGCCGTATTCGGGATCGAACGGTACCGCGTTCCAGCCGCCGTCGATGAATTGCCGGTAGGCTTCCTTATGACCGGTAGGCGTCCTGACCACGCCGTTTTCCAGCGTGCAGCCCTCGATATCGCCGGTGTGGTTCACCGGCGCCAGAACTTCGGCGCCGAGCTTGCCGGCTTCCTCCAGGATGGCATCGACGAGATCCGAGGTCGCATCCTCGCAGCCGGGCAGGGCCGTGACCCGATCGAGCCCAACCAAGTCATTGAGAACGAAACGCATTTCGGCCAGCGGGGCCTGATAGGCGGTCATGGCGGACTCCCTGAATCTGCTGGGGCAATTGGTTGCCTTTATGGCCGCAGAATAGAGCTCGCGTTCCGCATCCGCAAGCGATCGGGCGGTGCGTTATACCGTCAACCGATGCCCCGAAAAGCGACCAGCAGCGCCAGCGTGCTGACGCCCGCGAAGGTACCGAACAGCAGGCGTTGCTTGCTTAGGAAGAACACCGCGAACCCAACCGCGATGGCGATGGCGCGGTCCAGCGTCGGGGTTTCGGCGAGCGCCGACGTTGGCAGGAAGATGGCCCGCACCATCAGCCCGCCGACCAGCGCCTGGCCGACGCAGGCGAACCAGTTGAAAACCGACGTTTCCGGTTCCACCCGGCCGGACAGCACGATGCCGGCACCGCGTGTCAGAAGCGCGGCGGCGAAGGCCGCGGCCACCGGCAGCCACGGTGCCATCCAGGCTGGCGCGCCGCTCATGTGCGCCCCCGCCGCTTATAGCCGCCGCCCAGCAGGAAACCCAGCGTGCCGGCGCCGATGCCGCCCAGCGCCAGGCCCCAATCCACCGACCACTGCATCAGCCAGGGCACCGCGACGGCGCCGAAGCCGAGCGCCAGGTAGCCGCTCAACTGCCGCACCGAAACCATGATCAGCAACAGATACAAGGGCGTCAGGATCAGGATCGAAATGCCGATCGACTTCGGGATCGCCTCGATCCCGGCATAGCCGACCCAGGCGCCGAACAATGCCGCGGCGAAGATCACCACGGCGAAGCCGGTGAAGAACCGCCGGCGCGGCGGCTTCGGCATTTCCGGCGCCTGCACCAGCACGTGTACCCAGACCGTCGGCGACAGCAACTGCGCGATCACGAAGTCTCGCCACTTGATGCCGGGCTCGGCGCGGACCAGCGGCAGCGCCGTCACCACCATCGGAATGTTGCGCAAATTGGAGAACAGCACGGCGACGAAGATCGCCCACATGCCCGCGCCCGAGACCGCCAATTCCGAAAAGGTCATCAATGCCGGCATCGACCAGACGGTGAACACGGCCCACCACATGACGATGAACTCCTGGCCCATGCCGCGGGTCAGCGCGCCATAGCCCATCAGCGCCACGAACAGCCCGATGGCGGGTGCGCCGACGGCGTGGATGGCGCCGGCGCGGAAGGGATTCTTGAGGTCGCCTGGCGGTGGGCCGATGCTCATGCAGCCGGTTCCGCCCTTTCCAGAACGGCATGCAGCAGCACCTGGCAGCCGGCCGCGCAGTCTTCCGGGGTGGCGTTCTCGATCTCGTTGTGACTGATGCCATCCTCACAGGGGACGAAGATCATGCCGGTCGGCGAGACGCCCGCCAGGTAGACGGCGTCGTGCCCGGCGCCCGACACGATGTCCATATGCCCGAAGCCGGCCATTTCCGCGCCGCCGCGCACCGCCGCCACGCAATCCGCATCGAAGGGCGTCGGCGGAAAATACCAGAAGTCGACCACATCGACGGCCATCTTGTCGGGTTCGCGCAGGCTTTCGCAAAAGGCCTTCAACTCGTCGTTCATGGTCTTCAGCGTGTCGTCGTCGGGATGGCGGAAATCGACCGTCAGGAACACCTCGCCCGGGATAACGTTGCGCGAATTGGGGCGCACCTGCATGTGGCCGACGGTGGCGCAGGCATGCG
>JAYPEK010000017.1:0-75328 GCA_038125725.1 Rhodospirillaceae bacterium
CCTCCCTTAGGCAATCACCTCAATACGTCCCATGGGCGCTGACGGGGAACACTCGGTGGTTTCCGTCAGAAATTCACTGAGCAGATCGTCCATGCCAAGTTCTCCTGGGTTGATGGCGCAGGGCTGCGCGCGAATCTCCCACTTTTTTCCGCTTTTTCAAGACCTCAGAGGGATTGGCATCCCCCGGCCCCACTACACACAATTACCGGAGGAGTATATCTAAGGCCATAGTATTGGCCAACACTTATTGCGCCGGAACGTGCTTTTTTATGCCGCCTGTCAGGGCAGCAGGACGGCGAAATGCACCTCGTCGGGCACGGTTTCGGTTTCCAGGAAGGCGGCCTGGCTCTGGGCGATGCATTGCGCCCAATGGGCATGAACGTTGCGCGCCGTCAGGGTATCTGGCGGACAGCCGGGGTTGAGCCCGCCGGCGACCTCATCGGCGAGGCGCGCGCCGGGGCCCGACGCCCGCACGGCAACGCCGAGCCCGCCCCCTTCTTCCATGGTGACCACGTGCACGTCGACCTCGCCGCCGCGGGCCAGACATTCCTCGGCCAGCAGCGTCATCAGCATCAGCATCTTGATGCCCGGCACGCTGAGCGCGCCGCCGTCGCCGGCGGCCGTCATTTCAGGCGTCCAATTCAGCGTCGGCTTGGCGTCGGCGTACCAGCCGAGCGACAGTTCCCGCGCCTCCGCCAGTGACAATGGCCCCTGACGGCCGCCACCGAAACCGAGCGCGCCGCGGAAAAAGTTCAGCCGCCGGGCCATGCGGTCGGCGCTGTTCTTCAAAAGATCCAGCGCATCGGCATCGCCGGCGCTTTCGGAAAGAAACTCGAGCCCGGTGTTGACCGCACTGGCAGCGCCGACCAGGTCGTGACAGAGCCTCGAACAGAGAAGCTGGGTGACTTTTACGTCGACTTGCAAAACCGTCTATTCCTCGTCCTCGTGGTCGTCGGATAGTTCTTCCAAGACGAACCGGGCATGTTTCATCTCGGCGCTGAAGTCTTCGCCGCGGTCACGCATGCTGTCGTCGTCTTCAAAAAAGCGCCAGGTTATCTCGACATCGTTGCCGGCGGCCGCCAGCGCATCAAGAAAGGTGATCAGGTGCATGAAGAAATGCGCCGAGCCGCTGTTGTAGTAGGTGAGGGAAAACAGAACCTTCAGGCTTGTGCCGGTGCGTCCCTGGTAGTGGGCGAAAAATGCCTCGAAGGCGTCGTCGAAATACTGGCGGCCTTCTTCGGGATAGGACTCACCGCAGATGGAGACAGCGCCGCCATCGAGATCGATGTCGATATCAGGCACGCGAACGATATCCGCATGCCCCCCGATTTCCAGCGAACCGGCCATGAGTTCCTTTCACCCCCGCCGACGACGACGATCCTCGGGCGAAAGTGTAATCGTTTCCCGGGCCGGACCCAAGCCCTAGGGCATGGATAATTCAAGCCCTTGGCCGGTTGGCATTAAAGCCGCGTCGAGGACGACGAATAACGGGCACCGACACCCGGATTGACCCGGTCCATGATGATCCCGGCGAGAATGGCAATGGCCACAGCCGCCAGGGTTCCCATCCACATCGATTTCCAGCGCGAGTGCATCTCGGTTCCTCCGCCCGCGTCTATTCGGCGGGATGGGGCCGGGCAGTATCGGCCGCCTTCCCCGATTGTTCGAGCTCGGCCACCCAAAGATTATGGTGTTCGCGCGCCCAGTTGACGTCCACCTGGCCGGTGCCGACGGCGTCGAAGGCGCCCTCCATGCCGAGTGAGCCGATATAGATATGCGCCACGATGACGGCAATCATCACCAATGCCAGAAAGCCATGCCACATCAGTGCGTACTGGGTTTCCTGCAACGGCGTCAGTTGGGTCGGCAGTTCGAAGCCGAACAGGTTGAGCACCTTGAATGTACCGGCGAAGAGCTGAACCTCGAACGGAAATAGCAGGCTAATGCCGGAAAGCGACAGCGAACCGCCGCCCAGCACCACCGCCCAGAAGATAAACTTCTGACCGGCGTTGAAGCGCCCAGACGGCGGGTGCACGCCCTTGGAGAACAGGCCACCGGCGGCCAAAAGCCATTGCACGTCAATCGCCTTCGGAACGTTGTCCTTCGCCCAAGACAAGAACATCAAAATGATGCCCAGCATGAACGCCCAGGCGATGGAAGTATGCGCGACCTTGCCCCAAAGGGTGAGCGTCGCGAAGGTGGATTTGCCGATCAATCCCGGCAGCAGGTATTTGCCGTAGAGCGTGTTCAGCCCGCTCAGCGCCAGAATGATGAAGCTCGACGCGGTCAGCCAATGGACGAAGCGTTCGAACGGATTGAAACGTTCCACGGTCTCGCCACTGATGCCGGCCTCGACCCGGATGCGGCCGCGCAGCGCCAGGAACAGCACCAGCACCACCAGTACCGCCAGCAGGATCCAGCCACCGAACTGCGACATGGGGCCGTTGCGGAAAGCGCGCAGTTCGTCGCCTTCGGACTGCACCAGAACTCCGGCCTTCTTGTCGGGAATGGTTACCGAACCGGTTACGCCCTTGCGGATGGCGCGCCAGAACTCGGCGTCGCTGACGTTGCCGGCGGAATTGCCGGGCACGTTGCCCGATGTCTGTGCCCAGGCGGACGTCGCGTCCAAGCCCGGTACTGGGACGATGCCCGTGTGAGCGGCGAAAACGACGAACAGGGCGAGCCAGAGAGCGCGCAACCGGATGCCGGTCATAGCCCGGAGCCTCCCTGCAGGCGCGCGCGGTTACCCAACTGCTGCAGATCGATCGACGTCTCGCCCGGTTTGCGCACGTCGCGCCGGGCTTCACCGCCACCGCCGCCTGTCGGCTTGACGGTACCGCTCTGCATCAGGGCGCGGCTACGCAACTCGCGCTGCTGCGCCTCGCTCAATTGCTGGTCGGGTTTGCCTTGATAGACGCCGGGTTTGTAGATCAAGACGCGTCCCTGTTCCTCGCTCTTGCAGCCGGTCAGAACCACGCCCGTCAGGCAAACCGCCGCAGTGACCGTAATGAGTTTACGGACCTTCATTCGGCTTTTCCTTTCAGTGACCAAAAACAACGGCCGTCAACATGACCGCCGCCGATCGCGGGTCGCGGGCGGCGGCGATCCGCCGCCGCCCGTTCCCAATCACAACGGCCCTTACGAGCCGGCCTTCAGTTGATAGGCAGTACCCCAACCCCAGGCACCGGAGCCGAAGCCACGGGCCACGACCCGCTCGCGGTAGATGTTGGAGACCATGTCGCCGTCGCCACCGAGCAGTGCCTTGGTCGAGCACATTTCGGCGCAGATGGGCAGCTTGCCTTCCGCCAGGCGGTTGCGGCCGTATTTGGAGAACTCGGCGGACGAGTTGTCCTCTTCCGGACCACCGGCGCAGAAGGTGCACTTGTCCATCTTGCCACGCGAACCATAGTTGCCGGCCTGCGGGTACTGCGGCGCGCCGAACGGGCACGAGAAGAAGCAGTAACCGCAACCGATGCACAGGTCCTTGGAATGCAGCACCACGCCCTCTTCGGACTGGTAGATGCAATCCACCGGGCAGACCGCGATGCACGGCGCGTCGGAGCAGTGCATGCAGGCCACCGAGATGGACCGTTCACCGGGCTTGCCGTCGTTGATGGTGACGACGCGGCGGCGGTTGATACCCCACGGCACCTCGTGTTCGTTCTTACACGCGGTTACGCAGGCGTTGCATTCGATGCAGCGTTCGGCATCGCAGAGGAACTTCATTCTAGCCATTGGTCTGACCTCCTTCCCTTACGCTGCCGAAATGCGACACAGCGTCGCTTTGGTTTCTTGCATCTGCGTCACGGAGTCATATCCGTAGGTACCGCACATGTTGGATGCTTCACCCAACACATAGGGGTCGGTTCCTTCCGGATATTTTCCGCGCAGGCTCTTGCCCTGCCAGTGACCGCCGAAGTGGAACGGCATGAACACGGTGCCCGGCGCCACACGCTCGGTGACGAGCGCCTTGACCAGGACCTTGCCGCCTTCCGGCGAATGCACCCACATGTCGCCGCCATCCTTGATGCCGGAGTTGTTGGCATCGATGGCGTTGACCTCGCAGAACATGTCCTGCTGCAACTCGGCCAGCCACTTGTTGGACCGGCTTTCGTCGCCGCCGCCCTCGTATTCCACCAGTCGGCCCGACGTGAGGATCGTCGGGAACTCTTTCGAGTAGTCCTTCTTCTGGATGGAGGCATAGAGCGTCGGCAGGCGGTAAGCCTTCTTGTCCGCGTAGGTGGCGTACTTGTCCAACAGGTCGCGCCGGTTGGTGTACAAGGGCTCGCGATGCAACGGCACCGGATCCGGGAACGTCCAGACCACGGTCCGCGCCTTGGCATTGCCGAACGGTGCGCAACCATGCTTGATGGCGACCCGCTGGATACCGCCGGAAAGGTCGGTCTTCCAGTTGGTCTTGTCACCGGCCACCTTCTCGATGGCGGCGCGCTCGGCGTCGGTCAGGTCCTTGTCCCAGCCCAGCTTCTTCAGCATGGCCATGGTGAACTCGGGATGACCGTCCTTGAGCTCGTTGCCGACCGGGTAGGAGCCTTCGGCAAGCAGGTTCTCGCCTTTGTACTCGACACCGAAACGGGCGCGGAAGTTGAGGCCGCCCTCGGCCACCGGCTTCGACGGATCGTAGAGAACCGGCGTCCCCGGGTGCTTCAGTTCGGCGGTGCCCCAGCAGGGCCACGGCAGGCCGTAGTAGTCGCCATCGACGGGGCCGCCCTTGGCTTGCAGGGTGGTCTTGTCGAAGGTCGCCTGGTTAGCCATGTGCGCCTTCAGGCGTTCCGGCGACTGGCCGGTGTAGCCGATGGTCCACATGCCGGTGTTGAATTCCCGCGTGACGTCCTCGATGAAGGGCTCTTCGTCGTTGACCTTGATGTTCTTGAACATCTCTTTGTCAAAGCCGAGCTTCTTCGCGAACTTGTACATGATCGTGTGATCAGGCAGCGATTCGTACAACGGATTGACGACCTTGTCGCGCCACTGCAGGGAGCGGTTGGACGCGGTCACCGAACCGTAGGTTTCGTACTGGGTCGCGGCCGGCAGCACATAGATGCCGTCGGTACGGTCGGGAATGACAGACGCGAACGTCGGCACCGGATCGATGACGACCATCAGGTCCAGCTTCTCCATCGCCTTCTTCATTTCCGGAAGACGGGTCTGGGAGTTGACGGCGTGGCCCCAAAGCACCATGGCCCGAACGTTGTCCGGCTGATCCATGTTCTTCTTGTCTTCGAGGATGCCGTCGATCCAGCGGCTGACCGGAATACCCGCCGATTCCATCAGCTTCTTGGAAGCGAAGCGCTTCAGAAGCCAATCATAATCGACGTCCCAGACGCGCGCCCAGTGCTTCCACGAACCGGTGGCCAGGCCGTAGTAGCCCGGCAGCGAGTGCGACAGGACGCAGAAGTCCGTCGCGCCCTGCACGTTGTCGTGGCCGCGGAAGATGTTGGCGCCGCCACCCGAGGTGCCGATGTTGCCAAGGGCAAGCATCAGGATGCAGTAGGCACGGGTGTTGTTGTTGCCGTTGGTGTGCTGGGTGCCGCCCATGCACCAAACGATGGTGCCGGGACGGTTGTTGGCCAGCGTCCGGGCAACACGCTTCAATTGCGAGCCGGGAACGCCGGTGACACGCTCGGTCTCGGCCGGGGTCCACTTCTTGACCTCGGCACGGATACGATCCATGCCCCAGACGCGCTGCTTGATGTATTCCTTGTCTTCCCAGCCGTTCTCGAAAACGTGCCAGAGAATACCCCAGATCAGCGCCACGTCGGTGCCGGGCCGGAAGCGGACGAATTCGTCGGCGTGGGCCGCGGTGCGCGTGAAGCGCGGGTCGCAGACGATGAGAGCGGCGTTGTTCTGCTCCTTCGCCTTGAGGATATGCTGCACCGCCACCGGGTGGGCTTCCGCCGGGTTGGAGCCGATGAGGAACATGGCACGCGAGTTGTGCATGTCGTTGTAGCTGTTCGTCATGGCGCCGTAGCCCCAGGTGTTGGCAACACCCGCGACCGTGGTGGAGTGACAGATACGCGCCTGGTGGTCACCGTTGTTGGAACCCCACATGGCGTAGAACTTGCGGAACAGGTAGGACTGCTCGTTGTTGAACTTGGCCGAACCCAGCCAGTAAACGGAATCGGGACCGGAGCTCTTGCGAATCTCGAGTACCTTGTCGCCGATTTCGTTGATCGCCTGGTCCCAGCTCAGCTTCTTCCACTGGCCGCCTTCCAACTTCATCGGATAGCGCAGGCGCCGCTCGTTGTGAGCGTGCTCGCGCACACTGGCGCCCTTGGCGCAGTGGCTACCGAGGTTGAAGGGGCTGTCGAAGCCGGGCTCCTGGCCGACCCACACGCCATTGGCCACTTCACCGATAACGGTGCAGCCGACGGAACAGTGTGTACAGACCGATTTGACCTGCTTCATGGCTTTGGTCGCGGCTTGCGCCTTGGCCGGCTTGGCAACGCCGAGCGGCGTCGCAGCCGCCAGAGCCGCGCCACCGGCGGTGACGCCCGAGCGCTTCAGGAACGTCCGGCGATCCATCGCGCCGCCGATCACGCCAGCCAGAGCCTTTTTCAAACGCGGGCCTCTCGCGACCCCGTTGCTCCTTTTGGTGAGCATAGAAATGTCTCCTTGCGTAAGTTTAAAACGCCAGCCCGATTAGAACCGCGCCAACTCGTAATAGGTTTTCACGTGCTTTGTTTCCCGGTAGCCGGCGCCCTTGCCGGTCTCGGGCGACGCCGCCTTGGCTTGCTCTCCGGAAAGCGCCACCGCCGCGGCACCCGCGGCAGCACCGGTGACACCGGCGGCTTTCAGGAAATCACGGCGCGACGTCTTTTTATCGGTTTTGGCCATCTCCTTCTCCTTCATCATTGGCTTTTTTAAACCCACTTCACGGCCGCTCAGGCCGCCATCTCGAATGCCTCAGCCTCGACCGCGAAAAACAGTCGGCCGAGCGCCGCTAGAGGCATGTACAACACCGCCGAATCGGCGGCTTCCAAATCCGCGAAAAACGCATCCGCCCACGGCGCCATGTGTTTGCGGAAGAACTCCTGCTGGCGCCGGGCTCGTTCACCCCGGTCCCAGCCGCTGCCGAAGGCACCGGTGACGAGGCCGTACATGACTTCGCACAGGAACGCCATGTGGTCCTCGGGCTCACTGTTGTGGCCGGTGGCCTCGATGCCGATCTCGGTCAGGTCGCGGCGCAGGTCGGCGAGCGGTTTTTCGTAGACGAAACCAGTCAGGTAGTAAGACGCATAGGGATGGATTTCGCCGCCGGCGCCGAAGCCGTAGAACAGCTTGGTGAATTCTTCCTCGGCGGCGGAAAGCGGCATGCGCGCCGCGACGGCGCCGAGGCTGGCCAGCGCCGCGCCGATGGCGGTGCCGTCGTCGTCGCCGTCCAGGCCGCGGAGAATATCGAAAGTCTGTTCGCCAGGGGGTTCGGTCAGCATGCGCGCCAGCAGGCCGTAAAGGTTGGCCCGCAACACGTCTTCGCCCGGAATGTCGACAGCCGACGACGAAACGTCGTTGTCGGAAATCGCGGACTGTTCGGTTCCGTCACGCGCGGTGAAAGCGGTCATGCTACCTCCCGATGGGCCAGTGCCTCCCCAGCACCTTATGAATGCCCCATAGCATTTTGTTCGTTCAGCAAACGATGGTCTGAATTCGCCAACGCCGACGCGGTCAAAAATCCCACTTCCAGACCGCGCACAAGCTCATGCCCTGCTGGGTTAAAGTATCCCTCTCAAGCGCTATCGCTGTCAACGGATTTCGGCATTTCGCCGCCCTTCGGGTCGGCATCGTGGGTGTCATCCGCCTTTTCTTTCAGCGGCTCGGATTCGGCGGCTTCAGGCTCGGGCGCACCTGCTTCCGGTTGCTCGCCTCCAGCGCTTTCGTCCGACTGTTGCGCCTCGGCGTTTTCCTGGTCCGCCGCTTCGGCGCTCTCTTCCTCGTCCTCTTCCTGGGCGAATCCCTTGCCGACCCGGTAGGCGGTATCCTTGGCGGCATCGATGAGGGTGTCGATGAGACGGTAGTTGAGATCGTAGTCGTTGAGACCGTCCAAATTGGCGAGCACCGGATCGGAGCGCCACAGCACCGCGAGCGCGCGGCGGCGGATGAATTCCGGCACCTTGTCGGCCAGGAAGGGCGTGAAATCGGAGTCCTTGGTCAGGCTGTCGATCGGTGGCAGGTCGCGAACCACTGCCTCTTCCTCGGGCGTCAGCTCCGGCATTTCTTCCGAATCGGGCGCTGCCTCGGGCGGCTCAATGGCGGCCCCAGTCTCGGCATCAGGCTCGGCTTCGGTCTCGGCTTCGGTCTCCGCCTCGTCGCGCACCAGCGAAGCCATCGGCGGCACCACGGCACCGCGTCTGGCTGCTGCACCGCCCGGCAAGGCATGCGGATCCGGTGCCGCGTAACCGTCATCCCCAGCGGGTTCGGCGGGCGCCGTGGGCGCCTCTTCGGCGCCGCTTCGTTTCAGCCGCGACCAGCGTTTCAGGCGCCCTTCGCGCAGGGAGCTGCGGTCCTCAGCCATGCCCGCCCCCGCCATCGCGCGGCAACCGGGGGCCGGAGCGCTGGAAGCCGCCTTTCCTTGGATCGTAGGCCTTTTTGTTCTTGCGCTTCTTGAACGGCTGATCGACATGATGCGTCTCGACGAAGGCCGCCACCCAGGCCTCGACCTCGGGCGGCATCGGCACGCCCTCGACGATCTGGTCGCCGCTCTCCATGTATTTCTCCGCCTCGTACGGGCATGCCGTCACCAGGAAGGCAACGACATCGGGGTCGTCGGCCTCTTCGCCCGGCGCCAGCACCACGAAGACCTGCGGCTGACCGGTACTCAGGTTGAATTTGTAACCCTCGGTCTCGCCCCGAAACAGTTCCATCTCCAGGGTGCCGACCAGGAAATGCGCCCAGTCGTCGCCTTCGCGCATCAGCCGCCACTGGTGCGGATCGTCCAGTGCCGGCGCGCCCGGAATGACAGCCACCGGCTGCCAGGCATAATCGGCCCATCGGTTGGCCGCCTCGCGGCGCTCGACGACGACGCCGAGCGGCAGTTTCTCCGACGTCGTCATCGGCCATTCCCCCGGGCCAGGGCTTCCTCGGCCTCGGCCAGGTTTTCAGGGCGGTTGACGTTGAAAAACGGATCACGGCCGTCGGCCTCATCGAAGGCGACTTCCGCGAGGTCGTAGCGTGCCGTCCAGCGGTCGATCTTGCGCATATCCTCGTCCACCATGGCCGCCTGCAGCTCGTCCTTGAGGCGTACTGGCCACAAGCCAAACACCGGATGCGTCCGCCCGCCCGATGCAGCGCAGGCCATTTCCGCGTCCTCCCGCGCCACCGCATCCAGCATACGCGCCACCATGTCGGCGGGCAGGAACGGTGCGTCGGTGGCGAAGGAGACCAGCCATTCGGCCTCCGGCACATTCTCAGCCACCCATGTCATCCCCGTCAGCACGCCGGCCAGCGGCCCGGCGTAGCCGTCGATGACATCGGCCACGACAGGCAGCCCGAAACCGGCGAAGCGGTCGGGATCTCCGTTGGCGTTGAGGATCAGGGTATCGACCTGCGGGCGCGCCGTTTCGATCAGCCAATCCAACAACGGCCTTCCGCCCAATTGCCGCAGGCATTTGTCGCCGCCGCCCATGCGCCGGGCCAGGCCGCCGGCCAACAGGATGCCGACCGTCTTCATTCCGCCGCGCCCTTTCGTTGCAGGTGACGCGGCTCTTCCTCGACCGCATCGGCATCGGCGTCGAAGACGATGCGTTCCTCGCCGGCCAGCGCCACGAACCGCCGGCCGCGCGCGCGGCCGATCAGCGTCAAGCCGACCTGACGCGCCAGATCGACGCCCCATGCGGTGAAGCCGGATCGCGACACCAGGATCGGGATACCCATCTGCACGGTCTTGATCACCATCTCGCTGGTCAGCCGGCCGGTGGTGTAGAAAATCTTGTCGCCGCCCGAAACGTCGTGGCGGAACATGTAGCCGGCGATCTTGTCGACGGCGTTGTGGCGCCCGACATCCTCCATATAAAGCAACGGCCGATCCTCGGCGCAGAGCGCGCAGCCGTGGATGGCTCCGGCCTCAAGATACAGGCTGGGCACTGTGTTGATCTTCTTCACCAGGCCATAGAGCCAGGATGTGTGGATGCGCGCATCGGCCGGCAGGTTCGCACTCTCGAACTTCTCCATCACGTCGCCGAAAACGGTGCCCTGGGCGCAGCCGGACGTCAGCGTCTTCTTTTTCAGCTTTTCTTCGAAGTCGGTCTCGACGGCGGTGCGCACGACGACGGTCTCGATCTCCTCGTCGTAGTCGACGCCGGTGACCTCGTCGCCCGGCGCCAGCATGTTCTGGTTCAACAGATAGCCGAGCGCCAGGTATTCCGGATAGTCGCAGATGGTCATCATGGTGACGATCTCGCGGCCGTTGAGGAACAGCGTCAGCGGCCGCTCGACGGTCACCGAGGTCTCGACCGGCTGGCCGGTATGGTCGATGCCCTGGACCCGCTCGGTCAGGCGCGGATCGGCCGGGTCCGGGGCAATCCAGAATTCGTCGGTTGTGCTCATGGCGCGGTCCATGACGGAAACATAAGGCGCGGATGATACCGATCCAAGAGCGCCGACGCCAGAAGTTGCAATGCCGCTTGCCACGGGCGATAAGGAGCGTAATGCTGAACTGGACATAACGCAGGGAGAAACGGTTTGCACGATTTCGCCAGCGCCTTCGCCGCGGCAGCCGGCCTGATCACCGATCTCGACAGCCAACTGGTCGAGATCGTGCTGTTGTCGCTGCGTGTCAGCTTGAGCGCGGTATTCGCCGCCGCCGTCATCGGCTTGCCACTGGGCGCGGCGGTGGCGCTGTTCAAGTTCCCCGGCCGCACCGCCGTGGTCGTTGTATTGAACGCGCTGATGGGCCTGCCGCCGGTGGTGGTCGGGCTGATCGTCTACCTGTTCCTGTCGCGGGCCGGGCCACTGGGCACGTTGGGGCTGTTATTCTCGCCGACCGCCATGGTCGTCGCCCAGGTGATCCTGGTCACCCCCATCGTCGCGGCGCTGGCGCGCCAGGTAATCGAGGACCTGTGGGCGGAATACGAAGAGCAGATGCGATCCCTCGGCGCCGGACCGGCGCAAGCGCTGCCGGCGCTCTTGTGGGACGGGCGGTTCTCGCTGGTGACCGCGATTCTGGCCGGCTTCGGCCGCGCGTCCGCCGAGGTCGGCGCGGTGATGATCGTCGGCGGCAACATCGACCATGTGACGCGGGTGATGACCACCGCCATCGCGCTCGAGGTCTCGAAGGGCGACCTGGCGCTGGCGCTCGGGCTCGGCATCATCCTGCTGACGCTGTCGGCAGCGGTCAACGGCGCCGCTTTCGTGCTTAAGGAGACGGCGCAACGCCGTAACGCATGATGCAGACCGAAACCGCCCCTATCCTGCCGCTGCAATTGCAAGACGTCTCCTACCAGGTCGGGCGCATGCGCCTGATCAAGGACATCAACCTGACCCTGGAAGCCGGGCCGCGCACCGCCATCGTCGGCCCCAACGGCGCCGGCAAGAGCCTGCTGCTGCGTCTTTGCCACGGCCTCTTGAAACCGACCGCCGGCTCCATCTCCTGGCAGGTCGCCGACGGCCGTGCAGCCGGCAGCGCCCAGGCCATGGTGTTTCAGCGCCCGGTCATGCTGCGACGCTCGGCCGCTGCGAACGTCGACTATGCGCTCAAGCTCAAGGGCATGGACCGCGCCGAACGTCAGCACCGAACCGACGAAGTACTCGGCCGCGCCGGGCTCAGGCGGCTGGCCGGCCAGCCGGCGCGCGTGCTCAGTTTCGGCGAACAGCAGCGCCTGGCATTGGCCCGCGCCTGGGCCCTGAGGCCGCAAGTGCTGTTCATGGACGAGGCGACAGCCAGCCTCGACCCGGCGGCGACGCATTCGGTCGAGGAAATGATCCACGCCATCCATGCGGAAGGCACGCGCATCGTGCTGACCACCCACGACCTCGGCCAGGCGCGGCGACTTTCTGACGAAGTGATCTTCATGCACCGCGGGCGCATGCTCGAATTCGCACCGACGGAAAAATTCTTCGACGGCCCCGACAACGATCTCGCCCAGGCCTTCGTCAAGGGCGAGCTGCTGTGGTGGAAGCGGCGTGAGCTCGACACCGAGCCGCGCCATCAGCCACGCTACCGGCGCTAGGCTTCGGCGTCCGCGTCGATATCGACGTTGTCGTCGAGCCAATCCAGAAACGGTTTCGCCGAGCGGTCGACGGCACCCAGCGCATCGCGGTAGCGCCGCACCAATTCGCTGCCGAACGGCGTCAGGCTGGCGCCGCCGCCGCCCTCTCCGCCGACCTTGGTCTCGACCACCGCCTGGCCCAGCGCCGCGTTCATGGTATCGATCAGATACCAGGCGCGCCGGTAGGAAAGCCCCATCACCTTGGCCGCGGCGCTGATGCCGCCCTCGCGCTCGACGGTCTCCAGCAGCTGCACCTTGCCCGGCCCAACGACACCGCCGCCGACGCGCAGCTGGATCTTTAACGAGGCTCCGTTATCGGATTTGCGTTCCTTGCGCGCCATGCCGGCTTCCTTCCCAAAAAAACTTCCCCTTGGGCGCTATGTCAAAATTGACATACTGCCTGGGCTCGCCTATGTATCGTTCAATCGCTATGTCGATTTTGACATAGCGTCCGATGTTCGCCAACTAGCCATAAACCATCAACACAACGAGAGACAGGGACATGAACATTCGCAGACGGATTCTTTTTTCGGTCGCCGCCGCCGCCACGCTGGCCGCAGGGCTCACCGCCGGCATCGTCGGCACCGGCGCCTTCGCCGCCGACCGTTTCATCACCGTGGCGTCGACCACGTCGACGCGCAATTCGGGCCTCTATGATCACATCCTGCCGATGTTCACCAAGGCCACCGGTATCGAGGTCCGCGTCGTCGCGGTCGGCACCGGCCAGGCGATCAAGCTGGCGCGCAACGGCGACGCCGACGTGCTGTTCGTGCACCACAAGCCGTCCGAGATGAAGTTCGTCGCCGACGGTTTCGGCATCGAACGCAAGGACGTCATGTACAACGACTTCGTCATCGTTGGCCCGAGTTCCGACCCGGCCAAGGTCGGCGGCGGCAAGGACGCCGCCAAGGCGCTTTCGATGATCGCCGTCGCCAAGGCGCCTTTCGCGTCGCGCGGCGACGACAGCGGCACGCACAAGAAGGAACTGGGCCTCTGGAAGACCGCCGGCGTCGACGTCAAAGCCGTTAGCGGAAGCTGGTACCGCGAGACCGGTTCCGGCATGGGCGCGACGCTGAACGCGGCGTCCGGCATGAACGCCTATGCGCTGACCGACCGCGGCTCCTGGCTAAATTTCGCCAACAAGGGCGATCTGAAGATTCTGGTGGAAGGCGACGAACGCCTGTTCAACCCCTACGGCGTCATCGTCGTCAACCCGGCCAAGCATCCGCACGTCAAGAAAGCCGACGCGCAGAAGTTCGCCGATTGGGTGGTCTCGAAAGAAGGCCAGGCCGCCATCGCCGAATACAAGATCAAAGGACACCAGGCATTTTTCCCGAGCGCGAAGTGAACCAGCGGGGTTAACCCACTTCCTCCGCCACTTCGTGTCAAACAGGGCATCTTCCCGGCGCTGGCCGCCGTCATCGCGGACTTAAAGATGGCTGATCATCTGCCATCTGACGGCACCAGCGCCGGGAGATGACCCACCAAAATCCCGGGCCCCTCTCGCACCAGGGGCCGGGTTTCTTTTTCTCCGTCAGTTGCCTTCGACGACGATCATGTTGCCCTGAGACGCCGACTGGCGGATCGCCTTGGGCTCCGCATAGGCGGCCGACGCATGCCAGGCCTTGGCGCTTTCCATGTCGGGAAACCGCAGCACCACGCAGCGCGGAAACGCCCAATCCCCCTCCAACACCTCCTGGGCGCCGCCGCGCACGACGAATTCGGCGCCGTAGGGTTCCAGCGTCGCCGGCACCTGCTTGCGGTAGGTCTCGTAGGTTTCCGGATCGGTGACGTTGATCTGGGCGATGATATAGGCGGCCATGGCGTGTTTCTCCCTAGGATGTTGGTTCGATCTTCTATGGCACAGGCGCACTCACCTGCCAACCGGGCACCTTGCACCGAACGCCGGTCACCGTAAGATGGCCGAACGACAAAGGGGGGGCGGCGCGCCGTGACCGACAAAAAAGACGCCATCGACGATCCGCTGGCCCACCGGCCGGCCCTGCCCGGCACGCCGGAAGCCGGCTGGCAGGCGCTGGCGCATCTCTACCATTCCTTCTTCACCGGCCTGGTGCTCCACGTCACGTTGAAGCTGGGCGCCGAGGCCGCCGGCGACTGGTCGTTCCGCTATTTCCGCCGCCAGCACCTGGAGAAGTTTCTCTCCAGCTTCGAGAAGCTCGGCAACGCCGGCCTGCCCGATGCCGTGGCGGCGGCGCGCTATCATTATTTCTCCAACCGCATCGGCGGCGTCGAAGTCGAATATATGTACGAGTCCGACAGGAAAGCCTGGGTGCGCTTTCCGCATCCGCGCTGGATCTACGACGGCACCGCCATCTGCGGCGTGCCGGAACAGGTCGGGCACGGCTTCATCCGCGGCTGGTACGGCCACAACGGCGTGAGCCTCAATAACCCGCGCCTGGGCTGGGTCTGCACCAGCCAGGACGTCACCGCCGAGATCGGGTTCACCGGCTATTTCATGGAATACGACCACGACCTGGCGGACGACGAGCGCGTGCGCTTCGTCACCGGCGAGGCGCCGCCGCCCTTCGATGCGGCCGCCGCGCCGAAGCTCGATGCCGCCCTATGGACGCCGGAACGCCTGGCCAAGGCGCGGCGCAACTACGCCATGGACTACGTCAAATGGGGCATCGTCGAGTTGGTCGAGCTTGTCGGCGCCGACACCGCACGCGCCGTCGCCGGCCATGCGGCGGCGCTGATCGGCCGCCAGCTTTACCGCGACCTGCAATCGCGCCTGGGTCTCGATCGCGCCGACGACAGCACAGGAGGGTTCATCCATTTCATGGCGCTGATGGCCGAGGCCCACGGTGACGATGGCACCATTACCGAGACCGGCTTCACGTAGTCGAGTTGGCGGCTGGTGCGCGGCATGCCGGACCTCCCGGAAGCGACAATGGCTGTCCTGTACGACTGCTGGAACGGACTTTGGCGGGGCGCGCTTAGCGTCCACAATCGGTTCCTGTCGTTGCAGACCTCGCCAACACCCACGGGCGCCGACGGCGGAATTGCCTGGCGCGTCACGGAAATGAAGGAGGCCCAGGGATGAGCAAAGCACCGCTAACCTGGCGCGTCGGCGACGCCACCATCACCCGCATCACCGAGTTCGAGGGACCCGGCGGGCTGGGCCGCTACCTGCCGGATGCGACCCGCGAACGGGTCGCCGATATTCCCTGGCTGCAACCGCATTTCGCCACCCCCGAAGGCCGGCTGATCGGCGCCATTCATGCGCTGGTCGTTGAGACGCCCGACGCCCGCATCGTCGTCGACACCTGCGTCGGCAACGATAAGGCGCGCGAGGTGCCGGCCTGGAACAACCTGCAGACCGCCTTCCTGGCGGACATGGCTGGGGCCGGCTACCCGCCCGACAGCATCGACGTCGTCATGTGCACGCATTTGCACGTCGATCACGTCGGCTGGAACACGCGCCTGGTGGAGGGCCGCTGGCAGCCGACCTTTGCCCGGGCGCGCTATCTGTTCGGCGAGACCGAGTACGCGTTCTGGGCCGGACGCGGCGACGATCCCCGTTTCGGGCCGGTGTTCTCCGATTCCGTCAAGCCTGTGTTCGACGCCGGACTGGTCGATCTGGTCGCCAGCGATCACCAGGTGGCGCCCGGCGTGCGGCTGGAAGCGACCCCCGGCCACACGCCGGGGCACGTGAGCGTGCTGATCGAATCGAGAGGCGAGCGCGCCTTCATCACCGGCGACATGCTGCACCACCCCTGCCAGATGGCGCATCCGGAATGGGGCGCCGTGGTCGACGAGGACAAGCCGCAGGCGATCGAGACCCGCCATCGCATCTTCCAGCGTTTCGCGGGCACGCCGACGCTGGTCATCGGCACCCATTTCGCCGCGCCGACAGCCGGGCGCATCGTCCGTGAAGGCGATGCCTACAGGCTCGTCGTTTGAGCCGGTCCGGCCGCGTCTATTGACGATGCCCTTTAAATGCGGACAAACTGCCGCCCCAAAAAAACCGAGCCGGATGGCGCGACCAGGATGCGCCGAACAACGGACACAGCCTCAGGGACAACAGGATCGAAGCGATGAAAGTTAACGACATGGACGTCCTCGTCTGCGACTGCGAGGGCACGATGGCGTTCGACGGCAAGGCGCTGGCCAAGGCCTGCGGTGGCGGCGACGAGCACGCGACGCAGCTCTGCCGCGCGCAGTTGCAGCGGTTCGAGACCGCGGCCAAGGGCGGCGAGCGGCTTTTGATCGCCTGTACCCAGGAGGCGACGCTGTTCCTGGAAGCGGCGGAAGAGCTTGGCGAGGACGCCGCCGAACTGCGCTTTTGCAACATCCGCGAAAAGGCCGGCTGGTGCGAAGAGCAAGCCGGACGCGCCAGCATCAACCTGACCGCCAAGATGGCGGCGCTGTTGGCGGAGGCCACGCTTGACATCTCTGATGCACCCGCCGTGAGCATGAGCTCCGACGGCCACTTGGTGGTGATCGGCGAGGCCGAACACGCCATCGCCGCGGCCGAAAAAGTCACCGGCCGTCTCGACGTGACGGTGCTGGTCACCGACCGCGACTCCGTCATGCCGCCCCGGGTCATCACCCACCCGATCTTTCGCGGCCACGTCGTCGGGGCGAAGGGACATTTGGGCGCCTTCACCTTGAAGGTCGACGGTATCGAGGCCGCCTCACCGTCGGCACGCGGCGGTCTCGGCTTCGACGGCGCGCCGGACGAAGGCGAGCTGGAATGCGACCTGATCCTGGACCTGCGCGAAGACCCGCCGTTGTTCCAGGCGCCGGAAAAGATGGACGGCTACGAAGACCCCAATCCGCGCAGTCCCGGCGCCGTCACCGACGCACTTCTGGAATTGGTCGACCTGGTCGGCGACTTCGACAAGCCGCGCTATGTGGACTATGAAGCCGCACTCTGCGCGCATGCCAATTCCGGCATCGTCGGCTGCACGCGCTGCATCGACAACTGCCCCACCGGCGCCGCCCAGCCCAAGGGCGACAAGATCGCCTTCGACCCATACGTCTGTGCCGGCTGCGGGTCCTGCGCCTCGGTCTGCCCGACCGGCGCGGCGAAATACGCGCTGCCCGCCGGCGACGCGATTTATTCCCGGCTTCGCACGCTGCTTTCCACCTATCACAAGGCCGGTGGCACCCACGCCTGCCTGTTGCTGCATGATGCCGAGTGGGGCGAAGACATGATCGCTGCCATGGCGCGCTACGGCAACGGCCTGCCGGCCAAGATGATCCCGGTGTCGATGAACGCGGTCACCCAGGTGGGGCTGGATTTCCTGCTCACCGCCGCCGCCTACGGCGCCGAGCGCATCGTCGCCCTCGCCGGTCCGGCGCAATCGGGCGAAACCGCCGCCCTGGAACAGGAAATCGCGCTCGCCAACAAGATTCTGGCCGGGCTCGGCTACGGCACCGACCGCATCCAATTCACCGACGCGACCGACCCCGGCGCGCTGGAAAGCCTTCTGCACGGACTGACGGCTTTTCCGGGCCTGCCGCAGGCGACGCACATGGCCATGGGGCGTAAGCGCTCGGTCATGACCCAGGCGCTGAAGGCGCTGCACGAACACGCCCCCAACCCGGTCGACAGCATCAAGCTCGAGGCCGGCGCGCCGTTCGGCGCCGTCATCGTCGATACCGCAGGCTGCACGCTTTGCCTGTCCTGTGTCGGTGCCTGCCCGACCGGCGCCCTGAAGGACAACCCGGACGCGCCGCAACTGTCCTTCGCCGAGGCCCAGTGCGTGCAATGCGGGCTCTGCCGCAACACCTGCCCGGAGAAAGTCATCACCCTGGAGCCGCGCCTGAGCTTCCTCGCCAGCGCGCAAGAGCACCAGGTGGTGAAGGAGGAAGAACCCTTCAAGTGCATCCGCTGCGGCAAGGAATTCGGCACCAAATCGACGATCGAGAAGATGGTGGCGAAGCTGCAGGACCACCCCATGTTCGCCACCGCCGGCGGCACCGACCGGCTGAAGATGTGCGAGGACTGCCGCGTCATCGCCATTGCCGAGGACGACACCCAACCGCTGGCCATGGGCACCGTGCCGACACCGCGCACCACCGACGATTACCTGAAGGAACGCGATGAACTGCGCCGCCAGGCCGAAGCCGACATGAAGGAAAAGGGGCTCGACGAGAGCTGATCGATGGGGGAAAGAACCCGGATATGAAAACCGCACTCGTCACCGGTATTACCGGCCAGGACGGCGCTTACCTCGCCGAACTCCTGTTGAGCAAAGATTACGAAGTGCACGGCATCATCCGTCGAGCTTCGACATTCAACACTCAGCGTATCGACCACATCTATCAGGACCCGCATGAGGCCGGCCGCCGCCTGCACTTGCACTACGGCGAACTCACCGACGGCGGCCGGTTGGAGAAGCTGGTCGCCACTATCCAGCCCGACGAGGTCTACAACCTGGGCGCCCAAAGCCACGTGAAGGTCTCCTTCGATGAGCCGATCTATACCTCGGACGTGGATGGGCTTGGGACGCTCAGGATGCTGGAAGCGATCCGTCAGATCGGCGCCGAGCAGCACATTCGCTTCTATCAGGCCTCGACGTCGGAAATGTATGGACGCCCACTGGAAACGCCGCAGACGGAAACCACGCCGATGCGGCCCGACAGCCCCTACGCCTGCGCCAAGCTGTTCGCCTACAACCAGGTGCGTCTCTACCGCGAAGCTTATGGTATGCACGCGTCGAACGGCATCCTGTTCAACCACGAAAGTCCCCGGCGCGGTGAGACCTTCGTGACCCGCAAGATCACCCGCGGCCTGGCGCGCATCCTGGCGGGGCTGGACGATAAGATCTATCTCGGCAACCTTGACGCCAAGCGCGACTGGGGACACGCACGCGATTATGTCGAGGCCATGTGGTTGATGCTGCAGCAAGACGAAGCCGACGACTACGTCATCGCCACCGGCGAGACCCGTTCGATCCGAGATTTCCTTGCGGAAGCCTTCCGCCTGGTCGGCCGCGACTGGCAGGATTTCGTCGAGATCGACCCGCGCTATCTTCGCCCCATCGACATCGACGAACTGCTGGGCGACGCCGCAAAGGCCCGCGACAAGCTCGGCTGGGTGCCGAAAACCAGCTTTTCCGACATGGTGCGTGAAATGCTTGTCGCCGACATCGAACTGGTCGGACTCGATCCGGTGAATTTCGGGCTGAACGGCGGCGGTGGCGAAAACCATTGAGAAATTGGGGGCGACAATTCACCTTCCGCTGCCTAAATTATGCACATTGGGCACACTCGACAGGAATTTGAAGGGCCTTCGGCCGTGAGCCAGATGATCGATCCGTTCGGGCGGCATGTCTCCTATCTCCGTGTTTCGGTCACGGACAGGTGCGATTTCCGCTGCCAGTACTGCATGGCGGAAGACATGTCGTTCCTGCCGAAGCGCGATATTCTGTCACTTGAGGAACTGGACCGCCTTTGCTCCGCCTTCGTGCGCAAGGGCGTGCGCAAGCTGCGTCTCACCGGCGGCGAGCCTTTGGTCCGGCGCGGCATCATGACGCTGATCGAGGATTTAAGCCGACATCTGAAAACCGGCGACCTGGACGAACTGACGCTGACCACCAACGGCTCGCAACTGGCGCGCTATGCCGAGCAGTTGGTGGATTTCGGAATCAAGCGGATCAACGTCTCGCTCGACACGCTCGACGCCGAGAAATTCGCCCGCATCACCCGCTGGGGGAAGCTCGACAAGGTAATGCTCGGCCTCAAGGCGGCGAAAGCGGCTGGGCTCGCGATCAAGATCAATGCAGTGGCGCTGCAGGATTTCAATGATACCGAGATCGACACCCTGATCGGCTGGTGCGGCGACGAGGGTTTCGATCTGACCCTGATCGAGACCATGCCCATGGGCGATATCGGCGGTGACCGGGCCGACCACTACCTGCCGCTGTCGACCGTGCGCGAACGGCTGGAAGAGAACTGGACGCTCACCGACATCCCCTACAAGTCGGGCGGCCCGGCGCGCTACGTGGAGGTTGCCGAAACCGGCCGCAAGCTCGGCTTCATCACGCCGATGACCCACAATTTCTGCGAATCCTGCAACCGCGTGCGCCTCACCTGCACCGGCACGCTCTATATGTGCCTGGGTCAGGACGACGCCACCGACCTGCGCGCGCCGCTGCGCGCCTCCGAGGGCGATGAACTTCTGGAACGCGCCATCGACGAGGCCATCGGCCGCAAGCCCAAGGGCCACGATTTCGTCATCGAACGCGGCCGCTCCGGCCCTGCCGTGGCGCGGCACATGAGCGTCACCGGCGGCTGAACGGCCGCCCGCGAATCCCGAAAATTACTGTCCGAGGTTTCGTCCCTGGCGCTGCAGGGACTGGGTCAACGCACGCTGCTGCGCGACCAGTTGGCGCACCAGGTCGCGCTGTTGCTGTTCGAGCGAGCGCGACAATTCCGCCTGGGCGCGAGTCCTCTGATTTGCGGCGGTGGCGACGTCCTGGGTGTAGGAAATCTGTTCCTGGCGCAGTTGCGCGGTGCGGCGCCTGATCTGCTGCACGCGCTGGCGCGCATCGGTGATCAGCTCGCGCACCCGGCGTTGCTGCTCGGCGCCCAGTTCGTCCAGCGTCAGGATGTTCTGCACCTGGTTGATGATCCGCTGCACGGTGCGCTGCTCGCTGCGGATCGCCTGAATGCCGGTCGGCCCCTGTCCGCGTTTGCGCTTGCCGGACACGCATTTCATGGTCTGCGAGGCGGGATCTTACTTGAGGAAAAACCGCCCGCAATCGGCCGCCGTATCGGCGCGCGCCACCGTCGTCGCCGGCATCAAGCCGGCGAACGCCGCCATGACCAAGATTCGCTGCAGGCCCTTCATCGGACCAGCATAGCAGCTCCACCGAAAAAAGTCCGCTGCCACCGGGCTAGTGGGCCTTGACCCGGATGCGCCTGGGCTCGTCGGCCGCAGTCGCCGCACGTTTCGGCAGCCGCACCCGCAGCACGCCCTTGTCGGCATGCGCCTCGATGGCGTCCTCGTCGACGTCGGCGGGAAGGCGGAACACGCGCTGGAAAGCGCCGTAGCTGCGTTCCGAGAAATAGAACGTCTTGCCCTGTTCCTCGTGCTCGGCATGTTTCTCGCCCTTGATGGTCATGATGCCGTCGCGGACCTCGATCTCGATGTCTTCCTCGGCGACGCCGGGCAGTTCCAGGTTGACCTCGTAAGCCTCTTCCATGGCGGCCGCGTCAGCCGTCGGCGTGAAGAAGTTGGCGATCTTCGAGCCCAACTGGCGCAGTGGATCGGCGATGGCCGGCCACCAGCCTTCCTGGCCGGTGGGAATGTGAGGTGTGTTCTGAACCATGACAGACTCCTCCATTCTGCCTTTTAGCTTCCAAAAATACCGCCGGGCGGCGAACCGTGCCATGACATGCATCATCGCCACGGCGGCACCAGTGATTTAGGATCATGCCTTTCGTGGGGCAAGGGAGGCTCCGCTACGGGAACTTGTTCGGGGGGCGAGACAATGACGCTGATTACCTGGTCGTCCAAATACCTGACCGGCATCGAAACCATCGACCGCGACCACCAAGCGCTGTTCGGTGCCGTCAACGACCTGCACGACCGCGTCACCGGCGGTGCCGGCCCCGACGCCGTCGAAGAAACGCTGGAGATGCTGGTCGATTACGTGGACGGGCACTTCCGCCGCGAAGAGGAACTGATGCAGGCCTGTGCCTATCCCGGCATCGTCGAGCACATGCGCACACACCGCAAGATTTCACACCAGGTGCACGACTACCAGACCGCCTTCCAGGAAAACGGCGAGATCCTCGACATGGCGGAGTTCCTAGAGTTCCTCGGCAACTGGCTGAAGGGCCATATCGCCGTCAGCGACGCCGACTACATCCCCTTCGTTGCCCGGAGCGAAACCTGATCCGCACGGGCGCGGCGTTCAACGGCTCGCGTCGAGGCTCCTCAGAAAATCATCGACGGCGCTTTGTGCATCGTCGCTGACTGGCTCTTGCGGTTCCGGTGCAGACGCGGGCACGGTCTCGGCTTCTCCGGCCGGGACATGGATTTCAGCCCCCATTACCTTGTTTATTGTCAGTGCCAACTCGGCCCGGTCGATTGGTTTGGTAACGCAATCATTCATTCCCGCCTGGATGTAGCCGCGTTGGTTTTCCTCCATCGCATCGGCGGTCAGCGCAATGATGGGGATACGGCCGGGTTTCCCGCCCATGCGGCGGATTTCACTCGCTGCGTCAGGCCCGCTCATCTCCGGCATCCGAACGTCCATCAGCAGAATGTCGAAATCATTTTCCGTGACAGCGGCGACGGCTTGTCTGCCGTTCTCCACAAATGTCGCCCGGTGGCCGAAAATGTTCATGATCGATCCGATGATCTGCTGATTGACCATATTGTCTTCTGCGACCAACACATCGAGCGGTTGGGCGGCGCGATAGTGCACAGCCTTGGCCTGCGCCATTCCCTTCGCGGCCTGGACCTCTGATTCGGCAAGAACGAGCGGCAGGGTGAACCAGAAAGTACTGCCCTCGCCAACCACGCTTTCGACGCCGACCTCGCCTCCCAACAGGTGCACCAGCCGCTTGCAAATGGAGAGGCCGAGGCCTGTCCCCTCGAAACGGCGGGAAATCGACGCATCGGCCTGGGTAAACTCGCTGAACAATTTGCCCAGCGCTTCCGGCTCGATTCCGATACCGGTATCGCGCACGGCGATCCGCAGGAACGGTTGTCCGTCTTCAGCCGGTATCACCGAACCTTCCACCGTCACGCTGCCTTGTTCCGAGAATTTTACCGCATTGCCGACGAGGTTCAGCAGAACCTGACGGACGCGGGTGGGATCGGACTGGACGCCGTGCGGAAAATCCGCGCTCAACTGAGTTTCCAGATTCAAGCCCTGGCTTCGCTGACCGGATCTCTTTTCCTCGAATACGGCAAGACATTCTTCGATCAACGACGGCAGATGGAAATCGGTCATCTCGACCTCCATCTTTCCGGCCTCCAGTTTGGACATATCGAGAATGTCGTTGATGATCCGCACCAGCGAGCGCGTTACGTCCTTGATGGTAAAGACCCGGCGCTTGGCTTCTTCGCTTAGATTCAGGTCAAGCAGAATATCCGCCATCCCTAGAACCCCTGACATGGGCGTGCGGATTTCATGACTCATGTGTGCAAGAAACTCGGATTTCACCGTATTGGCCGCATGGGCCGCATCACGAGCCGCAATCAACGCCTCCTCGGCGAGTTTGCTCTCGGTAACGTCGCGAACCACGCAGAGATGGCCGACCACCTGTTCGGATTGTCGCCGGATCGGCGTGCAGAAGGTTTCGGCAAAAAACCGTTCTCCGGATTTTCGGCGCAAGGTCACCTCGCAACGGCCGGACATGTCATTGACATTGAAGTCCTTGCTCTCGCCGCCGTCTTCCGGCGATGCGATGACATGCTGATAGAATTCGCCGGACGACATGCCGATAATCTCGTCCGCCTCGTACCCCAATACCTGCTTCAGCGCCGGATTGCAGCGGACGATACGGTCATCGATATCCTTGAGAACCAGAACGTCGGGAATATCGCGGAACACGGCTTCGAACAAACTGCGCTGGCGGTCCAATTCCTCTTCGACCGACTTGCGCTCGGTGATGTCGGTCCGGATGGAGATGTATTTAATCGGTTTTTCATCCGGCCCCAGGACCGGCATGATCGTCGCCCGAACCCAATAGCCGTCACCGTTCTTTTTTCTGTTCTTGATGATCCCGTTCCAAACCTTTCCATTGGCGATCGTCCGCCAAAGGTCGCGATAGAATGCCGGATCATGCTCGCCCGATTTCAGGACCGAGTGATTGCGGCCGATGAGTTCCTCGCGGATATACCCGCTGACTTCGCAGAACTTATCGTTGACGTAGGTGATATCTCCCTTGACGTCGGCGATACTGAGGATGGCGTGATGATCGACGGCGGTTTCGAGATACGTCTTGCGGCTCGCCCGCATCCGCCCCGAAAGAGCTTCGCCTGCCAGTTCCGATACGCACATATGAACCCCGGCATAGATGGTGCCGTTCCCGTGATCGCCGATGGAAGGTCCGGTCCGAGCCGACAGACGCCGGATACTGCCGTCCGGCAGTTCCACCCGGTAATCGATTTGCGCGGGTTGGCGCCGGTTGAACGCAATCAGAAACGTCTCCCCGGCGGCCCGCCTGTCATCCACGTGGACCCGTTCGATCCAAGCCTCGAATCCGGGTTCGACCTCGCCGGGCCGGTAGCCCAATATTCTGAAAAACTCGTCCGACCAGATATCGCCTCCGAGTTTGATATCCTGAGACCAGCATCCAACACCAGTGACCGATCCTGTGGCTGCTGCCGGGTCCGGCCAAGGAACAGCGGCCAACGCGGCCTGTTCCTTCGGTTTCTGGCGCTGCACGGACGCGGAACTCCCGTTTTCAATGGCACTTTTCATTTCACCCACCTCCCACATGCGGTGCAAATCTCCCGCTCCTGATTGCAATCTCCAATCGGGACGGCAGACGGTTTCGGATGCCCGTTCAGGCTTCCAACACGCGATCGGTATTTAGAAGATCCCCGCCAGCCCCCTCCACCTGGTAGGAGTCCGAGCGGCGCTCCGTGCCATTGAATTCGCGCTGCCGGCGCCGGCGGCAAGGCCCGGTGTACATCCGAGAGTTCACGAATGCCCTTGGATTTTCGATCACTTCGATCAAGTGGTGATAAACGGCCCTGGCTGAAATCGGCTTGGCCAGAAACTCGGTCACACCAGCGTCTCGTGCCTCTTGAACCCGCAAGGATTCGGTGTAGCCAGTCAGCATGATAATGGGAACCAACGGATTGAGGCTATCACTCGCGGTCCTGACCATGCGCACAAGGTCAAGGCCGTCGAGTGGTTCCATGAGCCAGTCCGTAATGATCACATCCGCCGAAAAGGTCCGAAGGCTTTTGAGCGCGTCGGAACCGTCGTCGGCTTCGGAGACATTTTTAATGCCGAGACCATGAAGAATCGTCTTCACCAAAAAGCGCATGTAACGGTTGTCGTCGACCGTCAGCACGTTCAGCTGTCGCAAATCGTAAGTCATAGTCCGATGTCCTCCTGCCCGAATGTTCGCGGTCGAAGTTTTTTGCATCGTTCCTTTTGATGCCGAATTATTGCGACCAACATAAATTTCAGCATCGACTATGAGCGGAATTCCCGACTCGGATGTATGGGTTTGATTCTTAAAATGATAGACGAACGCGCTAAAACAGATTTTATCTCTAAACGTGTATTTCTTTTTTCTTATCAATTAGATAGGCAAAATCTTAATGGCCTTTGTCATACAAATTCATAAGGAATTCACATCTCATTGAAACGTATATGACTTTTGGCATTATTATTTCAGGCGAAATAGGAGAATGAACATATGGCTAATCTACTTTGGTGTGTGAAAGTTGATTGCAGTAAGCGTCTTTTTTGCGAAAATCCGTTCTCATTTTGAGAAAATTTTTCCTTCGATTCTATAGTTTTACGGCGTTACTCAGTGCGGTACTGGTCTGTGGGTGACGATGAAGATCAAATCGAATAATACCTCTGAACTAGCCTTGAAACTTGCGCGTTCCCATCTGGCCACTGCCAGAGCGCACCGAGAATTCGCCGAACGCGTCAACCCTCAATACGTGTTTTCGGTTATGTCTGTGTCTCACCGGCTGTACGCGGTTTCGAAACAGAACATTCCATTTAACCGGAATTCCCTTGTGCTCGACTTGGTTCCTTGGAACATGTCTCAAGCGACAGCCTATCGGCTGATCGAAGACTTCGCCAAAGCCGGTTTCATATTCGAAAATGCCGACGGGCGCATCGAAGCGACCGAGACCTTCATCAAGGAATATGAGACGCTTGTGATCAACGCATTGGTCCTGCGGCAGACATTCGGGAGCGACTCCTATCAGGGCCAGGTCCACGCGCCGGATTTTTGGGTTCTCCGCGATGCCGAACGGAAAATCATTTCCACGGGCGGCCTCCTCGACGCGCTCGGTTACCAAGAAGAAGAAAAACTCGGCTCTCTCCCCGGTGAGTTGACCGACCACGCGATCATGTCGCCCGCATTGGGCGAACCGATCAATCCAGATGTCTTGCGCTATCACTATGAATCGCTTTGGACGAGCGATCCGCACCAGATTACGGATTTTCCCTGGGCAATGCGGCACAAAGACGGTTCGACCGTCTACACCCTGATGACCATCCGCGCCACCATGTTGGACGGAACGATGAACGCCTTCACCTTTTGCCGCATCGTCCCGGAGACGACCTGGCGCTCACGGCTACAGGAGCTTCGCGAAAAGACCATTGCAGCCGGCCAAGAATGTGACCTCGCGGGCTTTTTGATAACGTCGTCTGAGCACAACTGACAAGCCGGGGCGAGAATATCGACAGCCCTGCGGCTCAGATGGTATCTACACGGCGTTTCGGCGGGAAATGATGACCAAGGATCCAAATACAGCCACCGACCTGGCCCTGAAGCTTGCGCGTTCCCATCTGGCAACGGCAAGGGCGAATAGAACTTTCGCTGAACGGGTCAATCCACGGTACGTGTTCTCGGTCATGGCTGTGTCGCATCGGCTATACACCGATTCGAAACAGAATACCCCCTTCAACCGGAACTCCCTGGTTCTCGACTTGGTTCCTTGGAACATGTCTCAGGCGACGGCCTATCGATTGGTCGAAGACTTCGTCAAAGCCGGTTTCATCGCCGAAAATGCGGATGGCAGCATCGAAGCAACGGACCTTTTTTTGCAAGAGTATGAGACCTTGGTGATCAAGGAGATGGTGCTGCGGCAAACGTTTGGCAGCGATTCATATCAAGGGCAGGTTCACGCACCCGACTTCTGGGTCCTGCGTGATACGAGTAGGCGGATCATCAATAGCGGTCGCTTGTCTGAATTCCTTGGATACGACGAGCAGGAGAAGAAGGGCACGATGCCGGGCGCCCTCACCGATCACGACACCATGGACACCGTGTTCGAGAGACCGCTGGACGAAGGAATGCTTAAACAGCACTACACGGCGTTTTGGTCGAGCGACCCGCTGCAAATCACCGATTTTCCGTGGGCCATGCTGCACCAAGACGGATCGACCGTTTTCACCTTGATGACCATTCGCGCCACCACATTGGACGGTTCCATGAGCGCCTTCACCTTTTGCCGAGTCATACCGGAGGATCAATGGCGCAAGCGGATAGCGAACCTAAGCAAAAAGGCCAAGGACAGCGGGCAGGAGGTAAGCTTCATAACGTTAATCAAGGCGGCAGCCATGCGCTAAGGCGACCGTCGCTGCATCTCAATGGCCGGTTTTCATTGACTTGCAATTTCCACGCCCCGCCGGGTCGGATAGGCTGAAGGCATGGAAAAATCGCCCCGAATTTTCGTCGACGCCGATGCCTGCCCGGTCAAGGACGAGGTGCTGCGGGTCGCCGACCGGCATGGATTGAAGAGCTTTTTCGTTACCGACGGCGGCATTCGTCCGCCAGCCTCGGCGCTGGCCGAACTGGTCATCGTTGCCCAGGGCGCCGATGCCGCCGACGACTGGATCGCCGAGCGCATCCAAACGAGTGACATCGCCGTCACCAACGACATTCCGCTGGCGGCGCGGGCGCTGGAGAAAGGCGCCAAGGCCATCCGCCCCAACGGCGAGCCCTTCACCGAAGCCGCCATCGGCATGAACCTGGCCACCCGCGATCTGATGGCGGGGCTGCGCGAGACCGGCGCCATCACCGGCGGGCCCAGGAGCTTTTCCAAGCAGGACCGTTCGCGCTTTCTCTCAGCCCTGGAGACCATGGTCCAGGCAGTGCTCAGGGGCTGAGCCATGGCCGGCGCCAACATCGTCAGCGTGTCGTGGGGCGATCACCTGAAATTCGGTAATGGCGACGGCCGGCTCGAAACGCCCGACGCCGTCGCCAGGCGCATGGCCGCATGGAAGCGCGAATTGGACGCAGGGCAGGTCCTTTGGCGCACGCTCCGCCAAGCCCCCCGCCGCATCCAGCGCGGCCGCGACCTGGCGCCGCCGACCAAGCCGGTGGCGCCCATCGGCTGGGACGAACTCGCGCTGGTCCCGGACCTCGCCCGCGACGCCGGCATTGAGGCTTACCTCTATGTCACAATCTTCGACGAGGGCTGGCCGCTGGCGCCGCCGGCCCGGCGCGCACGCAGCCATCACAACCCCTTCCATGCGCGCGACGTCGCCAGCCAAACACTGTTTTCGCACGCCCATCCGGAATATGCCTGCGTCGACCGCGCCGGCCGGCGACGCCATTGGGGCGTGTTGTCGCTCGCCTATCCGGCGGTGCGCCGCTATTTCCGCGAACGCTACCTGGCGCTCCTCGACAGCAGCCGCTTCGACGGCCTGTTCCTCTGTCTCCGCTCGCAATCGCGCCCGCCCGATCACGCCGACCAGTTCGGCTACAACGAACCGGTCCGCGCCGATTGCCTGGCGGCCTTCGGCGAAGACATCCGAAACACTGCCTTCGACCGGCCGGCCTGGCACCGCGTCCAGGGCGGCTACCTGACGGCGTTCCTGCGTGAACTGCGTGCGGAACTGACCGGACGCGGCGTGAAGCTCGCCCTCGGCGTGCCGCGCGGCGACATCATCGGCCCGCCGCTCGGCAACTGGACCCTCGATTGGCGCACCTGGGTTGCGGACGGCCTGGTCGATCAACTGATCATCGACCAGAACGCATCCAAATGCCCGTCCATGTGGCTCGATCTCTGGCCCATGCACCGGGGCGGCGGCTACCTGCAAAACCATCTGACCGGCGACGGCATGCCGGACCTGGAACCCCATGTCGGCCGCGACTATTCCCCAGTCATCGCCGGCAGCGATTGCGCGCTCTTTCTGGCCCGGCAATGGCACGACCTGGACGCCCGGCTGGAACGCAAGCTCGGCAATCTGGAAAGCGTTTCCGGATTGGTGTTCAGCTCATTCCGGCACGACAACGCGCGCCTGCTGGCGTCCGGCGACTGGCAGGACTAGGCGGCGAGCCCTTCGTCGACGACCTCGCCGGGCTCGGTTTCCATCACCGTGGCGCGGCGCATGTCGCGCCGGTATTTGGCTTCATCGAAGGGACGCGCGCGGTGCATGGTGCAGCGATCGTCCCAGATCAAGAGGTCGCCCTCCCGCCAGGTATGGGTATGGACGAATTGGGGCTGGGTCGCATGTTCGGTCAGGTCGCGGACCAGAATACGTGCTTCCGCCGTCGGCAGGCCGACGATGTCGCCGATATGTGACGCCAGGTAGAGCGTCTTGCGTCCCGATCCCGGATGCACCCGCACCAAAGGCCGGCGGATCGGCGGCAGCGCCCGGCGCTCGTCGTCGGAGAATTCATCGAAACCCAACAGCGCGCGCGACGTGCGGATGCAGTGCACGGCGACCATGTCCTCAATCCGTGCTTTCATCGCATCGTCGAGCGCGTCGTAGGCGGCGCGCAGGTCGCAGACCTGGGTCTCGCCGCCTTTCGGCGTCACCGTGTGGGCATGCAGCATGGAATACTTGGCGGCGATCCGCTTGAAGGACGAGTCCGTATGCCAGAGACGGTTGCCCAGGTTGAACAGCCTGCGGCGATCGCTGCCGTCCAGGATGCCGCTCTTTTCGTCCAGGTTGGAGATATCCGTCAGTTCCTCCCGCACCCGGCGCTTGATGTCGGTGGTCAGCACGCCGTTGACCTCGTCCAGCGAGCCGAAGCGCCGGGCGAAATCGATCTGCGCCTGCTGCTCCACGGGGCGGCCGCGAATGACCACGGTGGCATAGGTGTCGAGCGCGCCGACGACCGCGTCCCGGGTGGCGTCGTCGACCTCGGCTGCGATGTCGAGGCCGGTGATCTCGGCGGCGAAATCCCCACCCAAGGGATTGATGGTGATGGTCATGCTGGCGTCCTCCCCGGGCTATGATACCGCATGGCTGCCGGCGATAAATCCCCATGTCAGGCAGGGCCCGAGCGTGGTGCCGGCGCCGACGCCCTTGGAGCCGAAGCTGTTGGCCATGACGTTGCCGGCGGCATAGAGCCCTTCGATGACGCTGCCGTCGGGGCGCAGCGCGCGGGCGTATCGATCCGTGCGCGCGCCGCCCTTGGTGCCGAGGAAACTGGCCTTGAACGGCATCGCATAGAACGGCGGCTTCTCGATGGAGCCCAGCGTCGGGTTCGGCTTGTTGGCCGGATCGCCGCCGCGCGCCCGGTCCCAGATCGCGGCGCCGCGGCCGAAATCATCATCGACGCCGGCGCGCGCGAATGCGCTGAACCGCGCCGCCGTCTCCTTGAGGCCTTCCGCGTCGACGCCGATCTTTGCCGCCAGGTCTTCCAGGCTTTCGGCCTCGAAGCGGTTGTCCGGCACCGAGGCCTTGGGCATCAGGTGCGGATACTTGGCGGCGTATTGGCTGTCGTAGATGCGCCAGGCCGGCAGATTGACGGGATGACCGGTCTCCGGATCGCGCTCGGCGAAGGCAAGGCCGACGTTCATCTGCTTTTCGTTGACGAAGCGCTTGCCCCACTTGTTGACGATCATGGAATGGGGCAGGAAGTAGTCGCCGGCCGGCAGTCCCTGGCGCCGGCCTTCGTACATGATCGGCGTGGTGCCCATGATCAGCGCCTGGTCCATGCGGTCCATCTCGGCGCCGGCGGCTTCCGCCATGGCGTGCCCGTCGCCGGTATTGGTGCTGGGGCTGGCAGTCCATTCCACCGGCCCGGGGAAATACTTGGCCATCATCTCCGGGTTCCACTCGAACCCGCCACTGGCCAGGATCACACCTTTCGCCGCCGTGATCTCAACCGTTTCGTCGCCGCGCTCGGCGGTCAGGCCGGTGACACGGCCGTCCTCTAGGACAAGGTCACGCGCCGCCGTCTCGGTCCAGACCTCGACGCCCATGTCCAGGCAGCCCTTAAAGAGCCCGATGGAAAGCGCGTTGCCGCGCGTCTTCAATCCGGTCAGCCGCCGCCAGGCCATTTTCCAGCCGAGCCGCATGACGCCTTTTTTCGGATTGGCAAGAAAGTGGTAATCGAAAACTTCCTCGTAGTTGAGGTCGACGCCGCTCGTCGGGGGGCGGATCCTGTCGCGCCAGCTGGGCCCCAGGATCGACGGGCGCAAGGGCGCGGCCGAGACATTGCGCCCATAGGGAAGCCCGCCCTCGGCCTCGGCATAGGGGTCGGGGTCGCGGTTCGGGTTGAAGGTGATCGGGGTTACCTTCTCAACAAATTCGAGCATCTTCGGCGCCTGTTCGACGAACGCCGCCCACAGCGGTTCCTCTGTGTTGTGCCAGCCTTCCGGCGACACGGCGCGGATATAGGTAAGCACCTTCTCCGGCGAATCCTCGACGCCGAGCCGTCTCTGGTGATGGTGGCAGGGCGCCCAGATGCAGCCGCCCGACATGGCCGTGGTGCCGCCGATGAGCTCGGACTTCTCCACCACCAGCACGCTGGCGCCGGCGGCACGCGCGGCCAGCGCCGCGCTCAGGCCGGCCGCGCCCGTGCCCACGATCACCACATCGAATTCCAAACTGGCGCTCATTCCTGTCCCCCGCCCCCGGATGATTTGGATCGTTCGAGTTTGATCCGCTCACCCTGGAACGCAAGCCCCCCTGCGCCGGCGCCGCCTATATCTTTCAGTGATGCGCGTTCAAGCGCCTTCCTTGCCGACGATGGCGATGGAGCAGACGTTCTGGTGCGGGAAACCGCCCAGGTTGTGGGTCAGGCCGAACACCGGTTCGTCGGCGCGCTGGCGCTCGCCGGCACGGCCCTGCATCTGCAGATACATCTCATAGATCATCCGAAGTCCCGACGCGCCGATGGGATGGCCGAAACACTTGAGGCCGCCGTCGATCTGGCAGGGCACCTTGCCGTCGGCATCGTAGAAGCCGTCCATGATGTCCTTCACGGCGCCGCCTTCCGGCGACACGTGCAGGTCCTCCATGGTCACCAGTTCGGTGATCGAGAAACAGTCGTGCACCTCGATCAGGCTGAGCTGTTCGCGCGGGTTGGTGATGCCGGCTTCCTTGTAGGCACGCTCGGCGGCCTTGCGGGTGGTCATGAAGTAGCTGCCGTCCCAGGAATTGTGCTGCGCCTCGGTGCCGTTGGAGACCGAAAGCTGCAACGCCTTCACCGTGATCAGGTCGGTCTTGCCGAGCGAACGGGCGATCTCCGGCGTCGTCACGATGGCGCAGGCGGCACCGTCGGAAACGCCGCAGCAATCGAACAGGCCCAAGGGTTCGGCGACCATCGGCGCGTTCAGCACCTTATCCTCGTCGATCTTGTTCCTGAGATGCGCCTTCGGGTTCTTGGCGCCGTTGTCGTGGCTCTTGACCGAGACGTGGGCCATGGCGCGCTTCAGGTCCTGGGGTGAAACGCCGTGCTTGGAGGTGTAAGCGCTGGCCAACTGGGCGAAGGAACCGGGCGCCGAGGCATTGGCCCAGAACTGATCGTTCAAGGCGCCGCGCGAACGCTGCGGCAGGCCGCCGTAGCCGGTGTCCTTGAGCTTCTCAACGCCGAGAGCCAGCGCGATATCGCAAGCGCCCGACGCGACCGCGTAGACCGCGCCCCGGAAGGCTTCCGAGCCGCTAGCGCAGTAGTTCTCGACACGGGTGACCGGGATGTAGGGAAGCCTGAGCGCCATCGCCAGCGGAATGCCCGACTTGCCGACGTGCTGTTCTTCGATGGCGGTGGAGAACCAGGCCGCCTCGATGCGGTCCTTTTCGATGCCGGAATCGCCCAAGGCCTCGGTGAAGGCCTCCAGCATCAAGTCCTCGGCGTTGTCGTTCCAGCGTTCGCCGAACTTCGAGCAGCCCATGCCCAGAATGGCGACCTTGTCGCTAATACCCGTTGCCATGATCAATCTCCCTTCGCGGCCGCATCCGGTGCCGCTTTCCAATAGTAACGCCTGAAGCCACGTTTGGCATCGTAATCCTTGACCCGAAAGGTGAGGTGCATGGGCATCCCCACCTCGAGGCCCACCGCCGGGTCGACGTCGGTGATGTCGGTCATCGAACGGCCGCCGTCCTCGAACTGCACCATGCCGTAGTAGGCCGGCGGGTCCGGCGAATAGGTCAGCCTGTCGGAGGTGAACGAGTTCAGCTTGGCCGACGCGCCGGAAAGCGGATAGTCCTCCTGGGTGCCGACGGCGGAACAGTTCGGGTTGACGCAGACGTTGGTCTTCGGGAACTGCACCGTGCCGCACTGCGAGCACTTGCCGCCCATCAGCGAGAGGATCATCTCCTTGTTGCGATAGAGCGTCGTCATGCCGGTCTGCTTGTCCATCTCGGCGCGCAGGCCCCGCTCCATCTCGATCAGGTCGTTATGGGCGAGGTAGCGGTTATAGTTGGTCTTGGTGAGGCCGCGCTTCAGATAGCCGGAAACGCCGACCTCGGGGCGCGTCGCCTTGATCGCGTCGGTGGCCTCGAACACCAGGGCGTCGCAGCCCTGGCCGAAACCGGTGACCAGGATCTTGTCACCGGGCGCGGCCTCTTCCAGCGCATGCACCAGCATCACCAGCCCGTGCGCGGCGCCGGCCTCGCCCAGATTGGCTTGCAGGTTGTCGCGCACCGCTTCGTCGGCAATGCCAAGCTTCTTCGCCAAGCCGCCGGCAACCCGGCGCATGGCGGCGGGGAAGCAGAAATGATTGATGTCGGCACCGGAGACACCGGCCGCCTGCAGGGCGGCCTCGGCGGCGGCGGGAACCAGCTTCATGTAACCCTCGTCGCGGATCCAGCGCTCTTCCCAGGTGTAGTCGTAGGCCTCGTCCTGGCCGCGGTAGTGATCGACGAAATCGACCGCCTTGGTGTGTTGGCCCAGCAGCTTGGCGACGCCGTCGCCCTCGCCCACCAGCAACGCCGCGCCGGCATCGCCGGTGGTCATCTCTATCGGGCTGGCGGCACGCGCCCGGCGCTTTTCCGCCGCCGTCACCAGGATCGGCTTGCCGCCGCCGGCCGCCATCTTCAGCGCCGCCGACAAGGCCGACGTGCCGGCCCGCTGCGAGCCCGCGATATCGAGGGTCAACAGGTCGGAGCCCAGCAACAGCGCCTCGGCGATGACGCCGGCGTTCTGGCGGTCCTGGAACGGCAGGCTGGTCGACGCCAGATAGACGCCGCCGAGTTCGACCGCGCTGGCCGTGCCCAGGCAATCGCGCGCCGCGGCGACGGCCATGGTGATGGCGTCTTCGTCCCAGTTGGCCATGGCCCGTTCGCCCTTGGCCAATCCCTTGAGGCCCGGATTGAACCAGGCATGCGCCGCCGCGATGGACCCGCGATCGAGCCGCAACTGCGGGACATACCCGCCGAAGGCGTGAATTCCGACTGACATTCTTGTGCTCCCTCCCCTGAGGATATTCGTGATCTGGTAGCTGTTAAATTCCGCCGCCCGATTTCAGCGCCGCGATCTCGTCGGCACCGAAACCCCAATCGGCCAGCGCTTCCTCGTTGTGCTGGCCGGGGTTCGGCGGCGGCGACGGGAAATCCTGCGGCGTGCGGCTGAAGCGCGGCGCCGGCGCGCCCTGCATGTGGCCGTTGATCTCGATGAAGGCGCCGCGCGCCTTGTTGTGCGGATAGTCCGGCGCCTCCTTGAGGCTCAGCACCGGGCCGTAGCAGACGTCGGTGCCGGCCATGATGGCGTCCCATTCGTCGCGGGTCTTGGTCTTGAACACCTGTTCCAGCTTCGCCTTCGCCGCCGGCCAACTGTCCTTTTCGAGCTGGCGGGCGAACAGCGGATCATCGCTCAGGTCGAGCTTCTCCAGCAAGAGCGCATGGAACTGTGGCTCGATGGAACCCAGCGAAATCCACTTGCCGTCGGCGCATTCGTAGGTGCCGTAGAAATAGGCGCCGCCGTCCAGCATGTTGGCCTCGCGCTCGTCGTCCCAGGCGCCGTAGGCCATGCGGGTGTAGACGCTGCCCAACAGCAGCGGCACGCAATCCGACATGCCGGCATCGACCACCTGGCCCTTACCCGACGCCTGGGCCTCGTAGATGGCGGCCAGGATGCCGACCAGAAGCATCATGCCGCCGCCGCCGAAATCGGCGGCGATGTTCAAGGGCGGCACGGGCTTCTCCTTGGTGCCGATGGCATGCAGCGCGCCGGTGATCGCCAGGTAATTGATGTCGTGCCCGGCGGAATGCGCCAGCGGGCCGTCCTGGCCCCAGCCGGTCATGCGCCCGTAGACCAGCTTCGGGTTGCGTTCCAGGCAGACGTCGGGGCCGAGCCCCAAACGTTCCATGACGCCCGGCCGATAACCCTCGATCAGGGCGTCGGCCTCGCCGATCAGCTTCAGCATGGCTTCGCGCCCGGCGTCGGTCTTCAGGTTCAGCGTCACCGAACGGCGGCTGCGGCGGTTGATGTCGCTGGATGCGTCGCCTTCGAGCGGCGACGGGTTCGGGCGGTCGATGCGGATCACGTCGGCGCCCATGTCGCCGAGCATCATGGAGCAGAACGGCCCCGGCCCGAGCCCCGCCATCTCCACAACCTTCAACCCCTTAAGCGGTCCCATTCTTGCTCTCCTGTATTTCCTCGGCCGCCGCCATCAGGTTGGCCTTGACCGTTTTCATCATGTCCATGAGCTGGTCGACCTGCTCCTGGTTCAAGCCCTTGAGGGCCATTTTGTTGAGTTCGTTGGCGCGGCGCACCATGGTGCCCTGGATGTCGCGCACCTGGTCGGTGAGCCAAATGCGCTTCACCCGGCGGTCGCGCGGGTCCTCGCGGCGCTCCACCCAGCCGCGCGCCTCCAGCCGGTCGATCAGGCCGCTCAGTGTCACGGCGCCGATTTCCATGCGGTCGCAGAGCTCGCGCTGGGTCTGGCCGTCGACGCGGAACAGCGCGCCCAACACCCCCCACTGGGCCCGTGTCAGGCCGTAGGGCTGCATGAAGTGATCGTAGACAATGGACCGGAACCGCGCCACGTCGTGGAACAGGAAACCGATCCGATTGTCGAGATCACGCGCCATCGTCAGCCGTCGCCAACCACGCAAAGGCCGTTGTTCAGCACCACCACGTCGCGCTCCAACACGCGGGCACGGAACGAAATCTCGTTGCCGTCCTTCCACATCTCGGTGCGGATGGTCTCGCCCGGAAATACCGGCGACGAGAACCTGAGCTTCAACGACTTGAAGCGCTCGACCTGGTAGTCGCAATAGGTCCGGAGCACTGCGTGCCCGGCAACCCCGAGCGTGCAGAGCCCATGCAGGATCGGCTGGTCGAAACCGGCCGCCGCCGCCACCTTGGGATCGGCATGCAACGGGTTCGGATCGCCCGACAGCCTGTAGATCAACGCCGCCTGCGGCAGCGTCGCAAGATCGCAGACACTGTCCGGTTCGCGGTCCGGCAGCGCGTGCGGTTCCGGCTGCGGGCCCGAGCTGCCGCCGCATCCGCCGTCACCGCGCGCGAAGGTCGTCGACGTTAGGGTGGCCAGAGCCTCGCCGGTCGCGACGTCCTTGACCACGCGCTCCTGGAACAGCAGCGCGCCCTTGCCCTCGCCCTTGTCGATGATGTTGACGACCTTGTTGCGGGCCACGATATGCGCGGCCGGCGGCAGCGGCTTGTGCAGTTCGATGCCCATTTCGCCGTGCAGGACCTTGTGCCAATCGACGCCGGTTCCCGGATCGCGCACCCAGAAGCCGGGCGTGCAGAGCACGGCGGCCATGGTCGGCACCGCGGCGAAATCGCGTTCCTCGAAGACGAAGCGCAATTGCCCCTCGTCCATGGGATCGGCGCCGAAACCGAGGCCGAGCGCGTAGATGATGGAATCGCGCTCGCTGTAGTTCTGGACGACGTCCTCGAACGGCCAGTTGTAGATGGTATCGGGATCGAGAACCATCAGACCGGATCCCAGCTAAACACATCCTGCGAACGGTCGAGCGGATAGAAGCTCGGCGCCATCGCCGGGAAGGCGTGCTCGACGACGCTTTCCGGCGTCCAGCCCTGGCCTTCGTGCATGCCGCGCAGCGGCCGGTGCTGGGTCATCAGGAAAATCTCGTTGAAGCGCACGGCGAAGACCTGGCCGCTCACGTGGGCGGCGGCGTCGGCGCAAAGCGCGGTGGCGACGGTGGCGATCTTGTTCGGCGTCATGCGCTTCAGCTTCTCGACGCGTTCCTTTTGTGCCTCGTCGGTGATCGGAATGGTGCCGATCAGGCGGCTCCAGGCAAAGGGCGCGATGCAGTTGGAACGCACGTTGAAGCGCGACATATCCAGCGCCAGCGACTTCGACAGCCCGACGATACCCAGCTTGGCGGCGGCATAGTTGGCTTGGCCGAAGTTGCCGATCAGCCCGGAGGTCGAGGTCATATGCACGAAGACGCCGGATTCCTGTTCGCGGAAATGCGTGGCGGCGGCGCGCGACGTGTTGAAGCTGCCCTTCAGGTGCACGTTGATGACCGCGTCCCAGTCGTCCTCGGTCATCTTATGAAAGATCACGTCGCGCAGGTTGCCGGCGTTGTTGACGACGATGTCGATGCGCCCGAAGCAATCGATGGCCTGGTCGACCATGCCCTGGGCCGCCTTGAAGTCGGCGACGCTGTCGAAATTGGCCTCGGCCTCGCCGCCGGCGTCGCGGATCGCCTTCACCGTTTCCATCGCCGGCATCTGGTCGGTGCCCTCGCCGTCTGCCTGGCCGCCGAGGTCGTTGACGATCACCTTGGCGCCCCGGGACGCCATCATCTTGGCGATCTCCGCGCCGACACCGCGCCCGGCACCGGTGACCAGCGCCACCTTGCCCTGCAACATGTTTCCTTCGGACATTCTTTCTCTCTCCGCCCTGGTTCCGCCGCCCAGCCGGTTTATGGATCCGGTTCCGGCGGCTTGTGAATTTTAATTCGCGACATTAATATACGCATGCGAACGAAATGTCGAATCCCATGCAACGGGGTTCAACCAGGGAGCCCACGCATGATTTCCAGAACGCTTTTCAGCGAGGAGCACGAGGTGTTCCGCGAGTCCGTCCGGCGCTTCATCGCCGACGAGATCACCCCCTACCACGCCCAGTGGGAAAAGGACGGCCAAGTGAGCCGCGAGGTCTGGCTGAAGGCCGGCGCGCAGGGCTTCCTGGGCTGCTCGGTGCCGGAGGAATACGGCGGACCGGGCGCGGATTTCCTCTATACCACCGTGCTCTTGGAGGAACTGGCCAAGGGCTCGGTGACGGGGCCGGGGTTCCACCTGCACTCCGAGATCGTCATCCCCTACATCCTGCAATACGGCACCGAGGAACAGAAACGCGCCTGGCTGCCAAAGATGGTTTCGGGTGAATGGATCGGCGCCATCGCCATGACCGAGCCGGGTGCCGGCTCCGACCTGCAGGGCATCAAGACGCATGCGAAACGCGACGGCGACGACTTCGTCATCACCGGCCAGAAGGTGTTCATCACCAACGGCCAGATGTCGGATATCGTCATCGTGGCGTGCAAGACCGACCCGACCCAGGGTGCCAAGGGCATGAGCCTGATCGTCGTCGAGCGGGGCCGCGAAGGCTTCGAGCGCGGCCGCAACCTGGAAAAGGTCGGCTGGCACGCGCAAGACACATCGGAACTGTTCTTCGATCAGGTCCGCGTACCGGCGACGAACTTGCTCGTCGGCGAGGGCCGCGGCTTCTATCAATTGGTGGAACAGTTGCCGCAGGAACGCCTGATCGTCGCCATCCGCTGCATTACCATCGCGGAAGCCGCGCTGGAATGGACGGTCGAATACACGCGCGAGCGCAAGGCCTTCGGCAAGTCCGTCGCCGATTTCCAGAACACGCGCTTCAAGCTGGCCGAGATCAAGGCGGAAGCCGCCGTGCAGCGGGTGTTCGTCGACAAGTGCACGGAACTGCTGCTGGCCGGAGAGCTGACGGCGGAGGACGGCGCCATCGCCAAGCTGCGCACGTCGGAATTCATGTGCCAGGCGCTGGACGACTGCCTGCAATTGTTCGGCGGCTACGGCTACATGTGGGAATATCCCATCGCGCGTGCCTGGGCCGATAACCGCTTCGCGCGCATCGCCGGCGGCTCGTCGGAGATCATGAAGGAAATCATCGGCCGCGACCTGACCGGGACACGCTGATCCATGAACGACTTCCCCGAGGTCGAGCCGGGCGGTTTCCAGAAGATGGTCGGCTACCAGATCGCCGAGTGGAGCGCCGGCCACGCGGTGCTGACGCTGGAGATGGACGAAAACCATGCCAACCGCCATGGCGACGCGCATGGCGGCATTCTGATGACACTGCTGGACGCCGCCTGCACGCGCGCCGGCGCCGTCGATCCCGACTCAGGCGAAATCCGCCGCGCCGCCACCGTCTCCATGACCACCAACTTCATCAAGCCGGGCAAGATGGGGATGCTGCGCGCGGTCGGGCGCAAGACCGGCGGCGGACGCCGGATATTCTTCGCCCAGGCGGAGGTCTTCGACGCCGACGGCGAGGTGATCGCCAGCGCCATGGTCACCGGGCGTTACGCCTAAGTGGGTTTTCCCGCTTTCAATAATTGATTAAGCATATGCGCCTAGGTTTTCCCCGACGGCCGGCGCGCTCGGGTATAATACCCGCGATTCGCCGATGCGGACGATTGCGCCGGCGCATGCAGAGTTGAATGGACCGCTGATTTGAACATCATCGCCAAAATCGGGATCGCCGCCGGGGCCTCGCTCGTGGTCGGCACCGGCATCGCCGCGGTGCTGCTGCCGAACAGCACGCTGCGCGCCCTGCCCGGCCCCGTGGGCGACGCCGCGGTGAGCTTTAAGCATGGCGTCCACGACAGCCTGGAAGGCAGCCTCTACGGCATCAAGGAATTCTGGTGGGATCTGTCGGAAGGCAAGCTGTTCGACTCGTCACCGCGCACCGTGGTGGAGCTGCCGAAGGCGCTGCGCGACCAGTTCGGCACGCGCCCGGCGTCCAGCCAGCCGGCACTGAAAGCGGAAGCCGAACATCAGGCGCCGGCCATGCAAGCCGCGCCAGAACAAATGGCGGAAGCCAAGCCCGAACCCCAGCCGGCACCCGCCGCCGAGGCCCATGCGGAGCCGAAACCGATGCCCGCCGCCGGCCACGAAAGCGCCGAACATGCGCAGGAAGCGAAACCGGCGATGGCCCCGGCGCCGGAAGAGCCCAAACAGATGGCCGCCGAAGCCGATCACAAAACGGCGGAAATGGCCCACGCACCGGCACCGCCGCCACCACCACCGCCGCCGTCGCCGGAACCAAAACCGAAGATGGCCGAGGCCCCGAAACCTCAGCCGGCGCCCCAGCCGGCACCCAAACCGGCCGTGCAGCACGCCCCGCAACCCGCGCCGGCCCCCGCGCCGGCACCGCAGCAGGCTTCGGCGCCGAACATGGCTGCCGACACCGATGGCAGTCTGGCGCATAAGGAAGGCCTCAAGTACTACAAGGGCGACGGCGTCGAGAAGGATTTCCGCAAGGCCGCCGAGTGGTTCGAGAAGGCTGCCGCCAAGGGCCATGCCGGTGCCCAGTACAACCTCGGCATCATGGCCTATCTGGGCCAGGGCGGGCCGCAGGACTTCGCCACCGCCGCCAAATGGTTCAACCGCGCCGCCGAGGCCGGCCACGCCGCCGCGCAGTACAACCTCGGCTTCATGTATTACGAGGGCAAGGGCGTGAAGAAGGACGACCTGCAGGCCTATACCTGGATCGACCGCGCCGCCAACCAGGGCCACAAGAAGGCGATGACGGCGCGCGACGCGCTCGCCAAGGCGCTGCCGAAGGAAATCTTCCAGTCCAGATAACCGCCTATCTTGCGGTCTTTTGACGTCGATGACCGCCTATCTTGCGGTTTTCTTCGGAATTTAATACTATATTTACCATAACCAGCTATTCCCAGGGAGAACAGGCCGCAAAGGCCATCAACATAGGGAATAGTCGATGACGTATAAGGATATGGCCGCGCTCCTGGGCATTTGCGCGGTCTCTGGGATCCTAGCTTCGGCGCCGGCCATGGCGTCGTCCCCGCAACCGCTCTCGCCCCAGGCCATTCTGCCGATGGATCTTTCCGTCGCGGCGCCTCGGGTCGTGCAAATCGTCGAGCTTGCCGGCGCCGATGACGGCGACAAGGCCACCGACGAACAGTTGAAAAAGGCCGGCCAGAACATGGTGCCGGCCGACGACATGAAGAAGGCCACCCATAGCGCCACCCCGACGGCGCAACCGGCCAAGCCGGTCGAGCCGATGCCGATGAAGACGGCCGACGACAAGGACAAGATGCCGGCCAAGACCATGCCGGCCAAGGAAACCAAGCCGGAAGCGCCTGCCAAGCCCGACGCGATGATGGCCGAGGCGCCGAGCGCCGGTTTCTACATCAGAGGCGACGTCGGCTACGGCTTCGCGGTCGATCCCGACGGCTCCACTAGCGCCGGCGCCATGACCGGCGAAAGCGTCGACAACGCAGCCCTGATCGGCGGCGGCATCGGCTACCGCTTCGGCAACGGGCTGCGCACCGACATGACATTCGATTTCCGTTCCGACGCCGACGTGGAAGCGACCACCGCCGGCGGCACCGCCGTGACCTCCGAGGTCAACGGCTGGACGGTAATGGCCAATGCCTACTGGGACGTACAGGGCATGGACATGGTGACCCCCTATCTCGGTGCCGGCATCGGTTATTCACGGCTTGAGACCGCCACCCAGTCCGGCGGCGGTGGCGAAGCTGGCGACACCTCGTCCAACCTCGCCTGGGCGATGATGCTCGGCGCCACGGTGGACGTCGGCATGGCCGACGCGGTGCTCGACCTCGGTTACCGCTATATCAGCCTCGACGATTTCAACCAGTCGGGCGGTGCCAGCTACGACGACCTGATGGCGCACGAGGTCCGGGTCGGCCTTCGCTACAACTTCTGAGCCGCCCGCCTCTGCTGGCGTTCGCGGTGCAGGATGAAGATGCCGCTGGCAACGACCACGCCGCCACCGATGAAGGTCGTCGCCTCCGGCACGTCGCCGAACATCAGATAGCCCAGCAGCGTCGCCCAGATCACGGTGGTGTATTTGAACGGTGACGCCAGCGCGGCTTCTGCATAGCGGAAGGTCTCGATCATCAGATAGTGGGCTCCGCCGATCAACAGCCCGTTCAGCACCAGAAAGCCCCAATCGCGCCCCGACACCGGCTGCCAATCGACCACCGGCAAAGACAGCAGCCCGCCCAGCGCCACGCCCACGGTGGAATAGAACAATAGCGCCTCGGAAGTTTCGGTGGCGCTGAACTTGCGCGTCAGGATATCGCGCATGGCGCCGGTGCAACTGGCCGCCAGCGGAAACAGCGCCGCCCACTGGAACACCGATCCACCCGGCCGGAAGATGATCAGAATGCCGACGAACCCGGCCAGCACCGCCATCCAGCGGCGCCAGCCGACGCGCTCTCCCAGCATCACCGGCGCCAGCGCGGTGACGAACAGCGGCCCGGCGAAAGCAATGGAAATGGCGTCCGCCAACGGCAGGTACTTGAGCCCGCTGACGAACAGATAGGTCCCGGCGATCATCACCGCCGCGCGCATGGCATGCGCCCGGAAGCTGTGGATCACCAGCGCGTTCAAGCCACCCGCACGCCAGACGAAATAGGTGATCGGCAGCATCACGAACATGCCGCGCAGGAACATCAATTGCCCCACCGGATAGCCGCCCGTCAGCATCTTCAGGACGGCGTCGTTGGCGGTAAGGAAGGCGCCGCCCGCGACCATGCAGGCAATCCCTTTCAGCGGGGCGGACGAACCGCGTGACTCGGCCATGCGCTAAACTTGCCGCTCCCATCCCTGCCAATAGGGTTCGCGCAGCCGGCGCTTGTAGATCTTGCCGTCGTCGCCGCGCGGCAGCTCGTCGCGGAACTCGATCACGCGCGGCACCTTGAATCCGGCCAGGTGCCGGCGCAGGTGATCCATCACCATGTCCTCGGTCAGGCTCGCGCCGGGCTCGGGGCGCACGACGGCCATCAGCTTCTCGCCGAACTCGGCGTCGGGAATACCGAACACGGCGCCGTCGGCGATCCCTTCCATCTCCACCAGCGCCGCCTCGATCTCGGCGGGATAAATGTTGGCGCCGCCGGACACCACCATGTCCTTGGCGCGGTCGCAGATATAGACGAAGCCGTCTTCGTCGAAGTAGCCGATGTCGCCGATGGTCACCAGATCGCCGTGGCCGACCTCGCGCCTGGCTTCATCGCGGTTGTGGTAGGTGAAATCCGGGAAGCAATGCAGCTTGCCATACAGTTGGCCGGGCGTGCCGGCCGGCACTTCGTTGCCTTTTTCGTCCAGCGCCTTCAGCGTCACCTCTTCCGGCACGCGGCCGACGGTGCCGGGCTTGGCCAGCCATTCCTCGGAATTGCAGATTGTCCAATAGCCGCCCTCGGTGCCGCCGTAGAACTCATGCACGATAGGCCCTAGCCAATCGATCATGCGGCGCTTCACTTCCGACGGACAGGGCGCGGCGGCGTGCATGATGTGGCCGAGCGACGAGAGGTCGTAGCCGGCGCGTTCCTCGTCCGAGAGCTTCAGCAGGCGCACGAACATGGTCGGCACCATGAACGTGGTGGTGACCCGCTCGCGCTCGATGGTGGCGAGGAATTCGGCCGCGTCGAACCGCGGCATCATCACCACCGCGTCGGCCACCTTGGCGGCGCGCAGCGAAAAGGAATTCGGCGCCGCGTGATAGAGCGGCCCGGCGACCAGCGCGCGGATGCCCGGCTTGATGCCGTAAATCTTGTCGCGCATGGCGGCGAGCGCCAGGTTGGCTTCCGCCGACTGGGTGCCGCGCCGGACCCCCTTGGGCAAACCGGTGGTGCCGGACGTATACATCATGGTTTCCGTCGGCAGCGGATGCGGCTCGGCCAGTGGCTCAAAGCCGGCCAGCCAATCGTCCCACAGGACGCAAGTCGGCATCGGGCCGGTGTCGGCGGCGTCGATGCCATAGGCATCGGCGACCTCGGGCGGCGTCGGCACCGTCAGCACCGTGACGCCTTCGGGGATGCGCTCGGCCACGTGGCGCAGCAGATCGGCGTGCACGACGATCACCTTGGCGGCGCTGTCGGTGAGGATATGCTCGACCTCGGCCGGCGCCAGGTGCCAGTTGATCGGCACCGCGTAGACGCCTGCGGCCTGCGCGGCGAATGTCGCCTCGAAAAACGGGAAGTCGTTGCGCATCAGGATGGCGATTGCGTCGCCGGCGCCCACGCCAATTTCTCCGAAGCCGGCGGCGGCGCGCATGGCACGCGCCTCCACGTCCTCGTGCGATCGGAACCGCTCCCCACTGATCAGACCGCGCCGCTCCGACATGGCCTCCCTCCCCCAATATCACCTACCTAGATAGCACCGGGCCCGAGGCCGGGAAAGCCGATCCGTCGTCAGGCTGGGGATATCCCCATCAGCTTTGAAATGATGCGCAGCATGACCTCGTCGGCGCCGCCGCCGATGGACGACACCCGGTAGTCGCGGAACTTGCGCGAGATCGGCGATTCCCAGACGTAGCCATGCCCGCCCCAATATTGCAGGCAGCTATCCATCACCTCGCGCTGCAACCGCCCGACCTTGAGCTTCACCATCGACGCCAGCTTGGTCACGTCCTCGCCGGCGACGTAAAGCCCGACCGCCTTGTAGACCAGCGCGCGCAGCGCCTCCACGTCCGTCTGCAACTCGGCCAGGCGGTAGTGCACCACCTGGTTATCCAGGATCGACTTGCCGAAGGCCTGGCGGTTCCGCGTGTAGTCGATGGTCTCCTGGATGGCGTCGTCCATGACGCGCAAGCCTCTGAGGCCGGCGAACATGCGCTCTTCCTGGAACTGCTCCATCTGGTAGATGAAACCTCGGTTCTCGTCGCCGATGCGATTGCGTTCGGGCACCCGCACGTCGTCGAAGAAAAGCTGCGCCGTATCCGACGCCATCATGCCGATCTTGCGCATCTTATGTTTGGTGATGCCGGGGCTGTCCAAGGGCACTACGATCAGCGACTTGTTCTTGTGCACCGTGCCATCGCCGGTGTTCACCAACAGGCAGATCCAATCAGCCTGCAACCCGTTGGTAATAAACATCTTGGCACCGTTGATGACGTAGTCACCGCCATCCTTGCGCGCCGTGGTCTTCAGGCTGGCCACGTCGGAACCGGCACCGGCTTCCGTCACCCCGATGCAGGCAACCATGTCGCCGGCAATGGCCGGCGCCAGGTAGTCGCGTTTGAGCTCGTCCGAGCCATGCCGGGCAAGCGCCGGCGTCGCCATCGAGGTTTGCACCCCCGTCGCCATCGCCACCGCGCCGCAGTTGATGGCGCCGAGCGTTTCGCAGGCGACGGCGGCAAAGGAATAATCCAGCCCGGCGCCACCGTAGGCTTCGGGCTTGTCGATCCCTAAGAACCCGAGATCGCCCATCTTCTTGAACACCTCGTGGGCGGGAAAGATTTCGTCCTCCTCCCACTGGTCGACGTGGGGGTTGATCTCCGCCTCGATGAATTTCTCGAGGCTCGCCATTAGTTCCTTGTGCTCGTGCGTAAGCTGCATTGCCGTTCCTCCCGAACCTTCTTGCTGCCTCTCCTGGCTCGCGAAACTTTCGGTTGATTGGCGAGCTTTAAAAAACTAACATTCATGCATGAATGTTTCAATAGTCCCGTCATCACGACCCCGCCGCACCCAGGAGGAACGGCGCGCCGAGACCCGCCGCAAACTGATCGACGCCACCATCCAGGCGTTGCAGGAACGCGGCGCGGCGCGCATGACCATGGCGGAAGTGGCCGAGAAGGCCGGACTGACGCGGGGCGCGATCCAATACCATTTCGAGACGCCGACGGAATTGCTGAAGGCGACCGTGGTGGAAATCGCCGAGCGCATGGGCAGCATGATCGACATCGACGTCTTGCGCGGCATGGAATTGGGCCCGCGCATCGACGCTCTCATCGACGCCAACTGGGAAGCCTATACCAGCGGCGATTACGTCGCTTTCCTGGAGATCGCCATCCGAGGCCGGATTGAACCGGAACTGGGCACGGTTGTGCGCGAGACCCTGGATGAGATCGAACTGAGCCGCGCCGAGACCTGGACCGAGCTTTTCGCCGATACCGGCCGCACACGGGACGAAATCGTCGCCTGGCGAACCGCCTTGCAGGTCATGGCGCGCGGCCTGGCGCTGTCGAAGATGATCGCCCACCAGGAAGCCATCGTCGATCCCCAGGTCGAGCGTTTCAAAGCCATGCTCAAACAGCAACTGGTCGCCGCCTGAACCGGTGCCACGAGGGAAATCAACATGCCAACCATGCCGGATTGCCAATATCTGATGCTCGAACGCCGGGGCGGGCGGCTCGACATGACCTTCAACCGCCCGGAGCGCCGGAACGCCGTCAATACCCCCATGGGCGACGAGATCGCCGCCGTGATCGAATGGCTGCAACAGACGCCGGACGTGCGGGTCGTTGTGCTCAGGGGCGCCGGCGGGCACTTCTGCGCCGGCGGCGACATCAAGGAGCGGCGCGACCAGGCGGAGACCGCCCCCGAGGACGGCGCCGATCCCATCGCAGCGCGTAACCGGCGCGCCGGTCAGGCATTTTTGGATTTCGAGCGCCTTGCGCAAACCACCATCGCCATGGTCGAGGGCTCGGCCTTCGGCGGCGGGCTGGGCTACGCCTGCGTCGCCGATATCACCATCGTCGCCCGTGGCGCCAAGATGGGCATGCCGGAAACGACGCTGGGCGTCGCGCCGGCGCAAATCGCGCCCTTCGTCGTCAAGCGCATCGGCCTGACCCGCGCGCGGCAACTGGCGCTCACGGCCGAGCGTTTCGACGGCGAGGCCGCCTACGCCTACGGCATCGCCCAATACATTTGCGACGACGCCGAGGCGGATGCCACGCTCGAAGACGTGGTTCGGCGGGTGATGCTGTGCGGGCCGCTGGCCAGCGCCGCCACCAAGGCGATCATGCTCGGCGTCGGCACCATGCCCGCCGACGAGATGATCCGCTTCGCGGCCGAGAAATTCGCCACGCTCAACCGCTCCGACGAGGGCCGCGAGGGCCAGAACGCCTTCGCCGAAAAACGCAAACCCAAGTGGCAGGTCGACGCCGATGACTGAACGGTCAGGCAAATCCAGCGTCCGTATCGGGGGCGCGGCGGGCTATTGGGGCGACAGCCAGGACGCGCCGCGCCAACTCGTCATGCAGGGCGATATCGACTACCTGGTGTTCGACTACCTGGCGGAAGTGACCATGTCGATCCTGGTCCGCGCCAAGGAAAAATCGCCCGATGCCGGCTACGCGCGGGATTTCGTCGAACTGGTGATGAAGCCCCTGCTGCCGGAGATCAAGGCGCGCGGCATCCGCGTCGTCGCCAACGCCGGCGGCGTCAACGTCCGGGCCTGCGCGGAAGCGCTGGCCGCCGTCGCCGAAGCGGCCGACATCGACTTGAAGATCGGCACCGTAGAGGGCGACGACCTGTCCGGGCGCTTCGATGAATTGCGCGCGCAAGGGGTGAGCGAGATGTTCACCGGAGAGCCTTTGCCGGAAAAGCTGGTCAGCGCCAATGCGTACTTGGGCGCCTTCCCCATCGCCGCCGCGCTGGACGGAGGCGCCGACGTGGTCATCACCGGGCGCTGCGTCGACAGTGCCGTGACACTGGGCCCTTTGATCCACGAATTCGGCTGGGGCCCCGACGATTTCGACCGCCTGGCCGCCGGCACGCTGGCCGGCCACATCATCGAATGCGGCGCCCAGGCCACCGGCGGAAATTTCACCGATTGGCACCTGGTTGCCGACGGCTGGGACGACATGGGCTATCCCATCGCCGAATGCCGCCCCGACGGTTCCTTCACCGTAACCAAGCCGGACGGCACCGGCGGCTTGGTCTCGGCGCTGACGGTGGGCGAGCAGATTCTCTATGAACTGGGCGATCCCGCCGCCTACGTGGTGCCGGACGTGATCTGCGATTTCCGTGGCGTCACCCTGACGCCCAGCGGGCCTGACTGGCTTGACGTGGAAGGCGCCGTCGGCATCGCGCCGACGCCCACCTACAAGGTCTCCGCCACCCATATGGACGGCTACCGGGCGACGGCTTCGATGGTGATCACCGGCTACGATGCCGTCGACAAGGGCCGCGCCTTCGCCGAGAAGCTTCTGAAGCGCACGCGCCGGCTGTTCGCCGAGCGCAACCTCGGCGACTACCGCGCCACGGCGCTGCACCTGATCGGCGCCGAAACGTTGTGGGGCGGCAACGCCGGCCCCGCCGCCACCCAGGCACGCGAGATCACCGCGCGCATCGACGTCCACCACGACCAGCGCGAGGCGGTGGAACTGTTCTCCAAGGAGACCACCGGCGTATCGCTTTCCATGACCACCGGACGCTGCTCGTCGGGCGCCGCCGGCCGGCCCAAGGTGACGCCGGTGGTCGCGCAATATGCCTTCCTGATCCCGAAGACCGATGTTGTGCCCGTGGTTCGCGTCGATGGCGCGGTGGTGCCTTTCGATGCCGCCCCCGGCCAGTTGACCACCGGCGACTTCGGCTCGGAACCCGCCCCCATCGATACGCTGCCGGAAACCGGAGAAGAGTGCGTCGAACTGCCGCTGATCCGCCTCGCCGTGGCGCGCAGCGGCGACAAGGGCGACAGCGCCAATGTCGGCATCATGGCGCGCCGCGCCAATTTTTATCCCTACTTGCGCGCCCAGGTGACGCCGGAAAAGGTGCGCGCCTGGTTCGGCCACGTCACCAAGGGCCAGGCCACCGGCTATCTGCTGCCCGGCATGAATGCCTTGAACTTCGTGCTCACCGAAAGCCTCGACGGCGGCGGCACCTCGTCGCTGCACCTGGATACCCAGGCCAAGACCTACGCCCAGCAATTGCTGGCCATGCCGATCCAGGTACCGGTGTCGGTGGCCGCGCAGCTATCGGACCTGATCTAGGGAGCCGCCGCCATGGTTCAGTTCACCTCCAGGATCGATCCCGCCTCCGAGGCCTTCGCCGCCAATCGCGCCGACATGCTGGCGCTGGTCGATGAACTGCATGCCTTGAAGGACCGCGCCCGGGCGCTCTCCGAAAAGCGCCGCGCGCGCTTCGAGGAACGCGGCCAACTGACGCCGCGCGAGCGCCTTGTGCGCCTGCTCGACCCGGGCATGCCGTTCCTGGAACTGTTCGGCCTCGCCAATTTCATGGTCGACACCGACGAGCGGGACAAGAGCATCCCCGGCGCCAGCGCGCTGGCCGGCATCGGCTTCATCTCCGGCACGCGCTGCATGGTCTTCGTCTCCGACAGCGGCATCAACGCCGGCGCATCGACGCCCAAGACCGGCGAGAAATACCGCGCCTGCCAGGAGATCGCCTTGGACAAGAAACTGCCCTTCGTGCAGTTGATCGAAAGCGCCGGGGCCAACCTGATGGCCTACCAAGTGGAGGGCTGGGCTCGGAGCGGCTCCAACTTCCGCAATCTGGCGCGCTTGAGCGCCGCCGGCATCCCGGTGATCGCCGTGCTGCATGGCCCCTCGACGGCGGGCGGCGCCTACTATCCGGGGCTCAGCGACTACGTCATCGGCGTCAAGGGGCGCGGCCGGGCGTCCTTGGGCGGCGCCGCATTGGTCAAGGCCGCCACCGGCGAAATCGCCGATGAGGAACAACTCGCCGGCTCCGAGATGCATGCCTCCGTTTCTGGCCTGGTCGAATATCTCGCCGACGACGACGCGCATGCACTCAAGATGGCGCGCGACCTGGTGGCCCGGATCGATTGGAACAAGAACTGCCCGCGTGCCGAACAGAAGTCCTTCGCCGAGCCGCAATACGGCCCGGACGAGATCGCCGGCCTTGTCCCCACCGACTACCGCAAGCCCTACGACGTGCGCGAGGTGGTGGCCAGGCTGGTGGACGGGTCCGACTTCGACGAATTCAAGCCGCGCTACGGCTCGACGCTGGTCTGCATGCAGGCGTCGATCTTCGGCCATGCCTGCGGCGTCGTCGGCAACAACGGCCCCATCGATCCCGACGGCGCGGCCAAGGGTGCACAGTTCTTCCAGCTCTGCGACCAGGCCGACATCCCGATCGTGTTTCTCAACAACATCACCGGCTACATGGTCGGCGAGCGCTACGAGCAGGCCGGCATGATCAAGCACGGCGCCAAGATGATCCAGGCGGTGGCCAACATCCGGGTGCCGAAACTGACCCTCTACATCGGCGCCAGCTTCGGCGCCGGCAACTACGGCATGGCCGGGCTCGGCTACGACCCGGATTTCCTGTTCGCATGGCCCAACGCCACCACCGGTGTCATGGGCGGCGAACAGGCGGCCCGCACGATGGACCAGGTGGCGCGCGGCGCCGCCGAGCGCCGGGGCGAAGCCGTCGATGAAGCGAAACTGGCCGCCCAGCATGCCCGGCTGGTCGAACATTTCGACCGTCAGTCGGATGCCTTCTATACCTCCGGCCGGCTGCTGGACCAGGGCGTCATCGATCCACGCGACAGCCGCAAGGTGCTGGGCTTCGCGCTGGAAACCTGCTGGGAGGCGCGGCGGCGGACCACACGTCCCAACGCCTTCGGCGTCGCCCGGATGTAGGCGGGAGCGGCCCGGACCATGCATGCTTTCAAGACCATCCTCATCGCCAACCGGGGCGAGATCGCGTGCCGCGTCATCCGGACGGCGCGGGCCTTAGGCTACGCCACCGTCGCCGTCTATTCCGACGCCGACGCCGACGCGCCGCATGTGATGCTGGCCGACGACGCCATCGCCATCGGCCCGGCACCGGCGGCGCAGTCCTACCTCGACCCGGCACGAATCCTGGATGCCTCCCGGCAATCGGGCGCCGATGCGGTACATCCGGGTTACGGGTTCTTGTCGGAAAACGCCGATTTCGCCCGCGCCTGCGCGCAGGCGGACCTCGCCTTCATCGGTCCCGGCGCGGATGCCATCGAACTGATGGGCAACAAGGCGGCGGCCAAGCGGCGCATGATCGACGCCGGCGTTCCCTGCGTGCCCGGCTACGAAGGCGCCGACCAGGCCGACGGGGTCCTGGAGGCCGAGGCGACGGCAATCGGTTTTCCGGTCATGGTCAAGGCGGCGGCCGGCGGCGGCGGGCGCGGCATGCGGCTGGTGCGCCAAGCGGCTGATTTGAAGGACGCACTCAAGGCGGCGCGCTCGGAGGCGCTGGGGGCCTTCGGCTCCGACGAACTGATCCTGGAACGCGCCATCGAACGCCCCCGCCACGTGGAAATCCAAGTCTTCGCCGATACCCTCGGCAACGTCATCCACCTGGGCGAGCGCGACTGTTCGGTGCAGCGCCGCCACCAGAAGGTCATCGAGGAAGCCCCCTCGCCCGCCGTCGACGCGGATTTGCGCGAACGCATGGGCCAGGCGGCGGTGGAAGCGGCGCGCGCCATCGGCTACGTCGGCGCCGGCACGGTGGAGTTCTTGTTGGCCGACGGCGGCGAGTTCTATTTCCTGGAGATGAACACCCGGCTGCAGGTGGAGCACCCGGTGACGGAAATGATCACCGGGCTCGACCTGGTGGCGCTGCAGATCCAGGTTGCGGACGGACTGCCATTGGGGCTCGAGCAATCCGACGTCAGGCTCAACGGCCATGCCATCGAAGCCAGGCTTTACGCCGAAGACCCGGCCGCCGGCTTCCTGCCGCAGACCGGCTGCGTCCGGGCCTGGCAGCCGGCCCAAGGACCGGGGCTCCGCATCGACGCCGGCATTGCCGCCGGCCAGGAGATCACCCCCTATTACGACCCGATGGTGGCCAAGGTGATCGGCTGGGGCGAGACCCGCGAGGCGGCGCGCCACCGCTTGATCAAGGGCCTCCAGGAGACCGAGCTTTTCGGCCCCGCCACCAACCAGGGGTTCCTGATCGATATCCTGAGCGCCGAACGTTTTGCCGAGGGCGATGCGACGACGGCCTTCATCGAGGAGGTTTTCGGCGCCGAGCCGCCGAAGGCACCGGTTGCAAGCTTCGCCGAAGCGGCGATGGCGGCGGTGATCCTGTTCCGGGCCGAGCGCGACGCCGCGCATGCCGCCAGCGTCGCGGTTTCGCATGCGCTGCTGGATTGGTCGAGCGCCAGTGACCTCACCAGCCACTATCGGCTCGAATCCGGGAATGAAACCTTCGATCTCGGTGTCCGTCCGCAAGGCGATGACATGTACATTGTTTCACGTGAAACAGAATTAATTCATATCGAATGGCAGAAACTTGACGCCAACCGCGCCCGACTCCGGCTCGACGGCCGGCGCTTCGAGCCGCGCTTCGACCTGCCGGCAAGCGGATGCGTCGAGCTCGCCCTGGCCGGCCGCGCCCATGCCTATAAGAACCAACTCGCCTTCGCCGGCGGCGCCGAGGACGAGACCGGCGGCGGGCGCGTCACGGCGCCGATGCACGGCACGCTGCTCGACGTGCTGGTGGCGCCCGGCGACGACGTGAAGGCGGGCACCCGCCTCGCCGTCCTGGAGGCGATGAAGATGCAACACGACATTGTCGCCGCCGTCGACGGTACCGTCACCGCCGTGCACGCGCGCAAGGACGCGCAGGCGGCGGCGGGCGAACTTCTGCTCGAAATCGAACCCGCCGGCGGCTAGTCTCCGCCGCCATGACGCAAGAACTCGAAATCCACGCAACCACGGCGGCCGACGCCGCCGCCATCGAAGCCTTCTACCCCCGCGCCTTTCCGGACGAGAACCTGGTGCCGCTGGTCCGTGAACTGCTGCGGGAACCGGAAAGTCTGCTGTCGTTGACCGCCGTCGTCGCGGGCGACGTCGCCGGCCACGTCATCTTCACGCTCTGTGGGCTGGACACAAATCCGGGCGTCAAGGTCGCGCTGTTGGGCCCGCTTGCCGTGGTGCCCGAACACCACCGCCAGGGCATCGGCGGCGCGCTAATCCGGGCCGGCGTCGAGAAGTCCGGCACGCTCGGCGCTGTGGCCGCCCTGGTGCTCGGCGATCCCGGCTACTACGGCCGTTTCGGTTTCAAAGCGGAACACGGCGTCAAACCGCCCTACCACCTGCCAGACGAGCAATTGCCGCCGGAATGGCGGGGCGCCTGGCAGTCCATGCCCATCGGGGACGGCGGACCAGCGCCCGCCGGCACGATCATCGTGCCCGCGCCCTGGCGGCATCGCGAGATGTGGCTGCCCTAACGGCGGATCAGTCTTTCGGGCGCAGGTCGCGTACCCGGACGGCCTTGCCTTCCGAGCGCGGCACCTCGCCCGGCGCCATCACCACCACCCGGCAGGTGACGCCGATGCGCGACTTGATATGGTGCTGCACGTCTGCGGCAAGCGCGTCGTAGTCGCCGGTGCCGACGTCGAGGCCGGCCTCGACCTCGACGGTCAGCGCATCCATGGAACCGTCGCGCTGCACCACGAGCTGATAATGCGGCTCAATGCCCGGCCTTCCGACCAGCACGTCCTCCACCTGCGAGGGATAGAGATTGACGCCGCGGATGATCAGCATGTCGTCGTCGCGCCCCGTCACCCGCATGATGCGCACATGCGTGCGCCCGCAGGCGCAGGGCGAATAATCGAGCCGCGTGATGTCGCGGGTGCGGTAACGGATCATCGGCTGCGCCCACTTGGCCAGCGTGGTGATGACCAACTCGCCGGTCTCGCCCGGCGCCGTGCGTTCGCCGGTCTCGGGATCGATGGTCTCGAACAGGAACAGATCTTCCCAACCATGCAGGCCGTTACGCATTTCGATGCATTCGCAAGCGACGCCGGGACCGATGATTTCCGATAAACCGTAGGTATCGACCGCCTTCATGCCGAGCCGCTCGTCCAGCTCGCGCCGCATGGAATCGGTCCAGGGCTCGGCACCGAAGATGCCGATGGCCAAGGGCCCGTTCTTGATATCGACGCCTTCGCGCTCCGCCACTTCGGCAATGTTGAGCGCATAGGACGGTGTCGCGCACAAGACGCGGGCGCCAAAGTCCTGCATCAAGACGATTTGGCGTTCGGTGAAGCCACCCGATGCCGGCGTCACCGTGCACTTCAGCCGTTCCGCGCCGTAGTGCGCGCCGAGCCCGCCGGTGAACAAGCCGTAGCCGTAGGCGTTGTGGACGATGTCGCCCGGCCGCGTCCCGGCGCAGGCCAGGGAACGCGCCATCACGTCGGACCAGACGTCCAGGTCTTCCTTGGTATAGCCGACCACGGTCGGTTTGCCGGTGGTCCCGGAAGAGGCATGCAGGCGGATGACGTCCTCGCGCGGCACGGCGAACATCCCGAAAGGATAGTTGTCGCGAAGGTCCGTCTTCAAGGTGAATGGAAACCGCTCTAGATCGTCGAGGGACTGAAGATCGTCCGGCGTCACGCCGGCGGCGGCAAAGCTCTTCTGGTAGTGCGCCACATTGGCGTGGGCATGGCGGACGATCTTCTGCAGTTTCTCCAACTGCAGCGCTTCCAACCGCTCGCGCGGCATGGTCTCGATCTCCGGCGCATACATATATGCACCTGATTGGTTTTCGGACATTCGAGCCTCCCATGATGTTCCGGTATTCTCCGGTTTTCCGGCATGATGCAGAAGGATCCGGGGGTGCGTCAAATCCTTACTCCCGGCGCGGGTTTCGACCAGGGTATCGGGGCCATCGGCAGACGCGAATCCGCGCGTATCATCTGGCAAAATGTGATAGAATCCATGCCTTGGGAGAAGGTCTTCGAGACATGCTCCTCGATTTCTCACGCAGAGAGTTCCCACTTGGTTCCGCGGCCCTCGCCGCCGCGGGGTTCCCCCGGGGCGCGGCCGCGATCAGCACCCGAAAACGATTGCGCGGCCTTGTTGTGCTGATCGAATTTCCCGACCTGCGTCCACCGTTCCGGCCACCTTACGCCGTCGACAGGTTTCAGAAGCTCAGCCACTACGTCAGCCAGATGTCCTATGGCACCGTCGGCGTCGATTTCGACTTCACCGACTGGGTGCGAATGCCGGAACCGATTTCCAGCTACAAGATCTCGCCCGCCAATCTCAAGGTCGACAAATCCCGGGTCACGCGCTTGATCCAGGATGCCATCGACGGCGCCGATTCCCAGCGCGATTTCTCCGACTACGACTACCTGGCCATCTTCATGGGAGCGCGCTTTACCGACTACGGCATGGTCGGGCTATGCGGCTATCCCGGCATGCTCGGATGGCGCCAAGAGATCATCTTCAAGACCAGCGGTAGAGGTCAGGTCGTGCCGAACGGCGTCGCCATATTCACCGCGTCGGCGCACCTGGGGACCCTGTTCCACGACAGCGCCCATGTCTGGGGCGGCGTCGTCGACGGCAAGCGCCGGGTTCCCTGTCTCTACGATCACGATCTGCAGGAACAATACCCGACCCGCGATCGCGGCTTCGCCCGCGCCATGATCAACATGGGATTCTGGGATCCCATGTCGTGCCATTTCTATGATTTCCGCACCCCGTCACCCGGGATATCGTCCTGGACCAAGCTGCGCCTCGGCTGGCTCGCGCCGGAAAAGGTTAGAACGGTCGATCCCGACAGCCCCGGCGAAACCCTGCTCGGCCCGCTGGAGGACGGGTCATCCGGCACGCTTGCGATTCGCATTCCCTTGTCCCCGACACGCTACATCCTGATCGAGAACCGCCAGCCCATCGGGCTGTTCGACAGCACCTTGCCGAAACACGGCGTGCTCATTATGCATGCGGACGATGGCGTCGCCGAATGCCGCTACGGCAGGGCCCCGGTCAAACTGGTCAATGCCAATCCGGACGAAGAGTTCCTGATCGGCGCCGCATTCGACTTGCCGGAAAACAGCAACTACGTCGATCCGGAAAACAAGATCGAGGTCAGACTTCTCGAAAAGGTCGGCAAGTCCTATCGCATTGCCGTCCGGCGGCCGCGTTAACGGCCTGGCTTGCCACCGTCACCAAATCTTCACGCCCATATCTCGGATTGGCGATTGACCTTCCCTGCCTTCCCATGATTTAGAACAAGAAACAAGAAATCCGGAGATCGAAAGTCATGCAGAACCTTCCGTTCCACCAACCGGGCCGCTTCTACAAGGGCAACCTGCACACCCACTCGACCAATTCCGACGGCGCCTTTCCCGTCGAAGAAGTGATCCGCCGTTACCGCCAGCACGGCTACGACTTCCTGGCCATGAGCGACCATTTCCTGGAGCGCTACGATTTCCCGGTCACCGACACGACGGCCTTCCGCTCGGACGACTTCACCACCCTGATCGCCGCCGAGTTCCATGTTGGCAAGATGCAGAACGAGGAAATCTGGCACGTGCTCGGCGTCGGCCTGCCACTGGATTTCGCCCGTCCCACGGAAGACGAGAGCATCGTCGAGGTCTCCAGGCGCGCCGCCGATGCCGGCGCCTTCATCGGCATCGTGCACCCGACCTGGAACGGGGTGCGGCCGGAAGACGCGCAAATCCTGCCGTTTGCGCACGGCATCGAGATCTACAACCACGGCTCGCAGGTGGAAAACGACCGCGGCGACGGCTGGGGGCTCTGCGACCAGCTCCTGAACGAAGGCCGCCACGTGCAGTCCTTCGCCACCGACGACGCACACCTTCTGACGCACGACGCCTTCGGCGGCTGGATTCATGTGAAGGCCGAAGACCTGAGCCCCGACGCGCTTCTGGATAGCCTCAAGGCCGGGCGCTTTTATTCGAGCCAGGGGCCGCAAATCCACGACATCCGTGTCGAGGGCGACGAGATTGTCGTCGAATGCTCGCCGGCCAACGGCGTCCTCGCGTCGGGACGCGGCTCGCGCGGCGTGCAGCAACTTGGCCATGGCCTCACCGGCGCGCGGCTGCCGCTGAAGAAGTTCAAGGACGGCTATTTCCGGGTCATCGTCGCCGACGAACATGGCCGCAAGGCATGGTCGAACGCCGTCTGGATGCATTGAGCGTTATTTGGGCAGTGGCATCGTGGTGATGAAAATTTACTGTCACAAAAACGTAACATTGCTAATCTACCGTCACGAAAGTTCAGGTTTTAAAAACGAGTTGCATCCGGCACCATAAGCCGGAAGGGACTCAACGCGTATTAACAACGACCCGAGGGATGGATCATGAAACGACTTCTATTTGCTTCCGTAGCCACGCTGGCGCTTGTCGGCCCGGCCATCGCCAACGCCGCCTGCCCGGCGGTCACCGTCAAGGACATGGCTGGCGTCAAAGGCGGGAAATACCCGCAGCAGTTCGAGCTTTCCGAGTTTCAGTCGGCCGCCAACTGCAAACTGACCTTCGCCACCAACCCGGCCATCGAAAAGCTCAATGGCATGATCCGCGGCAACCCGAAGCTGCCTGCGCTGTCCGAGCGCATCCCCGCAGAGCCGCTGGTCGTCGCGCCTTATGATTCGGTCGGCAAGTACGGCGGCGTGCTCGATGCGCTGTCCAACGCCACGGAAGCCGGCACCTCGGACTTCCTCTCCACCCGCCATGTCAACCTGGTGCGCTACGCGGACGACCTGCAGACCATCGTCCCCAACGTCGCCAAGGACTGGTCGTGGAACAGCGATTACACCGAACTGACCTTCTACCTGCGCAAGGGCCACAAGTGGTCCGACGGCGCGCCGTTCACGGCCGAAGACGTGAAGTTCTGGTACGACAACCTGGCCCTCGACCCGAAGGTTATCGAAAAGCCGAAGGACTACGTTTTGGTCGGCGGCAAGCGCATGCAGGTCGAGGTCAAGGACCCGCAGACCGTCGTGTTCAAGCTGCCTTCGCCGAAGCCGGGCCTGCTCGCCCACTTCGCCACCTCGTTTGCGCAGGGCTTCCAGCCGAAGCACTTCCTCGGCCAGTTCCATCCGGCCATCAACAAGGACGCCGATAGCAAAGCCAAGGCGCTTGGCTTCGAGAACGGCTATGCCGTGATCAAGGCCTACTTCGGCAACTCCGACTGGACCGACACCCCGACGCCGCAGCTCAACAGCCCGGACAAGGTCGCCAAGATGCCGGCCGACACCATGCCGACGCTGGAAAGCTACATCCTGACGCGCGACACCACCGAGGACCGGCACTACGTCGCCAACCCCTACTTCCACATGGTGGACACGCAGGGCAACCAGCTCCCCTACATCAGCGAGCAGGACGAGATCTACGCCAACGACCAGCAGGTGCGCCTGCTCAAGCTGGTCAACGGCGAAGCCGACTACAAGACCCAGTCGCTGCAGCTCTCGGACGCGCCGCTGCTCCTGCAGAACCAGGAAAAGGGCAAGTACACCATCCACCTGAAGCCGAAGATCGCCATGCACGCGATCTCGTTCAACGTCACCTCCGAGGACCCGGAAAAGCGTAAGGTCTTCGGCGATCTGAAGTTCCGCAAGGCGATGTCCATCGCCATCAACCGGGGCGAGCTGAACGAAACCGCCTACTTCGGCGAAGGCAAGATCCAGCAGTACCTTGGCTTCTCGCCGGCGCCGCCGTTCGTGGATGAAAAGTGGAAAACCTACGCCACCGAGTTCGACGCCGCGGGCGCCAAGAAGCTGCTCGACGAGGTCGGCCTGATGGACAAGGACGGTGACGGCTTCCGCGACCTGCCGAGCGGCAAGCCCCTGGTGCTGAACCTGCAGTTCGCGACCCAGGGCATCGCCGGCCAGGTGGTCGAAATGGTCGGCCAGCACTGGTCCAACGTCGGCATCAAGACCACCGTGAAGGAAGTCACGCCGGACGAATACCGCTCGGCGCAGTCCTCCAACCAGCTCGACGTGGGCTTGTGGGAAAAGGGCCAGCCGCTGGGTATCGTGCTCGGCAACAACGAGCTCTGGGTGGCACCGTTCGAAAACTACTTCGGGCACCGCACCGGCATGCTGTGGGCGGAATGGATGGACTCAAAAGGCGCCAAGGGCGTCGAGCCGCCGGCCTACGTGAAGCAGCTTGCCGCCGATATCGACGCCTTCCAGTCGACCCCGAGCGGCACGCCGGAATCGACCAAGCTCGGCGCGCGGCTGGTGGAGAACATGGTCTCCAACCTGCTGTTCATCGGCACCGCGCTGACGCCGGACCCGATCTATCATCGCAACGCGCTCAAGAACTTCGCCGAGTTCAAGACCGCGTCGTACGAGTACTACCGCACTTACCCGTACCGGGCGCAGCAGTGGTATCTTGACGAATAGACCGGCACTTTAAACTCGCTTGACGGTTCCGGGCCGAACGCCCGGAACCGTTGGCGGGTTGCTTAAGCGGCCCAAAGTCCGGCAGTATCGCAAGCGATGGCTCATTTCATTCAGTTCACGCTGACACGCGCGTCGATGGCGCTGATCACGTTGCTGACGGTCTCCCTCATTGTGTTCACCTTGATGGAGATGGTGCCCGGCACCTGCGCCGAACGTTACCTGGCGTTCAAGAACACCCAGGGCGCGCAGATCACCATCGACGACATCAAGGCGGAGGAACGCAGGCTCGGCCTCGACCGCCCCTTCGTGGTTCGCTGGGGAAGCTGGGTCGGCGATGTGTTCTTCAAGGGCGAGTTCGGCGATAGCTGCATCCTGCGCCTCAACATCAACCAACTGCTCGCCGACAAATTCTGGATCAGTCTTGGGATATGTTTGGCGGCATTGATATTCTCATACCTGATCGCGGTCCCGGTCGGGATATACGCGGCCAGTTCCAAGAGCCCCGTCACCAACAACTCGCTCCGGCTGGTCAGTTACCTGGGCTTGGCCTTGCCCAACTTCCTGCTCGCCTTGATCATCATGCTGGTCTCGACGGTGCTGTTCGGGGATTCACTGACAGGGCTGTTTTCAAAGGAATACCGCGACGCCGCCTGGAACTGGCCCAAGTTCGCGGATTTCCTGTCCCGCGCATGGCTGCCGATTTTCATCCTCGGCTGGTCAGCGACGGCCTTTGCACTGCAGACCGTGCGCGCTCTGATGCTCGACGAAATCGGCAAGCTCTACGTCACCGCCGCGTCGGCGCGCGGCATCACCGGCTCGAAACTGCTGTGGAAATATCCGGCCCGGCACGCGCTCGGCCCGGTGATTAACTCGCTCGGCTTCGACCTCAACCGCATCTTCAACGAATTGCCGATCATCGCGTTGATCCTGACGCTGACGGAATCCGGCGCGTTGTTGATCGAATCCCTGGCGCGGTCAAATGACCAGCAGTTGGCCGGCGCCATCATCTTCCTGCTGACCGCCTCGATCGTAGCGCTCAACTTCACCACGGATATCCTGCTGGCGCTCCTCGACCCACGCGTCCGCCGCGGGCTGATGGGGTAGGCGAATGGCATTGTTCGGAAAGAAAAAAACCGCCGGCGTGGACCAGAAGGCCAAGGAAGCCTACTTCACCGCATCCCAGGGGCAGCTGATCTGGGCCCGGTTCAGTTCCAACCGCTCGGCGATGATCGCGCTCTGGGCGCTGGTCATCATGGTGGTCATGGGGCTGCTGGCGCCGTTCATCTCGCCCTACGACCCGACCATTGCCGGCCGCGACACCCAGTACGAGAACGGCGCCCCGCAACTGCCGAAATTCTGGGACGAAAACGGCTTCTCCGCGCGGCCCTTCATCTACGCCACCAAGCGCACGCGCTCGATCAAGACCAACTTCCGCTGGGTCATCACCGAGGACCGCAACACGCGCCTCTACCTGCACATGTTCGTCAAGGAGTGGCAGTACAGCTTCATCGACATGAAGGTGGACATGCCCGGCGAGATGCTGGATTTCCACGCCAAGACGCTGACATTCGATACCCATCTGTTCGGCGTCGAGGGCGGCAAGATTCACCTGTTCGGTACCGACGCCAGCGGCAAGGACATCTTTTCCCGCACCCTGCACGCCGTCTGGACATCGCTGGCGGTGGGCACTTTGGGTGTGCTGATCTCGTTCGTGCTGGCGCTGATCATCGGCGGCATATCGGGCTATTTCGGGGGCTGGATCGATTCCGCCCTGCAGATGGTCACCGACGCCATCCGAACGGTGCCGCCGATCCCGCTGTTCATGGCACTCGCCGCCTTCATGCCCGACCACTGGAGTTCCGAGACCCGGTTCTTCTTCATCTCCATCATCCTCGGCTTCATCGGCTGGCCGACCCTGGCCCGGCGCATCCGCACCCACCTGCTGACCGAGCGCAGCCAGGAATACGTGCTCGCCGCGCAGCTTTGCGGCGCGCCGTCCGGCCACATCATCCGCCGCCATCTGCTGCCCAGCTTCACCAGCTACATCATCGTCGACCTGATGATCTCGTTCCCCTACATGGTGCGCTCGGAAACGGCGCTGTCGTTCATCGGCTTGGGCCTCAAGGATCCGGTCAATTCGCTCGGTGCCTTGATGCAGAACGTCTCGCAGGCGGACGTTTTGCTGAATTATCAATGGTATTTCATCCCGGTCATCTTTTTCGTCGCCCTGGTGCTGGCCTTCGTCTTCGTCGGTGATGGGTTGCGCGATTCCGCCGACCCCTATGGGGGCACCAAGAAATGACCGAGCCGCTGATCTCCGCGCGCGACCTGAGCATCCGTTTTCACACCGACGAAGGGCTGATTACCGCCGTCGAGAAGGTCAATTTCGACATCCAGCCCGGCGAAGTACTGGGGCTGGTGGGGGAATCCGGTTCCGGCAAGTCGGTGACCGCCAAGTCCTTGATGCAATTGAACGCCGACAATACCGTCTACGACCCCGAAAGCCGCATCACGCTGCGCGCCGACGGCGCCGACGTCGATGTCTTGAGCCTGCGCCGGCCGAAGGAAATGATGGTCATCCGCGGCGGCGCCATATCGATGATCTTCCAGGAGCCCATGGCGTCGTTCGCGCCGGCCATTACCGTCGGCGATCAAATGGTCGAGCAGCTGATGCTGCACGGCTCCATGACTAAGGCCCAGGCCAAGGACCATTCCATCCACATGCTGGAACGGGTCGGCATTCCGGAAGCAGGCCGGCGGTTCAATCAGTACGCCTTCGAGTTCTCCGGCGGCATGCGCCAACGCGCCATGATCGCCATGGCGCTGTCGACCAAGCCGAAGCTGCTGATCGCCGACGAGCCGACGACGGCGTTGGACGTCACCATTCAGGCGCAGGTGATCGATTTGATGAAGGAACTGGTGGACGAGTTCCACATGGCGATCCTGTTCATCACCCATGATCTCGGCGTCATCGCTCAGACCGCCGACAATGTCGCGGTGATGTATTTGGGCCGCGTCGTCGAACACGGGCCGGTGCGCGACGTCATCCGCAACGCCGCCCACCCCTATACGCAGGGGCTGTTGAACGCGCTGCCCAACCTGGAAGACCTGGATTCGCCCCTCACCCCCGTCGCCGGCGATATCCCGAGCCCGCTGGAGCGGCCGTCCGGCTGCGTCTTCCACACCCGCTGCCCGGTGTTCATGCAAGGCAAGTGCGACCGCGACGTGCCGGTGATGACCAATCATAGCGGTGACCACGCCGCCGCCTGTTTCGCGGTCGGCAACCAGGGGGGTGCCTGATGGCCGATCACGTCGATAAGCCGATCCTGTCCGCCCGCGACCTGTCGGTGCATTTCCCCATCGGCGGCGGGCTGCTGACATCGAAGGTGGTGGTGCGCGCCGTCGAAGGCATCGACCTGGATATCCCGTCGGGGTCGTTCTTCGGTCTTGTGGGCGAGTCGGGTTCCGGCAAGACCACGTTCGGCCGCGCGCTGCTGCACGCCGCGCCGATCACCCGCGGCCATGTCAAATACGACGACGGCGAGGCCGCCTACGACCTGGCCAATGTCGGCAAGGACGAGCTCAAAGAATACCGCAAGCGCGCGCAACTGATCTTCCAGGACCCCTACGCCGCGCTCAGCCCGCGCATGACCGTGCGTGACATCATCGCCGAGCCGCTGGAGGTCATGGGCCTGACCCAAACCCGCGCCGAGACCGACGAACGGGTGCGCGAGATCGCCGCCAAGTGCCGGCTCAACCTGGAACATCTGCGCCGCTTCCCGCACGCCTTTTCCGGCGGCCAGCGCCAGCGCATCTCCATCGCCCGCGCGCTGGTTTCGCAACCGCGCTTCATCGTCGCCGACGAGAGCGTCGCGGCGCTCGACGTCTCGATCCAGGCCGACGTGCTGAACCTCTTGAAGGAACTGCAGAAGGACATGGGCCTGACGTTCCTGTTCATCAGCCACGACTTGAGCGTCGTCGCCCATGTCTGCGACCACGTGGCAGTGATGTACCTGGGTCGGCTGGTGGAAACGGCGCCGACGCGGGATTTATTCGCGGCGCCGCGCCATCCCTACACCAAGGCGCTGCTTTCCGCGATCCCGTCGTTGGACCCGGACCACAAGGGCCAGGCGCAGAAGCTGGAGGGCGAGATCCCGAGCCCCACCAACCCGCCGCCCGGATGCAAGTTCCAGACCCGCTGCCCGCACGCCATCGACATCTGCCGCCAACAGGAGCCCGCCCTTTCGCATCTGGGTCTTGAGCACGACGTCGCCTGCCATCGCTGGGAGGAACTGGCGGAAGCCCCGGCCGAGGCGTGATGCCGAAACCGGAGACCATTTGATGGATCTTCAACCGCTCATCGACAAGCTCGCCGGCAACGAATCGGTCGGCTCGCTGATCTTGATCCTGGCCGCGATCGCGCTCCGCATCGTCGCCGGGCGGTTCCTGCTGTCCAAGTTGGACGGCGACATCGACCAGCGCCGCCGCATCCTGTCCAACATCAAGAACGGCTTGTTCGTGCTGGTGGTGATCGGGCTGTTCTTCATCTGGGCGCCGGCACTCCGCACCTTCGCCCTGTCGCTGACCGCCTTCGCCGTCGCCATCATCCTCGCCACCAAGGAACTGATCCTGTGTTTCTCCGGCGCGGTGCTGAAGATGGCCAGCGGCTCCATGCGGGTGGGAAGCTGGATCGAGGTCGCCGGCCTGCGCGGCGAGGTCATCGACCAGAACCTGATGTCGACCACCATCCAGGAACTGGGCAGCGGCACCGAGGCCTACGAGTTCACCGGCAAGACCATCGTTTTGCCGAACAGCCTGTTCCTGGCCGCGCCGGTGAAGAACGAGCGCTTCTTCAAGCGCTACGTCATCCATTCCTTTTCGGTCGTTCTCGACGGCGCCACCGATCCCGCGCCGGTCATCGACACCCTGACCCAAGTCATCAAGGCCGAGATGAAGGAGGTCGAGGAAGTGACCCGGCGCTATCACGCCCTGGTCGAGAGCCGCGCCGGCATCGACATCGCCGGGCTGGAGCCCGAACACAGGCTGACCATGACCAACGAGGGCCGCGTCAAGGTGACCATGACCTGCTTCGTGCCGACACGCTCCGCCCTCTCCATCGAGCGCCGCGCCATGGAAGCGGCGCTGGCGCTGTTGCGCGCGGCAAAGAAGGAAGAGGCGCCGGCCTGATCAGGCGCTGAAAGCGCTGGCGAAGTTCTCGCGCGCGAAGGCGACGCGCTCGCCGATGGAAAGGCCGTCACGCCGGAACCCATCGACGGCCTCCAGCCGGCCGGCGAGCCCGGCACGGTTGGCGATCTGGATATTCAGACCGGGCCGGGCGTTCAACTCCAGGATCAGCGGTCCCAGGTCCTTGTCCAGCACCAGGTCGATCCCCTGGTAGGCGAGCCCGGTCAGTTCATGGCTTTGCGCGGCGATCTCCAACAGCGTCTGCCAGCCCGGGATTTCCACGCCAGAGACCGGGTTGCCGGTATCCGGGTGTTCGCTGACGACGTCGTTGCGCCACACCGCCGTCAGGGTGCGGCCGGTGGCGATATCGATGCCGGCGCCGATGCAGCCCTGATGCAGGTTGGCCTTGCCCTTGGATAGGCGCGTCGGCAGGCGCACCATGGCCATCACTGGGATGCCGAAATAGACGATGATGCGCACGTCCGGCACGCCCTGATAGCTGATCGCCTCGAACACCGGGTCGAATTTCACCCGGTACTCGATCAACGCTTTGTCCGGCTGACCGCCGAGCGAGAAGATACCGCTCAGGATGTTGGAGGTATGAAACGCCAGTTCGCCATCGTCCATCAGCTTGCCGTCGGCCAGCTTGTAAAGCCCGCGCGAGCGCCCGGTGACGACGACGATCCCCTGCCCCTGGCTGCCTTGCGCCGGCTTGACCACGAAATCGTCGCGCCCGGCGACGATATCGGGGATGCCGGCGACTTCCGCCTGAATGGTGACGGTGCCGTAGAGTTCCGGCACGGCGATGCCCTTTTCCTGGGCGATGGTCTTGGTCAGCGCCTTGTCGTCGACCAGCGGATAGAACCTGCGGTCGTTGTGGACCAGGATGTAATCGGCGTTGCGGCGGTTGATACCGAGTACGCCGGCGTCACGAAGGCGCCGGGCCAGCCGAAACATCAGCGCTCCCCCGCCAGGACCTTGAAGCGCGGCAGTTCGACCAGCCGGTAGCCGCTGTAGCGCCCCAGCAACAGCGTCGCGGCGAGCACGATCAACAGCAATTCCGGAAACACGAAGAACAGGTGTTGCACCAGCGCCACGTTCATCACCGCATAGCAAATCGCCGCCACAGCGATGCTGCCGATGGCCTGGCGGAACGATTCCTTGGCGCCGCGCTCCTCCCAGACGATGGACATGCGTTCGATGGTCATGGCCAGGATGACGATCGGGAACAGCGCCACCGAAAGCCCGCGGTCGAAGCCTAGCTTGTTGGACAGCACGCTGAGCAACGCCATGATGGCGATGACGACGATCACCACGGCCGCCAGCCTCGGCACCAGCAGCAGCTTCAACTGTTCCAGATAGAAGCGCACCATCAGCCCGATGCCGCAGACCAGCGTGAACAGCACCACGCCCCACAGCAATTCGGTTTCGCGGAACGCCATGGCCATCAGCACCGGCATGAAGGTGCCGAAAGTGGACATGCCGATGACATTGCGCAGCACCACCAGCACCATGATGCCGATGGGAATGGTGAGCAGAACCTGATAGACGGCCCGCATCTGGATCGGCAGCCCCATCACCGAGAACTCGACGAAGCCGGACCCCAACTCCTTGCCGCGCAACAGCGCCGTCGTCAGCGCCATTTCATAGGCTTGGCTGGTGGCGATCTCGAAACCCTGTCCGGCCGCGCCTTCGATACGCACCAATGGCCCCTTGCCGCGCCACCAGGGCATGGTATCGGCGGGTTCGGCTTGGTGGCCGTCCTTGGGATTGAACGGCCGTCATTGGCCATCAATGAACACCTCCAACCAATGCACCGCGCCGACGTTGCGCCTGAGTCCGTCCAATGGGACACCGTGCACGGCGCGCGCCGGCACCTGCGCCAATCGCACCAGATCGGCCGCCAGTTCCGCCATCTTGCGCCGGCTCGGATCGTGGCCGAGCAGCGCCGCCAGTTCCCCCTGTTCGCGCGGCGCACGCATTCTGGACAGCAACAGCGTCACGAAAGACGCTTCGTCGGCGGATTGCTCCCATAGGCCGGCAACGACCGCGCGGGCGGCGGAGAGTTCGTTTTCCGACAGCCTCGGCTTGCCCGGTGCCGGGCGCGGCAATGGTGTGGGATCATTGGATTTCTGCGTTTTCTGCACCACGGCACGGTAATAGATGGTTTGTTCGCCGGTCTCCTTGCGGATGGTGAAGGTGGCGTGGCGGTTGTCGCCGGAGGGCGCTGTCGCCAGGCCATAACCCGGCGACACGAAAGTCTGATCAATGAGCGCGTACGCGTCGCTGGAACGCGGCACCTGCAAGGTCACCTTCACAGGCCTGCCGTCGCCCTTGAACTTGACCCTGACGTCGACCCGCCAGATTTCCGTACGCGCGTCGGGCACCATGGGGAAGCCCAGAACCTGGGCCTTGATCAGGAAGACCGCCCCGCCGACCAGCACCAGCAAGGTACAGAGGATATAAAGATGCCGGCGGTTCATTGGGCTTCGCCGCCGATGCAACTGGGCTTCTTGGTGAAACGCTTGGCCGGATCGACGGCCATGTAGCCGGACATGAAGCTCCGCCCGATCAATAGATTGTACTTGAGCTTGGTCCGGTCCATCAGGTTGACCTCGACCCGGCGTTTGATCTTGCCAACGCAGATGGTCAGCATCACCACCGGCCGCTTCTGCGGCTTGCCGACCAGGCGTTTGACCGATGCGGTCCGGAACACCGGTTCGGAAAGCCGGACCTCGCGGCCATCGACGCTTTCAACGTCGAAGGTGATCCAGGGTTCACCGTTTTTCTTGAACCTCTCGACGATCTTGGCATGGACGGAGGAATGGTCTGCGCCGGTATCCAGTTTCGCCTTCAGCAGAAACCCGGCCGGCATGATCATCGCATTCTCAAGGTAGCCGAAGACCTGCGGGCTCTCTTTCGACCCAGAGGCGGCGCCAACAGGACCGGCCGTCAAAAACAGGGCGCAAGCAGCGATATGGATCGCGCCCAGCGCAAGCCGTCGAAGTTGCTGCGTCGTCCCCATGTGAAATCGCCCTGCTATGCGGTTCAGCCGCTTTCAGGCAATCTTAGAGCGGTTCTTGATCGCCGTATAGAGGAAGCGCGTCAGCCGCCAGCGATATCGGCGGCCATCAGTTGGTAGAGCTCGTCGGTGACGTCCGGGCGCATGCCGAACCAGAGTTGGAACCCGCCGACGGCCTGGTGCAGCAGCATCTGCAGGCCGTCCGACGTCACCAGGCCGCGCGCTTTCGCTGCCTTCAAAAGACCGGTTTCCAGCGGCACGTAGACGATATCGGAAACGATGGCGTCGGCGGCCAGCGGCGCCAGATCGATCTCCAGGTCCGGCTGGCAATGCATGCCGAGCGACGTGGTATTGACCAAAAGCCCCGCCGTTTCCATCAACCCCGCCAGGCTTTCCCAGGGCGCCGGATGCACGCGGTTGCCGAAGGCATCACGCACGGCTTCCGCCTTGGAAAGCGTGCGGTTGACCACATGCACGCGTTCCACGCCGCGCGCCAGCAACGCATGCACGATGGCCCGGCAGGCGCCGCCGGCGCCGAGCACCAGGGCATCGGCGACGCGGCCGTCCCAGCCGGGCTGGGCGGCATCGAGCGAGCCCACGTAGCCGTCGCCATCGGTGTTGGTGGCGCGCAGCAAGCCGTCGTCGAGCCACAGCGTGTTGGCGGCGCCGATGGCGCGCGCCTTGGCGTCGGGCTCGGACAGGCGAAAGGCGGCGTCCTTGTGCGGCATGGTAACGTTGGCGCCGACGTAGCCATGTCCCGCGAGATCGGTGACGAAGGCCTCGAAATCCTCGGGCGCGATCTCCTCGGCGCGGTAGTCGCCCGTGATGCCGTAGTGCTTGAGCCAGTAGCCGTGCAGCTTGGGGGATCGGGAATGTTTCGCCGGATAGCCGATGATGCAGGCGGCAGGCGCAGTCGACGCCATCGTCAGCCGGCTTCCAGCATGTCCACCATGGCGTCGAGGGCGACCGGATAGCCGTTCACGCCGAGCCCGGCGATTATGCCGGTGGCCGCCAGCGACACGTAGGAATGATGGCGCCAATCCTCGCGCTGGTGGATATTGGAGATATGCAGCTCGATGATCGGGCAGGTCATGATCTTCAGCGCATCCATGATGGCAACCGAGGTATGGGTATAGGCGGCCGGATTGAGGATGATGCCCAACGCGCCCGCATAAGCCTCCTGAATCCAATCGACGATCTGCGCTTCCGAGTTGGACTGAGCGAAGAAAATCTCGACGCCGCGCTTCTCGGCGCGCGCACGGCACACGGCTTCCACGTCGGCCAGCGTCGTCGAGCCATAGATTTCCGGCTCGCGCGTGCCGAGCATGTTCAGATTGGGTCCGTTGAGGATGAAGATGGGCTTGGTCATGCGCGTCTCCTGAACCATGTCTCCGCTGCCTGTTCGTTCGTCGTGGCTGTTTATAGACCAGGACCGGCCGGAATGCCCGGCTTTTTATGCATCGCTTTCAAGGCTCTACGCGATCACTGGGCCCGGGCGCGTGCTTCCGCCTCCGCCGCGTAGAGTTGAAACAGTTCGCGCTGCGCGTTGCTGGCGCCGAATTCGATGTAATGGGGCTCCAGTTCGCGCATGGAAGCCAGCGCACCGGCCGCATCGCCCTCCTCGAAGCGCTGGATGGCCTCGCAGAGCGGAATGCCGACGCGGCCCAGCACCTTGGCCAGGTGCGTATCCTCAGTGTTCGCGACCCGCCGCATGGAAGCCAGGTAGTCACGTACCGCATCGAAGTGCCCGAGCCTCGCCAGCACCATGACATGGTGGATATCGGTAAAAATCAGCGCATGGCCGTCGGCGTTACGCTCGGCGGTCTCCGCCAGCCCCTCCCAGCGATCCCCCACGTCGACGCCCTTGAACCCGAGGCGCGCCAGGAACGAGGCGGAATTGTGCGCGTCCATGTAGAACTCGGTCGTGGTGTCGTGGATGGAACTGTCGTAGAGCGCGAGCGCTTCGTCGTAGCGCCCGTCGGCGATCAGGTAGAGCCCCCGGTGCCACCAGACATGGCCGCGGAAGGGGTTGCGGTCCTGCCAATGATCGAGCGGATAATCGAGCCAGTCGATGCCTTCCTTGTGGCGCCCCTGCATTTCCATCACGTGCGCCACGGCATGGATGGCCCACATGTCGTCGGCGTTTCTCTCAACCGCCTCCCGGCCGAGCTTTTCGGCCGTCGCATACTCGCCGGCTTCTTCCAACCCGAAGGCGCGCATGCCGAGCACATTGCCGTAGTTGGCGACGTCGGCCGACCATTTCCCCAACACAGACGCCGGCCCGCCGCCCAAGCGCGCGGTGTCGCCGAGCCAGAAGCTGGTGAAGTGGTGCAGCCGGAGTGCCAGGATATCCAGCGGATGATCCGCCAGGATCGCCTCCCAGCGCTCGCAGGCGCCGACGGTGTCGCCGCCGGCCCAGGCATCCAGGGTCTCGACATGGCTCCGTTCGCGGTCCGTCACGCCGGCCATGCAGGCTTTCGCCTTCTCCAACGCATTGGCCACGGCGCCGGCCACCGAAACGGAGCCGAACAGCATCAGCATGTAGCCCCGAAAACAATGCGCCATGCAGAACCCGGGATCGGCTTCGATCGCGGACTTCAGCGTCGGCATGGCGGAAACCCGGTAATCGAGCCATTCCGTTTGGGCGGCGTTGTAGGCGTCGACGGCGGCCTGGCTGGCGGCGGTCAGTGGCAGTCCCTGGTTGTCGAACATCTGTCTCCTCCCCCCATTTGTCACGAGGCCGGCACGGACACCCGGCAAAGATAGCTCTTCAGGTTCGAATGGTCGGACAAGGGGTCGCGCTGATTTTCATCGGTGAGGAAATTGACCGAGTTCCAGGGATGGAAGGGCTGCGTCGAATCCCAGCCGATGGGAATGAACACGGTATCGCGGCGAATGCCGGCGTGCAGCCAGGCGCGCGCGGTGATGGTGCCGTGCGAGGTCTCGACGGTGATTTCCTGGCCCTCGCTCACCCCCAGTTCGGCCGCTTTCTCGGGATGGACCTGCACATAGAGGTCAGGCCACATCTCCTGCGCCTGCCAGGAATAGTGGGTCCAGGAATGGAAATGCGGCGCCGGTGGGCGGCCCGTCACCAGTTGCGTATCGTAGCCCATGTCCTTCAAGACGCGCGACGGCGAGGATTCGTTCGGCGCCATGATCTCGTAGGGCTTGGCCAAGGCGCGGCCGTGGATATAGGGGCGTTCGACCTCGTGCTCGCCTTCCGTCAGGCGCACCACGTAGGGAAGATCGATCAACTGTTCGTGATCAGCGAAGAATTCCGGCACCGCCGGCACGCCCAAGGAATTGAAGATGCGGTCGACGGTCTCGTTCCAGAACTCAAGCTTGCCGGACGGCGTCGGAAAGCGCTGGCCTTCGGGTTTCCCTGGCGCCGTGGTGCCCTCCAGGTACAGCGTCTCGATCTCTTCCGCGTCCTCGCTCATCAAGGGGACCCGCAGCCAGCGGTTGGCCACCGAATGCAGGCGTTCTTGCGTGCAGCCCTGCATGGTCGGATCGTTGATCAGCATTTCGTCCCAGAACAGCGCCGAATCCTTGTATTTCTCCTGCAACACATCGTCGAAGCCGAAGCGCTTGCCGAGCTCGATCCAGATCCAGTCGTCGGGCTGCGCCTCGCCGGGGCCGTCGATCAGCTTGTCGATCCACACGATCCGCCGGTCCTCGGCGGCGCGGCTAATCTCGCCCTTCTCTATGCCGGTGGCGGCGGGCAGGATGTAGTCGGCGTAGTGGCTGGTCTCGTTCTTGAAGAGATCGATATGCACCAGCAGATCGAGCGCCTTGAAGGCTTCCCGCACGCGTTTCTGGTTGGGCCAGGCGGTCATCGGGTTGTTGGACGTGATCACCGCCTTCACCGGATAGGGCACGCCCTTTTCAGTGGCGTCGAGCCAGGTGACCGGGTTGGTGCCGACCATCGGTTTGTCGGGGTAGACGCGGCGGTCGGCCGGCGCGTTGGCGACGACCGCGACGGGCGTGCCCAGGTTGAAGTAGGCACCGCCCTTGCGCCCCAGGTTGCCGGTGATGGCGGCCAGGAACATCAGCGCGCGGTTGGTAAGCCCGCCGTTGGCGTGCTGGTTGATGCCGCGCGAGGAAAAGATCACGCAGCCGTCTGCGGTGGCGATATCGCGCGCCAGGCCCTTGATGTCGTCGGCGGCGATGCCGGTGATGTCGGCCGCCCATTCCGGCGAGTAGCCTTTCTCGAACAGCGCGTCGCGCCAGGCCTCCCAGCCCTCGACCCAGCCCTCGCAGAAGCGCTTGTCCTGCAAACCGGCAACCAGAATGTGGTAGGCGAGCGCGAAGGCCAGCGCCATGTCGGTGCCTGAGCGGATCGGCAGCCAGCGGTCGGCCTTCGACGCGGTGACGGTCAGGCGCGGATCGACGACCACCATCTTGGCACCGTTCTTGAGCCGCCAGTTGTTGATCATGCCGAAGTGCACGGGCCGCGTTTCCGCCTGGTTGTCGCCGAGATAGAGATACATGCCGGCACTGCCGAGATCGTCCGGCGTATAGCTGTTGCCGCTGCCGCCGGCGCCCAGCGTCGCCTCGAAGGAGACCCGCTTGGCCTCCGAACAGAAGGCCTCGGTGTCGCCCAGGTTGGGGGTGCCGAACATCTGGGTGAAGAGCCGGATATAGCCGCGCCGGGTCAGCGTGCCGGTGCGGGTGCCGGCGAAAACAGCCAGTGTTTCCGGCCCATGTTCGGCGCTTGCCGCCTTCAGCTTGGCGGCAATTTCGTCCAGGGCCTGATCCCAGGAAATGCGCTCGAACTTGCCCTCGCCGCGCTCGCCGACGCGCTTCATCGGGTATTGCAGCCGGTCGTTGGAATTGTGGAGCTGCAGCAGGAATTGCGATTTTGGGCAGATCTTGCCCTTCCACTGCGGATCGTCCTCGTTGCCCGTCACGCGCACCAGCTTGCCGTCCTTCAGGTGGTACTTCACCGGGCAGCAGTTGAAGCAGATATTGCAGCCGCCGGGCACGATTTCGTCCGCCTGGCGGTCGGCGCGCTCGGACCGGTAGGGAAACACCACGTCCCTCGCCTGAAAGACCTTCTTGCGCTCGGGGTCGTCCACCACTGCGGGCCGGTGACGGCCTTCCATGGTGAAGGCCGGCGCCGCGTTGGCGCCGGCGGCGGCGGCTTTCTCATGCGGCCGCACGGTGAGCTTCTCCAGGAAAATGTTGGATGGATTGAGCAGGAAGGCGTCGTGGTCGACCATGCGCCGGCCCTCGGCCTCGATGCGCTTCAGGTGGTCGTCGCGCTCGCCGAGCGTGATCGCCTCGCCCGGGCAAACGGTGGCGCAGGCGGTCGACAGGCCATCGTCGCGGCGATCCTGACAAAGGTCGCACTTGACCGCGTGATGGTCGATCTGGTCGTAGCCCATGGCGCCGTAGGGACACGCGATGACGCACTCGCCGCAACCGGTGCAGCGGCTTTCGTTGATTTTCACCACGCCGGTTTCCGGGTCCTTGGTGATCGCCTTCGGGTTGACCGGGCAGGCGCGCAGGCAGGCGGGCCGCTCGCAGTGCTGACACGATAGGGTGAGGAAATCGAGGCCCGGGTCCTCGGTATTGCCGAGCCAGATCACCCGGTTGCGGTTCTCGCTGGGCCCAAGGCCGTGCTCGGCCTTGCAGGCGGCCTCGCAGCTCTTGCAGCCGATACAGCGTTCCAGATCGATCATCAGCGCCAGTTGGCCCAAAATCCCCTCCTCGTCCTCATCCGCCCCAGGCGGTCAGGTGCCACCAGTAAATCTCGCGCCCTTCGGCGACGTAGCCGGCGAAAAACAGCACCACGATCACATGCGTCAAAAGCCCGGCCAGGAACAGCCAGGCGAGCGCCAGATGCAAGGGCCGCCACCAGGCCTGCAGCCAATGCACGGTGCCGCGCGCCCCCATCAGGTCGGCCTCGCGCCGGGCCAGCCTTGCGTAGGCCAGCGACTTCAATGGCGAGCGCAGCCAATGCGCCAGCGTCACCGAGAACAGCGCCTCGCTGGCGCCGGGATCGAGACGCGCCAACAGCGCGATCTTGGCGTCGATGACGCGGCGAAGCTCCGCCTTGGTGGCGGCGTCCGGCGCGTGGAAGGGTTTTTGCTTGGTGCCGAAAGTGGTGGCGATGCGCGACACCACTTCGGCGCGCCCGACCATGCCGCTCAGCACCAGCAACAGCAGGCAACCGAGCAGGATCAACGGCGGCCCCTCAAGCCTTGCCAGCGCGTGCACGGCGACCAGGAAGATGCCGGCGATGCTGGCGCCCACATGCATGACGAACAGGCGGTTCGGCACCTCGCTCAAGCCGCCCCGCTTGCCGAGCGAAAACAGGAACGGCGCCATCAGCAGCAGCGCGCCGATGGCGGCGACAGGTTGCAGCAGCACCGATCCCGGCCGCTGCCAATCGCCGCCCAACATCGGCTTCACCGCCAGATAGGCGGCGACGGCGACGAACAGCGCGGCCACCAGATAACGGATGGCGCGGTTCGACAGATCGGGGCGCTTACGAGCCCTCACGGCCTGATTTCGGGACGGGTCCTGCAACACGGTCTCAATGCCTCAATCGTATCGGACCCGGACGGCGTCGCCGGCGCGAATCCCCGCCACACTTTGTACCGCCGGCCGGACGCTTGCAAATTTTTGCTTTCCCGCATTGCGAACTATAGCAATCCGCGTGCCTCCAGCACCTTGCGCGCGACACGGAAGCATTCCAGTGACTGCGGCACGCCGCAATAGATGGCGATGACGTGGATGATGGCGCGGATTTCCTCCATGCTGACGCCGTTGTTGATGGCGCCGTTACAGTGCGTTTCCCACTCGTGCATCTTGCCGAGCGCGCCGATCATGGCGAGGTTCATCATCGAACGGGTCTTGGCGTCGATGGTGTCGTCGCCCCAGCCGAAGCCCCAGCACCATTCGGTCATCATTTCCTGGAAGCCGCGGGTAAACTCGTCGGCCTCGGCCAGGTTTTTCTGTACGTACTCGGCGCCGACGGTCTCACTGCGTCGGGCCACGCCCAGTTCGAAACGTTCCTTATCCATATCTCCGTCCCCTTTTTCGTGACGATGAAATCCATCCGCGCCCACCGGCACGGCACCAGTCGCCACTTTCGCGGCCCGGATATCGAAAGGCAAGGCCCCCCCAATATGAGGATGGCGCGGTGGCGGCAATGCCCGCAGATTGCCCCCGGTGACCCGACGAAGGAGGCAGCCAGTGACGACAACAATCAAATACGACCTGCAAATGCCGGACGGGCGCCGGGAAATTCTCGACGTCGCCTACGACACCGAGACCCTGCGCCTGGAAATGCCGCTGCCGGCCGAATTGCCGGCATGGACGGCCCTGGACTTCCACCGCTGCCGCAACTGCTCGCTTTCGGCGGACAGTCACAGCCATTGTCCGCTGGCGGTGCGGCTCATCGATATCGCCGAGCGCTTCGGCGACACGCCTTCGTTCGAGGAAGTGACCCTGCATGTGCGCACCGAGGCGCGGGTGATCTCGGCGCGCACCACGGCGCAGGCGGCGTTGGGCTCGCTGATGGGGCTGATCATGCCGCTCAGTGGCTGTCCGCGCCTGGCGCCGCTAGCGCCAATGGCGCGGTTTCACCTGCCGCTGTCGACGCACGAGGAAACCATCTACCGGGTGGCGTCGATGTATCTCCTGTCGCAGTACTTCCGCGACCGGGAAATCGCCACCATGGACAGCGACCTTATCGGCCTTTCGGACATCTACACCGACATCCAGGCGGTCAACCAGGGCCTGGCGCAGAGGCTGCGTAATTCGGCGGTATTCGACGAGATCAATTCCGTCGCCCTTCTGGACCTCTACGCGCAGATGGTGCCGCTGGTCATCGAGGATTGCCTGGAAGACATCCGCCACCTGTTCACCGACATCCGGGAGGTCGCCTGATGAGCCGCGCCAACGTTCTATTCGTCGATGACTGTCCGTCATCAAAACATTTGGGACGCCTGAGCCTGTATTCTAACAGAGGATCT
>JAYPEK010000018.1:0-73696 GCA_038125725.1 Rhodospirillaceae bacterium
TCGAGCATGGCGAAGATGTTCTGGATCGGCACGTCGGCCAGAATGTAGTGCGACGGCGAGAAGATGTAGCCACCGCCGACAGCCAGGTTCTTCATCACGTCACAGACCCCCTGGCGCACTTCCTCGACCTGGCCGCGCGGCAGCAGGCGCTGCACGTCGAAACCGCCGATCAGGGCAAGATCGTTGCCGTACTTCTTCTTGATCTCGACCTGTTCCTTGTTGCCGCCGGTCGGCTGCAAAAGGCCGGAAAGATCGACGCCGAGATCGACCATGTCCGGGATGATCGGTGAATAGTCGCCGCAGGAATGCAGCTTGATCAGAATGTCCGGGTTTTCCTTTTTGAACTCGCTGAACATGTGAGCGAACCGTGGCTTTGCCAGTTCGCGCCATTGCGCCGGCGAGATCATCATCGACTGCTGGGCGCCGACATCGTCACCGACGCGGATCATGTCGATGCCGCGCGCGATGGCGTTGCGGCCCAATGCCGTGTAGTACTCCGTCAGGCCATCGAGCACGCCCTCGATCAGCTTCGGCTCGTCGAACATCTGCAAGAAGAAGTTCTGGGTACCGATGATGTGCGCGTAGGCGGCTTCGATCAGGGTCGAGGACAGATCGACAACGGTGAAATAGTTGTCACCGAAGGTCTCGACCATCTCGGAGATGGGATCGAGCAGTTCCGGATCGTTCGGATCGGGCCAGGTATAGGCCTTCAACTCCTCCATCGAGGTGATCGGATGGTGCGACGGGAAGTTTTCCGGCACCACCTTCGCGGGGCCCCAGAATTCCTGGGTCTTGGCAAACTCGGCTTCCTCTTCCGGCGTGCGGCCCTGCAGGCCGCTCTTGCCGTAGCCGACGCCGAAATGGTTGTACCAGGTCTCGCCGATCTTGATGTCGCGGTGCGAGAACTGAGCGTTGATGCCGATCTGGTACATGACGATGTCGTTGCCGAGGCGGAACTCCAGCTCCGGATTGTGCTTCATGCCGGTCGAGGCATCGTCGATGCCGTAGATGCGCGCCAGCTTCGCCTTGGCTTCGTGCTTCATGCGATAGAATAGCGGCACCCGGTCGACGGGTTCGCGCCTGAGCGTGCGATAGACCCGCTCCTTCGATGTCAGTTCTTTCATTGCTCATTTCCTCCCATGTGCGTTACCGGAGCGAAGCCGATGCCGGGATACTATTTCCGGCGCTCGCGCTTCGACTTGTCGGCTCCCCGGATGAATTTCAGGTATTTCATCGAGTATTCATCAGTGCCGAGCAAAGCCTCGGCGGCGAACTTGAACTGTGTCAGGCCGGCGACACCGTTCATCACCGGGTCGATCATCATCGCGTCGCAACCAGCGATAATTGAAAGCGACACGAATACCTCGTTCAGCAGCTTGCGGTTGGGCAGGCCGAACGAGACGTTGGAATGACCGCCGAAGATGTGAACTTCCGGATACATGCCGCGCAGTTCCTTGACCGCGTCCAGATAGTGCTGGCCGAATTCCGGGCCGGCGCCGATCGGGAACACCAGCGGATCGAGGAACCGGTCCTCCATGGCGATATCTTCCTTGTCCATCATCTCCATGCAGGTGACCAGGTTGGCGACGCGTTCCTCGGCGTTCTGGGGCATGCCGGCGTTGCCGCTGGCGTTGGCGAACAGCAGCGCATTGTGCTCTTTCGCCATCGGCACCAGGTCCTGGCGGCCGTCTTCCAGGTTGAAGGAGTTGATCGCCGGGCGGCCCTTGGTGTTGTCGTGGGCTTCCAGGCCGGCGTAGATGGTGGTGGAATCCGACGAGTCGATGGCGACGATCTTGTCGGTCACCTGCTGCGCCGTCTGCACCGTCCACTTGATCCACTCATGACGCTCTTCCGGATAGACGGACATCTCATCGACGCAGAGGTCGATGATGTGCGCGCCGTGCGCCTCCTGGTTCTTGATCGCCCAGGAAATGTAGGTCATGTCCTTGTTGCGCAGCGCCTGGGCGATATGCGGGATCATGAAGCTGTTCCGCTCCGCCGGGTCTTCCGGGATGATGTCGGTGCAATCCAGGAACTTCTTGTTGCCGTCCAAATCGGTGTAGCCGATGCCGGTCTTGCCGTCTTCCTCGATCACGCGCGGGCTGGTCGCCTTGATCTTGCGGGTGGAGTTGAAATTCTCGCCGATGACGATGAGGCTGTCTGATTTCATGTTCTGAGATTCCTGATTTTCATGCGTTTCGTTTCAGGCCGACGAAATGGCGGCCTCGCGATCATGATGTCCTTAAAGTGTGGGTATCTACGGGCATTGGCGTTTGCGACTCATTCATGGCTTGCAACGACATTGCGGTTCAGTTCACCGGCGCCAGGCCATAGATGCCGGACCGCGACATCTTCGGCAGCATGGCACAGCTTTCCATCAAGGTGACCGGCAGGTCGTCGGCATCGAAAAGCGAGAACAGTTTCTTCTGCTGCTCCAACGGCCAATACACCTGCTTGCCGCCGACCTTATACTGGTAGCCGGGTCCGAGCCGGCGCGTGACTCGCAGACCCTCGCCCTGGGTGCGTTCCTGCAGGTCCTTGACGAAGGCCTTGGTGGCGGCCTCGATACCGAGCCAACCGGCGGTCTCCAGAAACAGCGCGTCGAGCGGCTCGAATACACCATTGTCCATGGCGGCAATCACCGCCTCGTCCAGGCCCCTGCCGACGGTCAGCACCACCGCGACCACGGAGCGCGCGCTATCGAGCACATCCTCGAAGGCGACGTCTTCGAATTGGGTGCCGTCAGCGAGAATCAGGCGCTGATCGTCATAGGAGGCAACATCGATGCGCCGCGCGTGCGCGACCGGAACCATCAATTCGCGGGCGCGCGCGGCGATGTCGTCGGCCGCCTTGCGGATCACCGGGCGCACCTTTTCCAGGTTCTTGTAACCATGGATGCGGAGCATCTTCACCGGGTCGATGTGCACCGGCCCGGTCTTTACGATCCACGAATCGCGGGCCTCGGCGGGCGCTGCGCCCCCGCCGGAAAGTGGCTGTTCGCTTGGCATGGCGCTCAACATCCCGGCGCCGTGCAGAAAATATATTTTTTCGGATTTTTGGTCATATTAGGCCCGATTCACCATCGCCACGCTTGTCTGAGAACAGCCCTTGGAGAACGTCAGCTCAAGGCCGCGTCGCGGATTGCCGCAAATGCGCCCTCGATCTCGTCGGCAACCTGCCGGGCAACGGTTTCGGCATCGCCGTCACGCTCCTCGGCCGGCGCCTTGTTCCATTCCTCAAGATAGGCATCGGTGCCGGCAAGCTCTTGGCGCATCGCCGCTTCATCAATAAGTGCCTGAAATTTATCACTTAATTGAATTTTCTTTACGCCAGATTCATCCCGCGCCTCGACCAGAGAGGGGATTTCCTGCCAGCGGAGAACCTGAACCTTTGCCACGCCGTCTGCTCCCATTCGTTTCCACGCCCCCACTCCCCGGGGGCTTCAGGTGGCGACTATAGGGGTCTTGCGCCCCTTTGTCCCGGTGAAATTTCGGCCCAATCGGCGCCAATTCAGTTGGCCGTGTCGAAATCACCTCCGCTCATATAATATATTTTCTGAGGCGGCGTATATAGGCTTGTCCCAGGCAGCCCCCCACCGACGCCAATACCGCCATGTCACAGCGGCATGGCCCGGGCGCCAGAAACCCTTGGATCGATCAATTGCCTTGATTACCATGCACGGCAGCGACGCTCGCCATGGCCGACCTTCGAATGCCCTTAAGGCGAGCGCATCAATGGGAGGACACAGATGGCCTATGTTCGCTTTCCTATTCCGGCCTTCGACCACAAGTCACTGCGCGGGCTTTCCTGGTCGGAACCGGCTTACCTGGACGATGCCGGCATCTCGGCGAAAATCGCCGCCGCCGAGGCGGGCGCCTATCCGGTGCGCGCCGACGCGGCGCTGTTCGACGCGCTTGGCGTCAGCGGCGAGCATTGCCATGCACACCTCTGCCTGTTTCCGGCCGGCGCCCGATTGGTCGGGCGGTCGCATTCCTGGTGGCTGCAGCGCGCCACGGTGGTCGACTCCCTCGATCCCGGCGCCATGAACGTGGTCGCCGATTGGCGCACGCCGCGCCCGATCAATACCCGCTTCGGGCCGGAGAACGGCATCGATCTTCCGGATGCGCCAGTCTACGTCGTCGCCAGCCATGCGCACGGCGCCGAGTGGGTCGCCAACCGCACCCTGACCCAACAGTTCGACGGCGGCTACCGTATCGTCGCCGTGGCCAAGGACGGCAGTGCCAATTTTGACGAATTCTGTCTCGACTTCAGTTGGGAGGCGTAATCATGGCCCGTATTCTGCCAAGCTCCGTCAACGCGGATTTCCTCAAAGCCTACGGCGTCGAGGGCATGGACGGCTGCGCGCCGGAAACGCTCACCATTAAGGTCTGGGACCGCTACGGCACGGCGCCGAAAGACGACGCCGAAGCCAAGGCGGAAGGAGAATACGTCGCCGCCGTCGTCATCTGCGATGGTTGCGACAAGAGCGTGGAGTTGCATCGCGAGCGATTGAGTGCCTGAATAACGGGGCTGGGACCCAATCCCGGCCAGGGAGGCACCAACCGATGCTCAATCCGGTCAACTTTATCAGCGAGTCCTCGATCGAGGAAGCGGCCTATGAGGCGCACCGATTGGCGGCGACGACATTGCCGTCGGATGTGCAGGACGCGTTTCACGGCATGCACGCACGCGAAACCCATGACCTGCCGAAACAGGTGATGGCGGCGATCGTCGAAAACATGAAAGTGGCGGAGGTCGACCAGCGGCCGATCTGCGCCGACGTGGGCGTGTCGCGCATCTACGCGGTCTGCGGCAACGAGGCCGGCGTCGCCGGCGGCGGCATCGCCTTCGAACGCGCCGTGCGCCGCGCCACCGAACGGGTCACTAATGACCTGGCGCTGCGTTCCAACCGCTGCCATCCCCTGAACCGCACCAACCCCGGCAACAACCTCGGCGTCTTTTCGCCCAATATCGAATACCGCTTCGAGCCCGACGCCGACTGGATCGAGATCATCGCCGTTCACAAGGGCGGCGCCTTCGGCTCCGACTTCCGCATGATGGTCGACGGCGACGGCGCCAAGGCGGTGCACAAGGGCGTGCTGGACGCCATCGCCGAATTCGGCCGGCGCGGCCTCACCTGCCCGCCAGTGTTGATCGGCGTCGGCATCGGCGGCACCAAGGACCAGGCTTTCGCCATCGCCAAGCAGGCCGCCGTGCTGCGCCCCATTGGCGATCGCCACCCGGAACCGGAGATCGCGGCACTCGAGGACGAGCTTCTCGGCCTCGCCAATTCCTTGGGGCTGGGCGCCATGGGCTACGAAGGCACCGGCGGCTACGCCACCGACGTGCATGTGGAAATCGCCTATACGCATTCGGCGCTGACGCCGCTCGGTATTCACCAGATCTGCCAGGCCTGTCGGCGCGGCGTCGTGCGCGTGCACAAGGACGGCACGCTGGAACGGCGCGACCAACCCTCCTGGTTCACCCCCTATGCTCGGCGCCTCGGCGTCGAGGTGGCGTGAGGAGAGGGAAATGGCAACACACCGGCTTTCCATCCCGCTCACCGAGGAAGACGTTCGCAAGCTCCGCATCGGTGACATCGTCTACCTGGACGGCAAGATCCATACCGGGCGCGGCATCTATTACGACCACGTGCTCACCAAGGGCAACCGCCCACCCATCGACCTCGCCACCGAGAGCAACGTGCAGATTCACTGCGCGCCCGCCGGCGTCGAGGATGCCCCCGGCCAATACCGGGTGTCGTCGATCCAGGCGACGGCGAGTTTCCGCTACTGGAAATGGGTGCCGGATTACATTGAGACCTTCGGCATTCGCGCCGTCATCGGCAAGGCCGGCATGGACAAATGGGTCTATGAGGAATCGTTCGCCAAGCACGGCACCGTGTTCCTGACCACGGTGGGTTACGGCGTCGCGGCGCTCTACGGCCGCGCCATCAAGAACGTCGATGCGGTCTACTGGAAAGAGGAATTGGGACTGCCGGAAGCACTCTGGATTTTCGATGTCGAGAACCTCGGCCCCTTCATCGTCGACGGCGACTGCACCGGCGCCAGCCTGGCCGCGCAGGAGATCGAAAAGGTCAATCCCAACTTCGCCGCCGCCTACGAAAAGCTGCCCGATTTCACCCTGAAGCGCATTGGCGAAATCGACGATACCCTCGAACACGAGGTCATCGTCGGACGCATGGGCTGCCCCGACCCGAAAGCCGAATAAACCGGGCTACTCGCTCTTGTAACTGCCGATCTCCACATACTTGGTGGTCGGCATTTGCCTCGAAAAGCCTGGATCGCGCATCACCTGGCCCAGGAACGCCACGTTGGTGGACAGCCCCACAATATGGGTCGCATCCAGGGCCTCGGCCATGCGCCGGATTGCACCGGCGCGGTCGGGAGCACGGACGATCAGCTTGGCGATCATCGGATCGTAATAGGGGGTAATGGCGTCGCCCTCCCGGAGCCCGGTATCGATACGGAGATCGTCGGCGGGTTCGGGGAATTCGAGCCGGGTGACCTGGCCGGGTGACGGCAGGAAGTTCTTTTCCGGCCGCTCGGCGTAGATGCGGCATTCCAGCGCCGCGCCGTCGGCCCGGATATCGTCCTGCCGGACGGGCGCGAGGATGCCCGCCGCCTGTTCGATCTGCCAGGCGACGAGATCGATACCGGTAATCATCTCCGTCGCCGGGTGCTCGACTTGGATGCGGGTATTCATTTCCAGGAAGTAGTATTCCCCCCGGTCGGTGTCGAAAATGAATTCCACCGTGCCGGCGCCGGCGTAGCGTTCGTGATGCACCAGGGCCAGAGCGGCCTGGCGCATTTGTTCACGCGTCACATCGGGAAGGTCATGCGCCGGCGCCTCCTCGATGATCTTCTGGAACCGGCGCTGCGCGGAACAGTCGCGCTCGAACAGATGTACGCCGGTGCCATCACCGAAGCCGAACACCTGCACCTCGATGTGGCGCGCGTTGGCGACGAAACGTTCCAGGTAAACGGTGCCATCACCAAAGCTCCGCTCCGCCAGGGTCTGGGTCGCCTCGACCTGTTTCAACAAAGTCTCACCGTCCGCGACTAGGCGCATGCCGATGCCGCCGCCGCCGGCCGCCGCCTTGACCAATAGCGGATAGCCCACCTCGTCGGCCGCCTCGGCGATGCCGGACATATCACCCGGCTGAAAGCGCGGGCTCCCCGGCAGCACCGGCACGCCCGACGCCATGGCGATGTCGCGCGCGCGTTCCTTGTCGCCCATGTCCTCGATGGTCTTGGGCCTGGGGCCGATCCAGGTGAGCCCGGCGTCCGTCACCGCGGCGGCAAAGCGCGGGTTCTCGGCCAGGAAGCCGTAGCCCGGATGCACCGCGTCGGCACCGACCTTCTTGGCCACCTCGATGATGGTTTCCGCCATCAGGTAGCTCTTGGGCGCCGGCGGCGGACCAATCAGGTAGGCCTCGTCGGCCATTGCGGTATGCAGGGCGCCCTCATCGGCTTCCGAATGGACGGCGACGGTCTCGATGCCGAGCGCACGGCAACTGCGCATAATGCGGCAGGCGATCTCGCCCCGATTAGCGATCAGGATCTTATTGATGGTCATGGTTTTTCCTTGGCTTAAGGCGCGACACCCGCCTTGGCACGGGGACCGAGCGTGATCTTCAGACGGTTCTCGGCAAGTGCGATGTACTCACAAAGCAAGGGCCGGGTTTCGCGGGGATCAATGATCTCTTCGACGGCGAGCGCCTCTGCGGTGCGGTACGGCGAGGAATAGGCGCGAAGTTCCGCCTCCAGTTCCTTCTCGCGCGCCTTCGGGTCCTCGGCGGCCGCGATCTCGCGCCGGAACGCGGCGGCGACGCCACCCTCCACCGGCAAGGACCCCCACTCGCCGCTCGGCCAGGCGATCTTCAGGTCGATGTCGTTCTTATTGCAGGTCGCCATGCCAGCCATGCCGTAGCATTTGCGGATGACCAGCGTCAGCGTCGGCACCTTCAACTGCCCAGCCATGTAGACGGCGCGCATGCCTTCACGCAGCGTGCCTTCGCATTCCGCCTTCAGCCCGACCATGAAGCCCGGCACATCGACGAAGAACACCAGCGGAATATGGAAGGTGTCGCAGAGCTCCATGAAATGGATTTGCTTGCGTGCCGCGTCGGCATCCATGGCGCCGCCGTAGACCTTCGGATTGTTGGCGACGATGCCCACCGGCCGGCCGCCAAGCCGCGCCAGCATGGTGATCACCGCCTTGCCGAAGGTCGGGCGGATTTCGAAGGTCGAATCCCGGTCGACGACCATTCCGACCAGTTTCTTCATGTCATAGGGCTGGGTGCGCTTGTCCGGCACGATGCCGAGCAGGTCTTCTTCCATGCGGTCAACAGGATCGTCCACCGGCAGCACCGGCGGCAGTTCCCAGACGTTTTGCGGCATGAAGCTGAGGAAACGGCGAATTTGCTCGAAGGCCTCCTCTTCGGTGGCCGCGGCATTATGGATGGAGCCCGCCTTATTGACCGCCACTTTCGGTCCGCCCAGGTCTTCCTTGGAGATTTCCTGGCCCAAGGACCGCTTCACCACCGGCGGGCCGGCGGCGAAGATCTGGCTCGACCCCTCCACCATGATCGAGAAATGCGACAGGATGGCGCGGCCGGCGGGACCGCCCGCCGCCGTCCCCATCACCGCCGAGACCACCGGCACCTCGCCCAGCAGTTCCACCGAACGCTCGAAACCATCGACGCCCGGAAACACCACGTAGCCGCGCCGCTTCGCCGACGTCACGGTGCCGCCAGCACCGTCGATCAGGTTCACCAGCGGCATCTTGTAATGGTGCGCCAGGTCCTCGATATAGCCGCCCTGACCGCCCTTCCGGCGCATGGCGCCGAAGCTGGTGCCGCCGCGCACGGTGAAGTCCTCGCCGCCGATGGCCACTGGCCGGCCGTTGATGCGCGCAGAACCGGCGACATAGGTCGCGGGCGTCAGCTTTTTCAGCTTCAGGTTCTCGTCGTACTCACCGGTACCGGCGATGGAACCGACCTCGCGGAAGCTGCCGGCGTCGGTCAGCGCATCGATGCGCTCGCGGATGGTGAGCCTGCCGGCACCGTGCTGGCGTTCGATGTTGGCCTCGCCGCCCATTTCGGCGGCATCGGCGCGGCGCTTCTCAAGCTCGGCGATCTGCTCCGGCCAGTAGCCGCCCTCGTCTTCTAGCTCTCGATCAGACACAGGACCTGATCCTCCTCGACGGAGTCCTCCGGCTTCACCAGGATTTCCTTGAGCGTGCCGGCAACCGGCGCCTCGACCGGAATTTCCATCTTCATGGATTCCAGGATCATGATCAGATCGCCCTCGGCGACGCTGTCGCCTTCGGACATTTCCACTTTCCAGACCGAGCCGATGACCTCGGACGTGACTTCGGTTGTCGCCATTTTCTGATACTCCCTGACTATAGGTTCAATAGGTTGTCGGCCAGGCGGACATGCGGTGCTTGCCGATGCCCCCCGACAGTCGAAGCTGATGGATTTCCAACTGCTGGATAAGGTACCGGCGCGTTTCGCGCGGGTCGATCACCGCCTGCACGCCGTAGATTTCCGCAAGTCCATAGGCGGAGTTGTCTTTCTCCATCTGATCGCGGATCGCCTGCTTGGTCTCCTCGGAGGCGTCCTGGCCCCAGGTGACGATCTCGGTGGCAAAATGCGGGTCCATAAAGCTGATCTCGGCGGTCGGCCAGGCGGCGACATCGTCGGAATTCCGCCCGCCGCCCATGTTCAGGTAGGCCTGGCCATAGGTCTTTCGCATGATCACCGAAAGCTTCGGCACCGTGCACATCTGCAGCGCCTGCATGAAGTTCATGATCTTGCCGGGCGCCTTCTGCTTCTCGCCCTCGATGCCGATGACGAAACCGGGGGTGTCGACCAACAGGATCAGCGGGATGTTGAAGCTATCGCACATGATGGTGAAGCGCGTCGCCTTCTCGCAGCCGGCCACGTCCAGCGCGCCGGCCTTGCCCATGGGATTGGAGGCCAGGAAACCGACTGTCTTGCGGCCGAGCCGCGCGAGGCCAACGGTGATGGTGCGGCCGAAACGCGGCTTGAATTCGAAGAAGCTGTCCTTGTCGGCGATGCACTCGATGATCTTCTTCACGTCGTAACCGCGCTTGCGGCTGTCGGGCAGGATATCGAGGATACGCGCCGCGCCCTCGTCGCTGCCCGCCGGCACCGGCGCTTCCGGCGGCAATTCGTTGCAGTTGGACGGCATGTAGCTGAGCCAGGTCTTGATCGTCTCGATCGCTTCCTCGTCGGTGTCGACGACACGGTCGACCAGGCCGGTGGTGCGTTCGTGCAGTTTCCAGCCGCCCAGTTCCTCGGCGTCGACCTTCTGGCCGATGGCGAAGGAGGCTAGGCCCGGACTCGCCACCGCCATGATCGCGCCCTTCCGGAACACGGAGAAATCCGCAAGGCAGGTGTACCAGGCCGATGAGCCGTAGCATTGGCCCAGCACCGCCGAGGCCCAGGGGCTTTCGCGGTTGCGCACGTACTGCTGCGGGTCGGAGCCCAAGTTCACGCCCATGCCCTTGGCGCCCATGTTGTCGGGCATGCGCGCGCCGGAGGATTCACCAAAAAACACCAGCGGAAAGCCACGTTCCGTGGCGACCCGTTTGACGTGGCCGATCTTTTTCATGTTGGTCGCGCTGGACGATGCACCCTTGGTGGTGAAGTCGTTGGCGACGACGCCGACCATGCGGCCATCGACCTTGGCGAAGCCCGCGACCTTGCCGTCGGCGGGGGTCTTCTCGCGGTCCTCCGGCACGATGGAGGAAATGGCCAGCAGGCCGGTCTCCACCCAGGAGCCTTCGTCGATGAAGCTGTCGATGCGCGAGCGCGCGTTCAAAAGGCCCTGGGCCTCGCGTTTCGCCAGGCGTTCAGGTCCGCCCATGGCACGGGCTTTGTCTTCACGGGCCTTCAGGTCGGCCAGCATGTCGTCGAAATTCATGAATTCTCTTCCTCGGTTGGCAAATTCTCACCGTAAACGATTCCGTCCCGCGCCAGCTTATCGATGCTAGCGCCGTCGAGCCCCAGTTCGCCGGCCAGCACCGCCGCCGTGTCGGCGCCGATGTCGCGCCCGGCCCAGCGGATGGTGCCCGGGCTCTCGGAGAGCTTCGGCACCACGCCGGTGACGGTCACCGGGCCCAGCACCGGGTCCTGCACGTCGACCAGCATGTCGCGCGCCTTGTAGTGCGGGTCTTGGAAAATGTCCTCGACCGTATAGATGCGCGCCGCCGGCACCTTGGCCGCATCGAGCGCCGCTTCCGCTTCCGTCAGGTCCAGGGTTGCCGTCCAGGCCGCCACCTCCGCGTCGCAGGCGACTTGGTTCTCGGCCCGCGCCACGGCGGAGGCGAAGCGCGGGTCCTGCATCAGTTCCGGCCGGCCCATGGCTTCGGTCAGACGTTGAAAGACGGCGTTGGAGGCGGCGGCCAGCAGCACATAGCGGCCGTCCCTGGTGGGATAGATGGAGTTGGGCGCGTTGCCCGGCAAGAGCGGCCCGGCGCGCTCGGCAATGATGCCGAGTTGCTGGAACACCGGCACGTGCGGTTCCATGAAACTGTAGGAGCCCTCGTAGAGCGACGAGTCCACGACCTGGCCGCGCCCCGTGTGGGTGCGCGCGTAGATCGCCATCATCGCGCCGAAGGCACCGTAGAGACCGGCAATATAGTCGGCCATCGAGGTGGCGACACGCGGCGGCGGCCGGTCGGGATCGCCGGTGATCTCGCGCAGGCCGCTAACCGCCTCGCAGACCACGCCGTAACCGCCGCGATCCGAATAGGGGCCGTCCTGGCCGAAGCCGCTGATCCGCACCATGACCAGACCCGGATTGGCCTTGCTTAGGCTGTCGTAGCCGAGCCCCCATTTCTCCAGTGAGCCGGCACGGAAATTCTCAACGACGATATCCGCCCCCTCGCAGAGTCGGCGCACGAGTTGTCGGCCCTCGTCGGTGCGGAGATTGATGGAAACGATCTTCTTTCCGCGTTGCATCGAGGCGCTGTAGAGCGAGCGGCCCTGAACGCGGTGGGAAAAGGAACGGATGGCGTCGCCGTCGGCCTGCTCGACCTTGATCACGTCGGCGCCGAAATCTGCCAGCAATCGGGCGCAGAACGGCCCCGCCACGGTGGACCCCAATTCGACCACCCGGAGCCCGGCCAGGGGGCCCGTGGCTTTCTCGTCACCGCTCATAACAGGTATTTCCGGTAGTTGTGGAACCATTCGCGCGCCGAACGGATGTTCTGGCGCTTCAATTTCTCCGCCTTCTCGGCCTTGCCGGCGCGCATGGCGGCGAGGATTTCCTGGTGCTGACGCATGCCCTCCTGGGCGCGGCCCGGCACCAGCACCAAGCGCCGGATCAGCACCTGGGTGCGGTCGTAGAGGCTGTCCAGGAGATTGCTCAACACCTCGTTCTCGGATGCGGCGATGCAGCGCTGGCGGAACAGGTGCACGGCGTCTTCGTAGGCATCCAGGTCGTTCTTGGCCAGCGTGCCGCCCATGCTGTCGCCAAAAAGCTCGATCAGATCGTCCCAGCTTTCCGCGGGCGCCTTCTCGGTGGCGAGACGCACCATCTGCGCTTCAAGCACTTCGCGCACCTCGAACAACTCGTCGGCCTTGGCGGGATCCAGCTTAGCGACGAGCGCGCCCCGGTTGGGAATGCGCTCGATCAAGCCGCGTTCTTCGAGGATGTTGAAGGCGTCTCGGATGCGGGCGCGCGAAACACCGAATTCCGATGCCAGGTCCTGTTCGCGCAGTCGCGTGCCGGGCGTCAGATCGTGATCGACGATGCGCTGGCGCAGTGCCTCGATGACCCCTTCGCCAGCGCCGAGCCTAACGATTTTTGCCGTGGATGCGGCCGCCATGACCTGCCCCCTCCCCAATCGAGAGAGCAGGATCAATCATGCATACAAAATTGTCAACAATCTTGTTGGCAAGATTAGAAAGGCTTGTCGCCCTGGATGGTTACCCGCCGCATGCGCCGGAAATGGCCTTTGTAGTCGTTGACCGCGAAGTGCTGGGTGGTGCGGTTGTCCCACATGGCGACAGTGCCCGACTGCCACTTGAGCCGACAGGTGAATTCGGGACGGATGATGTGGTTCGCGAGGAACTGGATCAGCGGCTTGCTCTCTTCCTCGGTCATGTCCTTGAAATGCAGCGTGTGGGCGACACTGACGTAGAGGCTCTTGGCGCCGGTTTCCGGATGGGTGCGGACGATCGGATGCTCGGAACGCATGGGCTCGGAACCGTCGTTGTAGGCCCCCTTCATTTCCGACAGGCTGCCGATCCGGTTGGCGCGGCCGCCCGGATAGAGCGCTTCCGAATCGTTGACCCCGATGAGGCCGTCGATAATCTGCTTCATGCCGTCCGACAGAGTCTCGTAGGCGAGTTGGGTATTGGCGTAGAGCGTATCGCCACCGGCGGGCGGCACCTCGATGCCATAGAGCACGGTGCCCATGTCGGGCTCAGGCTTGTAGGCGGTATCGGAATGCCAGACGCCGCCGAAGTTGACATCATCCTCCGGCGACTTGGTCAATTCGTGCGCTTCCGGCACGCCATCGACGCCGGCGAGATAGGGATAGGCGATGGGCGTGCCGAGGATGCCGGCAACCTCCACCTGGCGCTTGGCGTCCAGGTTCTGGCCGCGGAAATAGATCATCTTGTAGTCCAGAAAGGCGCGGTGGATTTCCTCGCGCGTCTGGTTGCCGAAATCGGCGGCCAGGTCGACACCCAGCACTTCCGCGCCCATGCAGCCGGCCAGCGGCGCCAATTCAATCGTTTGGTAGTCCATCGGAAATCACTCCCCTCGATATCCACCGGCAGCATCCGGTTGCCTGATCGGCGGAAAAGCTAGCAAAGACAATTGATAAATTCCAATATATAAAAAATATCATTATTGATAACTTTAATGCATCGTTTAATCTGCAGGCGGGGGAGCATCGATGATCGACCTGCGCCAGATTCGCTATTTCCTGGAGATCGCCGCCGAGGGCAACATGACCCGCGCGGCGGAACGGCTGCATATCACCCAGCCGGCGCTTTCGCGCCAGATTTCGGCGCTGGAGGACCGCCTGGGCGTAGCGCTGTTCGACCGGGTCGGGCGCGGCATCCACTTGACGGCGGCGGCGCGCAACCTGCTGCCCGACCTGCGCGACCTGATGCAGCGCGCCCGTGCCATCTCCGAGCGCGCCGAGCTTCTGGCCGGGCGCGAGCGGGTGCGGCTCTCGGTCATCGCGCCGCCGCAGTCGATCGAGGTGTTCCTGGCCGACGCCCTGGTGGCGTTCCTGGCGCGCTACCCGGACGCGGAGATCAAGATCGTCGAGGCCGCCGCCCAGGACAACCAGGACCTTTTGGAACGCGGCGAGGGCCAGATCGCCATCGCCGCCCGCCCCATCGGGCCGCAATTCCAGGCACGTGATCTGGCGCTCGGCTATATCCACCTTGCGATGCCGAAAAAGCATCCGCTCGCCTCCAAGGACAAGATCGACGTCACCGAGTTGGACAACGAACCCGTCGTCGTGATGCGGCGCGGCACGTTGGCGCGCGACATGTTCGATTCCGCCTGCCGGCTGACCCATACGCTGCCGACCATCGCACACGAGGCCGGCTCGCCTCAGGCGCTGACGGCGTTGGCCGGCGCCGGCATCGGCATCGCCATTATGCCGTTCACGGCGCGCGTCGACCGGCCGGACCTGGCGCTCGGCCGTCTCTACGCAAACGGCCGTCCGCTGACGGCGGAACTGGCGGCGGTGTTGACGCCGAACCTGTTCGTCACGCCGGCCATCGACGCGCTGATCGAGGAAGTGGAGAAGAGCATGCACGCCGCCCCCTTCCTGGAACCGCTTCCCTAGTTGCAACGCCCAAGGACGCACCCCAGAATATCCACCCGAACCGAGACCCAAAAACCATGACCTCCGGAAATTCCATGCAGCCACAGAACCTCGTCATCATCATGTCCGACCAGCACACCCGCAACGTCACCGGGTGCTATGGACACGACTTCGTCTCCACCCCCAACCTGGACGCGCTGGCGGCCCGGGGCACCAAGTTCACCAGCGCCTATACCCCCTGCCCGGTCTGCGTGCCGGCGCGCGGCGCCTTCGCAACCGGCAAGTACGTGCATCAGGTCGGCTACTGGGACAACGCCACGCCGTTCACCGGTTCGGACCCGAGCTGGCACAGCCTTTTGCGCGATCGCGGCCATCAGACGGTCTCCATCGGCAAGCTGCATTTCCGCGCCGACACGGACGACAACGGCTTTTCCGACGAGCAGATCGCCATGCACATCATCGACGGCGAAGGCGACCTCCTGGGCCTGGTGCGCGACGAGGACATGCCGAAGCGCGGCGCGTCCTGGAAGATGGCGAAGATGGCGGGACCTGGGGAATCCATCTACACCCGCTACGACCGCGACATCGCGTCGCGCGCCCAGACCTGGATCTACGAGGAAGCGCCCAAGTACACCGACAAGCCCTGGGTGCTGTTCGTCTCCTTCGTGGCCCCGCACTTTCCACTGACCGCGCCGTCGGAGCACTTTTATCGCTATTACAACCGCGATCTGCCGCCGCCGAAGCTCTATGACCTCCGGCATACGCCGATCCACCCCTACGTGGACACCTACCGTGCCACCTTCGCCTACGATGAGTTCTTCGAAACCCCCGACATGCTGAAGCGCGGCCAGGCGGGCTACCTGGGGCTGGTGTCGTTCATGGACGAACAGGTGGGCAAGGTGCTGGGCGCCCTGGAGAACGCCGGCCTCGCCCAGACGACGCGCGTCGCCTACACCACAGATCACGGCGACAACCTGGGCAACCGCGGGCTCTGGGGCAAATCGGTGATGTACGAGGAAGCCGCTGCCATCCCGCTGATCGTCGCCGGGCCGGACATCCCGGCGGGCAAGACCGTGGACACGCCGGCGAACATGCTGGACCTCTACCCCTTCATCATCGACGGCGCCGGCGAACGCGACGCCGAAACCATGCCCGACGACATTCCCGGCACCAACCTGCTCGACCTGATCAACGGCGCCGAGCCGGACCGGGTCGCCTTTTCCGAATACCACGGCATGGGTTCCAAGACCGGCGCCTTCATGGTGCGCAAGGGGCCCTACAAGCTGATCCATTACGCCGACTACCCGCCGCAGTTCTTCAACCTGGCCGACGACCCGGAAGAGCTGAACGACATGGGTCAGGACCCGGCGGCAAAACCGCTGATCGACGAAATGACGGCGGCGCTGATGGAGATCTGCGATCCGGCCGAGGTTAATCGCCAAGCCAAACAGGACCAGGCCGTTCACTTGGAGAAAAGCGGCGGCAAGGAACGCGTGATCGAGCGCGGCGACCTTGGTTTTTCCGTGCCGCCCGGCGTCGCGCCAATGTTCGATTGAGGAAACGATAATGATTGAAGCCACCAACACCCCCTTTGCCATGGTGCCGCTGCCGGCGGCGCGCTCCACCAAGCCCCGCAAGACCGGGCTGACGATGATGATGGACTGGGGCCTCGCGTACCGGCGCGTCGAGGACTACCTGGAACTGCTGGAACCCTATGTCGATCTGGTGAAGATCGTCGTCGGCACGGCCAGGCTCTATCCGTCCGACTACCTGGAGCGCAAGCTCGCCTTATATAAAGAGAACGACGTGGTGCCGTTCCTGGGCGGTCAGTTCTCCGAATACGTCTATGCGACGCAGGGCTGGGACGGCATGACGCCGTTTTTCCAGGAGGCCAAGAAGCTCGGTTTCGACGCGCTGGAAGTTTCCGACAACTGCGTGCCGCTGAACGACCAGGAACGCATGCGCATGATCCGCATGGCCATCGATTGCGGCCTGGAAGTGCACGGCGAGGTGGGCTCCAAGGTGGAGATGCAATCCGCCGCCGAATTGATCTCGCAAGCCAAGGTCTGCCAGGAGGCGGGCTGCGAGATCGTCCTGGTGGAAGGCGCGGAACTGATCGCCGACGGCAAGCCCAACGCCGAGATGCTGCGCCAGCTCCGGAACGAGCTCGATCTGGAGAAGACTCTCTTCGAACTGACCGGCCCCTGGATCAAGGGCGTCACGCAGTCGAGCGTGCACCAGTTGAAGCGCTTCCTGCTGGATGAATTCGGCCCCGACATCAACATGGCCAACGTCATGCCGGACGATGTGCTGGAGACCGAGGCGCTGCGCGTCGGGCTCAGTGTGGTCGGGCCGACCCGGGATTAAGCGTCGGGCCGACGCCGGATTAAAGAACGTCGAGAACGCCCCGCAGGTTGTCACCCCGCCAATCCGCATCCAGCGCCGGATCGAGCACCAGGTCGCCGGCGCGGTTCGACCAGTAGCAACGCATGCCGAAGGCCTTGGTGCCAAGCACGTCATTGGGGCTGCCCGCCACATGCAGGGTCTCACCGGCATCGATGCCAAGTTTCTGCTTGGGCAGTTCGTAGACCTTGGGATGCGGCTTGTAGACGCCGGCCAATTCCGCCGACAGCACATGGTCGAGCGCGTCGCCGAACTGCCGTGCCACGGCTTCCAGCATGTCCTGATCGCCGTTCGAAAGAATGGCGGTGATGTAGCCGCGCCGTTTAACCTCGGCCACCACCTCGACGGCCTCCGGCCAGCCGCGCATGTCATCCCAGGCCATGACTAGGCGTTCGCGTTCGTCCGCCGGCAGATCGAGCCCGGCGCGGCCGAGCGTGTAGTCTAGCGCCTGCCGGGTGCAATCACGGAACGGAAAGCGACCCTGCTCCAGGGAATTGCTGGCGGCGGCGCGTTCCATCTGCTTCGCCCGCCATGTCCGCACCAACGGCTCGGCGCTTGCCGCATCGATGCCGAGCGCTTGTGACAGCACCGGCGTCAGACTGCCCTGGATATCCAGCAGCGCCATGTAGACGTCGAAGGTGACCAGCTTGGTCGTCAAGATTTCACGTACGCCCTAGTAGGGCCGGTCGCCATGGACCGTGGCGCGGTGCATGGAGCGCTCGAAGCTCAAGTCGTAGGGCGTCGCGCAATGCATGGTGCAGCGGTTGTCCCAGAGCACCAGGTCGTTGGTCCGCCATTTATGCGCATAAACGAAACGGTCTTCGGTGCAATGGGCGAAAAGGCGGTCCAGCATGGCGCGGCTCTCGTCTTCGGGCCAGCCGTCGATGCGCGCGGTGAATCCCTCATTGATGAACAGGGCCTTCTTGCCGGTATCCGGGTGGGTGCGGACGACGGGATGGAAGACATCCTTCCACTGGGCCATCTTCTCTTCCGGCTGCGGCGGGCGCACGCCGGCTTCAACCATCAACTCATAGCGGTATCGGTAGGTATGGACCCCGATGGCGCCATCAAGCCTCTGTTTGGTTTCGTCGTCGAGGGCGTCATAGGCGGCGGTCATGTCGGCATAGAGCGTGTCACCCCCGCTCTCCACCGGCGGCACGATGAAGCCATAGAGCGCGGAAGCCATCGGCGGCTCGTCCTCATAGGTGATATCGCTGTGCCAGTAGGCGCCGCCGTTGTTGATCGGCGAAGCCCCGCCGCGCCCGACGTTGGATAGCACCAACAGGTCCGGATAGTCCGGATGCAGGATTTCCTTCACCGTGTGACGGCGCAAGGGACCGAAACGCTCGGCGAAGGCGAGGTGCTGCTCGGGCGTCAGGTGCTGGTCGGAAAAAACCAGTACCGGGTGGCGCATCCAGGCGGCATGAATGTCCGCGAACTGGCCGTCGTCGAGGGGCTTGGAAAGATCCAGTCCCTCGATCCGGGCGCCGAAGTCATGCGAAGTGTCCGCGGAAGAGAGATCCAGCGGTGCCATATTCTATTCTCCTTAGGCGGTCAGCTGCGCTGCATGCCCCAACGGTTGACAGTCTTCAGCTCGATGTTGCGGAACAGCACGTTTTCGACCGTGATGCCGATCAGAATGATCATGAACAGCCCGGCGAACACGCCGGCCGTCTCGATATTCTGGCTGTTCTCGAAGATGTACCAGCCGAGACCGCCGCCCCCGGAGGAGGCACCGAACACCAGTTCGGCGCCGATCAACGTACGCCAAGCAAAGGCCCAACCGACCTTCATGCCAGTCATGATCGACGGCAACGCCGCCGGTACCAGGATTCTGACAACGAAGCCGACGCCCTTGAGGCCGTAGTTCTCCCCGATCATGCGCAGCGTATGCGAGACGTTCTTGAACCCGGTATGGGTGTTCAAGGCAACAGCCCAAAGCACCGCATGAACAAGCACGAAGATCAGGCTCGCCGTGCCGAGACCGAACCACAGCATCGCCAGCGGCAACATGGCGATCGACGGCAGCGGGTTGAACATGGCTGTCGCCATGGCGATGAAATCGCCACCGAGACGCGACGACGTCCCCCACAACACCATGACGGCCGCGATCGCCATGCCGGCGGCGTAGCCATAGACCAGCACCTTGATGGAGAACCAGATCTTGCCCGGCAGATCGCCATGGAAGAGATCTTCCCACAAGCGAAGGGCGGCATCCGTGAACGGCGGGAACATCAGCGGCTGCACGTCCATCAGCACCGTATAGGCCTGCCAGACGACAATCAGGCCAAGCAGCACGGTCGCCTTGCGCACGCCGTTGATGTTCCAGATCTTCTCAATCAGCGAAAGCTCGCGAGCGACATCACCGGTATGAGCGTCGCCGATGTTCTCGTTAACGAACTCAGGCCGGATGACCAGATCGGGTAAATGCTTATCGGTACTCATGACGACTGCATCCCCCAGCGCCGGACGGTGCGCGATTCAATATTAGTGAAGATGATGCTCTCGACGAAGACGCCGACCAGGATCACCGTGAACAGGCCGGCGAACACTGCCGGAATCTGCAACTCCATCTGGTTCGAGAAGACGAACCAGCCGAGACCGCCGGACTGCGCGCCCGACGTATCGGCGATGGCACCGCCAAACACCAGTTCGGCCGCGATCAGCGTACGCCAGGCATAGGCCCAGCCAACCTTTAGCCCCATCAGGATCGACGGGAAAGCCGCCGGAATCAGCAGCTTGACGACGTAGGGGACGCCACGCAGGCCGTAATTGCGCCCGACCATGCGTTGGGTGTCGGAAACGCTCATGAATCCCGTGTGCGCGTTCAGCGCCACCGGCCAGATGACCGAATGCAGCAACGTGAAGACGACCGACGCGCTACCGAGGCCGAACCACAGCAGCGCCAGCGGCAGGAGCGCGATGGCCGGCAGCGGGTTGAGCATGGCCGTCAATGTCGACAGCGCGTCCGAGCCGAAGCGGGTCATGATCGCCGCCGTGGTCAGCAACGTGGCAATGACCAGTCCAATGGCGTAGCCGGTGACCAGGATCGTCAGCGAATTCTTGATCATGATCAGCAGATCGTCGTAGACGAGCGAATTGAACAGCGCCACCGCCGTGTCGGAGAACTTGGGCAGCAGCAGTTCGGAGACGCCGGAGATGCGGGTGTACATCTCCCAGGCGACCATCAGCACCAGCAAGATCGAGAACTTGCGGACGCTGTCCATGTCGGACAGCTTCTCGAAGAACGAAAGCTTGCGCGCTACGTCCGCCGTGCCGGCACTGCCGAGGCTGTCCGCTTCGAACTCTGCGCGGACGACGGTTTCAGGCATATTGCTCATGTTTCGGCTTCTACGATTTCGTGGACCAGTTCGTCCTCGAGAATTCGATCCGCAAACAGCATGTTGTGAATCTTCTGCTGCAGCGCCGCGAACTCGGGCTGACCGACATTGGCGTGGTTGAGATGGTGCGCATTGAGCTCGGCCTTAACCTGGCCCGGATGCGGCGACAGCACCAGGATGCGGGACCCGACGATCAGCGCCTCCTCGATGGAGTGGGTGACGAACAGCACGGTGAAATGCGTGTCCTCCCACAGTTGCAGCAGTTCCTCCTGCATTTGCAGGCGGGTGAGCGCATCGAGAGCCGCGAAGGGCTCGTCCATCAATAGCACGTCCGGCTCCATGGCCATGCCGCGCGCGATGGCGACCCGCTGCTTCATGCCGCCTGACAGCATATGCGGGAACGTGTTCTCGAAGCGGTCGAGCTTGACCTTCTTGATGTACTCCATGGCGATGTCATCGGCTTCCGACTGGGTTTTGCAGCGGCCGCCGTTCATCAGCGCAAAGGTGATATTCTGTTTAACCGTTTTCCAGGGCAGAAGCTGGTCGAACTCCTGGAACACCATGACCCGGTCGGGGCCCGGTTCCTTGATGTCGACGCCCTTGAGACGCATGTTGCCTTCCACCGGCTTCAAGTAGCCGGCAACCCCCTTCAACAGCGTCGACTTGCCGCAGCCCGACGGGCCCAGCAGGACGAAGCGGTCCGCGGGATAGACCTTGAACCCCACCCGGTACGTGGCGGTGATCAGGTGTTCTTTGGTTTTATATTGAAGGGTGACGCCGTCGACATCCAAGATGGGGTCGACGGCGGCCGCGGCGGTACTATCCGCCGCGGCCTGAGAACCGTCACTCATGTTCAGCTACCGCTCAAGTCGTAGTTGTTTTCCCAGTAGTATTCCTTCCAGTCGGCCGGAAGGTTCTTGATGGCCTTGATGGAGTGCATGAACTTGGCGAACTCCATCGTCCGCTGGGGTTGCGTGGTGTAGTCGATCTCATTGGGATCGCCAACCATGGCCTCGATGTCCTTGATGTCCAGCTTGGACTTGGTGAAGGACTTGTAGAGACCCGCGGCACGCTTGAGGTCGGCCTTGATCCACTCATAGGCCTTGCGGAAGCTCGACGAAACGCAACCGTACAGTTTCGGGTTCGCTTCTTTCCATTTCTTCGTGTTGTAGAGGGCCACGGTCGAGTGCGGGCCGTCCATCACGTCATAGGAGCTCAGCACCATGTGCGTCTTGCCGCTCTTCAGTTCCTGATAGGAAAACGGCAGGGTCGCGAAGTGGCTCTTCACCGCCTGGCCGCCGGCCAGCAGTGCCGCCACCGCCGTCGGGTGCTTCATGGAAACCGTCAAGTCGTCGAGCTTGTAAGCCTGATCGGAACCCCACTTCTTGGCGGCCGCCATCTGCAGCACCACGGCCTGGATCGAGACCTTCACGGACGGCGTCGAGATCTTGTGATCTTCAGCACCGACGTAGTCCTCGAGCTTCTTGATCTTGGCATCGTTGGTGATCAGTTTCAGCGGCATGGCCGAAAGCTGGGCCACGGCGCGCACTTCGATGTCGGTACCCTTGGTCTTGTCCCAGAGCTTGAGCAGCGGGCCGACGCCGCCGGCGCCGAAGTCGACGTTGCCGGACAGCAGCGCCTGGTTGATCGCGGCACCGCCGGAGAAAGCCTGCATGGTCACCTTGACGTCGCCGAGACCGGCATCCTTGGCGCAGGCTTCGACCATCTTCTTGTCGACCACCACCTGCTGCGGCAGGTAGAGCAGGCCGAACTGCTGCGCAAAACGCACTTTGTCGGCTTCGGCGTGCGCCGACGTCGCACTGACAGCCAGCGCTGAGGCGAACAGGCCGCCGAGCGCAATGGCACCCAGTTTTCTATTGTCGAAAGTCTTGATCATTTCGGAACTCCTCCCGTGGTTTGATGCTGGGTTTCACGGCCCAGCATATCTGGATCAAGTGTGTTGGCTAATTCATCACGATGCAAATGAAAATCCGTATCAAGCGCCGGCACGGCCGTTGCGCCCTCTGCGATACGGTTTGGTCCGTGAATCCTCCCTTACTGCGAGATTATTATCGCAACGAGAAATTTTAACGAAAGGAAAAAATATTTATGAATTACTTTAATTTTTTTAATATCCCTTTTGATAGAAATCATTTCGGAGATTCATCTTGTCCATTCGCCGCCTCCGCACGCTGGTCGCCATCGCCGAGCAAGGAAGCTTCGGCCACGCCGCGTCGGCCGTGTCACTATCGCAGGCCGCCGTCAGCCTGCAGATGAAATCCCTGGAGGACGAACTGCAGATGTCGCTGTTCGACCGCTCCAAGCGCCCGCCGACGCTGAATGCCAAGGGCCATGCCCTGGTGGCCCGGGCGCGCGAGACGCTCGAAGCCTACGACAGGATGATGGGCACGGTGTCCGAACCCGACACCCTTTCCGGCGAATTGATTATCGGTGCCATGCCGTCGACCATGACTGGAACCATGCCCAGGGTGCTGAGCGCGCTTAGGCGCATTTATCCGGACCTGCGCCTGCACGTGGTGCCCAGTCATGCGATCGAGCAGCTGCCCCAGTTGGATCGGCGCGCGCTCGACGCGGCGATCGTCACTCGCCCGCCGCATATTCCCCAGCACATGGAATACCGGGCCTTCGCCGAAGAGCCACTGATCTTGCTGGCGCCACCCGACAGCCCGCCTGGCAAGCCCGAGCAATTGCTCTCGCGATATCCGTTCATCCGCTTCGACCGCAACCAGTGGGTCGGACAGTTGATCGACAACTGGCTCCGCGCCGAAGGCATCCGGGTCAACGACCTGATGGAATTGGATACCATCGAATCGATTTCCAACATGGTCTACTACAATCTCGGCGTCACCATCATCCCCAAGCCCTGCGTGGCGCCGCCCAATCCCCTGCCGCTTCGAAACATCGGCCTCGGGCCGGGCGCGCCGAAACGCGTCATCGGACTGATGACCCGCCGGGACAATCCGAAGGCACGGTTGGTTGACGTTCTGCTCGAACAGTTGGTTAATCTGGTCACCACCGAGGGAGAACTGTCGTGAAGATTACCATCCTGGGCTCCGGCACGCCGGCGCCGTCTTTAAAGCGTGCCTGTTCGGGCTACATGATCGAGGTCGGCGACGACCTCATCGTCATGGACCACGGTCCCGACGCGCACCGGCGCCTGTTGGAAAGCGGCAAGCGCGCCACCGACGTCACTCACGCCTTCTTCACGCATCTGCACTACGACCACTTCCTCGACTACGGCCGGCTGGTCCTGCAGCGCTGGGACATGGGTGCCGGCAAGATCGGCGAGATCGATGTCTACGGGCCGCCGCCGCTGGCACGCATCACCGAGCAACTGTTCGGCGAGGACGGCATCTATGGGCCCGACCTAGCGGCGCGCGTCGGGCACCGGCTCAGCCTTGACATCTACGAACTGCGCGGCGGCGCACTGCCGCGTCAAAAGCCCAAACCCAACGTCACCGAGGTCGCGCCGGGATCGGTCATCGACGGCGGCCACTGGCGCGTCACCGTGGGTGAGGCCAGCCATGTGCAGCCCTACCTGCAATGCCACGTCTACCGGCTGGAAAGCGACGCCGGCGCCATGTGCTACACGGGAGATTCCGGCGGCGTTACGGACGCCGTCGTCGAGACCGCCAAGGGCTGCGACGTGCTGATCCACATGGCGCACTACGAATCCGGCACCGAACCGTCGCCCGAATACCGGGCCGGCTGCGGCGGCCACATGGACGTCGCCGAGGTGGCGGCGCGCGCCGGAGTCAAAACCCTGGTGATGTCGCACGTGCTCGAGCACATCGACCGCCCCGGCACCCGCGAGCGGCTGATCAACGAGGCATCGCAGGTATTCAAGGGCGAGATCATCTGGGCCGAGGACCTGATGCAGATTACCGTCGGTGGCGATGCCAAGCGGGTGCGCGCGACGGGTTCGACGGAGTGGTGATCCGGCCCTAGCCGGCCGCGTCCTCCAGGATCATCGCCGCCGCCTGCTCGCCGACCATGATCGCCGGCGCGTTGGTGTTGGATGACGGGATCGTCGGCAGCACAGAAGCATCCGCCACCCGGAGCCCCTGAAGCCCATGCACCCGGAGCCGTGTATCGACGACGCTGGTCTCCGCCGCCTCGCCCATGCGGCAGCTTCCCACCGTATGCCAGGCGGTTTGGCCGCTTTCCTTGCCGTATTGCAACAGCGACTCGTCGTCGGTCACGTCCGGGCCCGGCCTTTCCTCGGCAACAATGACGGCGCGCATGGCCGGCGCATCGGCGACGCGCCGCACCAGCTTCAGAATGCCCAGCGCCGTTTGGCGGTCTTCCTCGTCCGCCAGGTAGTTGGGATCGAGCGCCGGCGCCTCATCCGGGTCGGCGGAGCGGAGATGCACGCTGCCGACCGACTTGGGCCGGAGCATGAAACCGCCCAGCGTGAACCCGGAAAACTTGTCAATGCCGCCCTCGGCGGAGCGGGAATAGCGGTCGGCGCCGCTGATCTGGTAGAGCCGGATCATCACGTCCGGTGCGTCCAGGCCATCGCGCGTGCGGGTGATGGCATGCGCTGTCGATGAGGTGCCGGCCAGCGGCCCCTTGCGCGACAGCAGATAACGCAACCCGAACCGCACCTTGTGCCAGGGACTGGCGAGCAGGTCGTTGATGGTGTTGGCGACGTTGGTCCGGTAGGTGCAGCGCACCTGCAAATGATCGCTCAGATACTCGCCCACCGCCGGCAGGTGATGCCGGGCCTCAATGCCGAGCGGGCGGAGGCGCTTCGCGTCGCCGATGCCGGAGAGCTCCAGCAGTTGCGGCGACTGAATGGCGCCGCCGGCCAAAACAATCTCGCGCCCGGCCCTGAACGTACGTTCGCGCCCCTGATAGCGGACGATGATGCTTTCGGCGTGCCCGGCATCCAGCCCGACCCGCAAGGCCATGGCGCCGGTAAGGACGGTGAGATTGCTACGCCCCTTGGCGCTTTTCAGGTAGGCCCGCGCCGCCGATGACCGCACACCCCGGGCGGCGGTCTGTTCCAGGTAGCGCACGCCCTCGTAGCTCTCGACGTTGTAGTCCGGCGTCTCGGCGATGCCGACCGCCTTGCAGCCGGCAATGAAAGCCTCCGACAGGGGATCCGGGTCATAGAGCTTGCGATCGGTGATGGCGACGGGGCCGCCATGGCCACGGCGCGGATCGTCGGTGAACGGACTGTCCTCGAGGCGCTGGAAATAGGGAACCACGTCGTCCCAGCGCCAGCCCGCCAGGTTCCAGCCGTCGAACACGGCCGGCTCGCCCCAGATATGCGCCATGCCGTTGACGGCGCTGGAGCCGCCCAGCACCCGGCCGCGCGGCGAATAAATCTGTTGCCCTGCCAGGTTGGGCTGCGGCTCGGAGAAGTAGGGCCAGACCACGTCCGGATTGTTCAGGAGCCTGCCGACGCCGAGCGGGATGTGTATCCACTTGTTGCTGTCCTCGCCGCCGGCCTCAAGCAGCAGCACGGAATGGCGGCCGCTCTCGCTCAGGCGCGCGGCCAGGGCGCAGCCCGCCGAACCGGCGCCGACGACGATGAAATCGAAGACCGGCGCGTCCGTCACTTGCTGTCGCCGGCCCGGTGCTGGAAGGAATCGCGCCGGAAGCTGTAGAGCGCATCCGGATCGACGGCGATCTCCACCACGGCCGGTTGGCCACAGGCAATGGCGTCCCCAAGGGCGTTTTCGATCTCCGACGCCTTCTCCGCCCGGAAGCCCTTCGCGCCCCAAAGCTCGGCCAATTTGTCATAGGGTGGATTAACCGTGTCGGCGCCGATGTAGCGCTCACCGAAGAAATCCTTCTGGTAGGCTTTCTCCGCTCCCCAGCAGCCGTTGTTCATGACCACGGCAACGGTATTGAGGCCGTTGGCGACGGCCGTGCCGATTTCCGACGTGGTCATGCCGAAGCCGCCGTCGCCCATCAGGCTGATGACGGTGCGGTCCGGGCAGGCCGCCTTGATGCCGAGCCCGCAGGCATAGGAGAAGCCAACCAGACCGAAATCCAGCGGCGAGAACAGCGCCGGCGGCTGGTGGTAGTTGAGCGCGTCCGTCGCCTGCAAACAAAGCGTGCCGGCGTCGAGGGTCACCATGGCGTCTTCGGGAAAAACCGCGCGCATGGCCTTGTAGACCTGTGCCGGCTGAATGACGCCGGGGGCGGTCATATCGATGGCGGCCTCGCGCTCCGCCAGGTAGGTGGCATAGCGTTGCTGGAAGCCGGACGTCCATTCCGCCGTCCGCTCCTTGACCGAATTCGAACGCATGGCCTCGACCTCGGCGGCCAAGGCATCGGCGACGCTGCCGGCGTCGCCGAGGATGCCGACCTCGGCTGGAAAGAAACGCCCGATGGCGGTGGGCTCGGACTCGATCTGGATGATCTTCGCCGCCTTGTTGATGTTGTCGTAGGAATAGAAGGTGGTGTTGAACCCGAGCCGCGTGCCGAGCGCCACGATCACGTCGGCTTCGCGCGCCAGGCCCGACGCCACGACGTTGCCGCGCGGCCCGACCTGGCCGGCGTTCAGCGGGTGGCCGAAGGGAATCGCGTCGCCGTGGCCGGGCGACATGGCCACCGGGGCATTGACCGCCTCCGCCAGCCGGAGCGCCTGCGCGTGCGCGCCGGCGTTCTTGACCCCGCCGCCGGCGATGATCAGCGGCCGCTCCGCCGCCGCCAGAAGCTTCAGCGCCGCCTCGATTCCGGCCGGCGCGCCGGCGGCGTAGCCCTGCGCCTCGAACGTCGCGGCCGGGGCATCGCCCGCGTCCTCCAGGGTATCGGCCAGGATGTCGCGCGGAAGATTAAGCACCACGGGGCCGCGCCTCGGCGCCAGCGCGGTGCGGAAGGCTTCGCGCACCATTTCCGGCAGCCGCGCGGTCTGGGTCACGGTCCAGGTCTTCTTGGTGATCGGCTGGAACAGGGACTGCTGGTCGACCTCCTGGAAAGCGTCGCGATAGACGTGCCCGGTCGAGAGCGAGCCCGCCAGCGCCACCACCGGCGAATAGGCGGCCCGCGCCTGGGCGATGCCGGTCACCAGATTGGTGACGCCGGGACCGTTCTGGCCGGCGAGGATGACACCGGCCTTGCCCGAAGCCCGGGCGTAGCCGTCGGCCATGTGGGTGCCGGTGCGCTCGTCGCGCACGCCGATGAAGCGGATGTCCGAGGCGTCGAACAGCGCGTCGAACATTTCCATGGTGGCCGAGCCGATCAGGCCGAAAACGCATTCCACGCCTTGCTGGCGCAGTGCATCGACGACCGCCTGGCCGCCGGTTTTAGTCGTCATGGCGAAGTCTCTCCTCCCTTGGGGGATATCCGTGGCGATAATCTTGGCGATATTCGTTATTAGATCAGCGCCGGGCAATGGGCAAACTTGAACCGGCGGGCAGTTGCGGCTTAACATCCCCGCGCGATCCGAACGGGGATGGATCGGCAGGGAGGAAAACTTTGAAACTGAATGACGAAGAACGGGCCATGCTGGCCGGGGAAATGGGCGAGGCTAAACGCTGGGCCATCGACCATCAGATCAAGGTCGGCGAGATGTTCGACGCGGACGACCTGGTGCCGATCAGCCAGTCGCACATGCACGTCGATCCGGAATCGGTCGGCGAGGCCGGCGTCGCTTTCCTGGAAGGGCTGGCGGCGTCCGGCGGGCGCGTCAGCGTACCGATGATCACCGATCCGCGCGGCGTCGATCTGGATTACTACCACCCGCTGGGACAGACGGAGGAAATGGCGGAGCTCGAACGGCGCACCATCGCCGCCTGCGAGGCCATGGGCATCCTGATGACCAACACCTGTATCAACTACCAGACCATCATGCCGCCGGTGATGGGCGACCATGTGGCCTATGGCGATACCGGGGTGGTGATCTATTCCAACAGTGCCTGCGGCGCGCGCTCGAATTTCGAGGGCGGCCCGTCGGCGATGGCCGCGGGCCTCACCGGCCGCACGCCGCGCTACGGCCTGCACCTGGACGAGAACCGGCGCGCCACGCGGCGCTTCCGCGTTACCGAACAGCCGAATGGCCTCACTGATTGGGGCGTCTTGGGCGCCGTCGCCGGACGCATGGCCGGGTCCTACTGGGAGGTGCCGGCCATCGAAGGGCTGGAACGGGTGACGACATCGGATGAGATGAAGCACATGGGCGCGGCGATGGCGAGCTGGGGCTCGACGCCACTGTTTCACCTGATCGGCATCACGCCGGAAGCGCCGACGCTGGCGTCCGTCGGTGCCGACAAGCTGGCGGCCGAGGAGATAGGCAAGGCCGAGCTGGACGCGCTCCGCTCCACCTTCGGCGGCAAGGGCGACCAAGTCGACGTGGTCGTGTTCGCCGCGCCGCAGCTCTCCATCGTCGAGATGCAGAAAGTCGCGGACCTTTCGGCCGGGCAGCAATTCAAATGCCCGGTGATCGTCTGCACCTCGTCGCAGGTTTACCCGGACGCGGCGCGCGCCGGGCTGGTGGCGACCATCGAAGGGGCCGGCGGCAAGGTACTCCAAGGGACTTGCTTCTATCAGCAATACGCACGCGAGATCGGCGAGGCCAATGGCTGGAAACGACTGCTGTCCAACTCGGTCAAGATCGTCAATATTCTGGGCGGCTACGGCTACCAGCCGGCGCTGGCCAGCATGGAAGATTGCGTTGCCTCTGCCGTGGCGGGAGAAATCGTATGAGTACCGAACTGAAATGCCACAAGGGCATCGGCGACAAGGTCGAGGGCACGGCGCTGGTCGCCGACGACAACTTCTCGGCGCGCTACGACCTGGACCGCATCAAGGGCATCTTCTCGCGCCCTCAGCACAAGCTGCATGGCGAATCTTACGACGGCAAGATCCTGGTCCTGAATACGGCCAAGGGCGGCGTCGCCTCAGCCTGGATGCTGCATGAGATGAAATCGCGCGGCGTCACGCCTAAGGCGATCCTGTTCAATGCCGCCAACACCATCCTGGCGCAGGGCGCGGCGCTGGCGAACCTGACCATGTGCGACCGGTTCGAGGACGGCGACGTCACGCAACTGATCAACAGCGGCGACGAACTGATCGTCGATCCCGCCGCCGGCGTGGTGACCATCGTCAAGCGGGCTTAAGGCTCCGGCGGCCCCCAGTGATGGGTGTCGGCAAGGCCGGCGGCGATATCCCGGATCAAGCCGGCCACCGCCGCGACGGCGCTTACGGGCGGCCGGCCGGCCAGCGACGCCAGCGTCCAGTTGCGTGAAAGCCCGTCGATGGCGAGCGGCCGGATCGAGAGATCGCCGCGCGTCACCTCCTCGTGCACGAAGCTGTAGCATTGCACCGTAAACCCTAGCCCGGCGGCGACCAGGCGCTTGATGATCGAGGTGCTGTCGACGGTCTCGCGAATGTCGAGTTCGAGCCCGCTTTCCGCCGCCAGCCGGTCGATGGCCCGGCGCAACGGGTTCGGCGGACCGGGTAGCAACAATGGAAATTTCGGCAGCTCCGCCGCCGTCAGCGGTTGGTGGCGGCGCTTGCGTTTCGGCGGCGCGCCGGCGCTGGGACCGATCAGGAACATGGGCTCGTCCAGCAACAGCGCGCTATCCAGGGCGGCGGCGTCCTGGTCGGCATGAAACAGGCCGAGGTCGAAACGGCCGTCGAGCACCCCGTCGCTGATGAAGGCGCTGAGCCCTTCGGCGAGATGCAGTTGGATTTTCGGGTATGCATCGCGGAGCCGCGCCACCAGCGGCGGCGCCACCAGCGAGCCAACCGCCGGCATCAGGGCCACGGAAACCGGCCCCGACGGATCGGCGCCCCAGTTCTGCACCTCGGTCCGGGTTTGCGAAAGCCCCTGCAACAGCGCGCCAGCGCGCCGGTAGAGGTGTTCGCCCTGGCCGGTGAGGGAGACACCCTGGGCCGTCCGGTTCAGAAGCCGTACGCCCAGGTCCTGCTCCAGCTTGCGGATCTGACGGCTGACGGCGGGCTGCGCCACGTAGAGGTGCGCGGCGGCCTTGGTGATCGAGCCGTACTCGGCGGTGGTGACGAAATAGCGAAGCGCCGTCAGGTCCATGGGCAGCCTCCCTTCGGCCGTTGGCAACTATTTACCCTGCCCTCACATTAGAGAATGCGAATACCAATTGTCATGCCAATTCGGCATGACTTAAAACGGCAACGGCATTTCCCCGCCGCCCGCCGGAAGCGCTATACCCGTTGCCGAGACATGGCCCGAGACGATTGGGGGGCCGCAAGGGAGAGAGCACATGGATGCGGCGGCATCGGATATCACCATCAAACGCCTGACCGGTGCCATCAGCGCCGAGATCGGCGGCGTCGATCTGGCGGCGCCCAATTACGACAACATCTATCCGATCATCCACCAGGCGTTCCTGGACCACGCCGTGGTGGTACTGCGCGGCCAGAACCTGAGCCCAGAGCAACTGGTCTCGGTCTCCAAGCCGTTCGGCAAGCTGGAAGCCCATGTGCTGACGCAGTTCAATCTGAAGGAACATCCGGAGGTGCTGATCATCTCCAACGTCAAGGAGAACGGCAAACCCATCGGCGCCATCTACGCCGGCCAGTACTGGCATTCGGACCTCTCCTACATGGCGCATCCGACCCAGGCCTCGCTGCTGCACGCCAAGGAAATCCCGAGCTACGGCGGCGACACCATGTTCGCCAACATGACCCGCGCCTACGAGGACCTGTCGGAACCGGTGAAGCGCATGCTCGACGGGCTCACCGCCGTGCACGACTATACCAACGCCTACGACACCTATTTCTCGCACTTGCCCGACCGCCCGCCGCTCAGCGATGAAGAAAAGGCCAAGGTGCCGCCAGTGGTGCATCCGGTGGTGCGCACCCATCCGGAAACCGGCAACAAGGCGCTCTACGTCAACCCCGGCTTCACCCGGCGCATCAACGAACTGGAACCGGCCGAGAGCCGCGCCGTGCTGGACTTCCTGTTCCGCCACTGCCAGCAGCCGCACCTGATCTACCGCCACACCTGGCAGACCGGCGACCTGGTGATCTGGGACAACCGCTGCACCATCCACAACGCCGTCGCCGACTACGACATGTCGGAACGCCGCCACCTGATCCGCACCAGCGTCGAGGGCGACGTACCGCGCTAGTGGCATCCATGCTAGAATAGGCGCGGAGAAACAACCCTCGGGAGCGATCCGTAGCGATCCCATGGACGCCATCCAGCGCGCCGCCTTTCTTTCCGTCGGCATGGCCAGCGGCTATGCGACGCTGGCGATCTTCTGCGTCGTTTTCGGCTTCATGTTCGAACCGCCCTTGGCCGCCTTCATCGGCGGCGTGCTCAGCCTGATGCTGGCCGCGGCGCTCTATATCTACGGCCGATGCGCCCGCACCCGCCCCTACGACAAGACGCAGCTCTGGGTGATGCTGGAAAAGGACAAACGCCCGCCTGGCAACGTGGCACAACAGTTGGTGAGCGGTGTTCTGGTAGAGACCGCAAGCTGGTTCGCGAAAAGGGCGCTGATCTTCGGCGGCATCTTCCTCGCCGCCTCGATCCTGTTCCGCCTGATCGGCTTCGAGACCTTCCCCGACCCGCCGGGGCCTCGCTAAGAGGTGGTGCGCCCGGCAGGATTCGAACCTGCGACCCCAGGATTAGGAATCCTGTGCTCTATCCTACTGAGCTACGGGCGCCCGTGGGCGGTCGTCTCCGCCGTTAGCGGAACATCTTGCCGAAATGATCGAGTGGGATCGAGTAGTTGACCAGCAGCGTTTCGGTACCCGGGTTGGAATCGCCGAGGCTGGCATTCGAGGAATGCGAGATGGAGATGCCGAGACGCGAGCGGTTGTCGAAACGGTAGGCCAGCTCCAACTGCGAGCGGAACTCTAGCGCGTGGCCGAGGTCGAGGTCATCGGTCTTGCCGCGCCACCAGGTTGGCGCGAAGCTCGGCGTCAGCACCCAGCGGCGGCCGAAATAGACGTCGATCAGGACGCCGGCACCCAAGAACGTCATGCCGTTGGAGGCCGCGGCCACGGTGGCGAAGGGCTTGAATACCCAGAATTTCTTGTCGTGGCGGTAGTCCAGCCGGAACTCCGCGCCATCGTCCTTCTTGCGGTTGAAGTCGAACCAGCCGGCACCGGCGGAAATGAAAGCCGGATCGTCGGCCTTCGCGGCGCCGGGCGCGGTTCCCGTGGTCAAACCGATGACCAGGGCAAGGACGGCAAGTGCTGAAAATTTATTGTTCATCGCCATGGATCCCCTCAAGGGGCGCATCTTAGAGGGGTTGGCGGGCGCAAATCAAGGCGAAGTGGGATCGACGGCAAACCCACCGCTATGCTTGAACTCCTCCGTCGCCCGCACCAGGGCGCGGCGGATGCCGGGCTCCATCGCGGAATGGCCGGCATCGTCGATCACGCGCAGCACCGAACCCGGCCACGACAAGTGCAATTCCCGCGCCGTCACCATGGGACAGACCATGTCGTATCGGCCCTGCACGATGATGCCGGGGAGATGGCGAAAGCTGGCTACCCGGCCAAGCAGGTCTTGCTCCAGGAACATGTCGTTGACGAAGTAATGCGCCTCGATCCGCGACAGCGACAGCGACGTCGGACCGGTGGCGTTGGCGTTCGCGCCGGCGCTCACCCACGATGGCGGCCGCAGGGTCGAACAGGCAGATTCGAAAGCGTTCCAGGCCCTGGCTGCCGGTCCATAGACGGCGGAATCGTCGCTCATCAGGCGCCGGTGATAGGCGTCCAGCGGCCGGTCACGTTCTCCGTCGGGCAGGAATTCGATGAACCGCTGCCAGGTTTCCGGATAGACCGTATTGACGCCGCCGAAGAACCAGTCGAGTTCCCGGCGGCGGCCGAGGAAGACGCCCCTGAGTACAAGACCCAGGCAGCGCTCGGCATGGTCGGCGGCGTAGGCGACCGCCAGCGTCGCGCCCCAGGAGCCGCCGAACACCAGCCAGCGCTCGATGCCGAGCGAGCGGCGCAGCGCCTCGATGTCGTCGATCAGGTGGCGGGTGGTGTTGTCCTGGGTTTCCGCATAGGGCTTGGAACGCCCGGCGCCGCGCTGGTCGAACAGAACGATCCGGTAGGCGTCCGGATCGAAGAAGCGGCGATGGTTCGATGCCGTCCCGGCGCCGGGGCCGCCATGCAGGAAGACCACGGGAATGCCGTCGGGATTACCCGACTCCTCCCAATAGATCGAATGCAGACCATCGACCGCGAGCATGCCGTGCTGGCGCGGCTGGATTTCCGGGAACAGGTCCCGGTCGTTGCCGTCACCGGTTGCCGGGTCGCGCTCGGGCATGGCTCAGCCGAGCTTGCCGGTGAGCACGTAGCGGAGCACGCCGACCACCTGTTCGGGCGTCTCCGCCACTGCCAGCGCGGCGCCGTCGACTTCCTTCAGGGGATGCGTCAACTCCGGGTCATGCAACGTAATGATCGGGGTGCCGAGTGCATGCGCGTAGCCGGCATCGAACGCCGCGTTCCATTGCCGGTATTTGTCGCCGAAGCGCACCACGACGACATCGGCGCGCTCGATCATGGTCTGGGTGCGGATGGCATTGACCCGGGCGCCCTTGTGATCCTTCCAGAACGCCTGGTCCTCGTCGCCCAAAATGGAGACGCCGCAATCGTCGCTGGAGGGATGATCGGTCACCGGGGCGAGGAACTCGATATCCAAGCCGGCGGCCTCGCAGGCGGCTTCGATCTGCTCGCGCCAATCGGTGTGAATCTCGCCCGACAGATAGACGCTCAATTCCATGCTCTGACTCATGTCAGGAAACTCCTTCGTTTATGCCCGGCCGCCTAGCGGTGCAGGCCGGCGACGATTTCCGTATACCCCGGCCTGTCCGGTTCGACAAACCCATGGCGCACCAGGAAGTCGATCACGACCAGGGCCGAATTGAACTTGAACATGCCCGGCTTGGCCACTTCTTCCATGACTTTCGCCATCGGCCAGAGCATGAACTCGGCGACCTCGCCGTCCTCGTTCATCGGCGTCACATCGGCCGGCAATTCGAGGTCGTAGACGAACAGCACGTCGTTCCTGAGCCCCTCGTCGCGCTCGGTCAGGTAGGAGACGGCACCCGCCGGGCGGGCGGTCTCGGCCAGTTCCGCGGCGAGCCCAGCCTCTTCCTTGCATTCCTTGACGACGTTCTCCGCAAGCCCCAGGCCCGACGGCTGGCCGCCGGCGACCATCTGGTCGAGCAGCCCCGGTCCGGTCGGCTTGGTCAGGCTCCTGCGCCCGATCCACATGGCCGGGCCCTCAGCCCCATCGACCCAGCCGTTGACGTGCACCCCATAGCCGCGCAGCCCGAAGAACGGCACCGCGGCGCGTTCCAGGTCGAACAGCACCGGGTCGTCGAATGCCGCCGCCACCGGATAGAGCTCGTCACGCCAGCCCAGCACCAGGGCACGATCACGCAGTTCCTCGGCGACGGCGCGCATGGCATCCGTGCGCGCTAGGCGGCCCTGGATGCGGGGATCGAGCTGGATTTCATCGCCCGGAAACAAAAAGACATCGGCGAAATCCGCCAGTTCAACCACCGCCTCCGCGCGGATATGGCCAATGGCGATATCGTCGACGACGAACCGACGGAATCCGGCGGGATCGTATTGGGTGCAATCGCGGACACGGTCGAGCAGGCTCATAAGGTTTTGATTTTCCGGTTCCTGCGTTAGACTCGAAGCCAAGGATAAGAAGCGGGACCGACGGGCCTCATGCGAATACACGTTTCGAAAGACCTGACCGGAACGTTCGTCATCTCCTTTGACGATACAATGGTGACGCTGAGCGGCAAGGATCTCAAGATTCTACTGCTCGAGATCATGCAGGCCTTCGGCTCAACCGGTCAGGACGCCATCAAGGAAACCAACCGCGAGCGGTTCTTCGCCCGCGTCCGCGAGGCCGACGACATCAGCCTGCAGACGCTCATTCAGGTGGCGGAACACGACGACATGGTGACCCTGGTGAAGCTGGCGGAAAACGACGACGTGGTGCTGCAAAAGCTGTTCATCAACATGAGCACCAACAACCGCAAGATATTCGAGGAAGACGCCGAATACAGGTTCCGCGAGGCGGTGCCGTCGGACGACGCCGACCTCGCCCTGCTGCGGCTCACGCAAATCTGCGACAACCTGCGCGACCAAGGCCGCGCAGATCTCTAGCCGCTACCTATAACCGATCAAGCGACGCTGGAACGCCGTCCATCGCGGGTGGTCTTCACGTAGGCGCGCTTGCAGTGCTCCTCGCAGTAGGGCTTGCCCGGCACGTTGGGGCTGCCGCAGAAATGGAAATCATCGGTGCCCGGCTCGCCTTCCGGCCACGAGCACATGCTCGGGCGAAGCGAGGCCAAGTCGATGATTTCCGCCGGCCGCGGCTTTTGCTTGATGGGGGAGCCCCGCTTCGGCAGGCCGAGGCGATGCACCTTGCCGACGACGGCATTCTTGGTGACGCCGAGACGCTCCCCGATGGCGCTGGTGGAGAGACCTTCGTTCCAAAGGGCGATCAACGCGCTGACGCGCTTGGGTGTCCATTCTTCGCTCATATTATTTTTTCTTTCACGATGGCATATATCTTGGGGGAAATGCCTCGAAATACGCCGTGAAAACCTCCTTATCGTCCGAATTCACCAAAATCGCCCAGGGATTTGACCGAAAAACATACGAAATACGCGGCTCGATCCCGGCCAATATACAAGATGTTGCGCGGGGATCAACATGTTGATTCGCTGAAAGCGGTGGAAAACTCCGGCTTTTGCGCTGGGAAGGCGCCTGCCGGCATGATATTTTTGGGCGTATTTCTAAGGATTTTCGGGGCGGCGCATTCGGCTGATCAGGCCCGTCCGGTTATGGGAGAACAGGTGTCATGACCCAGGAGAAGCATCCAGACTTGCAACAATGGAGCGAGGCGGCGGCGAAGGAACTGAAGGGCCGGTCGCCCGACGACCTGGTCTGGGAAACGCCCGAGGGCATCGCCATCAAGCCGCTCTATACCGCCGCCGACCTGGAGGCGCTGGAAGACGTCAACACCCTGCCCGGCTTTGAGCCCTTCGTTCGCGGTCCGCGCGCGACGATGTACGCGAACCGGCCCTGGACCATCCGCCAGTACGCCGGCTTCTCCACCGCCGAGGAATCCAACAAGTTCTACCGCGACAACCTCGCCGCCGGGCAGAAAGGCCTCTCGGTCGCTTTCGACCTCGCCACCCACCGAGGTTACGATTCCGATCACCCACGCGTCGTCGGCGACGTCGGCAAGGCGGGCGTCGCCATCGACAGCGTCGAGGACATGAAGATCCTGTTCGACGGTATCCCGCTGGATCAGATGTCGGTCTCCATGACCATGAACGGTGCCGTGCTGCCGGTGATGGCCGGCTACATCGTCGCCGCCGAGGAACAGGGCGTGGCGCCGGAGAAGCTCTCCGGCACCATCCAGAACGACATCCTGAAAGAGTTCATGGTGCGCAACACCTACATCTACCCGCCGGAGCCTTCCATGCGGGTGGTGGCCGACATCATCGAATACACGGCCAAGCACATGCCGCGCTTCAACTCGATCTCGATCTCCGGCTACCACATGCAGGAAGCCGGCGCCACGGCGGTGCAGGAATTGGCCTTCACCCTGGCCGACGGGCTCGAGTACGTGCGCGCCGCCGAGGCCAAGGGACTCGACGTCGACGCCTTCGCGCCGCGCCTTTCGTTCTTCTTTGCCATCGGCATGAACTTCTTCATGGAAGTGGCCAAACTGCGCGCCGCGCGCCTTTTGTGGTGCGAATTGATGCAGCAGTTCGAGCCCAAGGATCCGCGCTCGATGATGCTGCGCACGCATTGCCAGACGTCCGGCGTGTCGCTGACCGCCAAGGACCCCTACAACAACGTGGTGCGCACCACCATCGAATGCATGGCCGCTGTCATGGGCGGCACCCAGAGCCTGCACACCAACGCGCTCGACGAAGCGATTGCCCTCCCCACCCCCTTCTCGGCCCGCATCGCGCGCAACACGCAGTTGATCGTCGCCGAGGAGACCGGCATTCCCAACGTCATCGACCCCTTGGGCGGCAGCTACTATGTGGAAAGCCTGACCCATTCGCTGGCCGAAGAGGCGCGCAAGCTGATCGGCGAAGTGGAGAAGATGGGCGGCATGACCAAGGCCGTCGTCGCCGGCATGCCGAAGCAGCGCATTGAGGAAGCGGCGGCGCGCAAGCAGGCGCGCATCGACCGCGGCGAGGAAGTGGTCGTCGGCGTCAACAAGTACCAGCCCGATCATGAGGAAAACATCGACATCCTGGAGATCGACAACGACGAGGTGCGCGAACAGCAGATCAAGCGCCTGCATTCGATCCGCGCCAGCCGCGACGAAGCGGCCTGCAAGGCGGCGCTCGACGCGCTGACCCAAGCGGCGGAATCGGGCGAAGGCAATCTGCTCGATCTCGCCGTCCAGGCGACCCGCGCGCGCGCCACGGTGGGTGAGATTTCCGACGCGCTCGAGACCGTCTACACCCGCTACCGCGCGCAAATCCGCTCGATCTCCGGCGTTTACGGCTCGGCCTACGAAGGCGACGAAGGCTTCGGCAAGATCCGCCAAGAAGTCGCGAGCTTCGCCGAAACAGAAGGCCGCCGGCCGAGGATGCTGGTGGTCAAGATGGGCCAGGACGGCCATGACCGGGGCGCCAAGGTGATCGCCACGGCCTTTGCCGACATCGGCTTCGATGTCGATGTGGGTGCCCTGTTCCAAACGCCCGAGGAAGCGGCCCGCGAAGCCATCGAGAACGACGTGCATGTCATTGGCGTCTCCAGCCAAGCGGCCGGCCATAAGACCCTGGTGCCGGCGCTGATCGAGGAACTGCGCAAGCAGGGCGCCGGCGACATCCTGGTGGTCTGCGGCGGCGTCATCCCGACCCAGGACTACGACTTCCTGTTCGAAAAAGGCGTCTCCGCCGTTTACGGCCCCGGCACCAATATCCCGACCGCGGCAGCCGAGATCATGGATATCCTGCGCGACCGCAAGCTGGCCGCGGAATAACACCGGCCAGCAAGACATCATTGGGCGGCCCCGGCCGATCGGCGGGGCCGCCTTTTTCTTTTCCGCCTACCTACCGCGCCCGCGCTTGCGCAACACCGTCACCGCCGAACGGGAACGCCGCAAAGGCAAGGTAGATCATCGTGTGGCCGGAGCCGTTCAGTTGGTCATCCGTCGTCCGGATTTTGAAGCCGTCGGCGGTGAAGTCGATATACCGGGCCGTCCCACCGGCCTCCACCTGCGTATCGTCGGCGCGCAGCATGTTGTTGATGAAGAAGGCCGCCCGGTCGCCGTGCCAGGTGACATCGGAGGTGACGTCCTTGCCGATGGCATGGCCGATGGCGGTCTTGTGGTACCAGTAGCAGTAACGGATGGAAGAGCCGTCCTTGGTCAGGCCCGAATGCGGCATCCACAGCGTGCCCAGCCAGCGCTTAGCCTGGGTGCCTTTCCACGGCAGTTCGTCGTCGCCGATATAGTCGGCGTTGGCGAACTCATCGATGCCGAGCAGATCCGACCACTGCTTCCAGCCGATGACGGCATAGCGCTCGCCGTCGTCCGGTACGTCGGCCTCGCCCAGCAGTTCGAAGGCTTCCAGCACTTTGGTCTTGGTCAGGCCGTCGGAGCCGTCGCCGGCGTAGTTGGTCGAGGTGTCGAGCTTCTCGATGATCAGCTCGTCGGTCTTGCGGCCAAGCGCATAGGCGCCGGCACGGATGGTCACCTGGCGCTCGTTGTTGGCCATCTTGATCTCGTCCAGGGTGTCGACCCAGTCGCCGGCATAGAAGTCCGCCAGCGTGCACTCGGCGGGCGAGTGGTCGATGTTCATCACCGGCACCTTGCCGTGACGGGCCTTGGTCGAGGCCGTGCCCTTGCCCACCTTCTGGAAGGTCGTGGACGAGCCCTTGATATCGTTCTTCGTCCGCACCGTGTTCCGAAGCTTGGAGCCCGTACGCTGGTACTCCAAATGCACGTCGGTCTGGAAGTGCTTGACGAAGGATTGTTCGACGGATGTGGACATCTGTCTCCTCCTTCAATCCGTGATCCTTGTCGCGATTGCGATGGGTTGCGGTTCGGGTCGCGAAGCCGGCGTTGTCGCCCGGGTTGCGGCCGGCGCTTGCGCGCGGCCACCCGAGTGGCGCCGAGCCTCCGGGCCCCGCCCGTGCCTGACCCAAGGCACGGGCGGGGTTATCCGAAGGTCAAAAAATCAGTGAGCGATGTGGTTCCCTCTCGGGTTCATCTGCATTATGTTGTTATCGCTTCCGGCACCCGGGGGCGGGGAAGCGACGAAAGAACAACGAGCGTTCACGCATGATCTGCCAGACGATCTATAAAAAGGGCGACCACGAGTGGCTGGTCTTCGGCCAGGACCCGGAAAAGCCCGCGAACCTTGCCGACACCAATCAGGTCCTGATCGTCGACGGCGGCGAGGCCATGCTGGTCGATCCCGGCGGCTTCGAAACCTTCCCGTCGGTCCTCGCCGCGCTGACCGAGCGCATCCCCGTCGAGGCCGTGAAGCGCATCTTCCTGAGCCGCCCCGATCCCGACGTGGCCTCTTCCGTGCCGCTCTGGCTGCGTGTCTGCGCGGGCAGCGTCGATGTGGTCACATCAGGGCTTTGGCAGGACGTGGTGACGCACCTGGATGCCGCCTGCTCGGTGACGCCGATCCCCGACGAAGGCATGGACATCCCCGTCGGCGGCCATGTCTCGCTGACCGCCATTCCCGCGCACTACCTGCCGTCCTCGGGCGGCTTCCATCTTTATGACGCGGAAGCGCGCGCGCTCTATACAGGTGCCGTCGGTTCCGCCGTGGCGCCGCCGGAAGGCTGGAACGGCTACGTGGTGCAGGACTTCGACGCCCACACCGAATTGATGCGTGCCTGGCATGAACGCTGGATGCCGTCGGACGCGGCCCGCGACGCCTGGATTTCGCAGGTCGCCAGTCTCGACCTGGACCTGTTGGTGCCGCAGCGCGGCATGGTGTTCAAGGGCGACAACGTAGCGCGCTTCATCGACTGGTTCGCCGGCCTCCGGCTCGGCAGCGCCGTCTCCGCCGCCATGCCGGCCGCCGCCCTGGAACCGAGTTCGCCCGACCAGGACTTGATCGACGAGATCGCCGGCCTACAGGAACGCACCGAAGCGGCGCCCGAAGCCGAACCGGAATACGAGCCCGAAATCGAACCCGCCCCGCAAGTGGCGGCGGAAGAACCCGATACCGATTTCGACGACATGTTCGCCGAGCTTCTGGGGACACCGAAGGACGAGTGGGTCGCCCCCACCGGCGATCCGGAACCCGGTGCCGGTTACCGGCTGGTCACCCGCAGCGATTTCGACGGTCTGGTCTGCGCCGTGCTGCTCGAGCAACTGGAGATGATCGACGACATCCTGTTCGTGCACCCGAACGACATGCAGGAAGGCCGGGTCGACATCCAGCCCACCGACATCACCACCAACCTGCCCTACGTGCCCGGCTGCTATCTCGCCTTCGACCACCACCTGAGCGAGATCAAGCGCCTGGGCCAGAAATTCGAAAACCACATCATCAACCCGGACGCACCGTCGGCGGCACGTGTGGTCTATGAGTACTACGGCGGCCAGACCGGATTCCCCAAGGTTCCGGTCGACCTGATGGAAGCCGTCGACAAGGGCGACGCGGCGCAGTTCGACATGGACGAGGTGCTCTATGCCGACGGCTGGCCGCTGCTGAATTTCGTCATGGACTCGCGCACGGGCCTGGGTCGTTTCCGCGGCTTCCGCATCCCCAACTACGAGTTGATGATGAGCCTGATCGAGTGGTGCCAGGAATATCCGGTGGAGCAAATCCTGGAACTGCCGGACGTCAAGGAACGCGTCGATCTCTACCGCGAACAGGAACCGCTGTTCAAACAGCAGATCGAGCGCTGCACCATGGTGCACGGCAACCTCGCCGTTCTCGACCTGTTGGAGGAAGAGACCGTCTACGTCGGCAACCGGTTCATGATTTACGCGCTGTTCCCCCAGTGCAACATCTCCATGCATGTCATGTGGGGCCGCGATAAGCAGAACGTCGTCTACGCCGTCGGCAAGTCGATCTTCGATCGCTCGTCGAAAACCAATGTCGGCGAGTTGATGCTGCAATACGGCGGCGGCGGCCACGGCGCCGCCGGCACCTGCCAGTCCGATCCGGCCATGGCCGAAATCGTCAAGCAGGCGCTGATCGCCAAGATCAACGACGACGGTTAGTCCTCTTCCCGATCAGCAGTCACCGGCAATTCACTATCCGGGACTTCAAACAGATAAACCTCGGCATCGAGCAGGTAGGTCTCGACCGCCGCCACCATGGCGTCGTCCATGAACGCGGTCGGCATCTCCGGGGCCGGCTCTTGTTTTACATCGGTCATTTCGCTTCCTTTCCGGCAGGCATACCCGCGCATAGAAAAAGGGCGGCGCCGGTGTGACGGCGCCGCCCATTGCATCGGCCGGAAACAGGTTCCGGCGCATCCGGTCTCAATCCGGGTAAAGGCGCTCGAACCCGGCCTTCACCCGCTGCACGATGGCCGGGTCGTGGTCGCGCCAGTACTTGGGATCGTTCATCAAGGCGCGCAGCCCGGCTTCCGATTCCGGCGCGCCGGCAGCGCCGCCCTGGCGCAGGATTTCGGGCTCGCGCCTGGACATCATGTCGTGTAGCGTATTGACGCCGTCGAATGTCGCCGACAGCCCCCTGTACACTTCGTCCGAGAGGTTGGCCTTGCCCCAATCCCGGAGCTGACCGGAAATTTCCTGCCAACGGTGTTCCCCGCCGAAGTGCTGTGCCAATTTCTCGGTCTCCGTCCGGGTGACGAATTCGGATGCCATTTCAGCCACCATCGGCGCCAGGTATTCGCCCGCCAGGTCGTAAACCAACTGAGCCTGGTCTTGGGAAAAGCCGGCTTCGAACAGGCGCTGGTTGACGGCCGCGTCGGTGCCGGGAGCACCCTCCTGAGTTTCGATGGCATAGCCGTCGGGGCTTTCCGGCATGTCGATAATTTCCGCAGCGCCGAGCTTCTGTTCCAGCGCAAGGTAGGAATTGACCAGGGCATCGGCGCGGAGCGACTGTGCATCTTCGTCCCAGAATTTTTCCGGCAGCCCCTGCGGGCGCTGGCCTTCAATGGCGACGGTAGTTTTCGGTTCGGCCGCCACCGGGGTGTCGGGCTGCACTTCGGCTTCGATGATCGCTTCGGTCATTGGGATTCTCCTTCCGTTTCGTGGTTACTGTCGAAGTTCGACGCCGGCACGCCGCGCCCCTCGGCCACGAGCGCTTCCAGGTAACGGACCAACTGACGCTGGCCTTCAAGGTGGCGAAGCTGGGCTTCCGGCGCCGTCGGCCCGAGCGCGCGTTCCAGCGTCAAGGCCCGCAGATACCCGATCAGGCGGTTGCCGTCGCGCCCGCGAAAGCACCTGGCCGCCAAGGCCGCTAGTTGGTCGCGCAGCAGTGGCTTCGCCGTTTCAGGCGAGTCGGGGCCTTCCGCCGCTTGGAACCAATCCCAGCCGTCGTGATCAAAGCCCGGCATCGGCCAGCTCCGCAATCTGCTGGGCGAGATCCATGCTCGGCGGCGCCTCTTCCGGAACCGGGCGCATCATCCCGCGCGGCACCGCGAAGGATCGCGCCAGCCACTCGACCACCGCGCGCTGATCGACCGCCGCCGTCGCCTCGGGACCGACATGCTGGACGGCGTCGAGCCAGGCGATGGTGTTCTGCGCATCGCGCCCGGCCTGGTCGCGGGCGAGCGGTGAGCGGTATTCCAATTCCACCGTGCGCCCGTCGATGCGAATCGGCTCGATGGCGCCGCGCCGGGCCAGGATGGCGACGGCCCGGTCGACCAGTGGGGTCAGCAGTTCCGACTGCAACCGGCCATACGTGGCCCCCAAGAGCCGCGCCACTTCGGCCGAGCGCTCGAGGATCTCGGTCGCGGTCATGCGTGGCGAGTCGGGCGGGCTCAGTTTATCGGCAAGCAGCGCCTTCCTGATCTGTTGGCGCAGGTCCTTGAGCACCAATTCCGAAAGGTCGAACCGCCCGGGCGCCTCCAGCGGCGATAGGCCGGCGGAACCGACCGCCTTCGGGATAATGGTGCCCGGCGTCAGCTTGATGGCGGCGGGGTTGAGCACCCCGTCGTCGTCCGCCTGCCAGATTCCGGTGACGGCGATGGAAGCATTCTTGAGCACCAGTTCCACCACTTTGTTGGCGGTCTTGATGTCAGGCAGCGCCTTCATCACTGGCGAGCGTCCGTAGACCTCGCCCGGCGCCTTCATCCAGCGGAAATTGATGAACGGCGACAGGGCGAAGCGTCCCTGGGCCAAAATCTCCGGCTCACCGGTGCCGACCGCGCCCGCTTCGCGAACGGCGGTATAGGCATAGCCTTGGTCCTCGCCGACGACCGCTTCGACAACGGCGACACGGAACGTCGGGTCTTCATCGCCGCGTTTTCGGAGCGCGCCGTCGGCGTCGGCGTCGGGAAATCAGCGGACCAAGTCGGCGGGACGAAGTTCGGAGCGGCGGAAAGTGTTTTCCAGCGCGCCGTCGGCGTCTTCCTCAAACACCACCTGCGACAACGGCACCGCCAGAAACCGAAACGCAGAGCGCTGACCGAGCGGCGCTTCCTCGAACAATAGGCATGCGGTCCCCGCCGTTACCAGGTCCAGATAGCACTGGTGCATCTCGACGGCGAAATTGGATTTGTCGAAATGCGCCTGGATGGCAGTGGTCGCCTGCTCGAGTGCCGGCGCAACCAGGTCCTTCTCCTCGGGCGCCAGGTCGTTGCCTTCCGCCAGTCCGAACCAACGCGCCCAGGGCGGCGTCAACTGTGCCAGAAGGCTGGCCGCCAGTTGCTCGACCGCGTCCGGCGCGGTGCCGTCGAACAGCTTGTCCGTCCGTTTCGCGCCGGGCGTCGATTGCACGAGCGCCGATTCCCGTTGCGGCATGGCGTAGTCGTAGCATTCGCGCCAATGGCTTTCCCAATTGGCGCGCCGCTCCTTGGCGCGCTGGAAGCGCTCGAACACCTGTTTTGCCGTCATTTCCACCATGGTCATTCTCCCAGCAACGATTTGCGGCTCGCCGGCAACTGCCCGGCACCGGCGGCGGGGCTAAGAAAACCACGCTCGGATGTGGCGATGGTGCCTGCACGGCCGCGGCGGCGGCGTTCGATCATTTCCAGGCGGCGTTTGCGCTCCTCTTCCTCGGGATCGGGGGCGGTGGGAAGCGGCGCCGGCGCCGGCGGGGCTTTCGGCGGCGAGAAGAATCCACCCATGGTCAGGCTCCTTTTCGGTTCGGTTTCGACGGGAACGAAAGGGCAAGGGTCGGCGCACGAAAAAGCCGGCGCGGATGGCGCCGGCTAGCTCTGGACACAGTTGTCCCTTTCACTGACGCGATATGTATAAGGTAATTTTACTTCTGTCAAGGATTTTTTTCGGTTTTCTGAATTTTTCCCGAGGCGGTCGGGTCAAGTACCGATACAACTGCCACGGCGTGAACACGCCAGGCGCCCTGAGACCCAGCAATCGCTTCACTTCCTCGACGCAGGAATAAGGCCGCACCGGCGCCACGCGCTTCGGCACGTCCGTCCGCCGCCAGACCGCCACCACCGCGCCGCCGGTGAAAAGCCAATCGAGCAGATCGACAAGCGGCGGACGCCCGATCGACCGGATTTCGGTCCAATGCGATGCCGGATTGCAGATCACCCAACCGTCCTCGCATTCGATCAGCGCGTAACAATGGCGGAACCCGGGCCGCAGCAAACGCAACCACCACAACCCGACCTGGCCGGTAAAAGCGACGAGCACGCGACCCTCGGTCGTTTCCCGGACCCGGTCGCCGCCCGTCATTCGACAATCCCCTTCTCCTTAAGCAGGGCGGCCAGTCGTTCCAGCGCTTCGTCCCAATGGCGGCAATCCATGGCCTCGTCGGAACAACGCGGGTCCGGCGGCCGGTCGAGAACGCCAAAGCGATGCAGTGTGCGGAGGTGCCGGCGGCCGAGATCGCCCTCCCGGGCGAGGTGCTTCACCGCCCGGTAGATATCGTCCGGCTCACAGGGTCTGGAATGCCCGGCCGGGCGATCGTCCAACTCGGCTCCCTCCCACCTGAGTTTCTGCGTCAGCATGAACCAAAACCATGCGGCTTCGGCGGTGGCGAACGGCGCTTCCGGCAATACGCGCGAGCGCGATGGCACGAATCGTTTCCTGGGCATTTGGCGGCAATCCTGTCTGCACTTTTTACATGTGTGATTATTATTTTTTTCTTTATAAAATTGCTTAATATTGATTGTCAACCTACAATATTATCTTATTCCTAATGACTTTAAGCCCCGGATATCGGAGGATAGTCCCATGTTAACGCACGGTGATGTTTGGAGAGCGATCGACCGCCTGGCGCGGGAGTACGGGCTGTCGGCGTCCGGCTTGGCGCGGCGCGCCGGTCTCGACCCGACCACCTTCAACAAGAGCAAGCGCGTCACCCGCGAGGGCAAGAACCGCTGGCCCAGCACCGAAAGCGTCGCCAAGGTGCTGATCGCCACGGGCGCCACCTTGAACGAATTCGTCTCCTATATCGGCGACGGCGCCGGCGCCGGGGTCTACCGCAATATTCCGTTGATCGGGTTCGCGCAGGCCGGCTCGCAAGGTTTCTTCGACGACGCCGGCTATCCCGCCGGCTCTGGCTGGGACGAGATTCCGTTTCCCGGCTTTTCCGACCCCCGCGCCTATGCGCTGGAAATCAGCGGCGACAGTATGGCGCCGGTGTTCCGCGACGGCGATACCGTCATCGTTTCGCCGGAGGCCAACGTGCGCCGCGGCGACCGCGTGGTGGTCAAGACCACCGACGGCGAGATCATGGCCAAGGTGCTGGCGCGCCAGACGGCCTCCAAGATCGAGCTGCAGTCCCTGAACCCGCTGCACGAGGACCGCGTGCTGGCGGTCGAGGACGTCGACTGGATGGCTCGGATCATCTGGGCCAGCCAGTAAACGACTAGGCCTTCTTTCGATGGCAAAAACCCACGCAATCGGCGAATCGCTCACCTGGGCCGACGGCGCCTGGCATGAGGGCGGCCCGGCGCTGATCAAACCGCGCGACCATGGCTTCTGGCTGGCGTCGGCGGTGTTCGACGGTGCGCGTTCGATGGCCGGCACGCTGCCGGATCTCGACCGCCACTGCCAGCGGCTAATGCGCTCGGCCGAGGTCATGGGGCTCTCATCGCCGATGAGCGCCGACGAGATCATGGCGCTGGCCCGGGAAGGCGTCGCCAAGTTCCCATCGGACGCGGAGCTCTACATCTGTCCGATGCTCTACCCGACCGGCGGCTTCATCGTACCCGATCCCGCCAGCACCCAGTTGATCGTGCACGTCGGCGTGTCGCCGATGCCGGCGCCGGAGGGGTTCTCGGCCTGCGTCTCGAGCTTCCGCCGCCCGGCGCCCGACATGGCGCCGACGGAGGCCAAGGCGTCATGCCTCTATCCGAACGTGGCGCGCGGCGTCAAGGAGGCCAACGACAAGGGCTTCGACACCGGCGTCTCCTTGGATCCCTTGGGCAACGTCGCCGAGTTCTCCTACGCCAACCTGTTTCTCGCCAAGGACGGCGCCGTCCATACGCCGGCGATCAACGGCACCTTCCTGAACGGCGTCACCCGACGCCGCGTCATTCAACTCTTGCAGGACGACGGCGTCGATGTCGTCGAGCGCACCGTGACGACGAAGGACCTGAGCGAAGCCGACGAGCTGTTCGCCACCGGCAACTACGCCAAGGTGCTGCCCTGCACGCGGTTCGAGACCCGCGACCTGCAACCCGGGCCGATGTACGGCCGGGCGCGCGAGCTCTACTTCCGCTACGCCGAGACGTGTCGCTGAGCTAGGCCGACAGGTCTTCCCCGGCCAAGGCGCGGCCGATCAATTCCACCGTCTCCGAAAGCCCGTAAAGCGCGATGAACGAACCCATGCGCGGACCCTGCGACTGACCCAGCAAGACCTCGTAGAGGCACTTGAACCAGTCCTTCAGGTTCTCGAATTCATGGCGCTTGCCGACCTCGTAGACCTCCGTCTGGATGGTCTCGGCGTCGGCGTCGGCGGGCATGGCTTCAAGCGCCGCCTTCAGGTCTTCCATGGCGGCGCGCTCGCGATCGTCTGGCGCGCGGTATTGCTTCGCCGGCTTGACGAAATCGCGGTAGTAGTTGATGGCGTAGCCCGCGAGCTTGTCGAGCATCGGCGCCGTCTCCGGCGATGCGTCCGGGCGGTAGCGCGAGATGAAGTGCCACAGCACCGCCGGGTCCTCCGTGTGGCAGACGGAGGCCAAATTGAGGAGGATGTTGTAGCTGAGATGCGCGTCCTCCGCCGGCGGCGGGCCGCGGTGGATGTGCCAGGTGGGGTTCTCGATCTGGCGCGCCGGTTCCTGTTCCGGGTAGCCGGCGAGGTGCTGCAGGTAGTCGTCGACCTGGCGCGGGATGACGTCGAAGTAGAGCCGCTTGGCGGCTTTCGGTTTCTGAAACATGAACTGCGACAGGCTTTCCGGCGGCGCGTAGCGGAGCCACTCCTCCACCGAGAGGCCGTTGCCGCGCGACTTGGAGATCTTCTCGCCCTTGTCGTCGAGGAACAGCTCGTAGGTGAAGCCGACCGGCGGATTGCCTTCCAGAATACGGCAGATGCGCCCCGACAGCTTGACCGAATCGATCAGGTCCTTGCCGGACATCTCGTAATCCACGTCGAGCGCCGCCCAGCGCATGGCCCAGTCGGCCTTCCATTGCAGCTTGCAGCGCCCGCCGGTGACGGGGGTCTCGACTCGTGCGCCGTCCTCGTCTTCATAAACGACGGTGCCGGCATCCAGGTCGCGCTCGATCACCGGCACCTGCAGCACGCGGCCGGTTTTCTGGCAGACCGGCAGGAACGGGCTGTAGGTCGCCTGGCGCTCGGGGCCGAGCGTGGGGAGGATGACGTTCATCACCGCGTCGTAGTGTTCGAGCACCTTCAAGAGCGCCGCGTCGAACTGCCCCGACGTGTAGCACTCGGTGGCGGAGACGAATTCGTAATCGAAGCCGAAGGTATCGAGGAAGGCGCGGAGCCTGGCGTTGTTGTGCGCGCCGAAACTGTCGTGCGTGCCGAACGGGTCGGGGATGGCGGTGAGCGGCTTGCCCAGGTGTTCGGCGACCATCTCCTGTTCGGGGATGTTGTCCGGCACCTTCCTGAGCCCGTCCATGTCGTCGGAGAAGGCGAACAGCCGCGTCGGCGCGTCCGACATCTGCTCGAAGGCGTGGCGCACCATCAGCGTGCGCACCACCTCGCCGAAGGTGCCGATATGCGGCAGCCCCGAGGCGCCGTAGCCGGTCTCGAACAGCACGTAGCCCTTTTCCGGCACCTTGCCCGGCCCGATGCGTTTCATGAGCGCGCGGGCCTCCTCGAAGGGCCAGGCCTTGGCGTGTTCGGCGAGCGCGCGGATATCGGTCATGATCGGCAATTCCCCAGCAACTGAACGCCCGCAAAACCGGGCGCCGCGAACCTATGCGCACGGGGCCGGGAGGTCAATGACCGGCGGCGCCGGCGGCGCCTTGTCCGATCGGCCAATCCGCCCTACCCGTCATTCCCGCGAAAGTGGGGATGGGGGCGACGGTAGGTCAAGGCGGCGCCTTGGCCCCGCCCGCCGTCAGCCTTCCTTGCTGGTGCTGAGCCCGATGATCTTGTAGAGCGGGCAGAAGTTGATCAGCGCGGTCAAGAGCGGCACGACGCCGATCCAGCCCCAGACGTTGTAGCCGGTGTCCGGCGCGATCAGGTTCAAGGCATAGGCGATCAGCACCAGGCCGACGACGATGCGGAGGATGCGGTCGATGCCGCCAACGTTCTTGGTCATTTCGGTCTCTCCCTAACCGGTTGATGAATGTCAAAAATGCGATGCTGTTAGATACGCCCGGGCGCGGCCCGCGTCCGTGACATTGTCACCCTGGCCGGCTCAGCCCCGGCTGGGTGGCGGCGAGATTGCGGCCGGAGCGCGGCTGATCTGTTCCTTGCAGCGGATCCAGTCCTGGACGTCGCTGGGGTTCGAGGACGATTGCCACTGCATCAGTTCGTCGTGCGTCTGCTGCATGGTGATGGTGGCGCCCGCATCGTCCTCGCCGGCCGGTACCACGTAGGTGAAGCCGTGGCGGTCGTAGTCGCCGGTCATCTTGGTGCCGCCCGGCGTGACGATCTGGGGGCCGTCGATATAGAGCCGTTTCAGGCCCTTGCACCAATGGCCGTCGATGCGGTCGGCGAAAGCGGGCGTGGACATCAGGATGGGGGCCAGAATGAAGATGGCAAAGAGAGCCGAAAACCGGCTAAGGGCGATAGCGCGCCGAAACATGGCAGTGTCTCCGTCAACGCGAGGAATGCCCGATTGCAGCATGAAACGGCGATTTCACGCAAGCGCCCGGTATGGGAGCGGCGCTCAACAAGCCGTGAGTGGGGTTCCGCGCGCCCCGCCTACATCGGTTGCTCTTCGAACTCCGATTGCAGGCGCGAGATATCCGACTGCACCTCGAACAGCAGCGTCGACATGCGCTCGTGCAGCTTGATCAGGCGCTGGACCTTGGAGGCGACGTCGGCGGTTTCCTCGATCCCGACATCGAACTCGGGCGCGATGCCGACGGCGTCGCCGCCCAACAGCCACAAGGGCGGCACGTCCAAGACGCCGGCCAGCATCTGCAGCTTGTTGGCGCGCGGTTCCGAGCGGTCGCTTTCCCAGTTGGCGAGGGTTTTCGGCAATACGCCGGCGCGGCGCGCCAGTTGCGACGGCGTCAGCCCGCGCATCTCGCGCGCCATCTGAATGCGTCCGCCCAAGGTGGGTCCTTCCGGCGCCTTCTTCTTACCCTTGGCGCCCCGGTTTCCCTTGTTTTTCGACATGATCGGCCTTCCTTTCCCTGCGCCCGACCCTAACGGCTTCAGCCGAAAAGGCAAATTGCGGGCCCGGAAACGTCATCCCGGAACCGTCCCAAGCGGGGATCCTACAGGCATCATGTGGGGGAATTATTTCGAATCCGCCGGTTATCGGCTTGCGGCCGTCACCATCCGGCCCGGAGGCCTATTTCCAGATCGGCTTGCCCGATCCCGGCAGGCCGAGATCGGCCCATTTGCGCGTCACTTCGTCGATGACGTCGTCGGCCATGCGGATCGGCGTACCCCATTCGCGCTGCGTTTCCGGCGGCCATTTGGCGGTGGCGTCGATGCCCATCTTCGATCCGAGCCCCGATTCCGGCGAGGCGAAGTCCAGGTAGTCGATGGGGGTGTTCTCGATCATGGTCACGTCGCGGGCCGGATCGACCTGCGTCGAGATGGCCCAGACGACGTCGTTCCAGTCGCGCGCGTTGATGCCTTCATCGACGACGATGACGAACTTGGTGTACATGAACTGCCGCAAGTACGACCAGACCCCCATCATGACGCGCTTGGCGTGACCCGGGTAGGCCTTCTTGATCGACACCACCGCGACCCGGTAGGAGCAGCCCTCCGGCGGCAGCCAGAAATCGACGATCTCCGGGAACTGCTGCGCCAACAGCGGCACGAAGACGTCGTTCAGGGCCTCGCCCAAGACCGACGGCTCGTCCGGCGGCCGACCGGTGAAGGTGGAGAGATAGATCGGGTCCCGGCGCATGGTCACGGCGCTGGCGGTGAACACCGGAAACGGCTCGACGGCGTTGTAGTAGCCGGTGTGATCGCCATAGGGGCCTTCGTCGCCGTAGTCCTCCAAGGACACATGGCCCTCGATGACGATCTCGGCTGCCGCCGGCACCTTCAGAGGCACGGTCTTGCAATCGACCAGCTCGACCTTCTCGCCCCGCAACAGCCCGGCGAACTGGTACTCCGACAGGGTATCGGGCACCGGCGTCACGGCGGCCAGGATGGTGCCCGGATCGGCGCCCAGGACAACGGCGGCCGGCAGCGGCTCGCGGCTTTGTTCCTTCCAGCGGGCATGATGCTGGGCGCCGCCCCGGTGCTTGAGCCAGCGCATCAGCGTCGTGTTCCGTCCCGTCACCTGCATGCGGTAGATGCCGAGGTTGAAGCCGTCGCGCTTGTCGGAATCCGCGCCTGAGGGCTTCGGCCCCTGCGTCACCACCAAAGGCCAGGTGATCAAGGGCGCCGGTTCGTCCGGCCAGCAGGTCTGGATCGGCAGCCTGGCCAAGTCGATGTCGTTCCCCTGCCAGACGATTTCCTGGCAGGGCGCGCGGCTGACGGTCTTGGGCTTCATCGAAAGCACGGTCTTCAGGAGCGGCCACATCTCCAGCGCTTCCTTGAAGCCGCCGGGCGGTTTCGGCTGGCGCAGGATGGCGAGCGTCTCGCCGATCTCGCGCAGCTCGTGCGGCTCCCTGTTCATGCCCCAGGCGACGCGCTCCACCGTGCCGAACAGGTTGACCAGCACCGGCATGTCGTATTTGGAGCCGTCTTCCCTGACCACGTTCTCGAACAAGACCGCCGGGCCCTTTTCGGCCAGAAGCCGGGTCTGAATCTCGGTCATTTCCAGGTGCGGCGACACCGGTTCGGTGACCCTGACCAGCCGGCCTTCGGGTTCCAGGCGGCTGAATAGAAAATCGCGGAGAGAGGTGAAACTCATGGGGAAAATTAGCCGTTCGGTGTCGGGCGGGCGGGTTGGAAAGCTATTGTAATTGCAAAACCGCCGGAATACCCTTTTTAAAATGCGCTCTGGGGTTATATAAACCTTTATAATCCTTGAAAACTACGCGCGGGTTATGATCCGGGGTAGACCATAATCGATCGGGTGGGCAAGCACAGCAGATTTCGAGCACCATGAGCGAAAACGCCGGTAACCAGTTCCAACGCCTGATCGAAGTGGGCATCGCGCTCTCGGCGGAACGCGACACCAACCGGCTGATGGAGCGCATCCTCCTGGAAGCCAAGGATATCTGCAACGCCGACGGCGGCACGCTGTATCTGCGCACCGAGGACGACTGCCTCAAGTTCGAGATCATGCGCACCGACTCGCTCGACATCGCGCTCGGCGGCACGACGGGCAAGGAAATCACCTTCCCGCCCTTGCGCATGTACGATCCGGAAACCAGCGCCGAGAACCGCAAGAACGTCGCGTCGTGGGCCGCTATTTCCGGCACCTCGGTGAACATCCCCGACGCCTACGAGGCGCAGGACTTCGATTTTTCCGGCACCAAAAAATTCGACGAGGGCATGGGCTACCGCTCGAAATCCTTCCTCACGGTGCCGTTGAAGAACAGCCAGGACGAGATCATCGGCGTGCTGCAGCTCCTGAACGCCAAGGACGACGCCGGCGAGGTCATTGCGTTTAGCACCGAGATCCAGCCGCTGATCGAGGCGCTGGCCTCGCAGGCGGCCGTGGCGCTCGATAACCAGCAACTGCTGGAAGGCCAGAAGAAGCTGCTCGACAGCTTCATCGAGCTGATCGCGTCCGCCATTGACGCCAAGTCGCCCTACACCGGCGGCCACTGCCAGCGCGTGCCGGAACTGACCAAGATGCTGGCCAAGGCCGCCTGCGACAGCACCGAGGGCATCTACGCCGATTTCGACCTCACCGACGACCAGTGGTACGAACTGCACATCTCGGCCTGGTTGCACGACTGCGGCAAGGTGACGACGCCGGAATACGTAGTCGACAAATCGACCAAGCTGGAAACCATCTACGACCGCATCCACGAGGTCCGCATGCGCTTCGAGGTGGTCAAACGCGACGCCACCATCGAATACATGAAGGCGATCATCGACGGCGGCGACCCGGAAGCGCTGCGCGCCGAACTGGAAGAACGCCTGGCCAAGCTCGACGACGACTACAAGTTCATCGCCGAGTGCAACCTGGGCGGCGAGTTCATGGCGCCGGAACTGGTCGACCGGGTCAAGGAAATCGCCGACATCGAATGGGCGCGCACGCTGGACGACCGCATCGGCGTCTCGCACGAGGAACTGAAGCGCAAGAACCGCGCCCCGGCGCCGGAGCTGCCGGTGATGGAGAAGCTGCTGGCCAACCGCGACGACCATATCGTCTATCGCGAACAGCCCGCCGCCGCGGCCGCCGACGACAATCCCTACGGCTTCAAGCTCGACGTGCCGCAGAACAAGTTCAACATGGGCGAGGTCTACAACCTCTGCATCGGCCGCGGCACGCTGACCGAGGAAGAGCGCTTCATCATCAACGACCATATCGTTCAGACCATCATCATGCTGGAACAGCTGCCGTTCCCGAAGCACCTGAAGAAGGTGCCGGAGTTCGCCGGCGGCCACCACGAGAAGATGGACGGCACCGGCTATCCGAAGAAGCTCAACAAGGACGACATGTCGCTGCCGGCCCGGATCATGGCCATCGCCGACATCTTCGAGGCGCTGACCGCCGCCGACCGCCCCTACAAGCCGCCGAAAAAGCTCTCCGACAGCGTCAAGATCATGTCCTTCATGAAAAAGGACGCGCATATCGACGCCGACCTGTTCGAGCTGTTCCTCACCTCAGGCGTCTACAAGGAATATGCCGAGCGCTTCCTCGACCCCTCGCAGATCGACGAGGTCGACATCTCCCAGTACCTGCCCGCCGAGGGCGGCGACGACTGACGCGCCCGCGCATCATGAGTTCGGACGCTTTCGAGCGCGCCACCACCTACCCCTACGCCATCCCGGCGCAAAGCTACCTGTACAAAGACGGCCGCGCGCATCCCATCCACGCGGGCGATCCATTGCCGGACCTCGCGGGCCGCACACCGGTGCTGGCGGTCGGCTCCAACCAATCGCCGCAGCAACTGGCGCGGAAGTTCCCGGGCAGCCTGTGGCGCGGCAAGGACGGCGAGATCCCGGTGATCCGCTGCGCCATGCAGGATTTCGATTCCGTCTATTCGCCGCACATCGCGTCCTACGGCTCCGTCGCCGCGACGCTGCAGCACGTGCCCGGCGTCACCGTGACGCTGTTCGTCACCTGGCTCACGGACAAACAGTTGGTGCGCATGCACGAGACCGAGGTCACCGCCGCCAACTACGGCTTCGGGCGCTTGGACGGCGTGCACGTGCGCTCGGAGGTGGGGCCGGATCTCGACAGCGTCTATCTCTACAATTCCAAGCGCGGCACGCTTTGCCTGGAAGGGAACCCCATCGCGCTTTCGGAAGTCACGGCCGAGGGCCGCAGCGGCCCGGCCATGAGCCAGACGGAGGTGCTCCATCACGTGCGCCGGCGCCTGGCCCCGGAACACGACCTGGAAGCCTTCGTGCATCACTCCGTCGAGGACGCGGAACTCCGGCGTTCACGCACGGAGGCTTTGAACGAAGGTTCAAAGCCCTTCCACCACCCGCGCTTCACGGAAATCGCGATCTAGCCCCAGACCTGCCCGGCGACGATGGCGGCGAGGACGATGAGGCCGAAATCGCGGTTCGACTTGAACTTGGCGAGGCAATCCTTGGGCCCGTCGATGTCGACGCCCCGCACCTGCCAGACAGCGTGAGCGGCGGCGATGGTGAGCCCCGCATAGAACGGCCAGCCGAGCGCCGCACTCCAGCCCGCCGCCGCGATCAGCGCCAAGGCGCCTGCATAGAACAGCGCCAGCCAGGGCTTGGTGTCGTCACCGAGCGCCAGCGCGCTCGACTTCACCCCGACCAGGAGGTCGTCTTCCTTGTCCTGGTGCGCATAGATGGTGTCGTAGCCGAGCGTCCACAGGATGCCGGCGGCGTAGAGCCAGCCCGGCGCCCAGCCGAGACCGCCGGTGACCACCGCATAGCCCATCAACGCACCCCAGTTGAAGGTGAGGCCCAGCCAAAGCTGCGGCCAGTAGGTGACGCGCTTCATGAACGGATAGACGACCACCAGCGCCAGCGACGACACGCCCAGCTTGACGGCGAAGTCGTTGAACTGCACCAGCACCCAGAGGCCCGTGAGCGACAGGGCTGCGAAGAAGGCGACCCCGGCGGCGGCGCTGACGGCGCCGCTGGCGATGGGCCGGGTCGCGGTGCGCGCCACTTTCGCGTCCAACTTGCGGTCGGCGAGATCGTTCAAGGTGCAGCCCGCGCCGCGCATGACCAGGGCGCCGATGGCGAACAGAAGACCGATGCGCCAGTCCGGCCACCCCGGCGTCGCCAGCGCCAGCCCCCACCAGCAAGGCAGCAGCAGAAGCCAGGTGCCGATCGGCCGGTCCAGGCGCGCCAGGCGCAGGTAGGGCCGGACAGCGAGGGGTGCCAACCGGTCGACCCAATTGTCAACGGCGATGTCGCTGGCGGATGGCGGCGTTGAAACGGTGGTGCCTTGCATGGCGACAATATAGAGATGTTGGCCTGTACTGGCCACCACCTCGGGGCGTAAGATCGCCCCGTCATGAGCCGCCCGCCGCCCCGCCTGTTCGTCGAAAGCGATCTCCGAGAAGACCTGAGCGTCGAGTTGGACGCCAAGGCCGCGCATTACCTGGTCAACGTGTTGCGCCTGGGCGCCGGCGAACCGGTGCTGCTGTTCAACGGCCGCGACGGCGAATGGCTGGCGGAAATCACCGCGGCATCGCGCAAGGCCTGCACGTTGGCGCCGAGCCGCCAATCCCGCCCCCAGGATCCGCCCTCGCCGCTGACGCTGGCCTTCGCGCCGTTGAAGAAATCCGCCATGGATTTCCTGGTCGAAAAGGCGACGGAGTTGGGCGTCGGGCGCCTGGCGCCGGTGATCACCGAGCGAACGGAAGCCACCCGCGTCAACGCAGACCGCATCGTCGCCCAAGCACGCGAGGCGGCCGAACAGTGCGAGCGGACCAGCGTCCCGGAAATCGCTGTTGCACGGCCGCTCAGCGTCTTTCTCGCCGGCTGGCCGGCCGACCGGCCCTTGTGGGTGGGCGACGAGACCGGCGGCGGCCGGGCTTTCGCCGAGGCGCTTGGCGCGCGGGCCGGCGACGGCCTGCAACACGGCATTTTGATCGGCCCTGAAGGCGGCTTTACGCCGAAGGAACTTGCCACGCTGGCCGCATTGCCGTTTGTTAACCTGATCGACCTGGGGCCGCGGATTCTGCGCGCGGAAACCGCGGCGCTGGCGTCGATCACCTGCTGGCAGGCCCTGCTTGGGGACTGGCAACGCTAAGACCCGACACGACACGCCCCAGGACACCACGAGGACACCACGAGGACACCGCCATGGCCGCACCCGGAAAGCCGCTTCCCCCCATCGAGAACCGCCAGGAACTGATCGATTACCTGGCCAGCGGCTGCAAGCCGCCGGAACAGTGGCGCATCGGCACCGAGCACGAAAAGTTCGCCTATCACCTGAAGGATCTGAAGCCGCTGGAATACGAAGGCGAGGCCGGCGTACGCGCGCTCCTGGACGCGATGATGAAGTTCGGCTGGGACCCGGTGATGGAAGGCAACAACGTCATCGCGCTGACCGACGACACCGGCGCCTCGATCAGCCTGGAGCCGGCCGGCCAATTGGAGCTTTCCGGCGCGCCCTTGGAGAACGTGCACGAGACCTGTTCCGAGGTCACCCGCCACCTGCAACAGGTGAAGGCCATCGCGCGGGAAATGGAGATCGGGTTCCTGGGGCTCGGCTACCATCCAAAATGGCCGAACGCCGAGATGCCCTGGATGCCGAAGGGCCGCTACAAGATCATGCGCGAATACATGCCGAAGGTCGGCACCATGGGCCTCGACATGATGAAATCCACCTGCACGGTGCAGGTGAACCTGGATTTCTGTTCCGAGCCGATGATGGTGAAGATGTTCCGCGCCTCGCTGGCGCTGCAGCCCATCGCCACAGCGCTGTGGGCCAATTCGCCGTTCAAGGAAGGCCAGCCCACCGGCTTCCTGTCGTACCGCAGCCATTGCTGGACCGACACCGATCCCGACCGCTGCGGCACCCTGCCGTTCGTGTTCGAGGACGGCTTCGGCTTCGAGCGCTACGTCGACTACATCCTCGACGTGCCCATGTACTTCGTCTACAGGGACGGCCAATACATCGACGCGGCCGGCCTGTCGTTCCACGATTTCCTTGCGGGCAATCTTTCGGTGCTGCCGGGCGAGAAGCCGACCATCAAGGATTTCGAGGACCACCTCTCCACCGCCTTCCCGGAAGTTCGGCTCAAGAAATTCCTGGAGATGCGCGGCGCCGATGGTGGCCCGTGGGCCAGGCTCTGCGCGCTGCCGGCGTTCTGGGTGGGGCTCTTGTACGACCCGGAATCGCTTTCGCAGGCGCTCGACTACGTCTCCGACTGGACCCAGGAGGAACGCGACGGGCTCCGCGACAACGTGCCGAAGCATGCGCTTAACACGCCGTTCCGCGACAAGACCGTGCGCGAGATCGCCCTCGACGTGCTGGAAATCTCGCACGCCGGGCTGAAGCGCCGGGCGCGTCTCGACAGCATCGGCCTGGACGAAACCCACTACCTGAAACCGCTGTTCCTGATCGCCGAGTCCGGCATCACGCCGGCGGAGGAGATGCTGCGCGCCTACGAACGCCGCTGGCACGGCGACGTCGACCCGGTGTTCCAGGAATACGCCTACTAGAGGACCCACGCCATGGCCCTGCCCGAATACGAAATCTTCGCCGTCAAATACGCGGAACGAACCGGAACGCGGGGCACCGTCTTCGTCCATGGCGATCCGCATGACGCGCCCTTGGGCATGGACTATTTCGTCTGGGTGATGCGCTCCGCCGAGCGCACCGTGGTGCTCGACGTCGGTTTCGGCAAGGCGGAGGGCGAACGCCGCGGCCGCACCTTCCTGCGCTGCCCGACCGAGGGGCTTGCGATGCTGGGCGTCGACGCGGAAGCCATCGACGACGTCATCATCTCCCACATGCACTACGACCATGCGGGCAACCTGGAGCTGTTCCCGAACGCGCGCTTTCACATCCAGGACGACGAGATGTCTTACGTCACCGGCCGCGCCATGACCCATAAGGCGCTGCGTGGCTCGTTCGTGCTCGCCGACGTGCAGCAGATGGTCGCGGCGCTCTATGGCGACCGGGTCGTCTTCCACGACGGCGACGAGGATCTGTTTCCTGGCATCTCGCTGCATCACATTCCGGGCCACACGCGCGGCATGCAGTCGGTGCGCGTGCACACGGCGCGCGGTTGGGTGGTGCTGGCCTCCGACGCGGCGCATTACTACGAATGCCTCACCGATGGCCGGCCGTTCCAGACGCACGAGAACATGTACCTGATGCTCGAGGGCTACCGCCGGCTGCGGCAACTGGCCCCCGACGACGCCCATATCGTTCCCGGCCACGATCCGGAAGTGCTGAAACGCTACCCCGCGCCGGAACCGGAAATGCAGGGAATCGTCGCCGCCCTGCACCAGCCGCCGGCCGAATAACTAGCCGGCGGTTTCAGGGGGGCGGCAATCGACCGGCAGCGTCAGCCGCGCCGTCGTCCCCTTCCCCTCCGCGCTGATCAACGAGACCGTGCCGCCGATCAGGCCGGCGAACATCTTCGCCAGCGGCAGCCCCAGACCCGAACCGGCGCGGCGCGGATCATTGGCCTTGATCGGTTGGCCATACAGTTGAAAGGCGCGCTCGACCGCCGCCGCCGACATGCCGGGGCCCTGGTCGATGACATCGAAGAAACAAGTGCCGTTCTCCTTCTCGATGCGCAATTCGACCGGCGCCTCGCCGCCATACTTCATCGCATTCGACAGGAAGTTAGTGAGAATCTGGAGGATCAGGCGCTTGTCGGAATGGATGGTGAAATCGAACCCCGCCTCTGGGATTCGGCATTGCACGCCGAAGCGGTCCTGCATCCCTTGCGCCAACAGCGCCACCTCCTCGACCAGCTTGGCCACATCGACGGTATCGCAATCGACTTCGTACTTCCCGGCCTCGATGCGCGACACGTCCAGCAGGCTGTTGACCATATCGATCAGAAGCGTCCCGGAATGGTGAATGGCGGCCAAAGCGTCGGCCACCTTTTCCGGATTGTCGCGGTATATCGCCACATGGCTGGGGTCGCTGTAACCCAGGATGGCATTCAGGGGCGAGCGCAGTTCATGGTTGGTCATGTTGAGAAAACGAGTTTTCTCGGCATTGGCGCGAACCGCCTCGGCCTGGGCCGATTCCAGTTCGCGTTGCTGCTCACGAAGCTCGGTGATATCGCGCCCGACGCCCCGGTAGCCCAGGAAACTGCCGCTCTCGTCGAAATTCGGAATGCCCGACAGGCTGAAACAGCGCCGGCCGATGGGGTGGTTGATCCAGTATTCGAACCCGGAAAACGGCTTGCGCGCGCGGATCGCGTCAATATGGGCGCGGGCCAATTCCTGGTCCTCGGCCTGGCGCAGGTCCTCCAGGCGGTTGGTGCCGAGGAAGTGGTCCATGGGCAGCCCGGTGGAATGCCAGATTCGTTCGGAGATGTAGCTGTAGGTGTGGTCGGCGTCGGTTTCCCAGAACCAGTCCGCCGCCATGTAGGCGAAGTCCTGAAACCGCTTGAGCATCGTCGCGGTTTCCTTGCGTGCGTCGCGCGCCGCCGAGATGTCTGACAGAATCCCGACGAACATCTTCCGCCGCTTGTCCTCGGCAACGGCCAGGCGGGCGGGAAACTCCTGCCCGTCCTTGGCCCGCGCGACCACCTCGCGCCCGATGCCGATGATTTTGGCGTCGCCGGTTCCGAGATAATTCTCGATATAGCCGTCGTGATAGGCGCGGTCGCGCTCGGTCATCAGAATCGCGACGTTCTGGTCGATCAATTCGCTTTTAGCGTAGCCGAACAGCCGGCTGGTCGCCGGATTGCAATCCTGGATGATGCCGCGGTCGCTGATCACGATGATCGCATCGATGACGTTCTCGAACGCGAGTTCGAAGGTGCTTGGATTGACGCCGAGGTGCGGGCTCATGCGTGGTTCACCGGGTTTACGGCCGGATTGAAACAGTGGGGACCCATTACACGGCGAATCCCGCCCGATTGTCTATAACTTTTTATCTAAAAGTCGCATTAAAAAACTTAGGTAATTTGTTATGAAATTCTGGGAAATAACTGATTTAATCGACCATGGGGATCAGTTTTTCCAGCAGGCTATGCGACGAACGGCATACCTTGTGCAAGTTGGCGGAAAAATCATCGGGCGCGCTTTCACCAGCGGTATCCGACAGGCCGCGCAGGACCACGAACGGCACATCGCCCAGGTTGCAGGTATAACCGACCGCGGCCCCTTCCATTTCGGTGGCCAGCGCGGCGAATTCCCGTTGCAGCCAGCGCAGCGTTTTTGAATCCTTCACGAACCGGTCGCCGGAAACGATGGTGCCGATCATCAGGTTGGGGTCGTCGGCGCCGGCATCGGGAAAGGCCTCATCGAAGGCCTGCGCCGCCAGATCGACGAGTTCGGGATCGGACTGGATCATCCTGTCGCGGTCCGGCAGTTCGCCATGGCGGCGCCCGAAGGCGGTCAAATCCACGTCGAACTGGATCAGATGGCTGGCGATAATCAGGTCGCCGACCGCCATGTTCGGCAAAAGCCCGCCGGCGACGCCGCTGAACACCAGCTTGTCGGGCTTGTACAGATCGATCAGCATCTGCGTGCAGATGGCGGCGTTGACCTTGCCGATACCGCAACGAACCAGGACGATCTCGGTATCCTGGAACCCGCCCTGGATGACGTTGATTCCGGCATGAACGGACTCGCCCGTGACGTCCATGCCGCCACGAAGCAGTTCCACTTCCTCTTCCATGGCGCCCATGACCGCCAACATGGTTTGTTCCTCTTCGACCGCTTGCCCGGTCGGCCAGCTTAGGCCGGTCAACTGCCCGGGGAAAGGAACTCTTCCATATAGTCGGCGACGTCCTCGGCAAAGAGGTCGAGGAAGAAATGATCGGCATCACCGACGACGCCAAAAACCAACGTCTTGCCGTCCGCCATCGGGCCGACCCTTTCCGGCAGGCCGCGCACGACGGTGTCCTTGCCACCCGCGACCACAAGCACGGGGACCTTCAGTTCCGACAGGATCGTCGACGTATCGGAACGCGGCCCCGGCCGGTAGTAAGCGACGAAGCTCGACGCCATCACGTCCGCACCGGGACAATAGAGCAGGCCGACCCCCTTCATCTTTTCGCCGCCCTTGCCGGCCTGGACCAGCGCATCGGCTTCCGCCAAAGCGTCGGCAAGCGGCCGGCCGTGGGTTCGCTCGAAACCCGCCGGCGACGCCCCGCCGCCCAGCGACGGCGCCAACAGCACGAGGCGCATCAGCTTGGCATGGCCGCGCTCGGTGGCGAAGCGCGTCACCTGGTTGCCGCCGCGCGAATGGCCGAACAACGCCACGTCGCCGGCGCCCTGGCCTTGCAACCAATCGAACCAAGCACCGATCTCGTCAACGGCATCCAAATGCTTATGACGGTGCGGCACCTTGCAGTCGTACATGCCGTGGCGATCGTCGACGCCGAGCGACAGATTGACCGCGAGCGTGCTAAACCCGCGCTCACCCAAGACGGTCGTCAGGTTCTTGATGGTATCCATGCCGTTGTGGGCCAGTGTGCCATGCACCAGCAACACGATTCCGTCTTTCAATGTCTTGCCGTCGGCGAGGTGAAGTTCGCCGTTCAAGGTCAGGCCGCCGTGCTTGATCTTGACTTCCTCGGCACCGGCGGCCGGTTGCAGGCCGGCAACCGCCAGCACGGCCAGCAGGCACAAAAACTTTCGATGCAACATGATGTCCTCCCCAAGTTCCCAGCGATACCGACCTTAGCCGGGGCCGCAAATACATTCTACAAATATATAATGTCAGTGCACCGTCGCCGAGCGTCCGCCGACCATCGGCACGAAGGCGACCGGCAGCAGGTGATCGATCTTGACCTTGCCGGCAGCCGATTTACGCACCACGGCGAGCGTCTGGCGGTCGTGCGGGCGGCCGATGGGTATGGCCATGCGCCCACCTGGCGCCAGTTGCTCGACCAGCGCGTCCGGCACCCGTTCCGGCGCCGCCGTCACAATGATGGCATCATAGGGAGCATGCTCGGGCCAGCCGCCGTAGCCGTCACCCTGGCGCACGGTGACGTTGCCATAGGCCATGTCGCGCAGCCGGCGCGCCGCCAGCGTCGCCAGTTCCGGCACGGTTTCGATGGAATAGACATGCCCGCGCTCCAGCACCTCCGCCAGCACCGCCGTCTGGTAACCCGAGCCGACACCGATCTCCAGCACCGCCTCGTCGCCGTCGAGATCCAAGAGGTCCGTCATCAGCGCCACGATATAGGGCTGCGAGATCGTTTGCCCGTGGCCGATGGGCTGCGGCCGGTTGACGTAGGCGGCGCGCTCGAACCCATCGCCGACGAACAAATGACGCGGCACCCGCGCCATGGCGTCCATGGTCGATGCGGAAAAGACCTTGCGGCCGGTCCAGTGCGCGGTGTCGCGGGCGTTGCGCTCGATCTCCTCGATCAGGCGCGCTTGGGCCTTGCGGCGTTCGCCCGCGTCCATCGGCCGCCTAGACGGGCGTCCGCCAGCCGCGCTTGTCGGGAACGCGCCCCTCGACCAGGTCGAAATAGGCGGTCTGCAGGCTGCGGACGACGGGACCCGGTTTTCCGGCGCCGACCGGCAGGCCGTCGATCTCGGCGATCGGCGTCACTTCCCAGGCGGTGCCGCAGAAGAAGGCCTCCTCGGCGGCATAGAGCTCGCTCCGGTCGATATCGCGCTCCACGGTCTCCAAGCCGAGTTCCTCGCGACACAGTGTCAGCACCGTGTCGCGGGTGATGCTTTCCAGGATCGACGACGTAATCGACGGCGTCACCACCTTGCCGTCACGGACCATGAAGAAGCACATGGCGGGCCCTTCCGCCACCTGGCCCTTGGCGTTCATCAGAAGCGCCGTGTCGTAGCCGTCTTGGCGGGCCTGGGTGGTGGCGAAGCGCGAGTTGTTGTAGTTGGCGTGCGCTTTCACGCGCGTCGGCATGGAAAGATCGGAGATCCGCTGCCACGACGAAACCTGCACCCGGCAGCCGGTTTCGGTGTTGGCGGCGCGCTTGCGCTCGACCGCGGTGACCGCGACGCCGATGGGACCCGGCGCACCGGCCTCGCCGATGCCATCGACGTAGACCGTCGGGCGGATGTGAACGGTCTCGGAGAAGCCGTTGCGCCGCACCACTTCCAACACCGGCTCGGTCAGGTCGGCGGCCGTGTAGATGCGTTCGAAGCGCATCACGCGCTGCGAATATTCCAGCCGCGCCAGATGCTCCTTCAGGCGAAACACGCTCATGCCGTCCGGCGTCTTGTAGGCGCAGATGCCCTCGAACACGCCGGCGCCGTATTTCACCGCCGGCGTAAAGATATGCACCTTGGCATCGGCCCAAGGTACCCACTCGCCGTTGAAGTAAACCGTAAGGTTCTCTTTGTCTCCCGCCATCTCGGCCCCCGCAAAAGGATGAACAACGGCGCCACGATGCCCAATGCGGGGCGTCCGGGCAAGCCCCCCTCGCAATCGAATGTGTGGTGCCTCTGGGGCTTGCATCATCGGCAAGGGCGGTTATATCAATGCCGGATTTTTTCGGAACACCGACGGGGTTCAAAAGATGACCAAGGAAACATTTTCATTCCAGGCGGAAGTCAGCAAGCTGCTCGATATCGTCGCGCACTCGCTCTACAGCCATAAGGAAATCTTTCTGCGCGAACTGATCTCCAACGCGTCCGACGCCTGCGACAAGCTGCGCTACGAAGCGCTGACCCAGCCGGCCCTGATCGAGGGCGACGGCGACTTCGCCATTACGCTGCGAGCCGACAAGAAGGCCAAGACGCTGACCATTTCCGACAACGGCATCGGCATGAACCGCGACGAACTGGTCGAGACGCTCGGCACCATCGCGCGGTCGGGCACCCAGGCCTTCATGGAGGCGCTGACGGCGGCCAAGGAAAAGGACAAGAAAAAGCAAGGCGGCGGCGTCGACCTGATCGGGCAATTCGGCGTCGGCTTCTATTCCGCCTTCATGGTCGCCGACAAGATCGAGGTCACGACCCGGCGCGCCGGCGAAGACAAGGCCTGGCTGTGGACGTCCGACGGGCGCGGCGAGTTCACCATCGAGGAGACGGAGCGCACCGGGCGTGGCACCGACGTGGTGGTGCACCTGAAGAAAGAGGAAAAGGAATTCCTTGAGCCGATGCGCATCCGCACCATCGTCAAGACCTACTCCGACCACATCGGCCTGCCGGTGGTCTTGGCGGGCGACGGCAAGGACTTGCAGGACGAGACGCTGAATACCGCGTCGGCGGTCTGGACGCGCGAGCGCAAGGACATCACCGAGGACGACTACAAGGAGTTCTACCACCACGTCTCGCACATGTTCGACGATCCGTGGCTGACCATCCACAACCGGGTCGAAGGCGTGCTGGCCTACACCAACCTGCTGTTCGTGCCGTCCTCGCGCCCGTTCGACCTGTTCCAACCGGATCGAAAGAGCCAACTCAAGCTCTACGTGAAGCGGGTCTACATCACCGACAACTGCGACGAACTGCTGCCCGGCTATTTCCGCTTCCTGCGCGGCGTCGTCGATTCCGAGGACCTGCCGCTGAACATCAGCCGCGAAATGCTGCAGCACAACCCGGCGCTGGCAAAGATCAAGAAGGCGCTGACCAAACGGGTCTTCGGCGAGCTGAGAAAGAAAGCCGAGAAAGCGCCCGAGGAATACGCCGTCTTCTGGGACAACTTCGGCGCGGTCGTCAAGGAAGGCCTCTATGAGGACTTCGAGAACCGCGACAACCTCTTGGCCATCTCGCGCTTCCGTTCCACCGCCGGCGACGAGCTCGTCAGCCTGGCCGACTACGTGGCGCGCATGAAGGACGGCCAGGAAGCCGTCTACTACATCACCGGCGAGGACGCCGAACACGCCGCCTTGAGCCCGCAACTGGAAGGCTTCAAGGCGAAGGGCGTCGAGGTGCTGCTGCTGACCGATCCGGTCGACGAGTTCTGGGTGTCGACGGTCGGCACCTTCGAGGAGAAGCCCTTCAAGTCCGCCACCCGTGGCGGCGCCGACCTGACCAAGGTTGCGGCCGACGACGACAAAGAAAGCGACGAGAAAGAGGAAAAGAAGGACACCGGGACCGATGTTTCGCCGCTGATCGCCGCCTTCAAGCTGGCGCTCGGCGACAAAGTCAAGGATGTGCGTACCTCCGAACGGCTGACCGACAGTGCCGTCTGCCTAGTCGCCGACGAGGGCGACATGGACATCCACCTGGAGCGTATCCTGAAGCAGCACAAGCAGCTTGCCGAAACCACGCCGCGGGTGCTGGAGATCAATCCGCGCCATGCGCTGATCGAAAAGCTGGCGAAGCGCGCGCTCGACGGCAGCGGCAAGGACGCGATCATCGAAGACGCGGCGTTCCTGCTCTTGGATCAAGCGCGCATCGTCGAGGGCGAGGCGCTGGCCGATCCGCTGGCGTTTTCGCGCCGCATGGCGGCGGTCATGGAAAAAGGCTTGGCGGGCTAGGCGGCCTCGCCGACGCCGGAAGCGTTCCGGGCACGGCGCCTGTAGGCCGTGGCCAGATCCGAGATTTCACCCACGCGGACCCCGTCGCGGTCCATCACCCGACGCACGATCGGGTCGGCCAACACGTCGTTCAGTGCAGGTTCCTGGCGCAGGGCGGTGCGCCATTTCGTTTCGGATGCGGTGGTCATCATCTTTCGCGCTCCCTGTCTGTCGCTCAATTCCAAGTTCTTATGCCTGGATATAGCCCGCGAATGTGACGGGACAATGGCGCGGGCATGAAAAGGTGGTGAAGAGATAGTGGCGCGGCTCAGGAATTGCCGAGATCGAGACGCGCCGCGCCGAGCACCTTGAGCGAGCGTTTCGATTGCAGGATCACCGCGCAGGCCTCGCCGGTGGCCTGATCGATCGGCAGCTTGAAGGTCGCCGCCTCGCCACGCCATTCCGCCAACGGCTGGATGCGCCGCACAACGTTGTGGTAGGCGAGCGTGCGGCCGCTGTTCTCGCCGCGCTTGACGCTGGTTTCGTGGCGCTTGTCGAAAAACACCGTCAACACCCGGACCGGTTCCGAAAGCTTCGCCGCCGGCAGGGTCACTTCGATTTCCTGGGCGGTGCGGCGCAACGACAGGCCGAGGCGCGGGTGGGCCGCGGCCTTTTTCAGATAACCCAGCACCTCGCGACGCTTGGAACCGACAGCCTGATAGGTGCCGTCGATCACCATCTGCGGCGTATAGACGTAGCGCAAGGCGAACTTGGCGGCGTAGTCACGCTGCCGGTCGGTATTCGACGCGATAGCGAACGGATCCTTCCAGCCGATGTAATCCCAGTAGTCCACGTGTTCGGACAGCGCCAGTACGTCTTCGCGCCCAGCCAACTCGCCCAGCAGCGCATCCGCCGGCGGGCAGGACGAGCATCCCTGCGAGGTGAACAGTTCGACCACCGTCAGCGGCTTGGCCGTTCCGCCGTCCTGAGCATGGACGGGGACAGAGGCAAGGGCGAGACATCCGATCAAGGCGGCAACGGTGGCGGTGAACGTTTTCATGGTCCCTGGCTTAGCCCGAAACAACCGATCCGCACCAATCACATGCAGGTGAGGGGCGCGTCAACAGCGCAATGTCACGCAGTCGTGAACGCCAAACCGAAACCGGCGGACCCAAGGCCCGCCGGTCGCGAATAACCGAAGCGGCGTCGCCGGTCAGGCGGCGCGCAGGTTGTTGAGCACGAACTGCAGGATGCCGCCGGCCAGGTAGTAGTCGACCTCGTCCAGGGTATCGATGCGGCAGAGCAGCGTCGTCTCGGCGGTGGAGCCGTCGGCGCGGTGGATCTTCAAGGTGACGTCCATCCCCGGTTTGATGCCGTCGGAAAGGCCGACCAGGTCGAAAGTCTCGGTGCCGACCAGGCCGAGCGACTGGCGGGTTTCGCCGTTCTTGAACTGCAGCGGCAGTACGCCCATGCCGACCAGGTTGGAACGGTGGATGCGCTCGAAGCTCTCCACCACCACAGCCTTGATGCCGAGAAGGCGGGTGCCCTTCGCCGCCCAGTCGCGGCTGGAACCGGTGCCGTACTCGGGCCCGCCGAAGACCACCAGCGGCACCCCCTCTTCTGCGTACTTAATCGCGGCATCATACATGGACATGACTTCGCCAGACGGGTGATGGGTGGTCCAACCGCCCTCGGTGCCCGGCGCCATCTCGTTCTTGATGCGAATGTTGGCGAAGGTGCCGCGCATCATCACCTCATGGTTGCCGCGGCGCGAGCCGTAGGAGTTGAAGTCGTGCGGCCGCACCTGGTGTTCCAGCAGATAAGTCCCGGCGGGGCTGTCTTTCTGGATCGAACCGGCGGGCGAGATATGGTCGGTGGTGATCGACGCACCCAAGAGCGCCAGCGTACGCGCACCGACGATATCCTTCGCCTCGCCGCTCTCGTCGGTGTCGGCGAAGAACGGCGGGTGCTGGATATAGGTGGAGCCCGGCGACCACTTGTAGGTCTCAGAGGGCGTGGTGCGGATGTTCCGCCAGTTCTCCTCGCCATCGAGCACATTGGCGTAGCGCGCGCGGAACATTTCCGGCGTCAACACAGAGTTGATGTAATCCTCTATCTCCTTGTTGGTCGGCCAGATGTCCTTCAGGTAGACGGGATTGCCGTCGGCGTCCTCGCCGAGCACGTCGTTGAACAGATCGACGTTCATGTTGCCGGCCAGCGCATAGGCGACGACCAGCGGCGGCGAGGCCAGGTAGTTGGCCTTGGTCCAGGGGCTGACGCGGCCCTCGAAGTTGCGGTTCGACGACAGCACGGCAGCGACAACCATGTCGTTGTCCTGGATCGCCTCGATCAGGTTCTTCTCAATCAGGCCGGAGTTGCCGATGCACGACCCACAGCCGTAGCCGACAAGGTTGAAGCCCAGTGCATCCAGGTGTTCCTGCAGGCCGCCCTGCTCCAGATAGTCACTGACCACCTGGCTGCCCGGCGCCAGCGAGGTCTTCACCCACGGCTTCGTGGTCAATCCCTTCTCGTGCGCCTTCTTCGCCACCAGGCCGGCGGCGACCAGCACCGCCGGGTTCGACGTATTGGTGCAACTGGTGATCGCGGCGTACATGACGGCGCCCTCGGCCAGTTCGAAGTCGGCACCGGCGGGGGTGACGCTTTTCTGTTCGGCGCGGCCGCCGGCCATGTCGGCGAACTGCGACTTGAAGGTAGAGGCGGCATCGGTGAGGCGGATCCGGTCCTGCGGGCGTTTCGGCCCGGCGATAGAGGCGACCACGTCGCCCAGGTCCAGTTCCAGCGTATCGGTGAACACCGGATCGGCGGTATCGGAATCGCGCCACATGCCCTGCGCCTTGGCATAGGCTTCGACCAGGGCAACGCGCCCGGCGTCGCGACCGGTGAAGGTCATGTAATCCAGGGTCGCCTGGGTGACCGGAAAGAAGCCGCAGGTGGCGCCGTACTCGGGCGCCATGTTGGCGATGGTCGCCTGGTCGGCGAGGGTCAGGTTGTCGAGGCCGGGGCCATAGAATTCGACGAACTTCCCGACCACGCCCTTCTTGCGCAGCATCTCGACGACGGTCAGCACCAGGTCGGTGGCGGTGGTGCCTTCGGTCATGGCTCCGGTCAGTTTGAAGCCGATCACTTCCGGCACCAGCATGGAAATCGGCTGGCCCAGCATCACCGCTTCGGCCTCGATGCCGCCGACGCCCCAGCCGAGCACCGAGAGGCCGTTGACCATGGTGGTGTGGGAATCGGTGCCGACCAGCGTATCCGGAAAGGCGACCTCGCGGCCGCCGTCTTCCTGGGTCCAGACGACCTGAGCCAGGTATTCCAGGTTGACCTGGTGGCAGATGCCGGTGCCCGGCGGCACCACGCGCATGTTCCGGAAGGCGCCCTGCCCCCACTTCAGGAACTCATAGCGTTCCTGGTTTCGTTCGAACTCAAGCTTGACGTTCTGGGCGAAGCTTTCGTGCGTCCCGGCATAATCGACCATCAGCGAATGGTCGATGACCAGGTCGACGGGGCTCAGCGGGTTGATCTTTTGCGGATCCCCACCGGCGTCGACCATGGCGTCGCGTATGGAGGCCAGATCGACGACCGCCGGCACGCCGGTGAAGTCCTGCATCAGCACGCGCGCCGGACGGTAGGCGATTTCCTGGCTCGAAGAACGATTGGCACCCCAGTTGGCGACGGCCTTCACGTCCTCGACGGTGACGGTGCGGCCGTCCTCGCGGCGCAGCAGGTTTTCGAGCAGCACCTTCAGCGAAACCGGCAGCGAAGCGACGTCACCAAGGCCGGCATCGGCGGCGGCGGCGAGGCTGAAGTAATCGTATTGCTTGCCGTTGACCGTCAAGGTTCGGCGCGTGTCTAGGCTGTCATGACCGGTAAAGGACACTATCAATCTCCCTTTTGACCAACTGGGATCGTACGGATCGCACCCGTCGCAGCGCGAGGGACTTGCGTAATGCGAACTTGAGCATTGTAGAATCATATATGGGCGTTCAATTCCAGCTTTTCACGAGCGCCGAAGAGGCTGCCCGGCAATGGCCTTCAATCCACGCGCAGAACCCTGATCTTACGTTTACGTAAAGGTGAATTTCGCGTTGGCAGGCTGTTTCCGCTTGAGTACGGAACATTCCTTCTCCAATATGCGGTTGCCGATCAATGAGAAAACCAACGTTCGGCGGAGCGCTTCAATCACCAGACCGGAAATTCGGCTGGATACGAAGACTGCGGAGAACAGTAGATAAGCCGGGGAGAGAGGCTGATGACAGGGAGTGTTGCCGAGGCACAGTCGGCGGATACCTTTCCTAAACTCCTAGCGCGTAACGCCAAGATCCGGGGCAGCCGGCCGGCGATGCGCGAGAAAGATTTCGGCATTTGGCAGAGCTGGACCTGGGCGGAAGTCCAGGATGAAATCCGCGCGCTCGCCTGCGGCCTGAAGTCGCTGGGGCTCAATGAAGGCGACAAGGTCGTCATCTGCGGCGACAATCGCCCGCGTCTCTATTGGTCGATGACCGCCGTGCAAGCGGCTGGCGGCATTCCGGTCCCGGTCTACCAGGACTCGGTCGCCGAGGAGATGAAATTCATCTACGAGCACGCGGAAGCCCGCTTCGGCATCGTCGAAGACCAGGAACAGGTCGACAAGGTGCTCGAGATCATGGAGGGGCTGCCGGGCCTGGAGCATGTCATTTACGATGACACGCGCGGCCTCAGGAACTACGACCAGTCGTTCCTGCACGATTTCGAGGCCATCCAGGAAATGGGCCGTAAGTACGACGCCGACAACCCGTCTTATTATGTTGATGCCGTTGCGTCCAAGTCGGGCAGCGACGTCTGCATCATGCTCTATACCTCTGGCACCACCGGGCGCCCGAAGGGCGTCATGCTGACCAACGACAACCTGATCGTTACCGCCGACAACTGCACCAAACTGGAAGGCCTGACGGATCAGGACAGCATCCTCGCCTACCTGCCCATGGCCTGGGTCGGCGACAACATCTTTTCCTTCGCCCAGTCCTATACCACCGGCTACTGCGTCAACTGCCCGGAAAGCAGCGAAACGGTGCTGGACGATTTGCGCGAGGTCGGTCCCTCTTATTTCTTCGCGCCGCCCCGGATTTTCGAGAATATCCTGACCACGGCGACCATCCGCATCGAGGACGCGGCGAAGATCAAGCAACGCATGTTCCATTACTTCATGGACGTGGCGAAACGGGTCGGCATGGATATCCTCGACGGCAAGCCGGTCAGCTTCGGCGACCGGTTTTTGTATTGGCTCGGCGATATTCTGGTTTTCGGGCCGCTGAAAAATGTGCTCGGGCTCTCGAAGATCAAGCTCGCCTATACCGGCGGCGTCGCCATCGGCCCCGACATCTTCGTCTTCTACCGTTCGCTCGGTTTGAACCTGAAACAGCTTTACGGCTCCACCGAGGCTTCGGTGTTCATCACCATCCAGCGCAACGGCGAGGTTCGCCCCGATACGTCCGGCAAGGCGGCGCTCGGCGTCGAGTTGAAGATCGCCGAAAACGGCGAGATCTTGTTCCGTGGGCCCGGCGTCTTCGAAGCCTATTACAAGAACGACGAGGCGACCCGCGAAACCAAGACGGATGACGGCTGGGTGCACACCGGCGACGCCGGATTCCTCGACGAAGACGACGACCTGCACATCATCGACCGTGCCAAGGATGTGGGGAAATTGACCGGCGGCGCCATGTTCGCGCCGAACTTCATCGAAAACAAACTGAAGTTCTTCCCGCATATTCGTGAAGCCGTCACCTTCGGCGACGGCCGCGACAATGTGACCGCGTTCATCAACATCGACCTGGAATCCGTCGGCAACTGGGCGGAACGGCGCAACATCGCCTATTCCGGCTACACCGATCTGGCCAGCCAACCGGGTGTCGCGGAACTGATCCAGGAGTGCGTCGAGAAGGTCAACGCCGATCTCGCCGAGGACCCGCATCTGAGCGCCTCGCAGATCAAGCGCTTCCTGATCCTGCACAAGGAACTGGATGCCGATGACGGTGAATTGACCCGCACCCGCAAGGTTCGCCGCAACATCATCTTCGAGCGCTACGGCGAGCTGATCGAGGCGCTCTATTCGGACAAGACCAACTGCGAGGTCGAGGCCACCGTGACGTTCGAGGACGGCCGCACCGGCACCATCCGCGCCGATCTGCAGATCCACGACGCCAAGACCGCCGAGGCAAGCCACACCATGGCAGCCGAATAAAGGTACGGGAGAAGACGGAAATGTCCCAAGAACGCCGTATCGGCGACGTCATCCTCAATGTCGAAAACGTCAGCCTGTCCTTCGGCGGCGTCAAGGCACTCACCAACATCAGCTTCGACGTCCGCGAAGGCGAGATCAGGGCCATCATCGGCCCCAACGGCGCCGGCAAAAGCTCGATGCTGAACTGCATCAACGGCTTCTACAAACCGACCGAGGGGCGCATCACCTTCAAGGGCGAATCCCATGCCCAGATGGAAACCCACCAGGCGGCCAGCCAGGGGATCGCGCGCACCTTCCAGAACATCGCGCTGTTCCGCGGCATGACCACGCTCGACAACGTGATGACCGGGCGCAACCTGAAAATGAAGCGGAACTTCCTCTGGCAGGCGCTCTACTACGGGCCCGCCGTCAAGGAAGAGCTGGAACATCGCGAGGCGGCGGAGCGCGTCATCGACTTCCTGGAAATCGAATCGATCCGCAAGACCGTCGTCGGGCGGCTGCCCTACGGCCTGCAAAAGCGCGTCGAGTTGGCGCGCGCGCTGGCGGCGGAACCGGACATGCTGTTGCTGGACGAACCCATGGCCGGCATGAACCACGAGGAAAAAGAGGACATGTGCCGCTACATCCTCGACGTCAACGAGGAATTCGGCACCACCATCGTCCTCATCGAACACGACATGAGCGTGGTCATGGATATTTCCGACCGGGTGGTGGTTCTCGACTACGGCGAGAAGATCGCCGACGGCGAACCGGACGATGTCCGGGCCAATCAACGAGTCATCGACGCCTATCTCGGCGTCCAGCACGACTGACGGGAGCGTGAAATAATGGAAGTCCTCAATACATTTCTGATCGCTCCGTTCCTGGACATGGCCGACAGCCCGATCTTCCTCTTGGAAGTGGTGATCGGCGGACTGATGGCGGGCGTCATGTATTCCCTGGTGGCGCTGGGTTTCGTGCTGATCTACAAGGCGTCTGGGGTGTTCAACTACGCCCAGGGCGCCATGGTGCTGTTCGCGGCGCTGACCTTGGTCGGCTTGATGGAACGCCACGTGCCGCTGATCCTGGCGATCATCCTGACCATGGCCGTCATGATCGGTGTCGCCTACCTGATCGAGCGCTTCATGCTGCGCAAGCTGGTCAATCAGGCGCAGATCATCCTGTTCATGGCGACCATCGGCCTCAACTTCGTGTTCGAGGGAACCGGCCAGATTGCCTGGGGTTCCAACGTCAAGAAGCTGGACATCGGCATCCCCGACAATTCGTTCGAGATCGGCGGCATCCTGATGAGTTCGTTCGACCTGTTCGCCGCCGTCACCGCCGCGATCCTGGTTGCGGTACTCGCCGTGTTTTTCCAGAAGACGGCCGTCGGCCGCGCGCTCCGGGCCGTGGCGGACGATCACCAGGCGGCGCTCTCCGTCGGTATTCCGCTGAAGACCATCTGGGTCATCGTCTGGTCGGTGGCGGGCTTCGTCGCGCTGGTCGCCGGGATCATGTGGGGCGGCAAGGCCGGCGTGCAGTTCTCGCTGGTGCTGATCGCGCTGAAGGCGCTGCCGGTGCTGATCCTGGGCGGCTTCGAATCGGTGCCCGGCGCCATCATCG
>JAYPEK010000019.1:0-70158 GCA_038125725.1 Rhodospirillaceae bacterium
ATCCTCCCTTAGGCAATCACCTCAATACGTCCCATGGGCGCTGACGGGGAACAATGAAGTGTCAGCCGGTCACACGTAAATTCTAATCAAAGATGACTCCTCCGACCTTCTCCAAAACCCCCTCAGATATACAAACGGCCCCTAATCAAAACAACCAACCTCACCCTGAGGGTCCCCCCATGCCTACCTCAGGAAAACTCAAGACAATCATTCTCAGGAAATCAAAGGTGGTGACTAGAGTGGTCCTGAGGCGGACTCAGGGAGCGCCTGAGAGGCATTAGTTCGAATCCCAATGTGTCATTCGAACATGATCAGTTTGTCAGGTGTTTCTGAGATGGGTGTAAGTTGGCTTGAGGAGAGATGAGGGATTCACAAACTGGACCAATGATGCTACACAAGATGCTACTGAACCCGCCTGGAGATACCCTAAGGCTGCTTGAGAAAACCAAGGATTACTAAGGCTCAGGAGCAGAAAGACACAATCCCGCTCCCTCCGCCATTTCCATCCGCGTGAAACCACGCACGTTCATTCGCTCGCGCCAGCGCGCCCCCGAACGCCTCAGCCGAGGCCGGTGACCGGCAGAGCCGCGCCGTGCACGGCACGCGCCTTTTCCGACGACAAGAACATGATCGCGTCCGCCAGCGCTTCCGGCGTCACCCAGCGCGACGGGTCGGCGTCCGGCATGGCTGCACGGTTCTGGGGCGTATCGATGATGCTGGGCAGCACGCAATTGACGTTGATGCCCTGGTCGCGCAATTCCGCCGACATGCTTTCCGTCAGGCGGATGACGGTGCTTTTCGACGCCAGGTAAGCGCCCATGTTGGGAAGGCCGCTCAAGGCCGCGGCGGCGCCTATGTTGACGATCTTGCCGCCGCCGGCTTCGATCATCCCCGGTACCACGGCGCGGCACATGTGCACCAGGGTACGTACGTTCATGTCGTTCATCTTTCGCCACATTTCGCCAGGCGTCTCGTGCACCGGCGGGCCCATGTCGAAACCGCCCGCGATGTTGCAGAGGACGTCAATGGCGCCAAAGGCATCGGTGACACCCGCCACTGCCGTTTCCACCGAGTCGCTATCCAGGAGGTCGACGGCAACGAGTTTGCGCGAGGCATCGTCGGCGCCATAAACACGCTCGAGGCCATCTACGGAAACATCGAACAGCGCCAAGTTGGCACCGGCTTCGGCAAACGCCATCGCGGCGGCGCGGCCCAGGTTTCCCGCGGCGCCGGTGATGGCAACGACCTTGTTTTCGAACGTCATCTGCATTCCCTCACGATCTCAGCTCACTGCCGCGAGGGTGGAGAAGAATTCTCCCATGTGCAACTCGTTCGTGGCCGGCCGGTGCTGGCGATTTGACAACAGCGTCACTCACCGACAGATTCCCTCGGCTTTGAAGCACAAGGAACTGATGGCCATGGCGGACCCAAAAACCGGCGGCGGTCTGAAGACCGTCGACAAGGCGATACGCATTCTCGACGCCTTCTCGCATACCCGCCCGGAACTCTCGATCGGCGAGTTGAGCAAGGAACTGGACATCCACAAGAGCATCGTCTCGCGCCTCGTCAGCTCCCTCTGTCAGGGCCGTCTATTGGAGCAAGACCCGATCACGCGCAAGGTCCGCGTCGGCGTCGGCGCCTTCCGCCTGGGCTCCGTCTTCGCCAACCGGGAACATGTCGTGCGGCGGCTGCTACCCTTCCTCGGCACCCTGACGGCCCGCACCGATCAATCCACGCACGCGATGATTTTGGACGGTGCCCTGGGGCTCGTTGTCGCCACGGTCGACAGCCCGAACGCGCTCAGGGTCATTACCCGGGTCGGCGAGCATCGCCACCTGCATGCCACATCGGCCGGAAAAATCCTTCTGGCGTTCTCGCCGCCGCCGTTGCTCAAGGCCGTGGCCGCCAGCCCGGGGTTACTTGGCCTGACTCCGCAGACCATCACCGAGGTTGAAGTGCTGGAACGGCAACTGGAAGAAATCCAGTCCTCGCGCCTGGCGTGGAACATCGGTGAGAGCCAACCCGGCGTCGGCGGCATTGCCGCGCCGGTGCTGGACGACGGCGGCAACATCGTCGCCGCCATCGCCACGGTGTTCCCCATGAACGTCGCCAGCGAGACCGAACAGCAGGCCTTCGCCAAGGAGACCCTGGTAATCAGCGAACGGATTTCGGAGCTGTTCCGTTCCGACGGCGGTCTGCGCTCGACGGCTTGAACCTCAGCCGCCCCCGAGCCGCAGCACGATCCGCCGGGCGACTTCATCGGCACCGACTGCCACCGCCGTCGTCAACTCCTCGCCGAACCCGAACTCCACCCCTTCAATGCCATAGACCCACAGCGATCCGGGCAGACGCTCGAGCGCACCGGCCGTCGCCAGCGCTTCGGCGACGCCGAAAGCATGACTGGTGTGAATGAACAGCTCGCGCGGGATTTCGGAGGCCAAGGCATCGAACTCGATCACCGTGCCGGCCTCGGCACCCGACTGGGTCGCATCGACGACGATGACCCGCCCGCGACCCTCCCAGAGATCGATCAAGCGCGCACAGTCGCCGGCGACCTCTTCCGTTTCCAGGTTCTGGGGCGCCAGCGCCGCCAAGCGGTCGAGCACCACCGGCCCGGCGCCGTCGTCGCAGCGCATGCGGTTGCCGACGCCGATAACCAGCACCGGCTCAGTCGCGCTCAATGGTCAGCTTGAGGAAATGCGTTGCGCAGGAGATGCAGGGATCGTAGTTGCGGATGGTCTGTTCGCAGCGCCACTTAAGCGCCTCGTCCTCCATCTCCAGGTTGCCCGACACCACCGCCAGCAGGTCGTCCTCGATCTGCTTCTGATTCTGCGACGTGGGCGGCACGATGTTGGCGTGCTCGATGCGGCCCTCGGCGTCGAGGGCGTAGGTATGGAAACAGATGCCCCGGGGCGCTTCGGTGCAGCCGTAGCCGCGTCCGGCGGAAATGGGGGTTTCGACGCTGGCGGCGGCGGGCGGCGCGTAGCCCTCGATCAGGCGCTTGGCTTCCTCGCAGGCGAAGTAGGTCTCGACCATGCGCACCAGGATGCTCTGATAGGGGTTGTTGACCTGGCGCTCGAGGCCGCAGTCCTCGGCCAGCGTCTTGGCCTCGCCGGAAAGTTGCTCGAAGTTGTTGTTATAGCGCGCGATGGGGCCGACCAGGTAAGGCGCGTCGCCGTTCTGGTAGAAGCCCTGCAGCGCGTTGGAATGGCGCACGTGTTCCTCGCCGAAATGGCGGTCGAACTCGTTGACCGCGATATCGACGCCCCGGTTGGAAACGATACGGCCCTCGTGAATGGCGTATTCGTCGGCATGGCGGAGCGAGACGCAGTGATAATCCTGCTCCAGCGCCGGGAAATCGAAGCCGGCGAAGGCCAGCGCCAGGTCCTTCGACGCCTGCATGGCCCAGTCCAGCCTCGGCAGCAGCACGGCAAGCTTGTCCTCGTCGGGGAGCGCGTAGAAGCCGCCGACCTTCAGGTTGACCGGATGCACGGCGCGGCCGCCGACCACTTCCAGAATGTCGTTGCCGAGCTTCTTCACCTGCAGCGCGCTTTGCACCAGTTCCGGATTGTCGCGCGCGATCAGGAGCGCGTCATCGAGGCCGAGAAAGTCCGGCGCATGCAGCATCGCTGCGTGCAGCACGTGGCTCTCGACCCACTCGCCGCAATAGATCAGGCGGCGGAGATCGCGGAGCGGGCCGGTGACGGAGACACCGAGCGCGTCCTCCATCGCCTGCGAGGCGCCCATCATGTAGGCGATGGGGCAGATGCCGCAGATGCGCGCGGTAATATCGGGGGCCTCGCCGAACATGCGTCCGCGCAACAGCGCCTCGAAAAAGCGCGGCGGCTCGACGATGCGGAATTTGATGTCCTTGACCTCGCCCTCCTTGACCCGGACATAGAGCGCGCCCTCACCCTCGACCCGGGCGAGCGCATCGACCTTGATGGTGCGTGTGGCGGCGTCACTCATTGGCTTCACTCATGGGCTTCGCTCTCCTTGCGGAACGGTTCGGCGGCGGCGGTGAAGCCGCGGAACAGGTCGCGCACCTGGCGCGGGCCCTGGCCGAGCTCGGCGCCGAACCATTGCGCCAGGCTCTGCGCGTTCGGCGTTTCCTTCGGCCCGAAACAGGCATAGCAGCCGCGACCCACCGACGGGCACAGGTTGCCGCAGCCCGCCTGCACCACTGGCCCCATGCAGGGCGTGCCCTTGGAGACCATGACGCAGACGGTGCCATGGCGCTTGCATTCGATGCATTGGCTGTAGTTCGGCACCACCGGCTTTCGAGCGTTCAGGTGGGCATTGATCACTTCCAGCAATTGGTACTTGTCGATGGGGCAGCCGTGCAGCTCAAAATCCACCGGCACATGGTCCGAGATCGCCGTCGACTTGTTCAAGGTGTCGATATATTCGGGATGCGCGTAGACGGCGCGGGTCAGTTCTTCCACGTCCTGGAAATTGCGCAGCGCCTGGATACCGCCCGACGTGGCGCAGGCGCCGATGGTGATCAGCACTTTCGACTGGCGCCGCACCTTGTGGATGCGCTCGGCATCGTAGGGTGTGGAGATCGAGCCCTCCACCAGCGACACGTCGTAGGGCCCCTTGACCTCGGCCCGCGTGGCTTCCAGGAAATAGGCGATCTCGACGTTCTCGGCCACCGCCAGCAGTTCGTCCTCGCAATCCAGCAGGCTCAACTGGCAGCCGTCGCAGGACGAAAACTTCCAGACCGCCAGTTTCGGCCGGGCGCGTTTCGGTTTTGCCATCTCAGAGCTCCCTCACGCTCATGTGCGCCGCCACCTCGGCATGCGAGAACACCGGCCCGTCCTTGCAGACGAACCGGCCGCCGAACTGGCAATGGCCGCAATAGCCGACGGCGCATTTCATGCTGCGCTCCATCGACACATAAATATCTTCCGACGCGACGCCGGCACGCCGGAGCCCCTGCACGGTGAAGTTCATCATGATCTCCGGGCCGCAGACCATGGCGATCGCATCCTCGGGCGAGAAGCTGGCGTAGTCGATCAACTTCGGCACCACGCCGATCTTACCCTGCCATCCGGCCTCGGCGCGGTCGACGGTGACGTCGACGTAGATGTCGAAGCGCGAGCGCCACTTGACCAGATCCTTCTCGAACAGGATGTCCTTCGGCGTACGCGCGCCATAGAGGATCGCCACCCGGCCGTAGTCCTGGCGGTTGGCGAGGATGTGATAAATGCTCGGCCGCAAGGGCGCCAATCCGACGCCGCCGGCGATAATCAGAACGTCGTGGCCGCGTGCTTTTTCCACCGGCCAGGGCGCCCCGAAGGGCCCGCGCACGCCGACGTGATCGCCGGGCTTCAAGGCCATCAACCGGTCGGTGACGGTGCCAACGGCGCGGATGGTATGCACCAACGGCCCCTTCGCCGGATCGCCGCTGATCGAGATCGGCGCTTCGCCGGCACCGAAGACATAAAGCATGGTGAACTGGCCGGGCTGGAATTCAAAGGGCGCGCCGTCGTCGGCCTCCAACTCAAGCGTGAAGGTATCAGCAAGCTCGCGCCGGCGCCTGAGCACACGGAACGGTCGCGGGATCATCGGATCGAGCATGGCCTGGGCTTCGGGAAGTATGGCCTCTCTCCTTATTTCCTGGGCCCGTAGAGATCGAGCAGCCGAATGCGCGACGCCTGCATGCGCTCGGAAATGATCGGCAGGAAGCGCTTGAACAGTTCGTAACCGAGCGAGTGGTCGGCCTCGCACTTGCCGCGCAGGCAGGTGGCGTCCATGGAAACCATGCGGCAGAGTTCCATGGCGCGCACGTCGAAGGACCATTGATAGGGCGGCACCAGCCAGCTCCAACCGAACACCTCGCCTTCGTGCAAGGTCTCGATCAGCAGCGGATCATTGCCCGGCACCGGATATTCCAGCACCACCGAGCCGTGCCGGATAAGGAAGAACTTGTCCGCCGGCTGGCCCTCCCGCGCCACGTAGTCGCCGGCATCGAAACGATGGTTCATCGCGCAGCCGGCCAGGAGCTCGCGGTAGTCGTCGCTCCAATCGGCGAAGAACGGGTGTTCCTTCAGCAGTTTTCCAAGACCGTCAACTTCCACCATGTTCTGATCTCCGTTCATGGTTTTTGAGGGTGCGCGCTTCTTCGGTGATGTCGATGCCGACCGGGCACCAGGTGATGCAGCGCCCGCAGCCGACGCACCCGGAACTGTCGAATTGCTCGTGCCAGTGCAGAAGCTTGTGCGTCATCCATTGCCGGTAGCGCGCGCCGCCGGTGCGGCGCAGGCTGCCGCCGTGGACATAGCTGAAATCCATGGTGAAGCAGGAATCCCACTTGCGCCACCGCTCGGCATGTTCGCCGCTCAAGTCGGTGGTGTCCTCCACCCTCGAGCAGAAACAGGTCGGGCAGGCCATGGTGCAGTTGGCGCAGTTGAGGCAGCGCGACGCCACCCGGTCCCAATGCGGGCTATCGAGGTTGCCGGCCAGAACGTCGGTGACGTCGGCGATCATCTCACGGCCCATGGACTGGGCCGCGGCTTCGACCCGCGCGTCGGCGGCGGCGCACTCATCGGCGCTTGCCTCGGCAAGCTGCAAGCCGTCCAGCACCGCCTCGCCGGCCTCGGAGCCCGCTTCCAGCACGAAGTAACCGTCGCCCGGCACCTCGGTCATGGCGATGTCGTAGCCGGCTTCGGCGCGGGGTCCGGTGCCCATGGAGGTACAGAAACAGGTGCCACCGGCGCGGCCGCAATTGACCGCGACGATCAGCGACGCATTACGTCGCGCGCCGTATCCGGTGTCGGCGAAGGAGCCGTTGTCGAAGACCTTGTCGAGGATCCGGATCGCCGCAAGGTCGCAGGCGCGAACACCCAAGAAAACCCGCGCGGGGGGTATTTCGGGCCCGGCGTCGACGGTAAAGCCGCCGTCGCCACCGCTGGCGGAGAACAGTTTCTGCTCGGGCGGATAGAGATAACGCTTCCAGGCGAAGGGCCCCGCCACATGGTCGAAATAGGCGCCGTCCGTGCCTTCCGTCAGGCGGTAGCGCCCGGGGCCTTGCTCATCAATGACACCCTTGGGCAATTCGCTGGCGCCGGAAATAGGTGCGTAAACGATGGCGCCGTCGCGCACCGTCGGGCCGATGATCTCGTAATCCCGGGCCCGGAACGCGTTCAGGAAATCTGCTAGCTTGTCGGTGGCGAGCCTACGCCGCATGAGATTTTACACTCCCGTCGTCGGTATTCAGGCCGTCCCCACAACCTAAAGACTAACCCGGCCGGCGCCCGGAATGTAAGTGAATTTTTTGCAATGCACAAAAAACCTGAGGTCATGCCTCGTTGAAATCGTCGATCATGCCGTCCCAGACCGGCACCAGGTCCATCAGCCCGTCCCAGAACGCCTGGTCGCGCCGCGCATCGAAATCCGCCAGCGACACGCCCTGCTGTTCGACCCAGGTATAGTAACCCAGGTTGAAGATGCGTTCGCGCCCCGGGCGGTCCAGTTCCTGCAGGTGATCGGTGGCGGTGCCCAGCATGTAGCGGCCGTAGACCTCCGCCGCCGCCAGTTCATCGAACTTGCCGGTCGCCAGCCGGCGCTCGGCGGCGGGCATTTCCGTGGCATACATTTCGGCGCCGTCGGTGGCCACCGTTAGCACCACGTCGTCGGTCCCGAGGCCGGCATATTTGGCGTATTTGACCGCACCCAGCACGTTGGCGATCGAGGACAGTCCCAAATCGCCGAGCGACGCCAGCGCCTGCTGGTCGAGCCCGGCCCGCGCCGCCAGGTAACCGCGCCCAAGGGTGGTGTTGAACAGCAGGTTTAGGCTGTCGGAAGCCTTGTCGGAAACGCCGATGACGTAATCGGTGTTCATGACGTTGTGGATGAACGGCACATGCTTGTCGCCGATGCCCTGGATGTTGTGCTCGCCGTAGCCGTTATAGAGCAGCGTCGGGCACTCCACCGCCTCGACTACGCAGGTGTCGGTACCAAGCGCCTGCTTCAAATGATCCCCCGCCGCCAGCGTGCCGGCGGAACCGGAAGCCGAGACGTAGGCCCGTGCCCTCAATCCACCCGACGCATTCATCGCATTGAACACGGCCTCCAACGCAGGGCCGGTGACGGCACGATGGATGACGTAGTTCCCGAATTCGGAGAACTGGTTGAGGATGACGTTGTCGGGGTCGCGCGACAGCGCGTGGCAGGCGTCGTAGATTTCCTTGACGTTGCTCTCGGTGCCGGGCGTGCGGATGATGTCCCGGGCCGGATCGAGGGTCCAGTTCTCCAGCCACTGGAAGCGCTCAGCGCTCATCCCTTCCGGCAGCACGGCGACGCCGTGGCAGCCGAGAATGCGCGAAATGGCGACGCCGCCCCGGCAGTAGTTGCCCGTCGACGGCCACACCGCGCGATGGCGCTTGGCGTCGAACTTGCCGGACAAAAGTCTCGGCACCAGGCAGCCGTAGGCCGCCAGCACCTTGTGCGCGCGGATCATCGGGAAGCGGTTGCCGAGGATCACGGCGATCTTGGCCTCGACGCCGGTCAGTTCCGGGCCGAGCACGATATGGTCCGGCACCGGCGCCAGGCCCCGGCGCTCGGCGTCGTTGTACCAATGCACGCGGAACAGGTTGCCGGCATCCGGCGCGTCGGCATCGACGCCGGCGAGCGCCGCCTGCATGCCGCCCAGGCGCCCCGCCGGATCGGCGAGATCGGCGATGCGCGGCAGCGTCACCCCGGCACCGCGCAGGTCCTGCAGGTTCCGGTCGTAGACCTCGCGGTCGATGATTTCGCTTTCCAGTCCCAAGCTCATGATGCGTCCCCGTTCGTAGGCTTCCAGTTCCGCACCGCGCCTTTGGTTTCGGTGATCAGCCGATAGGTTTCGGGCTCGCGGTGCAGGGCGAAGTTGAAGATATTGTCCTGAATTTCACGGCAGCGGTCGAGGTCACAGGCGTAAACGATGACCTCATCGGCCAACGTTTCGCACTGGGCGACGATCTCGCCGGTGGGCGCGACGATGCAGGTGCCGCCGATCAGGTCGCAGTCCTCCTCGCGCCCGGCCTTGGCGACACCAACCACCCAGGTGCCGTTCTGGTAGGCGCCGGCCTGCAAGACCAGATGGTTGTGGAAGTCCTGCAGATGGTCGTGTTCCGGCGCCGGTGGATAGTGCACCGGGGTATTGTAGCCAAGCACGACCATCTCCGCCGCCTGCAGGCCCAGCACCCGGAAGGTCTCGGGCCAGCGCCGATCGTTGCAGATGCACATGCCGAGCCGCCCACCGAAGGCCTCGAACACCTGAAAACCCAGGTTGCCGGGCTCGAAGTAGCGCTTTTCCAGGTGCTGGAAAGCGCGCCAGGGCTCGTGCTCCGAATGGCCGGGCAGATGAATCTTGCGGTACTTGCCGACGATGTCGCCCGATGGCGCCACCAGGATGGCGGTGTTGAAGTGATGGCCGTCGGGAGTGAGTTCGGCGTAGCCCAGCTTGAAACCGATGTCCAACTCACGCGCCAGGTCGAACAGCGGCTGCACCTCGGCGTTCGGCATCTGGCGTTCGAAGAAGGCATCGATCTCGGTCTGGTCCTCGAAATACCAGCGCGGGAAGAAGGTGGTCAGGGCCAACTCCGGAAACACCACCAGGCCAGCGCCCTTCTGTTTGGCTTCGCGCATCATCGCCATCAGGCGGGCGACGGCGGAGGCGCGCGGCTCCGAGCGGGCGATGGGGCCCAGTTGGGCGGCGGCGACGGTGAGAATTCGGGACATCTGCGGACTCAGCTTTCGGCAACGGACAGGACGGTTTGCAACAGGACATCGGCGCCGGCCTGAATCTCGGCGGGCGCGGTGTATTCACGGACGTTGTGGCTGATGCCGTCCCGGGAGGGAACGAACACCATGGCGGTCGGGCAATTGGGCGCGAACATCTGGGCGTCGTGGCCGGCGCCGGAAGGCATCCGCTGGACGCTATGGCCGAGTGCATCCGCCATTTCGGCGACGCGCGCGACCATATCCGGATCGAACTCCACGGGCTCGAAGCGGGCCAGCGTGCGCGCCGAAATCTCGACACCTTCCGAAGCCGCAAGGCTCTCGATTTCCGCGGCCATTGCCGCTTCCGCCTGTAGCAGCAGGCCTTCGTCGGTATTGCGAAGATCCACCGTCACCTTGGCACGCCGGGCAATGACGTTGATCAGGTTGGGCTCCAGTTCGACGACACCGGACGTGCCGACCTGGTCACCGCCCATGTCCTTGGCGATGCGCCTGGCCGCCACGGCGATGGCGGCGGCGACGTAGCCGGCATCGTGACGAAGCCGCATGGGCGTCGTGCCGGCATGGTTGGAGACACCCCGGACCGTGTATTCCGTCCAGGAAATGCCCTGCACGCCGGTGACCGCGCCGATGGCGATTCCCGCCTCCTCCAGCACGGGCCCCTGTTCCACGTGCAACTCGAAGAAGGCCCGGGCGCGCATGGTGCCGGCCGGCACCGGCCCGGCGTAGCCGATGCGCGCCAGTTCATCGCCGACGGTGGCGCCGTCGATGCCGGCCGTCGCCAGGCAGGTGTCGAGATCGAGCGCGCCCTGGTGTACGCCACTGCCCATCATGTCGGGCGCGAAGCGGGCACCCTCCTCGTTGGTGAAGAAGCCGACAGCCAAGGGGTGCCTGGTGGTGACGGCGGCGTCGTTCAGGGTCTCGACCACCTCGAGCCCGGCGAGCACCCCCAGGTTGCCATCGTAAAGACCACCGGTGGCAACGGTGTCGATGTGCGATCCGATCATCACCGGCGCGCCGTCGTGGCGTCCCTTGCGTAGGCCGATGACGTTGCCGATGGCGTCGACGCTGACCTGCAGGCCGAGTTCCGCCATCCACCGGACCACCAGGTCGCGGCCTTGCTTATCGGCATCGCTGAGCGCCAGGCGGCAAACGCCGCCGCCTTCCAGCACGCCGACGCGGCCCAACTCCTCGATGCGGCGGATTAGCCGGTCGATGTTGATGCGGAGATTGTTCACCGCGCCACCTCCCGCCAAGGCCGGCCGACGACCTGTTCGTACATGGCCTCGTCGGTGGCACCCTCGGTGCCGAAGACGATGACGCTGGAGGCGGCATCGAAGCCGAGCGTCTCCTGGGCCTCCGGGTCGAGCGCGGCGGTGATCAAGCCTGCGAGACCGGCGACACCGGATTCACCCCCAACCAAAGGCGGATCGCCATCGACGCCACGGCTCAGGAGACGCATGGTCTCGGCCGCCGCGTCGTCATTGATGATCATCGCCGCATGCGCGCCTTCCGACAGGATGTCCCAGGCCAGCCGCGAGACCTCGCCGCACGACAACCCGCCCATGAAGGAATCGACATCGCCGGTGATCGCCGTCGGCGTACCGGCCGCGAGGCTGGCGAACCAGCAGGCCGCCTGTTCGGGCTCGACCAGCACCGTCGCCGGGCGCGCCGCGCCAAAGGCCTGCCAGAACTCCGCCGTCGTCGCCGCCGCCATGCCGCCGACGCCGGCCTGCACGAAGAGATGCGTTGGCGGCTTGTTTCCCGACCATTGTTCGATGGCTTCCGCCGCCATCACGCCGTAGCCCTGGGTGACGTGGCGCGGCGCCTCGACGATGACGCCGTCGCTGGTGTCGGGAATGACGTGCCAGCCTTCGGCCCGGGCCGTTTCGAAGGCCTGGCGCACGGCATCGTCGAAACTGCCGGGGTTGCGCCGCACTTCGGCACCGTACGCCGCAATGGCTTCCTCGCGCGCCTGGCTCACCGCCTCGTTGATATAGATGACGCAGCGGCAGCCGAACATCCTCGAACCCCAGGCCACCGAGCGGCCGTGGTTGCCATCGGTGGCGGCGGTGACGGTAACGCCGGAAACGATCTCGGCATGGCGCCCGTCCAGCATCTCCGCCGGATCAATGTCGTCGCGGCCGGTGGCTTCGGCAACCACCGCCATCAGGCAACGCTCCACCGCGTAGGCGCCGCCGAGCGGTTTGAAGCTGCGCAGCCCGAAGCGCTCGCCCTCCTGCTTATAATATAAGGAGCCGATGCCGAGCGCCGCCGCCAGCCCCGGCAATGCGACCAACGGCGTCGGCGCGTAGCCCGGCCAGGCGGAAATGCAGCGCCGCGCCTCCGCCAGACCGTCGGCGTTCAATATTGCCTGCTGGCGCGGGCCGTAGTCGGCGCCGTCCTGAAGGCCCGGATTGCGGGCCAGCCGGTGCGGCAGGCTCGGAAACAAGAAAGTCACGGCTTTCGCCTCGGATCGTCCGGAAAAGAAACTAACGATAAAAACGAAAAAGAACGGAAGCGGGAGCCAAAGCCCCCGCTTCCCAGAGCGATTACTTGGCCGCGTCGATGGCAGCCATCATCGCGTCGAGCATGTCCTTGCCTTCGGCACCCAGCTTCTCTTCGATCAGCTTGCGCACCGCCGGCTGCGCCGCGGCGGCGAACTTCGCCTGCTCGGCCGGGCCGACGACGTTGACCTGCATCTTCTTAGCCAGCTTCGGCAGACCGCGCTCGGAGGCTTCGATGACACGCGACACGCCACGGCCGGCTTCCGTCGCCACTTCCGACGCCCAGTCGATGATCTTGCGGTATTCCGGCTTGAGGCCGTCATAGAAAGCCTTGTTCATGGTCCAGATGTAGGGGGTGATCACATGGTTGGTGATCGACAGGTACTTCTGAACTTCATCGAACTTGGCAAACGCTATGACCGGAATCGGGTTCATCTGGCCGTGCGCGACGCCGGTCTGGAGCGAGGTGTAGACCTCGGCCCACGGCAGCGGGGTCGCCTGGGCACCGAGTGAGTCGACCATTGCCTTGTGGGTCGGGAGCGTCATGGTGCGGATCTTCAACCCCTTCATGTCCTCGACCGTCTTGATCGGGCGCTCCGAGTTGGAGAAGGCAAAGAAGCCGCCGGAATCGATCATGCCCAGAACCTTGAGGCCGGTCTTGGCTTCCAGGTCGCCGGTGAACTTCTTGCCGAAATCGCTGCGCTGGTCGATGACCTTGTTGGCGACGGCGATGTTCGGGAAGGCGAAGGGAATATCGAAAATGCCGACCAGCGGGTAGTGCTGGGCGATGCCGCCGGACGACGAGATGGTCGATTCGACGATGCCGTCGCGAACCTGCTGGATCACTTCGTTGTCCTTGCCGAGCTGGCCGTTGGGGAACAGCTTGACCTCGATGGCGCCGCCGGAGGCGGATTCGACCATGGACTTGAAGATGGCGGTCATGGCGCCCGAGTGGCTCTCGAACGGATCGGCCGGGTTCAGATGGCCGACGCGGATGGTCACGTCGGCGGCAAGGGCGGCGCCGGCGAACGACACCGCGACGGCACAGGCCGCCGCCGTGGTGGTCAGTTTCTTAATGAACGTCATGGATATCCTCCTGGTTGGTTTGGGGGGTGGGGGAAATGAGCATTTGTGCCCGTTTCGCGGCGTTATCCGGGGCCGCGTTACAAGCCGAGCAACCTGGGCACGGCAAGAGTGAGGTCCGACCAATAAGCGATGAGGAACAGCACGATCACCTCGCCCAGCAGGAACGGCCAGAGCGAACGGGTGATGTTCTCGATCTTCTCCTTGGTGACGGACGCCAAGACGAACAGACAGGCGCCGACGGGCGGCGTCATCAGCGAAATGTTGAGCGCCAGGATGATCATGATGCCGGCGTGCACCGGATCCATGCCGATGTGCAGCGTCAACGGCGCCAGCACCGGCGCCAGGATGATCAGAGTGGCGTTGATGTCCATGAACAGGCCGATGAACAGCAGCAACCCGATGATCATGGCGATGATCATGTTGGGATCGTTGGAAAGCGCCAGGAAGCCGTTGGCGACAGCCTGCGGAATCTGGTTGAAGGTCATCCACCAGCCCAGGATCGAGGCCGACGCGATGATCAGGAAGATGACCCCGGTGATGCGCGTGGTGCGCACGCACATGTCATAGAGATCGGCCCAGGTCAGCCCCTTGTACACCAACCCGCCGACGACCAGCGCGTAAAAAACCGCGATGGAGGCCGCCTCCGTCGGCGTCGCGATGCCGCCCAGGATCGAGCCCAGGATGAACACCGGCAGGATCAGCGCCAGAAAGCTTTCCTTGAAGGCGTAGATGATCTGGCTGAGCTTCGGCCCGCCTTCCGCCTTCGGCAGGTTCAGCCGCTTGCCGAGGCCGGCGATGATCGCCATGCAGATGGCGCAGATCAAAAGTCCCGGCACGATGCCGGCGGCGAACAGGCCGGCGATCGAAACCCCCATGATCGAGCCGTAGATGACCATCAGGGTGGAGGGCGGAATCGTCGGGCCGATGATCGAACCCGCCGCCGTGACCGCGCAAGCGAAGGGTTTGGTGTAGCCCTGTTTGACCATCGCCGGCACCAGCGTGTTGCCGAAGGCCGCCGCGTCGGCGGTCGCCGCGCCGGTAATGCCGGCGAACATGACGGACGCCACCATGTTGGAATGCGCCATGCCGCCGCGCATCCAACCGACGAGAGCGTCGGCGAATTTCACCAGGTGGGTAGTGATGCCCGACCGGTTCATGATCTCGCCGGCCAGGATAAAGAATGGCATGGCCAGGAACGGAAACAGGTCGAGGCCGGCAAACATGCGGTCCGGCGCCATCATTAGAAAGCGCCCGCCGCCCATGTCGAAGATGCCGACCAGGCCGGCAATCCCAAGGATAAATCCGACCGGCATGCCGATCACCAAAAGGCCGAAGAAGGTAACGGCGACGATCAGCATGGCTCAGACCTCCGCCCGTTCGGCGGCGGTGACGCCGTCGGTGGAAAAGAAATCGTGCACCGCGACCAACAGCAACTGCGCGCAGGCCATCGCCGCGGCCAGCGGCACGCCAATGAACGGGTAAGCCTTGGGAATCTCGGCGATCATAGTGAAGCGCGAGAAGCCGCGCTCGACGAAGCCGAGACCGTAAATCAGCAGGATCGCAAAAAACCCGAAGGCGATCAGGTCGAAGGCCACGGCCAGCCACTTGCGAACCACCGGCGGAAAGCGTTCGAACACCACCAACATGCCGATGTGTTCGCGGTGCGATATGCCGCTGGAGACCGCCAGCAGCGCCATCCAGATCATCAGGTAGCGCGCCAGCTCCTCGGTGAAGGTCCACTTGACCGGCAGTGCATAGCGTACCAACACGCCGAGCCAGACATCGAGAACCAGGAGAATCAGCAACAGCACGCAGAACCGTTCGACGAACCAGTTCATGCGGCGACTCAGTCTGATCGAGCCATCGGCTAGGTTTTGCAAGCGCAACCCTCTCACCCGTCCATGTCCCCATCGAACTTTGAAACTGAAGTTTCAAACTGTCAAGTTTTAGAAACTTGAATTTCAGATTCATATTTTCTAGCCTCGACACATCTACCGGGAGGCGACATGGGTTCAGCATCAGGCCGAGGGTCGACGGAGACGATGTCGGCGGACGATGAAGGTACCGCCGCGGGCCGTTCCCTGCAGGGGCGCATCCGCGACCACTACGACGGCCTGCCCGACAGCGAACGTCGCATCGCCGACCTGATCCTAGAATTCCCGGGCGAGATCGCCGCCTATTCGGCGACCGAACTGGCTGAGCTTTCCGGCGGTTCCAAGGCGGCGGTAACGCGGCTGATCCAGAGGCTCGGCTTCGCCAGTTTCGACGAAGCCCGCCGCGCCGCGCGCCATGCCAAGGCCTGGGGCTCGCCTCTTTATCTCATGTCCAGCAAACCGTCGGCGGGGGATTTCGGCACCCGCGTCGCTCAGCTCCTGGAGCAGGATCTCCGCAATATCTCGGTGACGCTGGAATCGCTACGTCCCGATACCTTCGTCAGCATCGTCGATACCATCTGCAAATCGCGGCGGGTGTTCTTGGCGGGTTTCCGCAACAGCTATTACCTGGCCGGCTACATGCGCCAGCAGATCATCCAGGTGCGCGGTGACGTGCATCTGCTGCCGTCGGCTGGCGAGACCATCGCCGAGGAGATTGCCGATCTCGGCGCCGACGACATGCTGATCGTCATCGGGCTCCGGCGCCGGGTGGCGGCGGTGCGCCGCATCATGGAAACAGCGCGCAAGCTCGGCGCAAAAGTGCTCTACATCACCGACTGGACGGCGGCGCCCGCGCCCGACGCCACCTGGACCATTCCCTGCGCGGTGCGCGGCACCGACCTGTTCGACCGCTATTCGTCGGCCATGTCGCTGCTGCATTTCATCTGCGTCGCGGTGGTCGACCGGCTGCGCACTGAAGGGCGCGGCCGGCTGCAGCGCATCGAGACGCTGCACGACGCCTTGCAGGAATTCGACTGACCGGCGGTCGGCGGTTTCCCCTCAGGACCCCTCGTACCACTCCACCAGGAGCATGCGCTCGCGCGCCGAAAGCTCGATACCGTCGCGCGCTACGCTGGGGGGCGGCATGGCGTGGCTACGCCCGGCCTGCAGATAGATCTGATGCGCGCGCTTGGCGATGTCGGTCTCGGTCTCCAGCGTCACACCCTTGGGCGCCGTGGCCATGCCCTCCCAGCCGGGCTCGCGCGCATGGCACATGGAACAGCGCCCGCTGACCAATTCAACGACGGCGTCGAAATGGGTGTTGTCGGCGTAGCGCTGCTCGACGGCCGAGAGTTTCACACCCGCATCCGCCTCTTCCTCCGCGTCGGCCGCCGGCAGGGTCGAAAGCCAGATGATGGCGGCGAACAGAGCCACGGTGGCGAACCAGGTCCAGTAGGGGCTGCCGGCGCGCGCGTGGCGGGTGTTGAACCAGTGGCGGATGGTGACCCCCATCAGGAACACCAGCGACGCAATCACCCAGTTGTAGGGCGTGCCGAAGGTCAGCGGATAGTGGTTCGACAGCATCAGGAACAGGATCGGCAGCGTCAGGTAGTTGTTGTGGGTGGAGCGCTGCTTCGCCTGCAGGCCGAGCGCCGGGTCCGGCGCCTTGCCGGCGACCAGGTCGGCGACCACCTTCTTCTGGTTGGGGATGATGATGATGAACACGTTGGCCGACATGATCGTCGCGGTGAAGGCGCCCAGATGCACGAAGGCGGCGCGGCCGGTGAACACCTGCGTATAGCCCCAGGCCATGGCCACCAGCACGACATAGAGAAAAATCATCAGGCGTGTGTTGTCGGCACCCAAGGGCGACTTGCAGAGAAGATCGTAGATCACCCAGCCGATCCCGATGGAGGCAAGCGAGATCAAGATCGCCGTGCCGCCCGAGACGTCCAGAACCGCCGGGTCGACCAAATAGAGATCGGCGCCGTGGTAGTAGACGATGGCCAACAGCGCGAAACCGGAAAGCCACGTCATGTAGCTCTCCCATTTGAACCAGGTCATGTGCTCGGGCATTTTCTCCGGTGCCACCATATACTTCTGCATGTGATAGAAGCCGCCGCCGTGCACCTGCCATTCCTCGCCGTGCACGCCGTCGGGAAGTTCGGGGTTCTTGCGCAGCCCCAGGTCCAGGGCGATGAAATAGAACGACGAGCCGATCCAGGCGATCGCCGTAATCACGTGCAGCCAGCGGGCCGCGAGACTGAGCCAGTCCCAGAGAATTGCAGTTTCGATCATGACGCTCCTCGATCCGTTGCGGCTAGGTTGGCAGAGAACGGCGCCGGCGTGAAGATGCTGCATGCGCGAGCACTTTCAAAAAAAACCGGAAAATGGTATCTATTTTTCCGTGTCTTATGTGAATAACCTGAAGACGTTCGTGCGGGTTTTCGAACTCGGCTCCATGTCGGCGGCCGGGCGCGACATGCGGCTTTCCGCCGCCGAGGTCTCCAGCCGCATCTCTGAACTGGAGAAACATTTCGCCGTCCGGCTGTTCAACCGCACCACGCGCTCCATGAAGCCGACCTCGCACGGCAACCTGCTCTATGCCGGCGCCACCAAGATCCTCGACGCCATCGCCGAGGTGGAAAGCGACATGGCGGAGATCACCGACAAGCCCAAGGGCACGATCTTCGTCGCCGCGCCCCTAGGGCTCGGCAAGAAGCTGATCGCGCCCCTGGTGCCGCCGTTCAACCAGCGCTACCCCGACGTCAACATCCGCCTCAGACTGACCGACCGCCGCGTCGACGTTACCGGCGAGGGACTGGACGCCGCCTTCGTGCTCGGGCGCCTCACCGATTCGAACCTGCGCCACAGGCCCATCCACGAGTTCGAACGCGTGCTCTGCGCCTCGCCGGCCTACGTCGCCGAACGCGGCATGCCCGAGACCGGCGACGATCTGGTCGCCGACGGGCATCGATGTCTGCTGCTGCGCTATCCCGGCGCCGACGAGTTCTATTGAATGCTCTGTGTCGATGGCGAGGCCAGGCGCTACGATTTCCAAGGGCCGATGGATTCCGACGACGGCGACGTGCTGACCGATTGGGCGCTGGCCGGCGGTGGCATCGTCAACAAGCCGCTCTATGAGGTGCGCGATCTGTTGGACTCAGGCGCCCTGGTGCGGGTCGCGGAAAAGACCCCGCCGACGCCGCTGCCCTTTGCCTGCATCTACCCGCACAAGCGGCTGCAGGACCGTAAGGTGCGCCAGTTCATCGATTTCGCCATGGCCGAATGCCAGCGCGCGCTGGCCTCCGCCTAGCTCAACTGCCCCGGTAGGTGGAGTAGGAATAGGGCGAGACCAGAAGCGGCACGTGGTAGTGCTCGTCGGCATCGGCGATGCCGAAGCGCAGCGGCACCACGTCGATGAAGCGCACGTCCGGGTCGATGCCGCGGCCGGCGAAATAGTCGCCGATGAAGAACACCAGTTCGTAGTTGCCGGTCTCGAAGTCTTCCTTGCCCAGGATCGGCGTGTCGGTGCGGCCGTCGTCGTTGGTGGTGCGCTCGGCGAGCAACCGGCGTTCCGTGCCGTCCAGCCGGTACAATTCGATCCGCACGCCGGGGGCCGGTGAACCGTGCGCGGTGTCGAGAATGTGCGTGGTAAGAAAGCCGTTTGCCGCCGCCATGGTATCCTCCGTTGATCCTGCCGCCCATGATCGACAAAACGGCGTTCAGGCGCCAGTGTTTGATTACCTGATCATTTTCGCGAATTTTTTGAAAGTCAGGACGATTATTTTGCTGTTAAGGTAAACATCGTCCATGGATGGGGGCAACGACACAAACATGCGCTATCCGCGCGACATGTTGGGATATGGGACCGTCCCGCCCCGGGCCGATTGGCCCGGCGGCGCGGCCATTGCCGTGCAGTTCGTCGTCAACTACGAGGAAGGCGGCGAAAACTGCATCCTGCATGGGGACGCGGCCTCGGAGGCCTTCCTCTCGGAGATCGTCGGCGCCGCCGCCTGGCCCGGCCAGCGCCACTGGAACATGGAATCGATCTACGAATACGGCGCCCGCGCCGGCTTCTGGCGGCTACACCGGCTATTCACCGAAGCCGGCATTCCGGTCACCGTTTACGGGGTCGCCACCGCGCTGCAACGGTCGCCGGCTCAGGTGGCGGCAATGCTCGACGCCGATTGGGAAATCGCGTCGCACGGCCTCAAGTGGATCGAGTACAAGGACGCGGCGCCGGACGCCGAACGCGCCGATATGATGGAGGCCATCCGCATCCACGAAGCCGTCACCGGCAGCCGGCCGACCGGCTGGTACACCGGCCGCTGCTCGGTCAACACGGTCGATCTGGTGACGGAAGAAGGCGGCTTCGATTATGTCGCCGATGCCTACGCCGACGACCTGCCCTACTGGCGCCGCCACGCCGGGCGCGACCAGTTGATCGTCCCCTACACACTGGACGCCAACGACATGCGCTTTGCCACGCCGCAGGGCTTCAATTCCGGCGATCAGTTCTACGCCTATTTGAAGGACAGCTTCGACGAGCTCTACCGCGAGGGCCAGGCTGGCCAGCCGAAAATGATGAGCATCGGCCTGCATTGCCGCCTTGCCGGCCGTCCCGGGCGCACCGCCGCCATCCGCCGGTTCATCGACTACGCCAAATCGCACGACGCCGTCTGGTTCGCGCGCCGCATCGACATCGCGCGGCATTGGATCGAAACCCACCCGCCGGCGGCGCCTGCGTTGGTTCCCTCCGGCATGGACCGGAGCGCTTTCGTCGAAGCCTTCGGCGGCGTCTTCGAGCATTCCGCGTGGATCGCCGAACGCGCCTTCGACGCCGAGCTCGGTCCCGCCAACGACACCGCCCAGGGCCTGCACGCCGCGCTCGCCATCCAGTTCCGCAAGGCGTCCGACGACGAGCGGCTCGGTGTGCTGCGCGCGCATCCGGACCTCGCCGGAAAGCTCGCGGCGGCCAAGCGCCTGACGCCCGAATCGACCGCCGAACAGGCCGGCGCCGGGCTCGATGCGCTCACCGACGAGGAGCGCGCCACCTTCACCGGCCTGAACGAGCGCTATACCGAAAGCTTCGGCTTTCCCTTCATCATCGCGGTCAAGGGCCTCGGCAAGGCCGACATCCTGGCCGCCTTCGAGACCCGCGTCGAAAACGACCGCGACGCCGAATTCGCCACCGCGTGCCGCCAGGTGGAACGCATCGCGCGGCTGCGTCTGGAAGACATGCTTGGCTGAGACGCCGTTGGGAGACCATCCATCCATCCGAGAGGGGGAAACTTTCGGAACAAAACGAGGAGTAAGCGCATGAGCCTACATAATTCCGGTTTGGGCACGCCCGAACAACTGAAGGACCCGGACTTCACACCGCCGTTGGGATCCGCGGTCCCGCTCGGCATCCAGCACGTTTTGGCGATGTTCGTCTCCAACGTCACGCCGGCCATCATCATCGCCGGCGTCGCCGGTTTCGGCTTCGGTTCGAAGTCGCCGGACTTCCACTACCTGATCTACATGATCCAGATGTCGATGCTGTTCGCCGGCATCGCCACCCTTTTCCAGACGGTCGGCTTCGGCCCGGTCGGCGCGCGCCTGCCGATCGTGCAGGGCACCAGCTTCGCCTTCCTGCCGGTGATGATCCCGCTGGTCGCCGGCAAGGGCGTCGACGCCATGGCGGTGCTGATGGGCGGCATCGTCGTCGGCGGCATCTTCCACACCTGCCTGGCACCGATCATCGGCCGCATCCGCTTCGCGCTGCCGCCGCTGGTCACCGGTCTCGTGGTGCTGATGATCGGCCTGGCGCTGATCAAGGTCGGCATCCAGTACGCGGCGGGCGGCGTGCCGGCCATCGGAAAGCCGGAATTCGGTTCCTTGCAGAACTGGTCGGTGGCGATGGTGGTCATCGTCGTGACCTTGGGCGTCAAATTCTTCACCCGCGGCATCATCTCCGTCGCGGCGGTGCTGATCGGGCTGATCGTCGGCTACATCGTCGCCTACTTCATGGGCATGGTGAGCTTCGCCAACGTCGGCCGTGCCGCCGTGTTCGCGCTGCCGCAGCCGTTCCCGTTCGGCATCGAGTTCTCGGCCGGCGCGATCATCGGCATCTGCCTGATGGCCTTCGTCTCCGCCGTCGAAACGGTCGGTGACGTGTCGGGCATCGCCAAGGGCGGCGCCGGGCGCGAAGCCGAAACCAAGGAACTGGAAGGCGCTACCTACGCCGACGGCCTGGGTTCGGCCGTCGCCGGCATCTTCGGCGGCCTGCCAAACACGTCGTTTTCCCAGAACGTCGGCCTGATCGCCATGACCGGCGTCATGAGCCGCCACGTGGTGACCATTGGCGCGATCTTCCTGATCGTCGCCGGGTTGATCCCCAAGATCGGCGCGGTGATCTCGTCGGTGCCGATCGAGGTGCTGGGCGGCGGCGTCATCGTCATGTTCGGCATGGTCGCGGCGGCGGGCATCAACATGCTCTCCGACGTGCACTGGAACCGCCGCAACATGGTGATCTTCGCCATCTCGCTGTCGGTGGGTCTGGGCCTGCAACTGGTGCCCGACGCGCTGCAGCACATGCCCTCGACGGCCAAGGTGCTGCTGACCTCCGGTCTGCTGCCGGCTGCTTTCCTGGCGATCATCCTCAACCTCGTGTTGCCGGAAGAGCTGCCGGAAGAAATGGCTGACGACGAACCGACCCACTGACGGGCCGGAACGACCTGACCCAAGGGCCGGCCGGAAAACCTCCGGCCGGCCCACTAGGGACTCGAATGACGACACTGCTTGCCAAGAACGCCGACGTCCTGGTGACCATGGACGGTGCGCGCCGCGAAATCGCCTCCGGCGGTCTTTATGCGCGCGATGGCGTGATCGAGGCCGTCGGCGCCGCCGCCGATCTTCCCGCCGAGGCCGACGAGGTTCTCGATCTCTCCGGCGCGGTGGTGCTGCCGGGGCTGATCAACACCCACCATCATTTCTACCAGAACCTGACCCGCGCCGTGCCCGCCGCGCAGGACGCCACCCTGTTCGGCTGGCTGACCACGCTCTATCCGATCTGGGCGCGCATGGGGCCCGAGGAGATTTTCGTCTCCGCCCAACTGGCGCTGGCGGAATTGGCGCTTTCGGGCTGCACCTGTTCGTCCGACCATCTCTACATGTTCCCGAACGGGGCGCGCCTCGACGACGAGATCGCGGCCGCCGGCACGATCGGCCTGCGCCTGCATGCGACGCGCGGCGCCATGAGCATCGGCGAAAGCGCCGGTGGCCTGCCGCCCGACAGCCTGGTGGAAGACGAAGCCGCCATCCTGGAGGACTGCCTGCGGGTCATCGCCGCCCACCACGATCCCGACCCCGGCGCCATGGTGCGCGTCGGCGTCGCACCCTGCTCGCCCTTCTCGGTCAGCCGCGAGTTGATGCGAGACGCCGCGCTATTGGCCCGCGGCCAGGGCGTGCACCTGCACACCCACTTAGCCGAAAACGACGACGACATCGCCTATTCGCTCGCGCATTTCGGCTGCCGGCCCGGCCAGTACGCCGAGGACCTGGGCTGGACCGGCGACGACGTCTGGCACGCGCACTGCGTCAAACTGGACGATGGCGAGATCGATCTTTTCGCCCAGAGCGGTACCGGCGTCGCCCATTGCCCTTGTTCAAACATGCGGCTTGGCAGCGGCATCGCGCCGGTGCGCGCCATGCGGGATGCCGGGGTCAAGGTGGGGCTCGGCGTCGACGGCTCGGCATCGAACGATGCCGGCGATCTGTTGTCGGAGGCGCGCCAGGCGATGCTGCTACAGCGGGTCGGCTTCGGCGGCGGCGCGCTGGGTGCGCGGGACGCAGTGGAGATCGCCACGCGGGGCGGCGCGGCCGTCCTTGGCCGGCCCGACCTGGGCTCACTGGAAATTGGCAAACGCGCCGACTTCGCCGTCTTCGATACCGCAAGCGTGGCCATGGCCGGCGCCTGGGACCCAGTCGCGGGGCTGGTTTTCTCCGGCCCGCACCGGGCCCGGCACACGGTGGTCGAGGGGCGTTTCGTGGTCCGTGACGGCGAATTGGCGACGGCCGATCTGAGCCGCGTTCTCGAAATCCACGCGCGCCTGACACGCAAGCTGATCGACGGAAACTAGGGTCGCTCCCAGGCGATCATGCCGTTGGTGAACACCGTCTGGATGGCGCGGTCATCGGCAAGGATGATCTGCGCGAACAGGAGATCGCGCAGGCTTTCCGCTTCCGCTGCGCGGCGCTCGATCAGTTCCGTCGAGGCCGGATCGATGACGATCACGTCGGCTTCCATGCCGGGTGCGATGTTGCCAACCCGATCGGCGATGCCCATCGCCTTGGCCGAGCCCATCGTCGCCAGATACCAGAGCTGATAGGGATGCAGGCTGTGGCCGCGCAGTTGCGCCACCTCATAGGCGGCGCGCATGGTCATGAACATGGAAAGGCTGGTGCCGCCGGCAACGTCGCTGGCGAGGCCGACGGTGATGGGCGCATCCACGCCCCGGAGCCCGGCCATGTCGAAGAGCCCGGAGCCGATGAACATGTTGGAGGTCGGGCAATGCGCGATGGCGGAGCCGGTATCGCGGATGGCGGCGCGCTCACGATCCATCAAGTGGATGGCATGGCCGAAGATGGCGCCGGGACCGGCCAGACCGAATTTCTCGTAGACACCGAAATAGTCCGACGCGTCGGGGAAGAGCTCCTTCACCCAGGCGATTTCATTGGGGTTCTCGGAGAGGTGCGTCTGCATCAGCGTGCCGGGATTTTCGCGCCAGAGCGCGCCAGCGGCTTCCAGTTGCTCGGGCGTCGAGGTCGGCGCGAAGCGGGGCGTCACCGCGTAAATGTTGCGCCCGCGCCCGTGCCATTTTTCGACCAGCGCCTTCGACTGGTCGTAGCCGGATTGGGCCGTGTCCAGGAGATTGTCGGGTGCGTTGCGATCCATCAGCACCTTGCCGCAGGCCATGCGAACGCGACGCTGCTCCGACACCTCGAAAAAGGCATCGACGGATTCGGGATGCACGGTGGCATAGACGCAAGCCGTGGTGGTGCCGTTGGCGACCGCCTCGGTGAGAAACAGCTCCGCCGCCTCGCGGGCATGGGCCTTATCGTGAAAGGCCGCCTCGCCGGGAAAGGTATAAGTCTCCAGCCACTCCAGAAGCTGCTCGCCGTAGGACGCGATGATCGGAAGCTGCGGATAGTGCGCGTGGCAATCGATGAAGCCGGCCGAGATCAGCGATTTGCCGTAATCCAGCACCCGGGCACCGGGCGCTTCGGCGACGATCTGATCGGCGGGACCGACCGCCTGAATAATACCATCCGCCATATGGACGGCGCCGGCGCTTTCGAAACGGAGCGCCGCCTCCGGGCCCTCGGAAAAAGGATCGCCCGCGAACGAAAGCACTTGGCCTTTCAGAACCAGATTCATCGCCATGGCCTGTGTTCCCCCGAAAGGCGGGCGGAAAAAAGGCGGCGCGGCACTGAGGCCGCGCCGCCCGCTGCGAGGATTACTTGGGCAAGGAGCCTTCGATGCCCTCGACGTAGAAGTTCATGCCGGCAAGATCACCGTCCGGCGCCGTCTGGCCAGCGGTCAGCCAAGGCGAGCCGTCCTGCTTGTTGATCGGACCGGTAAAGGGATGCAGCTTGCCGGCCGCGATATCGTCGCGTGCCTTAGCGGCCATGGCCTTCACGTCGGCCGGGATCTTGTCGGAGAATTCGGCGATGCCGACCATGCCGGGGCCGATACCGTCCCAGGTGTCGGTGCTCTTCCAGGTGCCATCCATCACCGCCTTGACCCGCGCGATATAATAAGGCGCCCAATCATCGATGATCGACGTGAGCTGCGCGTTGGGCCCAAACTTCTTCATGTCGGAGGCCTGACCGAAGGCGAAAATGCCCTGCTTCTCGGCGATCTGCATGGCGGCCGGCGAATCGGTATGCTGCATCAGCACGTCGGCGCCCTGGTCGATCAGCGCCTTGGCGGCATCCGCTTCCTTGCCCGGATCGAACCAGGTCGAGACCCAGACGACCTTGAACTTGACCGCCGGATTGACGCTCTTGGCGGCGAGATAAGCGGCGTTGATGCCGCGAACCACTTCCGGGATCGGGAACGACGCGATATAGCCGACGGTGTTGGTCTTGGTCATCTTGCCGGCGATCAGGCCGATCACATGGCGGCCTTCATAGAAACGCGCCGAGTAGGTGGAGACGTTGGCGGCGCGCTTGAAGCCGGTGGCGTGCTCGAACTTCACCTTGGGGAAACGCTTCGCCACCTGCAGGGTCGGGTTCATGAACCCGAACGAAGTGGTGAAGATGATGTCGTTGCCGGCGCGGGCGAGCTGCTGAATGACGCGTGCCGCATCCGGGCCCTCGGAGACGTTCTCGACGTAAGTGGTCTTCACCTTGTCGCCGAATTCCTTTTCCACGGCCAGGCGGCCCTGGTTGTGCTCGTAGCTCCAGCCATGGTCGCCGACGGGACCAACATAGACGAAGCCCACCTTCGTCTGCGCCTGGGCGCCACCCGACGCCACCATCGCCAGGCCCAAGGCCAAAGCGACGGAAAGTTTCCTCAAGGTCATTTTCATAAGGATGTCTCCTTTGTTGGTTATCTCACCACTGGGTTACCGACCACGATCATGCGTGGTCATGACGAAGCGAAGAAGGGTCTGCCCAAACACGCCGGCGCATTGAGGTTGGCCCTTGTCTTGTCATGGGAAATCACCACCATGACGAGGACGGTAACAAGATAGGGCAACATTGACAGATACTGCGCGTCGATGTCCACCCCGAGCCCCTGCACGTGCAACTGGATCACGGTGACGCCGCCGAACAGGTAGGCGCCCATGAGCGCGCGCCCCGGCCGCCAGGCGGAGAAGACGACGATGGCGAGCGCGATCCAGCCGCGCCCGGCGGTCATGTCCTCGACCCAGAGCGGGGTCTGGACGATGGATAGATAGGCGCCGCCGATACCCGCCGTGGCGCCGCCGAACAGCAACGCCGCGAACCGCACCTTGATCACGCCATAGCCGATAGCGTGCGCGGCGTCGTGGTTCTCGCCCACCGCGCGCAGAATCAACCCGGCGCGGGTCTTGTTCAGGAACCAATAGACACCGCCCACCAGGATCACCGACAGGTAGACCAGCGGATCGTGCTCGAACAGCACCGGCCCGATGAACGGAATGTCGGAGATCAGCGGGATATGTATTTTGGAAAGCGGCGTCGCCGACTCGCCCGAATAGGCCTGCCCGATCAGCGCCGAAAGCCCGAGCCCGAAGATCGTCAGCGCCAGGCCGGTAGCCACCTGGTTCGACAGCAGAACCTGGGTCAGAAAGGCGAACAGCATCGCCGCCACGGCGCCGGCCAGCGCCGCCGCGATGATACCCAGGAAATAGGACTCGGTGCCGAGCGTCACCGCGAAACCGGCGATGGCGCCCAGGATCATCATGCCCTCGACACCCAGGTTGAGAACGCCGGAGCGCTCCACCACCAACTCGCCGATCGAGGCGAAGACCAGCGGCGTGGCGGCGACGATGACCCCTTGCAGGATGAGTACGAGAAGGTCCATGGCTCAGCTCCCCTTTTCCGCCGGCTGGCGCCGGACCATGCGTATCCGGTAGCGCGCCAGGACGTCGATGCCCAACAGCGTGAACAGGAACATGCCCTGGAACACGCCGGTGACGGCGCTCGGCAGGTTCATGGAAATCTGCGCCCCCTCGCCGCCGATGTAGGTAAGCGCCATGACGAACCCGGCGAGCAGGATGCCGATGGGGTTCAGGCGGCCCAGGAAGGCGACGATGATGGCGGTGAAGCCGTAGCCCACCGGCAGCGCCGGCACCAATTGTCCGACCGGGCCGGCCGCCTCGAAGGTGCCGGCCAAACCGGCCAGCCCGCCCGAGATCATCAGGCTGACCCAGACCACGCGCTTCTCGACGAAGCCGCCGTAGGCGGCGGCCTTGGGCGATTGGCCCATGACCTTCACCTGGTAGCCAAACACATGGCGCGACAGCACCACCCAGGCGACCGCGACCGCCAACAGCGCGACGATGAAGCCGATGTGCGCGCGGGTCTCGGCGATCAGGATCGGCATTGTCGCGGCACCGTGGAACAGCCGGCTTTCCGGGAAGTTGAGCCCTTCCGGGTCCTTCAGGGGTCCGTGCACCAGGACGCTCAGCAGCAGCACCGCCACATAGGTGAGCATCAGGGTCACCAGGATTTCGTTGGCGTTGAACTTGGTGCGCAGGAACGCCGGGATCGCCGCCCAGGCCATGCCGCCGAGGATGCCGGCCAGGCACATCAGCGGCAGCACCCAGAAGCCCTCGACCTGATAGAGCGCAAGCGCCACGGCGCCGCCCGTCAGCGCGCCGAAGGTGAACTGCCCCTCGGCGCCAATGTTCCAGACCCCGGCGCGGAAACCGAAGGACAGGCCTATACCGATGAGGATCAGCGGCGTCGCCTTGACGATCATCTCCGAGATGGTGAAGAGATCGGTCAAGGGTTCATAGAAGATGATGTATATGGCCTGAAACGGATTCTTGCCGAGCGCCGCGAACATCACCAGCCCGAGCGCAATTGTAACCGCGACGGCCATCACCGGCGTCAGGTACAGCAGGTGCTTGGAGACCTCTTTTCTGGGTTCGAGCCGGATCATGCGCCGGCCTCCGCCTGGGCGAGGCTTTTCTCGCCGCCGTGCACGCCGCCCATCAGGAGACCGATCTCCTCGATGGAAAGACTGCCGGTGGGCGAGACGTCGGAGAGCCGGCCCTCAGCAATCACCGCGAAGTTGTTGGAGATCGCCATCAACTCGTCCAGGTCCTGGGAAATCACCAGGATCGCCGAACCCTCGTCGGCGAGCTTCTGCAGTGCGCGGTGGATGTCCGCCGCCGCCGCCGCATCGACGCCCCAGGTCGGCTGCAGGATGATCAGCACCGTCGGCGCCTGCATGATTTCGCGCCCGACGATGAACTTCTGCAGGTTGCCGCCCGATAGGCTCTTGGCCGCGTGCTCGATGCCGGCGGTCTTGACGTTGAACTGCGCCACCACGTCGGTTGCGTAGGCCTGCGCCTTGGCGAGATCGAGGAAGCCGCCCTGTTCGATCCCCTTGCGGGTCCGGGCCGAGAGGATGACGTTCTCCCAGAGCGACATGTCCGGCACCGCGCCGTGGCCGAGGCGTTCCTCCGGCACCGCGCACATGCCGAGCCGGCGCCGCCCGGTCGGACCCAGGTGCCCGACGGCGGCGCCATCGATCATCACCGTATCGGACGGTGTCGGATGCTCGCCGCTGAGCGCTTCCATCAATTCCACCTGGCCGTTGCCGGCGACGCCGGCAATGCCGAGGATCTCTCCCGCGCGGACGGAGAACGATACGTCCTCGATGTCGACACCGAATGGGTCGGGACTGGGGGACGAAAGCCCCTTCACCACGAGGCGCGCGTCGCCCAACGTGGCTTGCTTGCGTTCGGCCATCGTCAGCGTCGTGCCGATCATCATCTCGGCCAGGCTCTTGGCGGTTTCCTGGCGGGGATCGCAACTGCCGACCACCTTGCCGCCCCTGAGCACCGTCGCCTTGTCGCAAAGCGTGCGGATTTCCTCCAGCTTGTGCGAGATATAAAGGATCGAGCAGCCCTCCGCCGACAGTTGGCGGAGCGTCTCGAACAGGATGTCGACCTCCTGCGGGGTCAAGACCGAAGTCGGCTCGTCCATGATCAGCAAGCGCGGGTTCTGCAGAAGGCAGCGGATGATCTCGACCCGCTGGCGTTCGCCCACGGACAGGGAACCGATATAGCGGGTCGGGTCGAGGGCCAGGCCGTAGGCTTCGGAGACCTCGATGATCTGCTGGTCCAGGTTGGCGCCGACGGCCTCCTTGTTCATGCCGAGCGCCACGTTGTCGGCGACGGTGAGCGCGTCGAACAGCGAGAAATGCTGGAACACCATGCCGACACCATGCGCCCTGGCTTCCGACGGCTTCGCCGGCGCGTAGGGAGCGCCGCCGAAATGCATGGAACCCTCGTCCGGGTGCAGAACGCCGTAGATCATCTTCACCAGCGTCGACTTGCCGGCGCCGTTCTCGCCCAGGAGCGCATGCACCTCGCCGGGCATGATCGAGAAACTGACATCGTCGTTGGCGACGACGCCCGGAAATCTCTTGGTGATGCCGTCGAGCTGCAACAGCGGGACTTCGCTCATGCCGTTCCCCTTTTTCCGATGGTTTTCCGGTCCGTCCCCAAGTGCTGTAATTTGATGAGAAAATCCGCCGCCAGCGACACGGCGATAACCGCCGGCTCCTTGCCAGCAAGTCCCTCGAGCCCGATTGGCGCCTGCAGCCGCGCGATCACCGCGTCGTTGATGCCGGCGTCCCTGAGCCGGCGCTGGAAGCGCTGGCGCTTGGTCTTGGACGCGATGACGCCGAGATAATTGAAGTCGCCCCTGGCCAGCACCGCCTGGCAGACATCGAAATCGATGGCGTGCGAAAAGGTCATGACCACGTGCCAGGCACCGCCCGGTGCCAGGCGCGCGGCGTCCGCCGGATTGGCGGAGACCATCAGCTCGACGCCGGCGGGAACGGCTTCGGGGTAACGCGACGCATCGGTATCGACCCAATAGATCTCGAAAGGCAGACCCTGGAAGGCATGCACCACGGCGCGGCCTACATGGCCGGCGCCATAGAGGAACATCACCTGGCGGTGCGCCCGCATGGGCTCGATCAGCCAGCCCTGCTTGGCCACCGCCGACCAGTCCCTGGCACCCGAGCCAAACTCCCGCAGCAGCTGCGCCACGGCCGGCGGATAGGTGCCGAGGTCGCAGGCGCGGGCATCGACGGCCTCGATCGGGCGGCCGCTTTCGAACGGGCGCAGCAGCAACCTGCCTTCGCCTGCATCCTCCATGGCCCGGAACGTTGCCGCCTCCGCCGCCGTGACGGTCTCGAACAACAGCTTCACATGACCGCCACAGCACTGCCCCAGTGCCGGGCCGAGCGGGAAATCGCGTACAAGGCGGAACCAGGGTTCGACGGTGTCGGCTGTCTCGAGAAGCTGGCGCGCCTGCTTCAGCGCCTCCAACTCCAAGGTGCCGCCGCCGATGGTGCCGGTGAACGCATCGGCACCGACGGTCATGGCGGACCCGACCTGGTTGGGCGACGAACCGGCGGCGGCAATGACGCTGACCCGTACCTGGGTGGCGTCGCTTTCGGCCAGATCGTCGAGCCAGCCCATGCTCACGCCGCGTGCTCCTTTTTACCGGTAACCCGTTCGACGGCGGCGAGCACGCGCTCCGGCGTCGCCGGCGCGTCGAGGGCCGGATAGACGGCGCCGCCGCCCGCCTCGGAAACCGCGTCGGACAGCGCCAGCAGCGCGGAAATGCCCAGCATCAACGGGGGTTCGCCCACCGCTTTCGAGCGGTAGATGGTCGGCTCGATGTTTTCCCCCCGCTCCCATAAGGCCATGCGCATATCGGGTGCCCTATCGCCAAGCGTTGGAATCTTGTACGTGGAAGGCGCATGGGTTTTCAAGTGCCCCGACGCATCCCACCACAATTCCTCGGTGGTCAGCCAGCCCGCGCCCTGCACGTAACCGCCCTCGATCTGGCCGAGATCGAGCGCCGGGTTCAGCGACTTGCCGACGTCATGCAGGATATCGACCCGCAGGATCCTGTTCTCGCCGGTGAGGGTGTCGATGGCGGCTTCCGTAACCGCCGCGCCATAGGCGAAATAGTAGAACGGCCGGCCCTTGGCCTGTTCCTTGTCCCAGTGGATTTTCGGCGTGGCGTAGAAGCCGGTGGCCGAGAGCGGCACCCGCGCGCGGTAGGCCTCGCCGACGAGCTCATCGAAGCCGATCTCGGCGCTGCCGACGCGCAGCCGGCCGGGCAGGAACTGCACCTCGCTCGGGTCCGCCTGCCAGCGTTCGGCGGCGAAATCGACGAGCCGCTTCTTGATCTTCTCGCAGGCGTCCTGGGTCGCCATACCGTTGAGATCGGAGCCCGAGGACGCCGCCGTCGCCGACGTGTTGGGGACCTTGCCGGTATGCGTGGCGGTGATCTTGATGCGGTCGAGATCGACGCAGAAGCTTGAGGCCGCTACCTGCGCGACCTTGGTGAAGAGCCCCTGGCCCATCTCCGTGCCGCCGTGGTTCAGGTGGATGGAGCCGTCACTGTAGACGTGCACCAACGCACCGGCCTGATTGAGGAACGTGAGCGTGAAGGAGATGCCGAACTTCACCGGCGTCAGCGCGATGCCCCGCTTCAGGACAGGGCTCTTTGCGTTCCAGGCACGGATCTCGGCGCGGCGCGCGTCATAGTCGGACGAGGCGCGGAGCTCGGAGACGATGTCCTCGATGACGCAGTCCTCGACCCGCATGTCGTAGGGCGTAATGGAGCGCGCGCCGACGGCGCCGGCCGGATCGTAGAAATTGGCGCGACGCACCTCCAGCGGTTCCTTGCCGAGCGCATGGGCGATCTCGTCCATGACGCGTTCGATGGCGACCATGCCCTGCGGCCCGCCGAAACCCCTGAACGCGGTATTGGACACCGTGTGGGTCTTGCAGCGGTAAGACGTGATCCGCGCGTTGGCCAGGTAGTAGGCGTTGTCGGCATGGAACATGGCACGGTCGCAGATCGGCACCGACAGGTCGTAGGACATGCCGCAGCGCGCCGCCTGGTCGAACTCGATGCCTTCGATGCGCCCGTCCGCGTCATAGCCGACCCGGTAGTCGATGCGGAAGTCGTGGCGCTTGCCGGTGATGATCATGTCCTGGTCGCGGTCGTAGCGCACCTTAGCGGCGCGGCCGGTCTTGGCCGCCACCAACGCGGCCGCCGCGGCCGGCAGGTTGCCGTTGCTTTCCTTGCCGCCAAAGGCGCCGCCCATGCGCCGCACTTCAACGGTGACCGCGTTGTTGGCGGTTCCCAGCACCTTCGCGACCGTGTGCTGAATCTCGCTCGGGTGCTGGCTGGAGCAATGCACGGTGACGTCGCCGTCCTCGCCGGGCACGGCCAAGGCCGCCTGGCTCTCCAGGTAAAAATGCTCCTGGCCGCCGATGTAGATACGCCCCTCGAGTTGGTTCGCGGCACCGGAGATCGCGGACGAAGCATCGCCCCTGGCCATCACATAGGGCGCTTCCAGAAACGAGCCGGCATCCATGGCGCTGTCGATATCCAGAATGGCGGGCAGCTCCTCGTAGTCGATCACCGCCAGCGCGGCGGCATCGCGGGCTTCATCCAGGGTCGGGGCCGCCACCGCGAACAACGCCTGGCCGGCATACTCCACCAGCCCTTCCGCGAACAACGGGTCATCACCCATGGCCGGGCTGATGTCGTTGGTGCCGGGAATGTCCTGGGCCGCGATGACCAACTCCACCCCCGGCGCCGCCGCCACTTGGGAGAGGTCCATGGATTTGATCCGCGCGTGCGCGCGATCGCTCATCGCCACGTAGACCTGAAGCGCGCCGGCAGGCGCGGTGATGTCATCGACGAAGACCGCTTCGCCGGCGACATGCTTGTGGCCGCTGTCGTGGCGCCGCGTGGCGCGCACGCCGCCCGGAACGCCGTCCGGCGCTTCCGCATGAGCACCGAGCGAGCTCGGCAGGCGCGCGCCGCCGATCTCCGCCCCGGCGCCGACCAGCCGGGTTTCCGCCGGCGTCAGTTGCGTTTCCAGGAAATAGCGCCGCATCAGGTTCCGGGCCACCGCCATGCGGTAGCCGGCGCTGGCGCGCATGTCGGATATCGGGGTGAAGTCATCGACAAATTTCTCCGCCGCTGCCTCGCAGGTCTCGAGCGTCCAGGGCTGGCCGATCAGCGCCGCCTCCACCGCGCGGGCGCGGGCCGGCACGGCGGCCATGCCGCCGAAGGCGACGCGCGCCGAAGAAACCTTGCCGTCCGCGACCTGAACGGCGAAGCAGCCACAGACGGCGGAAATATCCTGGTCGAAGCGCTTGGATATCTTGTAGCTCCGGAATGCCGCGCCCGGTCCTGGCAGCGGCACCTCGACGGCCTCCAGAAACTCACCGGGCGCCAGGTCCTGTTTGCCGTAGTCGATGAAGAACCTCTCGATCGGCAGGCGCCGGCGTTCGCCTCCCTTGCGCAGGACCAACTCGGCATCCAGCACGATGAAGGCCGGGGGCGTGTCGCCGATGGGCGAGCCGTTGGCGATATTTCCGCCGATGGTGCCGGCGGCGCGCACTTGACGCGCGCCGATGCGGCGCATCATCTCTGCGAAGTCGGGCCAGTGGCCGGCGATGGTATCAATGGCGCGTTCGTAGGTGACGCCGGCGCCGATCACCAGCTTGCCGTCGCGTTCCCCGATATCCTGCAGTTCGCGCACCCGGCCGAGATGCACCAGGGTTTGCAGCCGGCGGTGCGCCTTGGTCACCCAAAGCCCCACGTCGGTGGCGCCGGCGACCATGACCGCATCCGGGTGCTCGCCGAGGCAATCGGCGAGCGCGTCGGCCGTCGCCGGCGAGAAACAGACCTGGCCGCCCTCTTCCAGGCGCACGGTTTCGGTATCGGCGCGCGCCTCGATCCAGGCCGTGTCGGCCTCGATCCGTTCGCGGTCCCAATCCGGCAACTGGACGCCGTCGATCTTGGCGGCGACGGCGGCTATGGGGCCGTAGCCGGTACAACGGCAGAGGTTGCCGGCCAGGACATCGGGCGACGCATCGGGACCCAGCGCCTCGCCGTTGAGCATTGCCGCATAGAGCATCATGACGAAACCAGGCGTGCAGAAACCGCATTGCGAGCCGTGCTCGTCGACCATGGCCTGCTGCACGGGATGCAGCTCGCCCGCCGGTGACTTGAGCCCGTCCACGGTAATGACGGATTTGCCTTCCAGCATGGACAGGAACTGGATGCAGGCGTTGACGGCGGTGAAGTGTACGCTTTCGCCGACACGCTCGCCGACGACGACGGTGCAGGCGCCGCAATCGCCCTCGGCGCAGCCTTCCTTGGAGCCGGTCAGGGCCTGGCCGTCGCGCAGAAAGTTGAGCAACGTGGTCGTCGGCGAAAGACCGCCCACGCTGATTTCACGGCCGTTCAGCCGAAACGTCACGAAATCCCGCATCCGCACCTCTTGCGGCCGCTTCGAGGCGGCCCGTCGTTACCCATCGGCGATGATCGTTGCATCGCCGCGTCCGTGGCAAAATTCATGAAAGGCGTTGATCCGCCCTCGCCGATCAATGATCTTAACTGAAATCAAAAGCGCGACTATTCGAAAATTTTTGAGAATGCACCAAATCTTTCGAATAATTCGGGCCAATGCGCCTCTTGCGGAGACTGCCGAGCATGGTTGCCAAGACGAACATCACTGCCCAGAGCCTGCTGGACGACTCGTTCCGGCTCGGCCACATGATCATGGCCGACGGGTTCTTTCCCGATTACATCATCGGCATCTGGCGGGGCGGCACGCCGGTCGGCATCGCGGTGCAGGAACTGTTGAAGTATCACGGCCATCCTTCCGACCATATCGCCATTCGCACCTCTTCCTATACCGGCATCGAGGAACAGAGCGACGAGGTCCGGGTGCACGGGCTGCACTATATCGTCGAGAACGTGAACGCCGACGACACGCTGTTGATCGTCGACGACGTGTTCGATTCCGGCCGCTCCATCGACGCCGCCATCAAGCGTATCCACGAGCTTTCCAGGCGCAACGCGCCCGACGTGATCAAGGTCGCCACGGTCTATTACAAGCCGAGCAAACGCAAAGTGCCCATCGTGCCTGACTATTTCATCCACGAAACGGAGGAATGGCTGGTGTTTCCGCACGAGTTGGAAGGGCTCACCCCAGAAGAGGTCGCCGCCTCCAAGCCGCTGGCCGTGCGCCCCGATTGAGCCCAAAACCCCTTTAATGCGTGGCCAAAAGGCCCATATGCGCTAATAAGGGCGCATCGCAGCCATGCGTCATCGGGGAGCCATGAACGCTCAAGCCACGCAACCGTTTCGGGTCGCCTTCATCCATGCGCCGGACCCGGTCTATGCCGACACCCAGAACTACGGCGCCAAGTTCATGCCGGTCTGGGCCTACACGCTGGGCGCGCACATCCCCGGCGACGGTCGCTTTTCGCTTTCGCTGACCGACTGCCGCTTCGAGCCGGAAGCCGGCATCATCGAAGCCGATGCCTTCCTCTTCAGCGGCATCAACCAGGACTATTCCAACATGGAACGCGTGCGCGCCGAGTTGAAGCGCCGCTATCCGAACGCCAAGAGTTTGATCGGCGGCCCCATCGCCTGGTCGTTCGAACAGGCAGGCACGCTTGAACAACTGGACGGCTTCGACCACGTCTTCATCGGCGACGGCGAGGAAGAGATCGAACGGATCCTGGAGACGCTGCGCGGCGGCGACGCGTTGGATCGCGTTATCAAGTCGGAACGGCGTTTCCCCATCAACGAGGCCAAGCCCTTCCACCGGCCGATGCTGGATGAGACCGTCGGGCGCTATTACGGCGCCGTCCTGGAAGTGTCGCGCGGCTGCCCTTTCCTGTGCGAGTTCTGCGACATCCGCATTCTGCCCGACAACAACCGACCGCATAACAAGTCGGCTGACCTGATCGTTTCCGAATTGGATCACCTGGCCAGTCTCGGCGTCAATCAGGTGCTGTTCGCCTGCGACAACTTCATCGGCGAGCCGCGCTGGGCGGAAGAGGTGATCGACAAGATCCTCGCCTGGCAGGAACGCACCGGCCACCGGCCCAGCCTCTATACCTGGCTGACCATCAATCTCTACAAGTTCCCGGAGCTGATGGCCAAGATGCGCCGCGCCGGGTTCGACATGCTGTTCATCGGCATCGAAAGCTTCTCGCAGAACTCGCTGCTGGAAACCGCCAAGGTGCAGAACACCGCGCCCGACATGATCAACGTGGTGCGCGAAATTCAATCGCGCGGCTTCATCGTCGTCGCCGGGCTGATCTTCGGCTTCGATTCCGACACCGAGGCCTCGTTCCAGGCGACGCTGGACGGGCTCCGGGACGGCGCTCTCTTGTCGGGCGATCCGTCGCTGCTGACGGCGCTGCCGGGCACGCCGCTCTACCGCCGCATGAAGCTCTCCGGGCGGCTGCGCGATGTTCGTTTCGGGCTCGGCGGCTACAAGTACCAGACCAACGTGCGCTACCTGCTGCCGGCCCAGACCATGATCGACGGCTACAAAACCTTCGTGCGCGCCTTTTCCAAGGGCCACTACCAGTACCAGCGCCTGAAAGCCTTCTTCGAACTGCTGAACGAGGGCAATTTCGTCGCCATGGAAGGCAAGGGCTTCGGTAACTTGGGGCTGTTCATCAAGATGATCGCCGCCAACAGGGCCGCGCTCTGGCAGATGACGCAGCGCTTGGCGCGCTTCGCCGCGGAGCCGGCCAACATATACTGGGCGACACGCGGGCTTTTACTGGCGCTTCGGAACCTGGATAAGGGCGGTTTCGGCTACTTCCAGTTCTGGTTCTTCGCCTGGACCAATGCCGTGTTGAAATACCGATACATCTCCGACGACGACTTCGATATCGAGAGCGTCGGCGCCGATTTCGACATCAAGGACATCCTGCCCAAGGACTACCAATCCACCGCCAACGAGGCGATCCCCGCGGGCAAGATCAAGGCGCAGTTGCGCGCCACGACGGCGCAGTTGGAATCGGTGATCGCCGAACGCTCGGCTTAGGCCCTAGCCGACAAGCACCCGAAACACCATCGACATCGCCACCGCCACCAACACCCAGGCGAGAATGACGCGCAGGCGCTCGGGGTGCACGCGGCTCGCCAGCCGGGCGCCGAGGGTGACGCCGGCCACCAACCCCGCCGCCAGGAAGGCGCCGACCAGGACATCGAGCTTGCCGTTGGCGATATTGCCGGCGGTGGCCAACAGCCCGATGGGAATCTGGATCGTCTGGCCGAGCCCGACAGCCACGAGCGCCGGCATGCGCAGCGCCACCAGGATCGGGATCAGCACCAGCGGCCCGCCGGCACCGGACATGGCGCAGGCGGTGCCGGTGACGAACCCGATGCCGACCAAGGCCACGGCCGGCAGCGGATCGGTGCGCTCCGCCCGGCCGCCGCGCTTGCGGAGCGCATCGACACCGGCGAAGGCGACCACGGCGGCAATCAGCAGGCTTAACGTCGTCGCCGGCACGTAGGCCGCGGCAAGCGCGCCGGCAAGTCCGCCGGGCGCGGCGCCGCAGAAAAGATACAGCGCCGTCTTTCCCTCGATCAGGCGGTGGGTGAGGAAATAGTGCGCGCCGGCGATACCGGCGAAGACATAGGCGAACATGGCCGCGGCGATGGCGGTGTGCAGGTCGAAACCGAGCAGGAAGGTCATCGTCGGGACCAAAAGGATGCCGCCGATGCCGACGGCGCCGACCAACAGTCCGACGATCACGCTGCAAAGTCCCAGCAGCGCCAGGGATAGCGTCGTCATGGTCGTTGATCCTCCTGAGCGCCGCGCCGCCGGCAGTATAGGCGCTCGGTCTCGGTTGAAAAACCCCGCCGGGGCGTTGCACCGATGGGCGCCGGGTTGTAGACCTAATCGGTAAACCCAAACCCGGGACGCACCATGATCGATATCGACATCATCCACGACACCGCGCGCCAGCTCATGGACAAGGCGGCGATCGAGATCCCCAACGACTATCTGGCCGGCCTGAAGGAAACGGCAGCCAAGGAAGAGGGCGATCTTTCCGCTTTCGTGCTGCAGGCGATGCTGGAGAACTACGAAGCCGCGAAGGAAGACCGCCGCGCCATGTGCGCCGATACCGGCGTGCCGCGCTGGTACGTGAAAATGGGCAACGAGGCCCGGATCGCCGGCGGTCCGGTGGCGCTGGAGGAGAAGCTCCGCCTGGCGACGGCGGAGGCGACAACCGGCGTGCCGCTGCGTCCCAACCGGGTACATCCCTTGTGGCGCACCGACCACGACAACAACGTCGGCATCAACGCCCCCGAGATCGAATATGCCTTCGAGCCCGGCGGCGATTGGCTCGACCTGACCACCGTGCACAAGGGCGGCCTGTTCGGCACCGATTACCGGATGCTGTTCCCGGGCGACGGCATCGACGGCATCAAACGCTTCTTCATCGACAGCCTCGTCGCCTTCGGCAAGCGCGGGCTCGCCTGCCAACCCGCGATCATCGGCATCGGCTTGGGCGGCTCCAAGGACACCGCCATGGTGCTCGGCAAGCAGGCAGCGTGCCTCCGCACCGTCGGTGACAGAAACCCGGACCCGAAGATCGCGGCGCTGGAAGAGGAGTTCAAGGAGATCGGCAACTCCATCGGCATGGGCGCCATGGGCTTCGTCGGCAACGCCATGGTGGTCGATTGCCACATCGAGGTCGGCTACTGCCACACCGGCGGCATGCCCATGAGCGTGCATGCTTTTTGCCTTTCTTCGCGCCGCGCCACGGCGCGCATTCATTCGGACGGGCGGGTCGAGTTCCGCACCGACCCCAATTGGTTCACACCCTACATGCGACGGGAGACGGTGGAATGGCCGCAAGCCACGGAAACCTCAAGACAGTCCGCCTGAGCACCAATCCGGACCGCGACGCGCTCAGCAAGTTGGAGATCGGCAACGTCGTCTACCTGGACGGCGTCGTCTACACCGGCCGTGAGGGCATCTACACCAAGGTCCTGGAAAAAGGCGCCAAGCTGCCGATCGACCTGCCGGCGGTGAGCGCCGCCAACTTCCACTGCTCGCCGGCGGCGGCGGTCAATCCGGACGGCACGTTCAACCTGCGCGCCGTGACGGCGACCGCGTCGTTCCGCTTCTCCAAGTGGATGGCCGGATGGTTCCAGGTCGCCGGCGCCAAGCTGGTCATCGGCAAGGGCGGCATGTCGGGCGAGGACTATCGCAACCTGTTCGTGCCCAACGGCGCGGTCTACCTCACCACCGTCGGCTACGGCACCGGCGCGCTTTTGGGCCGCGGCGTTAAACACGTGCGTGACGCCATCTGGATCGAGGAATTGGGCATCGCCCAGGCCATGTGGGTGATGGAAGTGGAAAACTTCGGCCCGTTCATCGTCGATTCCGATCTTGCCGGGAATTCCCTGTTCGAGCGCGAAAACCAACGCATTTCGCAGGGATTGGGGCGCATCTATGAAGGCACCAAGCCCGCCATCCTCAAGCGTTACGGCGAGACCGACGACCGCAGCGACGAACTGATCTAATCCTGCCACCGGCGGCGCACGGGCCGGCAAAAAACCCCCACCCCCCTTGCCTTGTCGGCATGGGTGTTCAACATTTGCCGGCACGGGTCCGCACCATACAACCATTCCAACAACGGAAAGCCTCATCATGCCTACTTATCCCGACGTAAAACTGTTCATCGACGGCCAATGGCGCGACGGCGCCGAAGGCAAAACCATGGCGATCATCGACCCGGCCACGGAAGAGGAGATCGGCCGCCTTTCCATGGCAACGCAGCCTGATCTCGACGCAGCGCTCGAATCGACGCAGAAGGGTTTCGCCATCTGGCGCGAGACCGGCGCCTTTGAGCGCTACCAGATCATGCGCAGGGCCGCCGAACTGCTGCGCCAGCGCAAGGATGACATCGCCTGGCTGATGACCCGCGAAAACGGCAAGCCCCTGGTGCAGGCCGGCCTGGAGATAGGCGTCGGCGCCGACACCATCGACTGGTTCGCCGAGGAAGCGCGGCGTACTTATGGCCAGGTGATTCCGGCGCGCATGAGCGGCGTCACGCAGATGACGCTGAAGCTGCCGGTCGGTCCGGTGGCGGCGTTCTCGCCTTGGAACTTCCCGGTCAACCAGATCGTGCGCAAGATCTCGGCGGCGCTGGCGACGGGCTGCTCGATCATCGTCAAGGCGCCGGAAGAAACGCCGGCCTCGCCGGCGGAACTGATCCGCGCCTTCACCGATGCGGGCGTGCCCGACGGCGTCATCAACCTGGTCTATGGCGTGCCGGCGGAGATTTCCGAGTACCTGATCCCGCATCCGGTGATCCGCAAGATTTCGTTCACCGGCTCGACCCCGGTGGGCAAGCACCTGGCGGCGCTCGCCGGCCAGCACATGAAGCGCGCCACCATGGAATTGGGCGGTCATGCGCCGGTACTGATCTTCGACGACGCAGACATCGACAAGGCCGTCACCGCCATGGTGCCGACGAAGCTCAGGAATGCCGGCCAGGTTTGCGTCTCCCCGACCCGTTTCCTGGTGCAGGAAGGCGTTGCCGACCAGTTCCTCGACGGTTTCATCGCCGCCATGGAGAAAACCAAGGTCGGCAACGGCCTCGAAGCCGACACGGAAATGGGCCCGCTCGCCAACGAGCGCCGCATTCCCGCCATCGAGACGATGATCGCCGACGCCAAATCGAAAGGCGCCTCGCTCGCCACCGGCGGCGAGCGCATCGGCAACAAGGGTTATTTCTTCCAACCCACCGTGCTCACCGATGTGCCCACCGATGCAGCGGCCATGAACGACGAGCCCTTCGGCCCGATCGCGCTGGTCAACCGCTTCAAAACTTACGACGACGCCATCGAGGAGGCCAACCGGCTGCCCTACGGACTCGCCGCATACGCCTTCACCCGTTCGGCCGAAACCCTGCAGAAGATGAGCCGGGAAGTGGAAAGCGGCATGTTGACGGTGAACCACGTCGGCCTGGCGCTGCCGGAGGTGCCGTTCGGCGGCATTCAGGATTCAGGTTATGGAACGGAGGGCGGTTCGGAAGCGCTGGAGGCCTATCTGGAAACCCGCTTCGTCACCGCGCTCACCTAGGCGCGGCGCCGAAGCGCGGTCAATGCAGGATGGAGGCCAGCGGCTCCAGTTCAAGGCTCTCGTCGCCCATTTCATCGACGTAGTCCCGCAACTTCATGTCGCTGTGCAGGACGTGATCGATCAGCCAATGCTGTAGCAACACCGAGGTTTCCGCGGCCAATTCGTCGTTGGGCCGATCGGCATCGGCGGCGACCTTGTCGATCAGCATGTCCAGTTGCCCGGCCAGCGCCTGGTGCTCCTTCTTGTGGGCCTCATAGTGCGGATAGTCGATCCGGCGCTGCAGCCGTTCCTCGCGCTTGAAGTGGGTGGACGCATAAAACTTCAGCGCGTACAGGATTTCCATCCCCTCTTCGCGGTCGAGGCCGTCGTCGGCGAACTTCTCGAACTGGTGATGATTTCGATCAGATGCCTGTGATCCTGATCGATGACGTCGCCGTCCACCGTCATCTGTTCGCGCCAATGAATCATTTTTCCGCTCCGGCGGTTGTCAGTCCTAGCAGAACAGCTTTCGTGCCGACGTATGCGCCGCGTGCGAGCGTTTCGCCGTGATCTGCTCGACCGCCTCAAGCAACGCCGTCGCCACCTTGCCACCCCCCTCCAGGATTTCGGCGAAATGGCGTACGGCCTCGACCTTTTCCGGCGCAAGGGGCAATTGCAACTCGGTCGTCTCGGTGGGCTCTTGCGGCTCGGCCCCGGGAGAGGCCGGCACGGTGCTTCCCGCCTCGCCGGTCAGATAGGGCACATACTTCATATCGGCACCGAGGATGTGCCCGGCCAGCCAATTTCCGAGAAACTCCGCGACCTTACCGCCGTCGACGGAATCGGGATCGGATTTGTAGATATGATCGAGCTCGTCGATCAAACCTGCGGCTTTCCGGTGCTCCTGCTTATGCGCTTCGATGTCCGGGTAATGGGCATTTTCCATGAACATTTCCTCGCGCTCGAAATGCTCGGAAACGTAAAGCTTAAGGCTGGCGATCACCGACGCCGTGTCACCCGGACCGGACGCACGCGCCAACTGTTCGGTCAGGATCCGGAACTCCTCGAACAGCCCGCGATGGTCGTTGTCAATGGCTCGGATGCCGGTGGCGAACTTCTCCGACCATTGCAACGCCGGTGGTGGATCATTTGAGAAAGCGTCGGACACCATTCGGATGCTCCGTATTCGTTCAGCGAGCAGGCCCTAGAAGCGGTACCCGTAGCGCATGCCCAGGTTGTCCAAACCTTCGTTCTGGTCGCCGCAGATACCGCCGTGCGAGTAGTGCGCCCACATTACCGAAAGGTTATGGCGCTCCCAGAAGCGCCAGCCCAGTTCGAAGGATTCGCGGAACAGCGCCCGGCAACCCAGTTCACGGCGGCGCCCGGCATACTCGGGAAACGCAACGCCCGCATCATAGCTGAGCTCGCCATTGTGGACCGCGCCGCCGAAGCTGAAGTCGAAGAAAAACGAGTCCCAGAAGGTCCATTCCCACTGCAGCCCGGCATAGAGAACGTCAGTGTTGTTGTTGCTGCCATTAAATGATGCGCCGATCTGAGGGCGCGGCTTCAACAGCCAGGACAACCATCCCGGCGATGCAAACAGCACTTCCAGGTTACCGTCGACACCGGTCTCCTTGGCGTCGTGGCCGATGGGGGAAATCGAATGCTTGAGGAAGCCGCCGCGGATTTCCGAAATCCACTTGCCGGAGCCGCTGGCCGGTGCTGGCGTCGTGGCCGGTGCAGCCGTTCCAGCCGGCGCCCTGACCGCTGTCGGTTGAGGGCGCATCTGGTTTTGAGGCTGGGGCCGGGCCTCCTGGAGCACGGACGGCTGCGGTGCCGCGGCCGTCGCGAAAGGATGTGGCTGCGACAGAAACGCCGACATGTCGTAGAGCGTGCCCGATGCCGACACCGCGCCGGACGCCATCAGCAGAGCGGCCGCCAGCAGGCCCCCGAATATCCGCGCCGCGCCGTTCATCCGCCGTTCACCAAGCTTTCGACCGCTTCCTTGACGGTGCTCGATTGCGTCGCGTCGGGATCGGCGACAATGCGCATGGCCGCTTCCTTGGCCAGTTTGGGATCGTTCTGGTCGTTGTAGATGTCGACTGCGACGCTGGTGCCGTCGATGCCGCCCGCGTCGTTGACCGTCTTGACGTAGAATTCGACCCCCTGGCGAATGGAGCGGCCGATGCTTTTACTGTCGACGCTGACCGGTGCGACAACGGCAATGCGGTAGAGGTCCTCATCGTCCTCAATGATGAAGGAAACCTTGGCGAGCAGGGAAAACAACACGCTCAACACCGTGATGCTCGCCAAAATAGCGATAAACCGCTCGCGTTCCGGCAGATCATGAGACTTCTGGACGATCCATTTCATCGGATAGCTTTCCTTCCCCACGGCCGCTTTCCGGCGTGTTCGAGCCGAGCCTTGTCTTTATTGCATGGGATTGTAGCCCATAAGATCGTGATGTTAAGCCCTATCCGCCACAATGGTTTCAGTTCGTCAAATTCTCTTTTTGGAGCTTACAACTGAATTTCAGGGTATTTGGGTTCGTTTTGTCATTTGCATTAGGTCACTACTTGAAAGTTATCTAAAATCGAATAAATTTTTATAAATGTAACCAAGTGTTGATTCTTTAGCGTGGTTCAGAAATTAAACTCTCACCTTGTACAAAACTTACTGTTACGTCACTACAAAGGTAATCGATTCGGTGCTGGTGTTACCGTGATCGTCTGTGACATCAATGGAAGCAGTGTAATCACCGTCCGTTGCATCGCTGACAAAGGTGTAGGTGTTGGCGTTAGCATCAAGCGTGAACCCACTGAGCGATGTGTCGGGGGTAACCGCATAGCTCAAATTGTCACCATCTGCATCCTCACCCAACAGCATGCCCTTGTAGGTCTGGCTGTTGCCCGTGGTCACGGTCGTCAGGTTCTTATATGCAGCATCATCCATCAACACGCCGTCATTGCCATAGGCGCTACTATCGGCCGCTATGGTGCCGGCGCCCTCGTTGAAATTCCAATAGCCGCTTAGGTTGGCCTAGTCACCGTTCAACTGGCGGTCCATGTCGGCCTGAATCTCGGTCTGGGTCCTGGCCTTGTCCCAAATGCGCACGTCGTGGACCTGGCCGGTGAAATGGTTTGAGGTGCTGGCGCCGGCCGGTTGCGCGCCGACATAAACCGGCTTCGAAGGGTCGGAAATCGATCCCGTGGCCGACACCCGCCGGCGCATCGTCGAGGAAACCCGCAACGCCTGGCAGGACCTGCACACGGCGCGCGCCACCGCCGCATCGCGCAAGAACCAGGCCGACATCGCCGCCGCGTTCCTGGAACTGGCGCGCGAGGAGCGCAAGCTCGGCAACCGCTCCTTGATCGACGTGCTGACCGGCGAGACCGAACTGATCAACGCCCAGAGCGACGCCGAATCGGCCGAGAGCGACGTCATTATCGCCGCCTACAAACTGCTCAACATCGTCGGCGAACTGACGCCCGGCGTGTTCCACGGCCAGCCGGCCCTGATGCCGCCGAAGCCAAGTCAAACGGAAAAAGCCCCGGCGCCCATGCGTGAAGCCAAGGCCGATGAAGCGAATGGTGAAGCGACCGGCGATGCGCCGCCGACCGCCGAGGCCGACCCGCTGGCACCCTACCGACCGGATCCGGAAATGGTTCCCGACGGCGAGCTCACCGGCGCCGCCATCCAGCCCTTCGCCGATTTCTTCGAGGGCGTGCGCGACGTGTTCGAGGACAACTTCGAGAAAAGTGGGCCCGCCGGCCTCAAGCGGTGATGCCGCCGTCCACCGGCAGCGCCGCGCCGGTGATGAACGACGCCTCGTCGGAAATCAGAAACAGCGCCGCGCGGGCCACTTCTTCCGGGCGCCCGAAACGTTGCAGCGGCACCACGCCGGCGCGGCCGGCGACCATTTCCTCGACCTCATCAGCGCTGCGGCCGGGCGCTTCGGGGCTGGAATCGGGGCGCGAGACGAAGACCCTGAGCATTGGCGTGTCGATGGGGCCGGGGCAGACGGCATTGACGCGTATATTGTCGGCGGCGAGGCGCTTGGAGAGCGACTTCACGAAGCCCACGGTGCCGTACTTCATCATCGAATAGACCGGGCTCTGCGGCGAACCCATGAGGCCCGCCGTCGAAGCGGTGAACAAGAGCGCGCCGGCGCCGGACTTGCGCAGATGCGGGATCGCGGCCTCGGTGGTGATCAGGTGGCTGCGCAAGTTGAGATCAACGGCGAAGTCGAAGCCCGCCATGTCGACCCCCTCCACCGCCGCCGGGCCGGGATGACCGACGTGGTTCCAGACGAAGTCGAGACGGCCGAAGGAGCGCGCCGCCAACTCGACGATTCCCTTCGCCGCCGCGTCGTCGGTCAAGTCGGCGGCGATGGCGATGGCCTTGCCGCCGGACCTGACGATCTCGTCGGCAACCTGGTTGACGCCCGCCTCGTCACGGTCGACGACGGCCACTTCGGCGCCCTCGGCGGCGAAGATTTCCGCTCCGGCGCGGCCCATGCCCGACGCCGCGGCGGTGATAATTCCGGCTTTCCCCTGAAGTCGCATGGTTCGCTCCTCCCGTTTCTATGTTCCCAATCCCAGACCGCCGTCCACATGGATCGCCTGGCCGGTGATCTGGCCGGCATCGTCCGACAGCAAAAACGCCACCAGCGCCGCCACATCGTCGGGCGTGGCGATGCGCCCCGTCGGCGTTCGCTTGGCGGCCCGCTCCCAGGCCGCGTCGCCGATCGACGAATGGCCGCAGGCTTCCTTTTGCGTATAGCCCGGCACCACGGCGTTGACCGTCACGCCGTCCGCCGCCAGTTCGCGCGCCAGGGTCCGCACCAGCGCCTCGACGCCGGCCTTGGCGGCGGCGCTGGCGGCGAACAGCCGTTCCGCATCGAACACATGCGCAACAAACGACGAGACCGCGACGACGCGGCCCGTATCCGATTTCTTGAGATGCGGTACGGCCGCCGAAGCAATCTCGAAGAAGGCGCCGGTCATGGCCGCGTGGCTGGCATCGAGCTGGCCGCGGTCGGTCGCTTCGATGCCGCCCGCTTGCGCGAAGCCGGCATTGGCGACCACCTGGTCGAGGCCACCGAAAACATCGGCGGCTTTCGCCACCAGGCCCGCGCCGGCGCCGGCTTCGGCGAGATCGGAGAAGGCCCAATCCACATGCGCACCAGAGGCGCGCGCTTCGGAAGCGACGGCGGCGAGCGCCGCTCCGGATTTCCGCGTATGCAGGAACAGGCGTACGTCAGGGCCGGACAGACGCCGGGCGACGGCGGCGCCGATGCCACTCGCCGCGCCGGTGATCAGCACGCGCCGTGTCATCGCCGGTTTATCCGAAGTGCTTGCGCAACCGCAGCCTCAGCGCGTTGAGCTTGATGAAGCCCTTGGCGTCGACCTGGTCGTAGACGTCGTCGTCCTCGAAGGTGACCATGGCTTCCGAGTAGAGCGAGTTGGGCGACTTGCGCCCCGTGACGATGACGTTGCCCTTGTAGAGCTTCATGCGCACGGTGCCGGTGACGGGCTCCGAGGCCTTGTCGATGGCGGCCTGCAGCATCTCGCGTTCGGGCGCGAACCAAAAGCCGTTGTAGACCATCTCGGCATACTTGGGCATCAGCTCGTCCTTCGTGTGCATGGCGCCCTTGTCCAGCGTCAGACTCTCCATGGCGCGCTGCGCGTGGAACAGCACGGTGCCGCCGGGGGTCTCGTAAACGCCGCGCGACTTCATGCCGACGAAGCGGTTCTCGACGATGTCGATGGCGCCGACGCCATTGGCGCCGCCGAGCTCATTGAGCTTGGTCAACAGCTCGGCCGGGCTCAGGTTCTCGCCGTTGACGGCGACGGGATTGCCCTCTTCGAAGTCGATGGTGATCTCTTGCGGGGTGTCGGGGGCGAGCCAAGGTGGCGTCACGCGGGTCAGCACGTGCTCCCAGTCGGGCTCCTCCCACGGGTCCTCCAGCGCCTTCCCTTCCGACGAGATGTGCAGAAGATTGGCATCCTGCGAGAACGGCGGCTCGCCGCGCTTGTCCTTGGGCACGGGGATCTGGTTTTTCTCGGCGTAGTCGATGAGCTTGGTGCGCGACGAGAGATCCCACTCTCGCCAGGGCGCGATGATCTTGATGTCGGGCTTCAAGGCATAGTAGCCGAGCTCGAAGCGCACCTGGTCGTTGCCTTTGCCGGTGGCGCCGTGGGAGACGGCGTCGGCGCCGGTCTCCAGCGCGATCTCGATCTGGCGCTTGGCGATCAGCGGCCGCGCGATGGAGGTGCCGAGCAGGTAGGTGCCTTCGTAGATGGCGCCGGCGCGGAACATGGGGAAGACATAGTCGCGGACGAATTCCTCGCGCAGGTCGTCGATGTAGATTTCCTTGATGCCGAGCATCTCGGCCTTCTGCCGCGCCGGCTCGAGCTCCTCGCCCTGGCCGAGATCGGCGGTGAAGGTCACCACCTCGCAGCCGTAGGTGTCTTGCAGCCATTTCAGGATTACCGAGGTATCGAGGCCGCCCGAATAGGCCAGCACCACTTTCTTGACGTCCGTCGCCATGTCCGTTTCCTCAAATCATGTAGATCGAAAATGCCCGGTCGAGCGGCCGGGAGTATAGGCGATAGACCCCGCCGGGCAAGGCCCGCGGGTCGAAATCAGCGCGCGAAACAGGGACTAGTCCTTGCCGGTGCGGGCGAGCGTTTTAGCCAGCTCGAAGACGTTCTTGCGCACTTCCGGATCGACAATGCGGTAGTAGTAGCGGACCAACTCCAGCGTCTCGCGCCGGGCCATGGGGTTGGGCTGCAGGGTTTCCTGCTCCTGGTCCTTGAGGCCGGCAGCATAAGCGCCGCGTCGGGTACGGATTTCGGAGGGCATCTCCTCGAAAAAGTAGGAGACGTCGACGTCCAGCACTTCCGAGAATTGATAGAGTCGGCTGGCGCCGATGCGGTTAGCGCCCTTCTCATATTTCTGGATCTGCTGGAAGGTCAGGCCGACGGCCTCGCCGAGCTTTTCCTGGCTCAGTCCAAGCAGCGTGCGGCGCTGGCGCAGCCGGCTGCCGACATGTTGATCGACGGGGTTGGCGACGCCTGGCGGCAGGCGGCCGGTGTCGGCCTTGCCATAGCGTTCTTGGTATTTCTCCGGCACTTTCACCATGGGGTCCCTCTGGCTGATAAGCGGCCTCTATGATTCCACGATTCGGCAACTAAAACTAGAGCCACTTAAAGGGTAATGTTCATAAATTAGTTATCGGTTTATTCCGCCGCCGCCGTGGCGCGGGCTTTGCGCTGACGTTCGCTGGCCGATTTCAACTGCCCGCAGGCGGCCATGATGTCGCGGCCGCGGGGCGCGCGGATCGGCGCCGAATAGCCCGCATCGTTGAGGAAATCGGCGAATCGCTTCATGGCGTTGCCGCTGGAGCACTCATAGGGTGCGCCCGGCCAGGCATTGAACGGGATCAGGTTGAACTTGGCCGGCGTGCCCTTTACCAGCTTGGCCAGCTGGCGGGCATCGGCAAGGCTGTCGTTGACGCCGTTCAGCATGACGTATTCGTAGGTGATGCGGCGCGCGTTGTTGGCGCCGGGATAATCGCGGCAGGCCGCCATCAGCTCCTTGATCGGGTATTTGCGGTTGATCGGCACCAGCACGTCGCGCAACTCGTCGGTCACCGCGTGCAGGCTGACCGCCAGGTTGACGCCCAGTTCCTCGCCGCAGCGGCGCATCTCCGGCACCACGCCGGACGTCGACAGCGTGATGCGGCGCTTGGAAAGCGCGATGCCCTCGTTGTCCATGATGATACGCAGCGCCGTGGCGACGTTGTCGTAATTGAACAGCGGCTCGCCCATGCCCATCATGACGATGTTGGAGATCAGCCGCCCGCCGTCCTTGGGCGTCGGCCACTCGCCGTAACTGTCGCGCGCCGCCATGAACTGGCCGACGATCTCGGCCGCCGTTAGGTTGCGCACCAGCTTCTGCGTGCCGGTATGGCAGAACGTGCAGGTCAGCGTGCACCCGACCTGCGACGAAATGCAGACGGCGCCCCGGTCGTCTTCGGGAATGAACACCGATTCGGCTTCCTGGCCGTCGGCGAACTTCATCAGCCATTTGCGGGTGCGGTCCTCGGAGGTCTGCTCGCGGCTGACCTCCGGCCGGGCGACCATGTGGGTCTCGGCCAGGCGCTGGCGGAAGTCCTTGGCCAGCGTCGTCATCTCGGCAAAGTCGGTTTCGCCGCGATGATAGATCCAGTGCCAGAGCTGCTTGGCGCGGAACGGCTTCTCGCCCAGCGACGCCATCTCCGCTTCAAGCTCGGCGCGGCTCAGGCCCACCAGGTTGCGGCGCGTGTCCATCTCACTTGACCTTGCAGGCCTTACCGATGGCGCGGTAGGCGGCGGTGAAACCTTTCAGGGAATAGATGTCGGTGGTCTTGGTGCCGCGCGCCGAATAACCGACGACGCTCATCGTGGCGCCCTTGATCATCGCCGCAACCAGGGCGTTGTCGGCATCGGCGTCCGGCGCGAAGGCCCAGCCGTCCTTGGTGAACAGCTTGAACTGGGATTTGCCGATGGCGACAACCACGTCGGAACCGGCCTTGTGGGTATAGCCGGCGCGCACGGAAACCACGTTCTTGGAGTTTTCCGCCGGCCGGTGGGTGACCATCAGATAGGTTGCGCCACGGACATTGTACTTGCCGCGCTTGTCTGTCGGTTCCGAACCCATATAGCAGACGGTCTTGCCGGCTTCGCTATCGCTGAAGGCTTCCCAATCGCCGTGCTTGCCGAGAAACGACTCGGCGGAAACGGCGCCGGCACCGCCTGCGATCAGGGCGAGGGCGAGAATGGAAAAGATCGTTTTCAACATGCGCCTTACATAGACCGCGAAACGCCGCTTGCCAAGGGGCAGGCCAGGGTTCACATAGGTTTCATGGGGACAAGAACCGATCCGATTCTCACCGAAGTGACGCGTGGCGACCTGGTGGAAAGCCGCCACCGGGTGCGCGCCGCCGTGGTCGATGCCGAAGGCCAGATCGTCGAGGCCTGGGGCGATATTGCCGGCCATGTCTATCCGCGCTCGGCGATCAAGCCGTTGCAGGCGATTCCGTTGGTCGAGACCGGTGCCGCCGACGCCTTTGGCCTGGAGCCTCGGCACGTGGCGCTGGCCTGCGCGTCGCACCTGGGCGAGAAGGTTCACACCGAAACCGTCAGCCAATGGCTCGGCCATATCGGCTGCGGCGCCGACGACCTCGAATGCGGCGGCCACCTGCCCCGCGCCGAGGGCGCAATGGTCGAACTGATCCGCTCCGGCGCACCCTTCAGTGGTATCTACAACAACTGCTCGGGTAAGCACACCGGCTTCCTCACCACCTGCAAGCACCTTGGGGAAGAGACCAAAGGCTATATCGGCCCCACGCACCCGGCGCAGCAGAGCCTGGCGGCGCTGCTTTCGGAACTCGGCGGCGAAGCGCTCGACGCGACCGAACGCGGCTTCGACGGTTGCGGCATCCCAGTGCTCGGCATGCCGCTCTCCGCCCTCGCCCGCGCCATGGCGCGCATGGCCGCGCCGGAGACGCTATCGGAAGCGCGCGGGGATGCCGTCCGGCGCATCACCGCCGCGATGACCGCGCATCCGGAAATGGTGCGCGGCACCGGCGGCTTCGACACGGTTGCCATGCGCGCCGGCAAGGGCCGCTTCGCCACCAAGACCGGCGCCGAGGGCGTGCATATCGCCATCATCCCGGAGAAACGCCTGGGCATCGCGATCAAGGTCGCGGATGGCAACAACCGCGCCACGCCGGTGGTGATGACCGCCCTTCTCGATCGGCTCGGCGTGCTCGACGACGACGCACGCAATGCCCTCGCCGGCTTCGCCACCACGCCGGTGGAAAACGTCGTCGGCAGGCATGTGGGCGACATCCGGCTCGCCGAAGGCGCGCTGGATTAGTCGTTGTAGCCTTCGGGCGGCGTATCCAGGAACTTTTCCATCCGCTTGGCCTTGCGCGAGAAACGGCCGCCGTGCTTGTGCTCGGGTGCCGGCTCCGTCGGCGGGCCGGGCAATTGAGCACGGCGCGGGAACTTGTTGGCGCTCATCATCCGGTCATACATGACAATGGCTCCGGCGATGCCGACGTTGACGCAGAATTTGGTCGGAATCTTCACCACCCAGTCGCAGCGCGCCGCCAGTTCCGGCGACAACTCGCCCCGCTCCGGGCCCAGGATGTAGGCCGCCTGCGGCGGATGGCGGAAGCTCGGCAGTTCGACGGAGCTGTCCATCAGCTCGACGCCGACCAGATTGCAGCCGTCCGGCAGCATCAGCGATCCGGCGTCCGGGAACGAATAGAACGGCAGGTGGCCCATGGCGTTAGAGGTATCGGCCTTGTCGCCCAGCTTGCGTTCGTAGTTGGCGGCAACGGTGAAGACGAAGCTGGCACCGAAGGCATGCGCCGAGCGGAACAGGTTGCCGACGTTCATGCTCTTGGAAATGCTCTCGACGCCGATGCCGAAATAGCCGCGCGACATGGAATTGCCTTTCTTGCTTATTGCCCGCTCTTGCCCCGTCGGCCAGGGTCGGGCAAAACCTCCATGATTTCAAGTTAACGGACTTACACTAGGAGCCCCCGACCATGCGCGCCTTTCTCTGTCACGAATACGGCGAAGCCGAAACCATGAAGGTGGAGGAAACCGCGCCGCCGCCGATGATCGAGAACGGCGTGCGCATCGCGGTCAAGGCGTCGGGCGTCAATTTCGCCGACACGCTGATCATCAAGGGCGAATACCAGGTGCGGCCGCCGTTTCCCTTCAGCCCCGGCCTGGAGGCCGCCGGCGAGGTGATCGAGGTCGCGCCCGGCGTCACCGACTTCCACGTCGGCGACAAGGTCATGGCGATGACCGGGCACGGCGGCTTCGCCACCGAGGCGGTCACCGATGCGGGCAACCTGATTCCGATGCCGGACGGCATGGCCTTCACCGAGGCCGCCGCCTTCCCGAGCGTCTACGGCACGTCCCACATCGGGCTGACCGAGAAACTGAAGCTGCAGCCCGGCGAAACGTTGCTGGTGCATGGTGCCGCCGGCGGCGTCGGCCTCACCGCCGTGGAGATCGCCAAGAAGCTGGGCGCCACCGTTATCGCCACCGCCGGCGGGCCGGAAAAGCTGGCCGTCGCTGGGCAGTATGGCGCCGACCATCTGATCGACTACCACAAGGAAGACATCCGCGAACGGGTCAAGCAACTGACCGACGGGCGCGGAGCCGACGCGGTCTACGATCCGGTCGGCGGCTCGGCCTTCGACGCATCGCTGCGCGCCACCGCGCAGCGCGGCCGCATCCTGGTGGTCGGCTTCGCCTCAGGCACCATCCCGCAGATTCCGGCCAACATCATCCTGGTCAAGAACATCACCGTCATCGGCTACTATTGGGGCGCACACAGGAAGCTCGACCCGGCGCTGGTCAAGCGCTCCTTCGCCGAGCTGATGGACTGGTACGCGGCCGGCGACCTGAAACCGCATATCTCCCACACCTTCCCGCTCGAGCAGGCCGCCGATGCCATGGCCATGCTGAAAAGCCGCAAGTCGACGGGCAAGGTGGTGTTGGAAATCGACACCTAAACCCGTATCCGGCGCCTCATGGGGCCGGCTCGATGAAGGCGATCAGGCGCCCGGCCGCAAGCGCGCCGATCCAGCAGACAATGGACACGACGGCGATTCGGGTGGTCGCCCAGCGGGCGGCACCGTCGAGTGTCCTGCCATGGCGCGCGTGGGCATGGAGCGCCGAGGCCGTGCCTGTCGCCACGAGCACGAGCTTCAGTTGCAAGGCCGGGTGAGCGGCGTATTCGCTCGCTCGCGTCGCGAACAGCAAGAATCCCGATGCGAGCGCCAATGTCAGCCCGCCGCCGGCCGTCACCGTAAGCACCCGCATGAGGTCGGCGCGCCGGGTTTCCGGCCAGAGGCCGATCAGCCGCAACACCATCGGCACCGCGCCGCCGACCAGCAACGCGATACCGAGAATATGGATGGCGTTAACGACTGCGTATCCCCAGCGCGAAAACCGAACAGCTTCGACGAACGCCAGACCCTCTAGGAGACTGAAATCGATAGCCACGCCGGAAGGCCGTCAGTCGCGGTCGGGATAAAGGACGAATTCCTTGCCGCCGATATAGATGCGCTCGGCCTTAACCCGCCGGTCGGCGATATTCGCTGACGGCTCGCCGACGATCCGGATGGTGCCGCCGGTGGCGAAGTCACCGGGCTTCAGCCCGGCACGCTGGTTGCGCCATGGCTGTCCGACCTCGACGGTCCACTCCTGGCCCTCCACGTCGATCTTCAAGACACCGTGGGGGTTTCCCAGTTTGGCGGACTTGATGACGCCTGTCAGATCGACATTGCCGCCGGTGGTCCAAGCCCAGCCATGGTGGGCGCTTACATTCGTCACCAAGCCAAAAGCGACGAAAAGGACGACGAATACAGAAATACCAAGCTTGCGCATGACCGTTCCCCGAGTCGTGAAACCTCAATCAGATATGGGGGCGCGGCGAGCTTGGTGAAAGAGGCCATTCGAATCGGCAGCGACGATGTCGGACGACAGGCGCAAGAACCGGGTGGCAGTGGCAGGCCTGGCATGATCTAAGGCGTGGAAATCCCACTAACCGGAGACACAGACGCCGTGACCGACGCCCCCGCCCGCAACCGTGCCATGACGCCCCTGGAATGGGCGATGCTGATCGCGCTTTCGGTGCTTTGGGGCGGCTCGTTCTTCTTCCAGGGCGTCGCGGTGCGGGAACTGCCGGCGATGACCATCGTCGTCGCGCGGGTCGGGCTGGCGGCGCTCACCCTGTGGATCGTATTGGCGCTGATGGGCATCCGGGTTCCCGGATCGCGCCGGGTATGGGCGGCGTTTTTCGGCATGGGCGTTCTCAATAACGCCATCCCCTTCTCGCTCATCATATGGGGGCAGGCGCATATCGGCTCGGGCCTGGCTTCCATCCTCAATGCCATGACGCCGCTGTTCTCCGTCATCGTCGCGCACCTGGCGACCGGCGATGAGAAGCTCACCCCGGCCAAGCTGTTCGGCGTCGCGGCCGGGATCGCCGGCGTCACGGTGATGATCGGCTGGCAAGCGCTGGGATCGCTCGGGCTCGAGGTTGCGGCGCAACTGGCGGTGCTGGGCGCGGCGCTCTCGTACGGCTTCGCCAGTGTTTTCGGCCGGCGCTTTCGTGACCTCGGCGTGCCGCCGGTGGCGACGGCGGCGGGCCAAGTGACGGCCTCGACGGCCTTGATGGTGCCGCTGATGCTCGTCGTCGACGCGCCCTGGACCCTGCCGGTGCCGTCGCTCGCCACCATTGGCGCGCTGGTCTGCCTGGCGGTGCTGTCGACAGCGCTCGCCTATATCCTGTTCTTCCGCATCCTCGCCGGCGCCGGCGCGGTGAACATCTCGCTGGTCACCTTCCTGATCCCGCCCACCGCCATTGCGCTCGGAATCGGGTTCCTGGACGAGCGGCTGGAATTCAACCACCTGGCCGGCCTTGCGCTGATTGGCGTCGGGCTCTGCGCCATCGACGGGCGGATCCTGGCCGGGCGCAAGCGCCAGGGCTGAAACGAAACGGGGCGGTGCAACCGCACCGCCCCGCTTCGGTTCTCATGATCGCCGGCGTTACTTCAGCTTCGCGACGGTGACGAAACGATCGAGGAAGTTCCGGGACGCCAGCGCCGGCTTGCCCTTGGCGCGGGCGCAGGCGGTCTTGATGTCCTTCTCGTTGGCGAATTTCGGGTTGATCCGAAGCGTCTTCGAAACCGCGGCAAGGCGGCCCGGGCAGGACTTGGCGAAGGCCGCCGGCGCCGGCTTCGGCTTGTCCGGCGTGATCTTGCCCTGCTTAACGAAATAGTCGAGGAAGTTCGCCGATGCCAGCGCCGGGCGGTCCTTGGCGCGCTGGCAGGTGGTGGCCAGGTTCTTCGGCGTGGCGACCTTCGGATTGATGGCCAGCGTCTTCATCACCTGGGTGACCGCGCCTGAGCAGCCGCCGCCCGCTTGCGGACCCGGTCGCAGCACGCTCGGCGTGAGCTTGGCGGTGACCACGAAGCGGTCCAGGTAGTTGCGCATGGTCAGCACCGGACGGCCATTGCCCTTCTTGCAGGCGGTGGCGATGTCCGCGTCGTTGGTGAACTTGGGATTCAGCTTCAGCGCCGCGGAAATGGCCTTGATGCGGCCAGGGCAGCTTTTCGCCAGGGCGGTATCGGCGGGCTTGGCGGCTTCCAGGTTGGCGGCGACGACGAAGCGATGTGCCAGGTCGCGCGATGCAACGGCGGCGCGGCCCTTGGTCGCCTGACAGGCCTGGCCGATGGCCTGCATCGGCGCGGCATTCTCCGGCATGCCGGAAGTGGCGGTGGCGAACAGCACGGCATCGCCACAGTTCTGCGGGTTCACCGGACCCGGCGTGATTTTCGCTGTGGTGACGAAGCGCTGCAGCAGGTTGCGAGTGGCAAGCGCCGGCTTGTTGCCGGTGCGCAGGCAGGCCAGATGTGCGTCGCGGACGGAGACGATTTTCGGATCGAGCCGCAACGTCTTAACGATATTAGTGACCGCCGCCGCGTAATCGGGCGCCTGGGCCGGCGCGCTTCCGAACGCCAGGGTGAGAGCAGCCGCGGCCAGCGACAGCCTGAAAAGGCCGGTATGGAGTCTAATCATTTGGAGGATCCCCCGTGATTTCAAAAAGGGATGGGCCCGATTTTCGGGTTTGGTCTTGGCCGGCGTCCGTCGCCCACCTGACAAGTGGGTAACGTTAGTCGGCGAGTGGTTTGTTTAACAGAGAAGGTTTTACGACGTCGGCCGAACTGGCGGCTGTGACACCCGTCAAAACGGATTCTAGATCGCTAAATTCGCGCCGCCAGTTCCCAAGCCTCGCGGATGGCGCGTTCGGCATCCAGCCCCTTGGCCGACTTGGCGCCGCCGATGACGTGGACACCGACGCCCGCCGCCTTCAGCGGCCTGGACAACTCGTCCAGCGGCTCCTGGCCGGCACAGAGAATAACGCTGTCGGCCGCCAGCAACCGGGGCTCGCCGGCGATGCGGACATGCAGGCCGGCGGCATCGATCTTCTCATACTCGGCGCCGGTGACCTGCTGCACGCCGCGGCGCTTGAGCGCGGCGCGGTGAATCCACCCCGTGGTCTTGCCGAGCCCCCGGCCCATCGGCCCGTCGGAGCGCTGCACCATGGTGATCGCGTGCCGCGCGGGATCGGGCTCGGCGCCGTCGATCCAGGCGACGCGGAAGGCGGCGGGGTCGGTAAAGCTGGCCTCGCCCCGCTCCAGCAGGTAGAGCGCCACGTCGAAGGCGATACCGCCGCCGCCGATGATCACGACATTGGCACCCACCTCGGCACGGCCGGCGAGGACATCGCCGTAGCCGACCACGTTGGCGCCCTCAACGCCCGGCAGGTCGGGCCGGCGCGGCACCACGCCGGTGGCCAGCACCACGTCGGCGAAGCCTTCCTGGAGGAGGCCATCGGCGTCGGCGGCATGCCCCAGGCGCACATCCACCCCGCCGGCGTCGAGCCGGTGGCGGAAGTAGCGCAGCGTTTCGTCGAACTCGTACTTGCCGGGGATGCGGCGCGCCAGGTTGAACTGCCCGCCGATCCGGTCGGCCGCTTCCATCAGCACCACGTGATGGCCGCGCCTCGACAGCACGTCAGCCGCCGCCAGCCCGCCCGGCCCGGCGCCGACGACGCAGACCCGCTTCGGCGAGGTCGCCGGCTTGACGGTGAGTTCCGTCTCGCGCCCGGCGCGCGGATTGACCAGGCACGACGTGGTCTTGCCCTCGAAGTAGTTGTCCAGGCAGGCCTGGTTGCAGGCGATGCAGGTGTTGATGGCCACGGCCTCGCCCGCTTCCGCCTTGGCGACGAAGTCGGCATCGGCCAGGAACGGCCGGGCCAGCGACACCATGTCGGCTTGGCCGTCGGCGAGCACGCGCTCCGCCATCTCCGGCGTGTTGATGCGGTTGGAGGTAACAATGGGAATGGTCAGCACGCTCTTGATGCGCGCCGTGTCGGCGGCGAAGGCGGCGCGCGGCACGGCCTGGGCGATGGTCGGGATCGGCGCCTCATGCCAACCAATACCGCTGTTGACGATATCGACACCGGCACCCTCCAGCGCGCGCGCGAACGCGAGCGTCTCGTCAGCGTCCGGCGCGCCCGGCACCAAGTCCAGGACGGAAAGCCGGAACATGATGACGAAATCCGCCCCGGCCTCCGTGCGTACCCGGCGCACCACCTCGAGCGGCAGGCGCATGCGGTTCTCGGCGGAACCGCCCCAATCGTCACTGCGCTGGTTGGTGCGCGGCGCCAGGAACTCGGTCAGCAGGTAGCCTTCCGAGCCCATCACCTCGACACCGTCGTAGCCGGCCTTCTTGGCCAGCCGCGCGGTGTTGCCGAAAGCGGCGATGGTGGCCTCGATATCGGCCTCGGTCATCTCGCGCGGCTGGAAGCGGTTGATCGGCGATTGGATGGCCGACGGCGCGACGATGTCCTCGTGCATGCCATAACGTCCGGCATGCAGCACCTGCAGCAGCACATGCCCACCCGCCGCATGCACGGCGTCGGTGACGCGCCGGTGCTCGGCGACCTGGTCCTCGCTATCGAAGACACCGGCACCGGGTTTCAGCCGGCCGGGCCCATCGGGGGAGAAGCCGCCCGTCACCATCAGCGTGCAGCCGCCCTTCGCCCGCTCGCCCAGGAAGGCCGCCAGCCGGCCGAGGTCGTCGGTGTCTTCCAGGCCGGTATGCATGGACCCCATCAGCACGCGGTTCGGCAGCGTCAGGTGGCCGACCCGGATCGGCTCGAACAGGTGTGGATAGGCGCTCATGTCACTCGCCGCCTCCCTGCAGGGGATACTCCGACAGCGCCACGTAGTGCGAGCCGCCATGCCCGAGATGGCTTTCGAACAGCGTCACGCTGGTCACCGGGAAGGGCGCCGAGCAGAACGAGCCGTTGCCCTCCAGGTAATCGCCGAGGTCGATATGCTGCGCCTTGAACTTGGCCAGCGTCACGTGCGGCGTGAACTTGCGCCCTTCCGGCTGGAAGCCGGCCATCACCGCCGCCTGCTCGACCTTGCGTTGCAGATGCAGGAGCGCGGGATTGCTCTCGACCCCGGCCCACAGCGCACGGAAGCGTTTCTTGTTGGAGAAGTTGCCGATGCCGGCGAGCACCAGATCGAAGGCAGGGGCGTGGATGTCTGCAAGCGCTTCGTCCAGGTCGGCGGCATGACCGCGGTCGGTCTCGCCGATGAAGCGGAGCGTCAGGTGCAGGTTCTCCAGGTTCATCCAGCGCGCGCCGGAAAGTCCGGAACAGAGCGTTCCAAGCGTCAGGCGGATATCGGCGGGAAGCGCGATGCCGACGAACAATCGCATAAGTCACCTCTCGTCCGGCTACAGGAACAGGGTCAGCACCCCCGTATAGCCGTAAAGGCGGTTATTGGAAATCTCTCCCTGGCCGAAAAACCCCACCAGCGGTACATCGCCCAGAAGTTCCTGTACCAGGGCGGTCTCGCGCCCCTCCTCGCCGAACATGCCGGGGCCGCGTGCCACGCAAGAGAAATAGAGCGCGCCACGGGGCCGACCCGGCACGCGCGTCATCAGTCCGTCGACCATGGAGCGAAGATCGGCTTCCGCGCCCGCGGGGTCGCGGCGCACGAACATCACCCGCTCGCCGGTTTCGACCGGCCCGCCGACGGCAAGCCAGCAGCGTTCGGGATCGATCCCCATCAGGTTGCGCACCACGTAGTCGCCGGTGTCGGAGCCGACGATGGGAAAGGCCGCGTGCACGTAGCCCGCGACGCGGCCGAGATCGCGCGCCAGCAATTCGCCGATATCGCGCTTGAACACGTCCAACGCCGGTTCGCCGTCCAGCGTCATCACCACGTTCTCCATGCAGTCGGTGATCCGATGCGCCGGGCCGAGCGGCTGACAGCCCTGAGTCAAGCCGGTCGCGACCTCGACGCCCGGCGCGAACAGCGCGCCCGAGAGCCCGCCGCCGACCACGTCGTCGGCCAGTTGGTAGTGCGCCGCGTTGGAAGAGGTCAGGCCGCCGACCAGGAATCCCGGCACCTCGAGCACCGCGTTCTCCATCTCCTGCGCCAGCGCCTCGATCATGCCGGGCACGGCGGCATTCATGGGATCGCCGTGCACGACGCCGAACGGCGGTGTCGCGTCGGCCATCCAGTCGCGCACGTCGGGCGCCAGTTCGGCAACGGTGCGGCCCATCATCGGCATGACGCGGAAGCTGTCTTTTTCGAAGTCGCCGACCAGGACGGCGGCGCCGGGCCGCATGAAGAACTCCTGGTCGCGGCCGCAGACCCCCATGCCGACGCTGCCGACCCAATGCTGAACGCCGGTCTTCTGGCGCAGGTAGCTGACGATGGAACCGAAATCCTCGGCCAGCGTATCGGTGATGTAGAGGAAGCCCAAGAACTGCCTGCCGGCGCGGGGCTCGATCCCGGCCAGGCCGGCCTCCAGGTCCTTGGCCGCCTGCGACCAGGTTTCGGCGTCGCTGACGACGCTAACGAAGGGCTGAGCGGCGGAGGCGGTGGCGTTCATCAGGTCATCATAGTCCCGCGCGGGCCATGGCCACCAGCTTTCGCACCATGGGAAGCAAGCGCGCGACGATGACGGCAACGCCCTTGGCATTGGGATGGATGGCATCCGCCTGGTTCAATTCCGGCTTGGCGGCGACGCCTTCGAGGAAAAACGGATCGAACAGGACATCGTGCCTGGCCGCGAGATCACGGTAGACCTGACGGAACTCGGCGCCGTACTCGGCGCCCAGGTTGGGCGGCGCCAGCATGCCGGAGAGCAGCACCGGAATTCCCTTGGCGCGGATCTCGGTCAGGATGGCGTCCAAGTTGGCCAGGGTCTCTTTCGGCTCCAGCCCGCGCAGCCCGTCGTTGGCGCCAAGCTCGACGATCACCGCGTGCGGATTGTCGGCCAAGGCCCAGCCGAGCCGCGCCCGCCCGCCGGCGGACGTGTCGCCTGAAACGCCGCCGTTGATGACCTGGACGTCCTCGCCGGCGGCCCTGAGCGCGGCTTCCAACTGGGCGGTGAAGGCGTCGGTCTTCTCGAGGCCGTAGCCCGCCGTCAGGCTGTCGCCGAGCGCCAGCACGCGTAGCGTCTCGGCGGACGCGGCGGCGGAGACCGTCACCAGCGCCGCGATCACAAGTGCGTATAGGGCCGCTACGCCCTTGCGCCGGCCGCGTTCCAGCCACACATTCATGGTTCGATGGATAGCAACCCGACCCCGCGCGCGGCAATCGAAATCGCCGATCTGCACCTGACGCTCACCAGCGACGCCGGGCCCGTGCACGTGCTGCGCGGCATCGATCTCGGTATCGGCACGGGCGAGACCGTCGGCGTGGTCGGGCCGTCGGGTTCGGGCAAGACGTCGCTGTTGATGGTCATGGCCGGGCTCGAAGCGGCAACGTCCGGCCGCGTCGCCATCGCCGGGAAGGAGCTCATCGGCCTCGACGAAGACGCGCTGGCACGGTTCCGTCGCGACCACGTGGGCATCGTGTTCCAGGGCTTCCACCTGGTGCCGACCATGACGGCGCTGGAGAACGCGGCCCTGCCGCTGGAGTTCGCCGGACGCGCCGACGCGCTGGAAATGGCGCGCGAGCAGTTGCACCTGGTCGGCCTCGGCGACCGGCTCGGCCATTATCCGGGGCAGCTTTCCGGCGGCGAGCAGCAGCGCGTGGCGCTGGCCCGCGCCTTTGCCGCCGAACCGGACATCCTGCTTGCCGACGAACCGACCGGCAGCCTCGACCAGGCAACCGGCGAGAAGGTGATGGAGGCGCTGTTCACCCTGCAGGCACGCATTGGCACCACGCTGGTGCTGGTCACCCACGCGCCGGAACTGGCGGAACGCTGCGGACGCATCGTGCACCTGGCCGATGGCCGCGTCCTCGAGGACGCCCGCGCCCCATGAGCGGCGAATGGCGCCTGGTAGCGAAGCTGCTGCGCCGCGAACTGCGCGGCGGACTGAAGGGGTTTTATGTCTTCCTTGCCAGCCTGTTCCTGGGCGTCGCGGCGATCGCCGGGGTTGGCGCCATCGGCCAATCGGTGAAAGCCGGGCTCAAGGCCGATGGCCAGAAGCTACTGGGTGGCGACGTCGATCTCCGGCTGTTGCACCGGGACGCCGACGGCGAGCAGCGCGCCTGGCTGATCGAACATTCCGACGGCCTTTCGGAGGTCGTGCAGATGCGCGCCATGGCGCGGCCGCCGGACCGCCGCGACGTTCGTTCCCTGGTCGAACTGAAGGCCGTCGACGCCGCCTATCCGCTCGCCGGGACCTACGTTACGGAACCGCAACGCCCCTTGGCTGAATTGACGGCGCAAGCGAATGGCGCCTGGGGCGCGGTGGCGGACGCCAACCTGCTGACCCGCCTCGGCCTCAAGCTTGGCGAACGCATACAGGTCGGCGACGCGCTTTATGAGATCCGCGCCACGGTCGGGCATGAGCCAGACCGCATTGTCAGCCTGTTCAGCCTGGGTCCGCGCCTTTTGGTGGCCCGTGCTTCCCTTGACGCCACCGGCCTGATCCAACCCGGCAGCCAGATCCGCTATCACTACCGCGCCCTGATCCCCAATGACGTTTCCTTCACGCAATGGACGGACGACCTGACGCAGGCCTTCCCCCAAGCCGGCTGGCGGGTGAGCGGCGCCGACGAAGCGGCGCCCGGCGTGCAGCGGTTCATGGACCGCATGAACCTGTTCCTTTCCTTCGTCGGGCTGACGGTGCTTTTGGTCGGCGGCATCGGTGTCGCCGGCACGGTGTCGAGCTTCCTGGCCGCCAAGACCGCCACCATCGCCACGCTGAAATGCGCCGGCGCGTCCGGCGGGCTGGTATTCAAGCTCTATATGAGCCAGGTGTTGGTGCTGGCTGCGCTCGGCGTCGGGCTCGGCTGCATCGTCGGCGGCGCGCTGCCTTGGGGCTTCGCGGCGCTGGCCGGCGCCGCATTGCCGGCAAAACCCATCGCCGCCATTTATTGGCAGCCTTTAGCCCTGGCCGCTCTCTTCGGCCTCGCCACGGCGGCGACCTTCGCGATCTGGCCGGTGGCCCGGGCGCGCGAGGTGCCGGGGGCGCAGCTCTTTCGTGATGCCGTGGCGCCGGTCATGGCGCGGCCGAAACGCCGCTACGTCGTGGCCGCCGTTATCGGCGTCGCAATCTTGGCGGCGCTAACGCTCTGGTCTTCGGCGGACCGTTATTTTGCCGCCTGGTTCGTCGGCGGCGCGCTCGCCACCTTCGGGCTTCTGGCCTTGGGTGCAAAACTGGTGATGCGCCGGGCAAGGAACGCCACGGGCATGCGGGGCGCGGCCATGCGCATGGCGCTCGGCAACCTGCACCGGCCGGGTGCGGCGACGTTGGGCGTCGTGCTGTCGCTGGGGCTCGGGCTCTCGGTGCTGGCGGCAATCACCCAGATCGAAGGCAATCTTTCCGCCCAAATTGACGAGCGCCTGCCGGAGCGCGCGCCCGCCTTCTTCTTCATGGATATCCAGCCCGGCCAGGTCGCGGCCTTCGACGCCGCCGTCACCGGCGTCGCCGAGACCAGCGGCTACCAGCGCGTGCCGACGCTCAGGGGACGTATCGTCAAGATCGCCGGCACCCCGGTGGAGGAGGCGGAAATCCGTCCCGAATCGCAATGGGCGGTGCGCGGCGACCGGGCGCTGACCTACGCGGCCGAACCCAGGAACGATTCTAAGATCGTCAAAGGCGAATGGTGGCCCAAGGATTATGCCGGGCCGCCGCTAATCTCGCTCGATGCCGGCCTCGCCAAGGGCTTCGGCATCGACATCGGCGATACCCTCACCGTCAATGTCTTGGGCCGCGAGATCACCGCTAAGGTCGCCAGCCTGCGCGAAATCGACTGGCGCTCGCTCAGGTTCGATTTCGCGCTGATCTTTGCGCCGGGCACCTTGGACGGGGCGCCGCAAACCCATATCGCCGCCATCGAGGCGCCGCCGGCACGCGAGGACGCGGTCGAAGCCGCCGCCACTAACAGCTTCCCCAACGTCTCAGCCGTGCGGGTGCGCGACGCGCTGGAGGCGGCGGCGGCGATGCTGGCCGGCGTTGGCGGCGCGATTAGCGGCACCGCTGCACTGACGGTGCTGGCCGGCGCCATCGTCCTGGCCGGCACCCTGGCCGCCGGCAGACGCCGGCGCATCTACGAATCGGTGGTGTTCAAGGTGCTGGGCGCAACGCGCGGGCGCCTGGCACAGGTGTTCATGGTCGAATACGGGCTGTTGGGCCTGGTCACCGGGGTCTTGGCCGCCGGGGTCGGCACGCTGACCGCCTGGGCGGTGGTGAAGTTCCTGATGCGCATGGAGTGGGTTTTCCTGCCAGGCACCCTGGCGGCAACGCTGGCGCTCTGCATCGCCGTGACTTTGCTTGTGGGTTTCCTCGGCACCTGGCGCGCGCTCGGCCATTCGGCGGCACCGTTCCTCAGGAACGAGTAAACGGCCCCCGAAGCCGGACCGACAATCGGTGTGGAAAGCGCGCCGAAAGCCCCGGTTTCTATTGATTCCGGAATCCAGCCTACCTATCTTACCTGCGAAGACGATTTTAACCTCCGCCCGGACGTTCCGGGCGGTCTTGGCGATGACATAAGGAGTATCAACATGGCTCTTGGACCTGACAAACGGTTCTCCCTCAACACCGGCAGCCATGCCGAGCGGATGACCGACGCCCAGGCCCACGCCGCGGGCATCGACGCTGGGCTTCGCGCCTACATGCTCAAGGTTTACAACTACATGTGCATCGGTCTGGCATTGACCGGCGCGGTGGCTTTCGCCACCTCGACCTCGCCGGCCATGCTGCAGGCCATCTACGGCACGCCGTTGCAGTGGGTGGTGATGCTGGCCCCCATCGGCATGGTGTTCTTCCTGGCCGCGCGGGTGCACGCCATGCAGGCCTCGACCGCACAGGCTGTGTTCTGGGTCTATGCGGCCCTGATGGGGCTGTCGCTGGCCTACGTATTCGTCGCCTTCACCGGCGAGAGCGTGGCCAGGGTGTTCTTCATCACCGCCGGCGCCTTTGCCGGGCTCAGCCTCTATGGCTACTCGACCAAGCGCGACCTCTCGGCCATGGGCTCGTTCCTGATCATGGGCGTGATCGGCCTCTTGATCGCTTCCGTGGTCAACATCTTCATGGAAAGCTCGGCCCTGCAGTTCGCCATTTCGGTGCTCGGCGTGCTGATCTTCGCCGGCCTCACCGCCTACGACACGCAGCGGATCAAGTCGATCTACTACGAAGGCGACGGCACGGAAGTGGCCGAGAAGAAGGCGATCATGGGCGCGCTGACGCTCTATCTCGACTTCATCAACATGTTCATCTTCCTGCTGCAGTTGTTCGGCAATCGCGAATAGCCCAAGCAGAAGACCAATAAGCGAACCGCCCGGACTCCAGGCCGGGCGGTTTTCTTTTGCCTGGACTCCGGCCGCCCCTCAGTAGAGCGGCGGCGCGTCCCGCAGCAGTTCCATGGCGCTGTTGAGCTGGCTCATGCGGTGGTGGCTGCCGGTCTCGCCGTCCGGATGATGGATGGTCGCAAGGATGCGGAAACGTGCCCGCAACGCCTGGCTGTCGGGCCTGGCGCCGGGCGGGAAGCCCAGCACGTGCAGGGCCTCGGCGCGGTTCCGGACGCCTTCCTCCAACGGGTCGAAGGCCAGCGCCGTGACCATCGCCTTCAGGCGGTCGATCTCCTCGCGGTCGGTGCCGATGGCGCCCAACCCCAGCGCCGGCGCATCGATGAGAACCGCCGCCTCGCCCCGGTCCATGGCCAGTGCCACGCCGAGCGCACGCCTGAGCGCCGCCACGCTGTAACCCGGCGCCATGCGTACCTGTAGGCGCGGTTTGCGCTGCCACGGCCGGCCGGCCGAGGGGCCGGACTTGATGACCACGGTCTCGCGGTCGTCGGCCTCGGGCTCGCCCGGATCGGGAACCGTGGCCAGCGTTTCCGCCGGCACCATCAGCGCCACCGACCGGGCCAGGTCGGCGACGTTGACACCGCGTCGTCGGGCAAGCGCCAGCACCGAATCGCGGAAATCGCTGGCACAGGGGATGGTATAGGACCGCTTGGTGCCCGCGTCGGGCGCATCGGCAGGCAGGGAATGCGAAGGCGATGTCAGCATGGGCCGGCTCCTCCACCGCACCGCGAGGCATTTCCCAGGTCCCCGATTTTGGCGCGGCATAAAATTGTAAGCATCAATACCTAAGGCGAAACCAATGCCGGCGTCAACTACCATTGTCGGCATCACCGCCAGAACGAGACCGAGACTCGGCTATCACTCGGCTATGATGACCAAGCCATAAAATATTGGTTTTATTTAATTTTTACCTGATGCGGAGATATATCTACAAGCCGCGTTGCGCCCTTGCGAAATCCCGCGCGCTCGGACACAAACGTAACTGCCAGGCGCCATCATATCCAGTATTCAGCACCCGAATCGATGCGATTCGAATCGATAGAGGAATTTAACCCTTTGTTAACCTTTTCCGTAACTACACATGAAGTAGCACCCGACGGCATAAACCACGATCCTTTAGCATGTTGATTTAATTGAATTATTTTCGCCATGCCTCGGCGTCATTCGGCTTGTGCCGAAAGCGGCGGCGGCAAGCCGTCGGCTTCAGCCTATCCGGCGCATCGGAATATCGCCGCTTCCGACTCGATCATGCGGCGCCGGCACCGCTGGATCGAACTTCGCGTCGATTGATCCTCGGCGCTCTGAACGGCACCGAAAAGGATCGATACAGCGATCGCCCGATAGATCAACTCGCCGGCTCGGGCCGTCTCCTCGCCGACCCTCGCCGGCATCGATTCCGCCCGCCCCGCCGATGCCGGCCATGCCGCCCGGCGCGCACTTGCTCGACACTTGAAACTCTCGCGAAAGAGACGAAAGCCGTCCCGGAAATATCATTTCGTTTTCGATATAGCCGCTGAAAATCCACCCCTGCAGGATCATGAACTGGCCGACGACATCAACACCCGCCCAAGCGATGCCGGGGCAAATATCCACGTCTGAAACCTGGCTTCGCCCCCGCGCCCGCTGGGTGCGAATGGCTTCCGTTGCGGTTTCGATCCGGGGCGGGCGGGTGGATTAGAAGGCCAACAGCGCGTCGGCTTCGGCCGCTTCCTCGGCGGTCCATTGGCGGACCGGCGTCGGCGCCGCGGAGCCATCCAGCGGAATGAAGGTGCCTTCACCCGGCTGGTCCAGGGTCACGGCACCGAGCGAATTGGTCACCTCGATCGCCCCCTCGCGCACCTGGAAACCGATATGCGATGTCCCTGGCGGCATGCCGACAGTGAGCTCGCCACCAACGAATTCGGTGCCGCGAATGCCGATGGTCGCCACCGGCGTGTTGAGGGCGAAGGCCTGGCGGTCGGCTTTCGCCACCTTGCCGGAGACGAACTTGAACACGCCCTGCAGGAAATTGAGCGCCTGGGCGTCCGGCGCATCGCCGAGGCCGGTGGTATCGTAAATCATAGCATCGATCTTGACCTTGGCCTTGGCGCCGAGGGTCAGGGTCGATTGGTCGAGAAAGCGAATCACCAGCCGCGCGCCCTCTCCAGTCTCGATCTCGTCACCGACGAAGATGCCGCCGTGCAATGCCAAAGCCGCCTTCTGACCATCTGCCACCCGGCTGGCCTCACCCTTCTGCCGCTCGACCCGCCCGGCCCGCTCGCCGGCTGCCTGCAAGGCCGTCGGCAAGAGAAACATAAAAAGGGCGAGAACGCAGAAGACGGCGCGCAAGGGCGCGGTTCGCGGCATATTCGTCATGATCGGGGATCCTGTGCAGTGGTGGGCCGGGCCGGCGGCGCCTCAGCGCTAGACCGAGCCTCTCGATATACGGTTCATCACCATTACATGTGAACGGGCCGGCGCCATGTCCACATCAAATCGTATGTGCGGCGGGATATCCGCCGCGGCCGCCGCCGGCCGTCCCGTCATCGGCGGACGAGAAACCGGTCCGTCATCTCAAACAGGGCATCGGGGTCGGCATTTTCCGTGTTCAGCACAAGAGCTGGATTCGCCGGCGGCACGTATTCGCTATTCCAACCGACCAAGGTATCGATTTCCCCCGCCTTGGCCCGGGCGTAGAGCCCCTTCGGGTCGCGCTCGGCGCATTGGTCGATGGAGCATTCCACATAGCCGACCAACGCATCCGGCAATTCCTCGGCAACGAGGGTGCGCGCGTCTTCGTGAGCGGTCAGCGCGGAAATGATAACGCTGACCCCGGCTTCGTTCGCCTTCCGCGCCAAGAACACCAGGGTCGAAACGACACGCAGCCGATCCCCCGGTCCGAACCCGTGATCGGGGCCGAAGAAATCGCGAATCTCGTCGCCATCGAAATGCATGACTGGCAGGTCCCGTTGCCGCCATTTTTCGACAAACCGTTTCGCCAGGGTGGTTTTCCCTGCGGACGTCGGTCCCATGAGCCAGAGGATAAAGGGTTTCAAGTGGCCGGCCTTAGAATACCAGGATGTCGTCGATGCTCGAATGCTCGGTCCATTTCAACTGCAGATCGGCAAGACGCCTCACCATGTGGACGCAGTCGGCGGGGTATTGGCCGATTGCCGTTTCCGCTGCCAATACGAGACCGTCCGCGCCCATCAGCAGCGAACTGACGACGTCGTTGACCTCGGCCCGCGTCGGCGCATGCGCCTCGACCATCGATTCCAAGAGGTTTGTCGCGATGTATACGGGAACCCCATGCGCCTTCGCCATGGAGACAATGCGGCGTTGCAGGAACGGGATCTTCTCCAGCGGCAGTTCACGCGACAGATCGCCGCGATCGATGAGGATTTCATCGGTCTGGCGCAGGATCGCCGATAGGTTCGCAAGCGCCCGATGGGTTTCGATCTTGGAAATGATCACCGCCTCGGGACCGCACAACTCGCGCATCCGGTCCACGTCCTCGGGCGTACTGGCGAAGGAAAGGGCGAAATGCCTGACCCCCATTTCCCGGCCAATGCGGATCGCGCCCCGATCCTTTTCGGTGATCGCTTCCATGTCGATATGACGGTCGATATCGGCAGCCTTGTTGGACCCGACATGGCCACCCTTGGTAACGGTCGCCACGCAGCGGTCGTCGCGGCGCTCAAGAACCTCGAGCTGAGCACCGTTGAAATCCAGGCGAACCACGTCGCCGACCTGAAACTGCTCGGCGGCGCCGCGGGGACTGAACGAGATATTGCCGGCATCGCCGAGAACGGGTTCGAAATGAATATCGACCTGCGCGCCATCGACGAAATCGACACGGCCACCATCCATCGACTGGTTGCGCAATTGCGCGCCTTCGCTATCGAGGCAAACCGGCACGTCGCCCCATTTCTGGATCTTCTCGATGCAGTCAGCGACCTTGTCGAGCGGCGTATGCGAGAGGTTGATCCGAAACACGTAGACGTCGGCGGCCGCGCATTGCTGAATGGTTTCTTCATTCAGCGAATTCGGCCCAACGGTCACGAGGATTTTTGCAGACATCGGTGTTTATGAACTCCGAGTGAGGGAATTGCTTCAGACTGCCTTCGAACGACCATTCAACACCAGGCATCTGCATTCCTCAAGGCGCGGCGGCGCTTGGCCTTGCAGCGGCGAACCGGCGCCTTTTCGAATAAGGCGCTCACCGACGATGTCCAACAGAGATTTCTTGAGCGGAGGAAATGGTGCCGCCTGGGTGACTTGAACACCCGACCCTCGCATTACGAATATTTTAATCTACCAAAAACTTTATTATTTTTAGTAGGTTATAATAGGATAATAAAAAATATAAACGATTTATAAATCTATATTAGCCCAACGGATCCACGCATTTTAGCACTTCTCATAACGGGAACCAGCGTAAGCCTGCTTCTCAGCTCAATACGGTTCTTATCAATAAACCAGGTGAGGGGAGATCGTCAGTCTCCCCTCATCTATAGCGTGTCATTTCTTCTTCGAAGCGAATGGCGACGAAGACGCAGGGATGAGATTATCCATCTCCCCAGATCGGGTTGCTTCTACAAGCGATTGAAGAACGCTTTCGAGCTTCGACGAAGCACCAACCTTGATTGCGGTTTTACCCTTCTCAAACTCGAGCCGCTTCAAACCAGATTTGACGGAGAGATAAACCTCGCCCTTCTGATCCGTAACCCACCACGGCGTCACTCGCTTAGTGGTTTCGGTGAGCTTTCGGTTTCCTGCCTCGTCGGCGATCCACCGCTTCACCTTGGGAGCGAAGTTGGGGTTTTTGACGAGGTTTATCTGCTCTTCGAGGCGATCAACGAGCTTTTGGCGTCTCGCTAAAACGGGATCTCTCCCAGCGTTGGCGGGGGCTTCTGTGAATGTCAGATTTTTGAGGGTCATTGCTATTCTCCAGTTAGATTGGAACGAACAGCAATTCCAGATAACGCCACCTGGGAAAAATCGAAAGGGCTTACTTTTCCAAGAATAAAAACCAACAGAAGTTCATTTCAATATTTCCCCGGGATCTCGCGTTGGGAAAGAGCAAATACAGACTATGATCCCCTCTACAGCGTCGCGACTGAACCGGTTGAAGAAAGGTTACAAACCAGGATCGACCAGATCTTGGGTCGTGAAACTGAAACTGATGAAGAAGAAGAACTCCAAATCGCAGCGTAGCCTATCCGACCTGACCCGCCGTAACTGGCGGGTCTTGTCGTTTCAGAGTTTCAGAGCAGAAACTGATCTCTTACCCAACCACCTTTCTCATCGCATCCTCGCTCACTTCGATATACCGCTGTGTCATTTGTAGAGACGAGTGACGAGCAAGGGCTTGGACGTCTCGGAGCGAGCCACCCACCGAACTGATTTTCCTCGCCCACTTCGTAATGGCGGTGCGACGACCCGAATGAGACGAACACCCCTCGAACCCAAGAGAGTGATATAGCCCGGCGAACCAACAAACGACGGTGTTGGGTGACATAGGGGCTCGGGTTCTTTCAGAGGTGATAATAGTTCCTCTCGGGATCGCTACGGACGCTCGAAGGTCTTCCAGAGCGTCAACCAATCGCCGGCTCATATAAACCACCCCACCAGAGGACCCCTTACTCGCCTTATCCTCGAGGCGGATCGTATCGGTCAGGTTCCCGGTTGCGTCGGTAACCATTTCCCAGGTTATGGAAGCGATCTCCTTGGCGCGAAGACCGGCGTCGACGCTGAGCAGGAACATCACCGTATTCCGCTCAACGGATCGCATCGTCTGAATATGCGTGAGGCAGGTTTTGATTTGGGCGTCGGTTAGAACCTTCGCTTGTTTCCCGAGAGCCATCGTGACCTCCATCAGTTTTGATGTAAAA
>JAYPEK010000020.1:0-66046 GCA_038125725.1 Rhodospirillaceae bacterium
GCCGCCGGCTTGGCGCTCACGGCCGGCGCATCGCCGCCAGTCGCGGCCGGCGCCGGCGCCGCGCCGGTTTTGTCGCGGGAATCGCGGACCACGCCCTCGAGCCGGTCGGCGGCGGCATTGCCGCGCTCCATCAAGAATACAAGGTCGTCGCGCAGCGATTCCGCACGGCCAATGCGTTCCTGCAAAAGATCGGTCATGGCGCGCAGTTCGCCGATTCCCATCTCCGCCTTTTCGGTGGTTTCGGCGAAACCGCGAGCCAGGCGCTCCAATTCGCCCTTGTCCCGGCGCAACGCCGATAGCCGTTTGTTGAGCGTCACCGCATAGCCGATGGTCACCACCAGCAGTACGGCAACGAGAATATCGAGAATTAGCGACACCGGCATCGGTCAGCTCCCGGTTTGCAATGGATGCTCAGGTTTTCGGCAGTTTATCATAGCGGCCTTCGATACGGATGGCGATATTCTGCCCCTTGCGGCCCATGCGGCCGGTATACAACGGCACCTCGCCGCATTGCAGTTGAATGGGATCGTCCGGCGACGTGCCGAACATGATTCGCGAGCCGACCCGGAGGTCGAACACCCTAGCCAATTGCATGGTCTGGGTGTCGATCACCGCTTCCAAATCGACCTCGGTCATCCACAACTCTTCGGCCAAGTGGGTTTCCCAAATGGAATCCCGGCCGAATTTCTCGCCCATGAACATCTGCAGCAGCAGTTCGCGCACCGGTTCCAGGGTGGCGTAAGGCAGCAGCAATTCCAGGCGACCGCCGCGGTCTTCCATGTCGATGCGAAGCCGCGCCACGATGGCGGCGTTAGACGGACGGGAGATGGTCGCGAAGCGGGGGTTGGTTTCAAGCCGGTCGAACCGGAAGGTAACCGGGCTCAACGGTTCGAACGCGCCGCTCAGGTCGCTGAGCATGACATGCACCATTCGCTCGACCAGCGAACGTTCGATGGTGGTGTAGGGCCGGCCTTCGATGCGCATCGCGGCGGTGCCGCGGCGGCCGCCGAGCAGCACGTCGACGATGGAATAGATCAGCGACGAATCGACCGTGATCAGCCCGTAGTTGTCCCACTCCTCGGCCTTGAACACGCTGAGCATGGCCGGTAGCGGGATCGAGTTCAGGTAGTCGCCGAAACGGATAGAGGCAATATTGTCGAGCGAGACCTCGACGTTGTCGGAAGTGAAGTTTCGCAAGCTGGTCGACATCAGGCGGACCAGGCGGTCGAACACCACTTCCAGCATCGGCAGGCGTTCATAGGAAACCAGCGCGCTGGAAAGGATCGCCTGGATGCCCGAGCGCTGGCCTTCGTCCTCGTGCTCCTCGTCGAAGCCGAGCAGACTGTTGATTTCTTCCTGGTTCAGAACCCGGGTGGATTCCCGCCCACCGCCGGCATCGGCACCACCGCCGCCGCCGCCGTCATCATCATCGCCGCCACCGACCATCGCCTCCCATTCGGCCGCGAGGTCGTCCTGGTCGCCGCCCTCGTCATCGTCGCCGCCGCCGAGAGAGGCCTCCCATTCAGCGGCCAGGGCGTCTTGATCGAGATCGTCGTCGGCTGGGCTCGTCATTGCACCAACATTTCCTTGAACAGAACGTCTTTGATCTTGGCCGGCGCGGCCGCGGCACTGACCCGAACGAGCAGTTCCTCGCGTAACCGATACATGCCGGCGGAGCCCTTCAGATCATCGATCCTGAGCTCACGCAGATAGGTCTGGAAGTTGTCGACGATCCTCGGCATGACGCTTTCGATCCTCGGTATGTCCGCCTGACTTTCCAATTCCAAACTGACGCGGATCTTCAGGAAGCTCGACTTCCGGCCGCCGGTGTTCAAGTTCACCAGCATTTCCTGGAGGTCGTAGAAAACCGCGCGCCCTCCTTCTTCGCTATGTTCGGCCGCCGCATCGCCTTCCGGCTTGCCGCCGGTGATCATCGCGATCACCGGATCCATGAGCCCGGTGAAATAGGCCGCCGCCAAACCGCCGACGATGAGCAACAACAGCAGCGCGACAATGATCAGCAGCTTTTTCTTGCCGCCTTTCTCCGGCGACGGCTCGCCGCCGTCACCTCCTTCCTCATCGCCTGCTTCGGCTTCGTCGTCGTCTTCCGCCATTACGCTTTCACCGGCTGCCGCGCGCCTCGCTTATTAAATCCCAAGACCCGCGAGCACTGAAATTTATAAATCCGCTTGGTTAACAACTCATTGAAATTCCTGGCATGGCGCTCCTGCGGCGCCGGCCACTTCCGCGGGCATCCGCGCGAATCGCTGACCCCGTTCAGATTACCAAATCTGGCAGGGTAGCGGCAACAATCGCCAAGCCAAGCTGCCCCGATACCGGTCCCGGTGGTGCGGCGGCGGGCGGAAAAAGCTGCCCGGTCAAGGGCGGCAAAGCTGTCCGTCCGGGTCACCATTGCCTCGCCTGAAAACTAATTAACCCATTGTAATTACCGCAAAATTAAAACTGGCACGGTGAATGCATATTGAGCGGCGGGACGACGTGGACTGAATTGGAACTGTGGAAAAATGGAAACAACCTCATATATCGCGCTTTCACGGCAAACGGCGCTGCGGCGGCAGATGGACGTGGTCGCCAACAATATCGCCAACATGAACACCGCCGGCTTCAAGGGCGAACGCATGATGTTCGTCGAGCATTTGGTAAAGAGCAAAGGCGGCGAACGCATCCTCGGCGACAAGGTTTCCTACACCCGTGACATCGCCACCATGCGCGACCTCAGCGAAGGTCCGCTGGAGCAAACCGGCAATCCGCTGGACGTGGCGATCACCGGCGAAGGCTACTTCACCATTCAGACCGAGACCGGCAACCGCTACACCCGAAACGGCCGGTTCCAGTTGGACGAAGGCGGCCAGTTGGTCACCCAGTCGGGCGCCCCGGTGCTTTCCGACGGCGGTCAGCCGTTCTTCTTCGCGCCGGGCGACGGCAAGATCAGCATCGGCCGCGACGGCACCGTATCCACCGCCAATGGCGACTTGGGCCGGCTCGCGGTCGTCACTTTCGACAACCAACATCGCCTGCGCCCCACCGGCGGCGGCCTGTTCGCCACCGAAGGCGAAGCCAAGCCGGTGGAACGGCCGACGGTATCCCAGGGCATGCTGGAGGGATCCAACATCCAGCCGGTGGTGGAAATGTCGCGGCTGATCGAAGTGCAGCGAACCTACGAAAGCGTCAAGAACTTCCTGGAAAAGGAAGACGACCGCATGCGCAGCATGGTGCGCGATCTGGCCGAAGTGGCCTGACGCGAAACCGAACATAAGCCGTGGCATCACGGCACTGAACGAAGCAAAGAAACCAAGAAAGGACGGGAAAATGAGATCATTGGATATTGCCGCGACGGGAATGCTCGCGCAGCAGCGAAACGTGGAAGTCGTTTCCAACAACCTGGCGAACATGAACACCACCGCCTTCATGCGCCGCCGCTCGGAATTCCACGATCTGATCTACCAGGACCTGCGACGGGTCGGCACCACGTCTTCGGATGCCGGTACGGTGGTTCCGACGGGCGTGCAGGTGGGCCTCGGCGTGAAACTGGCCGCGGTTTACCGCATCCACGAACAAGGCAACCTGTCGGCGACCGACAACACCTTCGACCTGGCCATCCAGGGTAAGGGCTTCTTCCAGGTCACCATGCCGGACGGCACCACCGCCTATACTCGCGACGGCACCTTCCAGTTGAACTCGTCGGGCGAGATCGTCACCCACGACGGCTATACGGTGCAGCCGGGCATCACTGTGCCGAGCAACGCCATCGACGTCACCATCAACAACTCGGGCGAGGTGTTGGTGAAGATCGAAGGCCAGGTGGCGCTCAGCAACGTCGGCCAGTTCAACATCTCCACCTTCCTCAACGACGCCGGCCTGCAGGCCGTCGGCGACAACTTGTACAAGGAGACGCCGGCTTCCGGCACGGCGACCTCGAGCACGCCGGGCAGCACCGGTTTCGGCACCATTCTACAGGGCTTCCTGGAGACTTCGAACGTCAACGCGGTCGAGGAAGTGTCGAACCTGATCTCGGCGCAGCGCGCGTACGAAATGAACTCCAAGGTCATCCAGACCTCGGACGAAATGATGGGCACCCTGACGAGCCTCAGGTAGGAGCACGATCATGCGCAGCCTTATTTTCATCCTGGCCATCGCACTGGCCTCCGTCTCGGCGCCGCCGGCCTGGTCCGGCGACGGCGACGGCCTCGCCCCGGACGCGGAGAAGGTCACGCTTCGCAAGTCGGTGCAGGTGCGCGGCCATCTCATCCGCCTCGGCGACATCTTCACCGTCACCGGCGACAAGGCCGACATCGAGGTCGCCTATGCGCCGGAACCGGGCAAACGCGCCGTGTTCGACGCCCGCTGGCTGTATCGCGTGGCACACGCTTACAAGATCGACTGGCGTCCGCTCAGCTCCGAAATCCGCACCGTCATCACCCGCGACAGCGTCATCATCGACCGCGCCGAAATCGAGGAACTGCTTCTCGCCGCGCTAGCCGAAAAAGGCGCCGATCCGGATGCCGAGGTCGACCTCGGCAACCAGGTGCTGCGCCTGCACGTGCCGGGCGAAGCCGCGGACGCGGTCGAGGTCGAGGAAATGAGCTTCGACCAGCGCTCGCAGCGGTTTTCGGCGATCATCAGCGCGCCCACCGGCAACGGCGCCGCGCGCCAGGTCCGCATCCGCGGGCGGCTGTTCGCCACCACCGAGGTCCCGGTCCTGAACCGTCGCGTCCTCGCCGGCGAGTTGATCAAGCGCCAGGACCTGAAATGGATCAAGGTCCGCAGCCGCCGCCTGCAGCCGAACACCGTCATCAACGATGCCGATCTGATCGGCCGCACACCCAGGCGCGGGCTTCGGGCCGGCTATCCGATCCTCGCCTCGGCGGTGCAGCGCCCGGTTCTGGTACCCAAGGGCAGCCTCGTCACCATGATCCTGCGCACGCCGCAGATGCTGCTCACCGCCCAGGGCAAGGCGCTCCAGAACGGCAGCGAGGGCGACGTCATCCGAATCTCCAACTCGCAGAGCGACACCGTGGTCGAAGCCGAAGTCGTCGGCGAAGGCCGGGTCGCGGTGCGGCCGACGACCCTGATGGCCATCAACTAACCACGATCGAACAACCCCAAGCAGGACAACAACCATGAAACAGAAAACGGGAAAATATACAGGCAAGGCCGCGAAGATCGCGCGCTACGCCGTGCTCGCCGCCGCCATGATGGCGGTGAGCGCCTGCAACGTCTTTACCCGGCTATCGGAGGTCGGCGATGGGCCTTCGCTTTCCGAAATTCAGAACCCGATCGCCAAGAAGGGCTACCAGCCGGTAAGCCTTCCGATGCCGACGCCGCAGCCGATCGAGGCCAACCCGAACTCGCTCTGGCGCGCCGGCGCGCGCGCCTTCTTCAAGGACCACCGCGCCAAGGAAGTGGGCGATGTGGTTACCATCGTGATGTCGCTCGATGACAGCGCCGTGTTCTCCAACAAGACGACGCGGGCACGCACCGACACCGAGGTCTTCACCGCCACCGATCTTCTCGGTCTCGAAAGCGAACTGTCCAAGGTGCTGCCGCAGGGCATTGGCGCGCCGGGCAATATCGTCGACTTCGGCAACGATCACGATACCGAGGGCGATGGCACGATCAACCGGTCGGAAACCTTGAGCCTGAAGTTCGCGGCGGTGGTCACGCAGATCCTGCCCAACGGCTCTCTGGTCGTCATGGGACGCCAGGAGGTGCGGGTCAACAGCGAGTTGCGCGAGTTGATGGTCACCGGCGTGGTGCGGCCGAGCGATATTGATTCCGACAACACCGTTTCCGATGAAAAGATTGCCGAACTGCGCGTCGCCTACGGCGGGCGCGGAACGCTCAGCGAACTCCAGGCGCCCCGCTGGGGCATGCAGATCTGGGATATCGTTTTCCCGTTCTAGGTCGGCGTCAGCCGGACCTGGAAACTTAACGGCCGGCGGGGAACCGCCGGCCGCTTTTTTTGTCTTTGCTGAACGCTGGAAAGCGTCAGTCGTCGCGGTGGGTGCGCTCCATCCGCTCGTGACGTTCCTGCGCTTCGATGCTGAGCGTGGCGATCGGCCGCGCTTCCAAGCGCGAAAGCCCGATCGGCTCATGCGTCTCTTCGCAGTAGCCGTAGCTGCCGTCCTCGATCCGCTCCAGCGCATCGTCGATCTTGTTGATCAGCTTGCGTGCCCGGTCGCGTGTCCTGAGTTCCAGGGAGCGCTCGGTTTCGATGGACGCGCGGTCCGCGATGTCGGCCTCGACGATCCCGCCCTCCTGCAGTTGCTGCAGGGTATTGTTGGATTCCTGCACCAGTTCGGTGCGCCAGGCGATGAGCTTCTGGCGGAAGTACTCCAGCATTCGGGGATTCATGAATTCTTCGTTTTTGTCCGGCCTGTAATCCGGCGGCAAAGTCACATTCATAGGACCTTGGACTCCCTACAGGTTTCAGCGCCGGGAATATATGAGCGTGTCCCCCATGTCGCAAGCGCATTTTGCGAATCCAGCCAGCGGCGCGGAATTTCACGCTAATTATCTGTTTTTGAATGAGAATGACTCCCGGCGGGATCAAGCGGAGAGGCCGCGTTCTCCCATGGCGCCAGCGCCCGGCACCCTATCTACGGGTATATTTGGCGATTTCCACCTCGGCTCGCAGCTCGATCTCGGCCAGCAATTCGTTCAAAACCGGGTCGCTGCTCTGCTCACGCTTCTGGCGCAAGCGCTGCGCCAAATCCGTCAGCTTTTCCTTGGAGAAATGCCCCATCAGAATGCCGAGGCGAAGCTCGTCCAAGCGGTCCAGCAGGTCGCCGCCATAAGCCATCAGTTTCTGCCGCTGGCGGCGCTCGTCCGTCGCATCGCCGACGCCTTGCGCGGCGAGGATGCCGTCGACACCGGCGACACCCGAGACTTCCGCCGGATGCGCATCACCCGATCCGCTGGTCTCACGCAGCGAGTCGGCGAACGAGCTGCCGCTGGACGTGGACTTGCCGGTTCGTTTGGCGCCGTCCGGCCCTTTGGGCCCGCCGGTCGATGTTACCTTCATTCTTGTCTTTCCTTCCCGCCGCTGGCGGCGCGTTCAGTGGCCGCAATCCTGGGCGGCGCGTGAACCGCAGTATAGCGAATGCTGGGCGCAACGTAAGCGGAAACCGCCGCCGCCTCCACCGCGGGACCGCCCTACAAAAGTATGCAATGACCCATTGCATTTGGGAAAACTCTCGCGTATAACCCTCAAGCTTGAATTGCGATTGACTATCAATAGCGACAATAACCGACCGTATAGCAACCCATATTGAGGACCCAATGACGAAATCCCTTTTTCAGAAAACCGGAACCCTGGCCGCCTTCGGAATCCTGGCGCTGTCCGGTCTCGCCCCCCTGTCCGGCGCCGTCGCGGCGGAGGAAGTCAATCTTTACTCCTACCGCCAGCCGTTTCTGATCGATCCGGTGCTCGAGCGGTTCACCGCGAAAACCGGAATCAAGGTCAACTCCGTCTACGTCAAGAAGGGCATGCTCGAGAAGATCAAGGCCGCCGGCGCCAACAACCCGGCCGACGCGGTGCTGACCGTTGATGTCGGCCGCCTGGACGAGTTGCGCGCCGCCGATGTCTTCGATCCGGTACAGTCGGACATCCTGAACGCCAATATTCCCGCCCACCTGCGCCATCCCGACGGGCTCTGGTTCGCGCTGACGACGCGCGCGCGGGTAGCGCTCGTCAGCAAGGACCGGGTCAAGCCGGGCGAGCTCACCTCGATTGCCGATCTTGCCGATCCCAAGTTCAAGGGCCGCATTTGCGTGCGCTCCGGCAAGCACGGCTACAACATCGCCCTGATCGCGTCGGTCATTGCGCACGATGGCGAAGCGGCGGCGGAAAAGTGGCTTCGCGGCCTCAAGGCCAACTTGGCCCGCAAGCCGCAAGGCAACGACCGCGCCCAGGCGAAGGCGATCTACGAGGGCATCTGCGACGTGGCCATCTCCAACACCTATTACATGGGGTTGATGATGACCAACGATAAGAAACCCGAACAAAAGCAGTGGGCCGCCGCCGTGCGCCTCACCTATCTCGACCAGGACAACGGCCGCGGCCAGCACGTCAACGTGTCCGGCGCCGGCGTCCTCAAGGGCGCCAAGCACCGCGCCCAGGCGATCAAGCTGCTGGAATTCCTGAGCAGCGACGAAGCGCAGCGCATCTACGCCGAGCACAACCACGAATACCCGGTCAAGCCGGGCGTGCCGTTCTCGAAACTGGTGCAGTCCTGGGGCAGCTTCAAGATCGATACCCTGAGCGTCCAGGAAATCGCCAAATACCGCCCGGCGGCCTCCATGCTGGTCGACAAGGTGCGTTTCAACGACGGCCCCAATAGTTGACGGCACGGACAAGCTCGTTTAGTGGGAACCGACGTGCGGCGGCCGTAACCCGAGGGTGACGGCCGTTCGCATTTGGGAGAACTGCCTTGCCCACGAATGTCGCCACACCCGAGCGCGATTTGTCCTGGCACGACGGCGCTGGCCGGGCGCGTATCGATGTCTGGACACTCGGCACCATTGCGCTGGCCGCGGTGATCATGGTGCCGCTGGTCTCGGTGGTGGTGATGGCACTCTCACCGAGCGAGCGGATCTGGTCGCATCTCGTTGATACCGTGCTCTGGCAGTACGTCCGCGTTACCCTGACGCTGATGATCGGCGTCGGCATTGGCGTCACGGTCATCGGCGCCGGCACCGCCTGGTTGGTGACCATATGCCGGTTCCCCGGACGCCGCATTTTCAACTGGGCGATGCTGCTGCCGTTGGCGGTGCCGGCCTATGTGCTGGCCTTCGTCGTCACCGACCAGTTGGAATATGCCGGCAGCGTGCAGACCGCGCTGCGTGCCTTGTTCGGCTGGCAATCACGCCAGGACTATTGGTTCCCGGAAGTGCGCTCGCTCGGCAGCGCCATCGTCGTCATGACGCTGGTCCTCTACCCTTACGTCTACTTGTTGGCGCGGGCAGCCTTCCTGGAACAGTCGGTCTGCGTCATCGAAGTCAGCCTCACGCTCGGCCGTGGTCCATGGCGATCTTTCTTCCACGTGGCGTTGCCGCTGGCGCGCCCGGCGATCGTCGTCGGCGTGACGCTGGCACTGATGGAAACGGTGAACGACTTCGGCACCGTCGACTTCTTCGCCGTCAATACCTTCACCGCCGGTATCTATGACGTCTGGCTAAACATGAACAGCCGCGCCGGCGCGGCACAATTGGCGACCGTGCTTTTGCTGTTCGTCCTGGCCCTAATCGGCGCCGAGCGCTGGGGCCGTCGCGGCCAGCGCTTTCATCACACCACCACCAAGTACCGCGACCTGCCGAGATACCAGTTGCGGGGCGGGCGCGCCGCACTGGCGTTTCTGGCCTGCCTGTTGCCGCTGGCGCTTGGGTTTATCCTGCCGGCAACGGTACTCGCCGGCTATGCGCTCGACTTCTATGAAGAAACCCTATCGAGGGATTTCGCGGTCCATGCCTTGAACAGCCTGACGCTATCCACCGTCAGCGCCGCCATTGCGGTCGCGGCCGGTGTCTTCATGGCCTACGGCGTCCGGCTCAGCGGCGGCAGCATGATCCGCTCCGTCACCCGTCTGGCCAGCGTCGGTTACGCCATCCCGGGCGCCGTGCTGGCCATCGGCATCGTCTTTCCGTTGGGGCTGTTCGACAACGCCGTGGATGGTCTCAGCCGCACCCTGTTCGGCGTGCCGACCGGGCTTTTGCTTTCCGGCACCATCGCCGGCCTCGTCTATGGCTATCTCGCACGCTTCCTGGCGCTTTCCTACGGCACCATGGAATCGAGCCTGGGCAAGATCACGCCGAGCATGGACGGTGCCGCCCGCACCCTCGGCCACACGCCCGGCGGGACGCTGCGGCGTGTACATTTCCCGCTCATGCGCGGCAGCCTGCTGACCGCGGCCTTACTTGTATTCGTCGACTGCATGAAAGAACTGCCACTCACCTTGATCCTGCGGCCGTTCAACTATGACACGCTGGCGACCTTCGTCTATCAGTACGCCTCCGACGAATTGCTGGAGGAATCGGCACTCGGTGCGCTCAGCATCGTCGGCGCCGGCATCCTGCCGGTGATCATGCTCAGCGTCACCGTGGCGCGTTCACGTCCCGGCCGTGTGGACAACGACGCGGGGATCGCGGCATGAGCGGCCTCACCGTCCGGAATCTTTCCCATCAGTTCGATGGCATCCCCGTCGTCCGCGACGTGTCCCTCGCCGCCGGCGCTGGTGAAGTGGTGTGCCTGCTGGGGCCGTCCGGATGCGGCAAGACCACCTTGCTGCGCGTCGCGGCGGGCCTGGAAAAGCTGCAACAGGGTCAGGTCTTGATCGACGACACCGTCGTCGCCGACGCGGCGCGCGGGCTTTACCTGCCGCCCGAGAAACGCGGCATCGGCCTGATGTTCCAGGACTATGCCCTGTTCCCGCATCTCACCGTCCGCGAAAATATCCAATTCGGCGTCGGCGCCGCCACCGCCGAGCGGCGGGGTTGGATCGAACGCGCGCTCGAGATGATGGACCTGACGTCCTACGCCGGATCGTTTCCGCATACGCTGTCGGGCGGTCAGCAGCAACGGGTCGCCCTGCTCCGGGCGTTGGCGCCCAACCCTCGCGCGCTATTTCTCGACGAGCCGTTCTCCGGCCTCGACGTCACCCGCCGCGCGCAGGTTCGCCAACAGACTCTCGAGGTCTTAAAGAACGCCGGCGTCGCCACCTTGATGGTCACCCATGACCCGGAAGAGGCAATGTTCATGGCCGACCGCATCCTGGTCATGAACATGGGCCGGGTGGTCCAGGACGGCACGCCGGTGGAAACCTATTTCGAACCAGCCGATGCTTTCGTCGCCGGTTTCTTCGGTCCCATCAACCGGATGGCCGGTCAGGTCGCCGGCGGCCGCGTGGAGACACCGCTCGGTACCTTCACCGCCGGTGGTCTAAGCGACGGCACCCGCGTGGACGTTCTGATCCGGCCCGAAGGCCTACGCCTCGCCCCGTCGGAAGGCGGACCCGAGACACCTGCGTTCGAGGTCATTTCCGCGCGGCCGCTCGGCGCCGCCAGCGTCGTCAGCCTCGCCGTGCCGCACACCAACGGCACCCGCCTGAGTGTCGAAGCCCGCGTGCCGGGCATCTTCCTCCCCGAACCTGGAAGCCGTGTCGTCGTCACCGTCAATGAAGGCGACGTGCACGTGTTCGAGGCTTCCTGACGCCCTCGACCCGGCAATATTTTCTCGACCTTCCGCCAGCTCGGCAATTCAGGCCGCCCTCGAACACGCGCCCCACAATTTTTACAATTAAAATCAATATCTTATATTTCGCCAAAACTGGCATCCCTCTTGCGTATCCGTCTTTGAACCAGTGCGTCTTCCGCACCGGATCAGGCAGACAAGGAACGGATCATGCCGGGATATCACCTGTTTCAAGTGCCGACGCTGGGAATGCGCAGCCAGGCACATGCGCTCAATACCATCGGGATCAACGTCGCCAACGTGAACACCGGCGGCTACAAGCGCACCGACACCCAATTCGAGACGCTGATCAGCAAGACTCTGCAGCACGAATCCGATCTCGGCGGTGTTAATCCGAAGGACTATCAGCGCATCGACGCCCAGGGCTTCATCAACGCATCGTCGCGCGATCTCGACATCGCCATCAACGGCAGCGGTTTTTTCTACGTCAGCCCCACCTTCGATGTCACCGACGAGGTTTATTTCACCCGCGACGGCAGCTTCCAGATGGGCATCGTCGAAGGTCAGACCTCCAGCGTCACCGCCGACGACGGCAATACCATCACCGTTTCCAACGGTTATCTCGTCGACAAGAACGGCTATTACGTGCTTGGCATGGCGGCGGACCCCAACACGGGGCTCTTCTCCTCGTCCGGAACCCTACAGCCGTTGCGCATCGACGAATGGGCATTCATCGATCAGAGCACCCCGACGACGACCGCGAACCTGAGCCTCAACCTGCCGTCGACCAACGGAATTGTCACCGATCATCAGGCCGTCGTGCTGGCGGCCAACGGCGGCACCAACAACGACGATCTTGAGACCTATTCCATCGAGGTGGTCGATTCCAACGGCGCCAAACAGACGGCGCAGATGAACTTCACCAAGAGCTCCGACAACACCTGGCAGGTCTCGGCGACCACCAGCCGTGCGTCATCGCCGCAGGCCGATACCGTCATGCTCGCCGGTACGGTCGAAGCCGGCGATTCCTATACGGTCACGGTCAACGGCACCGCCGTGACCTATACGGTCCTCGGCACCGAAGGCAGCCTGTCGGGAGTCCGCGACGCCGTTGTCGCGGCGATCAATGCCAACGCCACGATCAACGCCAACGTGACCGCAAGCGCCGGCAATTCGAACGGCGAGATCACCCTTACCGCCAACGCCACCGGCACCTCGTTCACCACGTCAGCGTCGGCCTCCAACAGTGCACCGAACGTCGCCCAGGTCGACACCGCGACCCTCGCCGGCACGGTCGAGGCCGGCGATAAATATTCGATCACCGTCAACGGCGCCACCGTCACCTATACGGTGACCGGCGCCGAAGCCGACATCGACGATATCCGCGACAATTTCGTCAACGCCATCAACACCGACCCGACCCTCAGTGCCATCGTCACCGCCGCCGGCACGGCAACCGCGGGCGAATTCACGATTACCAGCGACACCGCCGGCACCGCAATCAGCACGACGCTAACGACGCCGACCACCGGCGCCATGGTCGACAACACGGCTACATTCACCACAACGACCGCGAATTTCTCGGCGCAAAGCGACAACACCGCGTCGGTCGGCACCAGCACCACCTACCAGACGACGGCGGCCCAGACCCTCTCCTTCAATGGTGACGGCGAACTCCCGACATCGACGACACCGCTCAGCTTCAGCTTCACCTTTGCCGACGGCGCCACCGCCACGGTCGCCATCGACATGTCGGACATGAAGCAATACGGCGCTGATTTCGTCGAATTCAATTACGACCACAACGGCCTGACCACGGCCAGCATGACCGGCACCCATTTCGACGAAGCCGGTCACATTGTCGGATCGTTCCAGGACGGCACGGAACGGTCGATCTACAAGCTCGCGCTGGCGCAGTTCTCCAACCCGGACGGGCTGGAAATGAAAAACGGCATGGTGTTCCGCGAATCCACCGAGTCCGGTTCGCCGACGACGGTCTTTGCCGACGAAACCGGATTGGCCTCTTTCACCCCTTATGCGGTGGAACTCTCCAACGTCGACATCGCGACCGAATTCAGCCGCATGATCATGGTCCAGAACGCCTACAACAGTTCGGCCACGGTATTCAAAACCGTCGACGAAATGGTCACCGTGGCGCGCGATCTGAAGGCCTAAGCCGATGACCGTCCGCCAAACCCGGCAAAAACTTCCGTCCGCCGACGGCGCAAATTGCCGAAATCCCGGAAAATTCGCCCGTTTCGGAAAAATTATTTCGCGATTTCAAATGGTTAATGGAATGCACGGGTTGGCATGGTTCTCGCTTGGTAAAGGCAGCCAACAACACGTACCAGCCATGGACGATAAGACAATGAAGGCAACGGGAACAAAAATCATTCGAATGGCGGGCGCTCTCGCGGCCGGTCTCGCGGTCGTCGCGATCCTGGTCACCGACGCGCTCGCCTCGTCGCGCATCAAGGACATCGTTGAGTTCGAAGGCGTGCGCGAGAACCAATTGGTCGGTTACGGCCTGGTCGTGGGCCTCAACAACACCGGCGACACGCTGAAGACCGGCCATTTCACCAAACAAAGCCTGCAGGCGATGCTCAACCGCATGGGCGTCAAACCGACCGACTCCGGCCTCGATTCGAAGAACGTCGCGGCGGTCATGGTGACCGCGGTTCTGCCGCCGTTCGCCCGCCAGGGTTCGCGCATCGACATCACCGTCAGCGCGCTCGGCGACTCGTCTAGCCTGCTCGGCGGCACGTTGCTGGTGACGCCGCTGCTGGGCGCCGACGGCGAGGTCTACGCAGTCGGTCAGGGGCAGCTCGCAGTCGGCGGTTTCTCCGCCCAGGGCAATGCCGAGACGGTGACCAAGGGCGTCCCGACCAGCGGCCGCATCGCCAACGGGGCGATCGTGGAACGCGAGATCCGCTTTGCCATGACCGGCATGGACAGCGTCAAGCTGACGCTGCGCAATCCTGATTTCACCACAGCGCGCCGCATCGCCCAGGCCGTCAACGCTTTCCTCGGTACCGATGCCGCCAAGCCCAGCGATCCGACCACGGTGCGGGTGCGGGTGCCCAGCAACTACAATGAAAACGTCGTTGGGCTGCTGACCGATATCGAACAGCTTCGCATCGAGCCCGACCAGTTGGCCCGCGTCATCATCGACGAACAGTCCGGCATCATCGTCATGGGCGAGAACGTGCGCATCTCGACGGTCGCCATCGCTCAGGGTTCACTGACCATCCGAATCACCGAGGCCCAGCAGGTCTCGCAGCCCGGTCCGTTCGCGGAAGTGGGAACCACCACCACCGTCGACCGCACCAACATCGATGCCCAGGAAGGCGAGGAACGTCGCCTGACCGTCCTCAATCCCGGCGTCACGCTGCAGGAACTGGTCAATGGTCTGAACGCGCTCGGCATCGGTCCGCGCGACATGATCACCATTCTGCAGGCGATCAAGGCATCGGGCGCCCTGCAGGCCGAAATCGAGGTGATGTGATGAACGGTATCGGTACCGGCGCCCTGGACGCCCAGACCCTCCAGGCGGTCAACGCCTCGCAGCAGCTTCCGAATGTTCCGCACGGCGGCAACATGCGCCAGATGCGCAAGGTGGCACAGGATTTCGAATCCGTGTTCATCGCCCAGATGCTGCAGCCCATGTTCCAGAACATTCGCCCCGAGGCGCCTTTCGGCGGCGGTACCGGCGAAGACGTGTGGCGCGGCATGCAGGTGCAGGAATACGGCAAGGCCATTTCGGAGGCCGGCGGCATCGGCATCGCTGATGCGGTACTGCGTGAAATGATCAAGATGCAGGAGATGCAACCATGACGGACCCGAACAACCGCCTAGGCGATCTGATCACCATCACCAATCGCCTCATCGAACTCCTGCAACGCGAAAACGACGCGCTTCGCAGCCGCCGGACCAAGGAAGTGCATGACCTTCTGGACGAAAAGACGGCGCTCAGCCGCGTTTACGAGACGCGCTTCAACAGCTTCGTCGAGAAGCCCGAACTGCTGCAACAGGCGGATCCGGCGTTGCGCGAGCAACTGAGCGGGCTCGCCGCCGACGTCAATGAACTGATGCAGGAAAACGCCAAGCTTCTGCGCGCCGCCATCGAAGCCAATCAGCGCGTCGTCGACATGATCGCCGAAGCGGTCCGTGCCCAGCAGCCCAACGCCGGCACCTACAACGCCGGCGCGGTGACCAACACGGACGGCGCCAATGCGTCGGGCCAGCGCATCGCGCTTTCACTCGACCAAGTGCTGTAAACGGCCACAGGGGAGACCACGCCCATGGGCGACATCACAACGGCACTACGAACGGCGCAAAGCGGCCTGCTCTCCAACCAGCAGGCGCTGAACACGGTATCCAACAACGTCGCCAACGTGAATACCGAGGGGTATTCGCGCAAGATCGTCACCTTCAAGAGCGTCGCGGTCGCCGGTGTCGGCGCCGGCGTCAGGGTCTCGGACGTGGTGCGGCGGATCGACGAGGGCCTGCTCAAGAGCCTGCGCACCGAATCCTCGCAATACAGCGAACTGACCGCCAAGGAGACCTACTACACCCGCCTGCAGGAATTGTTCGGCGCCCCTGGCGACAATACGTCGATCAGCCATCTGCTCGAGGACTTCTCGGAAGCCGCGGAACTGCTTGCGGTCTCGCCGGACCAGACCATCGAACAGGCGGAATTGGTGCGCCGCGCCTCGGACGTTGCCAACAAGCTGGTCGCCATGAGCGCCACCATCCAGGACCTGCGCCTGCAGGCGGACCAGTTCATCGCCGAAGGCGTCTCTCAGATCAACGAGATCACGTCGCGTGTCGATGAGCTCAATGACGAGATCATCTCCAACACTTCGGTCGGACGCGACGTCACCGATCTCAAGGACCAGCGCGACCTGGAAATCGACAAGCTGGCAAAGCTCGTCGACATCTCCTATTTCTCGCGCGACGACGGCGACGTGGTGATCTTCACCAAGGGCGGGCGGACGCTGGTGGATACCGTGCCGCCAACCGTTTCCCATACTTCCGCCTCGTCGCTGACCGCGACCTCGACCCACGCGGAAGGCGATATCGGGGGCATCTACGTCGGCACCCAGGTGGCCGGCAACGACATCACCAACGAGATCCGCGACGGCAGCCTGAAGGGCCTGATCGACCTGCGCGACGGCATCCTGCCGGACCTGCAAAGCCAGCTTGATCATCTCGCCGCGCAGCTGCGCGACAAGGTGAACCAGATTCACAACCGCAGCGCCGCCTTCCCCGGCCTGCAGGAAATGAACGGCACCCGCGTGTTCATCTCGTCGTCGACGCAGACCATCAAGGTCGGTAGTTCCACCACCGATGACGACGTGGCGATCTTGCTGTTCGATTCGACCGGAGACCAATCCGCCAGCACGACCCTGAAAGCCATTATGCAGGACACCACCTTGGGCGACGGTGCCGATAAGGGCGCCAATGGCTCATGGACCATCGACGAAGTCGCCGCTCGCTTGGAGGATTGGTTCCAAGGCAACGGTGCCTCCAGCGCCACGGTCGCCGTCAATTCGTCCGGCAAGCTCGACATCGCGCTCAATTCCACCAGCCTCAACCTGGTGTTCCGCGACGAGACGGCAACCACCAACGGCAGCACCGCCGAGGACGTCTCCATCGCGTTCGATTCGAACGGCGACGGCGTCACCGACGAGACGGTCAGCGGCTTCTCCAATTTCTTCGGCCTCAACGATCTTTTCGTCGACGACCTGGCGGAGAACATCTGGGAGTCCAACGTCCTGGCCAGCAGCTTTACGACGCCCGGTACTTCCCAAACCCTGACGATCCGTGACAACACCGGCTCGCTCGGGTCGATCACGGTCGCGGCCAATACATCGCTCAGAGATCTCGCCACGCAGATCACCAACAACGTCACCAACATCACCGCCGCGGTAGTCAACGACGGAACCGGCGTGCGCCTCCGGATATCCCACGACAACGGATCCAGCATCACCGTCACGCAAGCGACCGGCAACACGCTACTGTCCGATACCGGCATCAATGTCGCCGATGTGCGGGTTGCGACGGTGCTCTCCGTGCGCGACGACATCGAGTCTTCGCCGGGCAAGCTCACCACCGGCCAACCGCAATGGGATTCCACCAAAGGCGCCAGCGGCGAGTACATCTTCAGTGTCGGCGACGACACCATCGCCCAGGCGCTGGCATCGCAACTGACCACCAACATCACCTTCGCCCAGTCCGGCGGCCTCGCCTCGCTGAACCAGAACTTCAAGCAGTACTCGGCGGCGATCCTCGCCAACAACGCCAGTCTGGCCGATCAGAACGAGCGCAACATCGAAACCCAGCGCTCCCTGGTCGAGACCTTGCAGTTCAAGTCGGATTCGACCCGCGGCGTCAATATCGACGAGGAAATGGCCGACCTTTTGGTGTTCGAACAGGCCTTCGCCGCCGCGGCGCGGGTCATCACCGTTGTCCAAAACATGATCGAAGCGCTCGAGCGCGCGGTGTCGTGATAGGGACGTGAAGCCATGAGCAGGATTTCAACCAGCGCCGCCAACGCGCTTCTCGTTCAGCAGATTTTCCGCACCCAACAGCGGGTGATCGACGGCGAGGTGCAGGTTACCAGCGAAAAGAAGTCCGACGACTACCAGGGGATCGCCATCGATTCCCAGCACCTGGTCAATATCGAACACACCCGCGACGCCCTCAACCGCTACATCACCAACAACGAGCAAATGGACGTCCGCCTGGAAGTCCGCGAGACGGTGCTCGAAGGCATCTACGACACGATCAAGGATTTTCGCTCGGAGCTCCGCACCTACGGCACCTTCAATCCGAAGGACAGCGAACGCGTGCAGGACATTCAGGACGCGGCGCTGCGCGGCCTGAAGAACCTTCAGGATCTCCTGAACACCGATGTGAACGGCCGCTACCTTTTCGCCGGCACCCGCGTTACCACGCAGCCGGTGGACTTCGGCCTGACCACCCTGAGCTCCTTCCAGAGCACCTACGACGGCGCCCGGGTCACGGTGCCGACGACCCGCGATGCGCACCTAGCGGACTTCTCCATCGCGTCCGACACCAACAACGAAAACAAGCAGTACATCACCGACGGCAACTTCCTGCAGTTCCGCCAGGAAGAGCTCTATGACATCCAGTTCACCAACGGCACCAACACCATTTCGGCGCTGAAGAAGTCCGACGGCAGCGCCGCCGGCAGTGTGTTCTCGAGCCTCAGCGTCGGCGATACCATCACCGTCACCGGCACGAACAGCAACAACGCGACCTTCACCGTCGCCACCGTCGCCAGCGACGGTTCGTCGATTACCGTCAACGAGGCCGTCACCAGCGAATTCGACATCGATGGCGTCACCTTCTCGGGCGACCTGGCGCTGACCCCGGGGACAGGCAAAAGCACCATTGAAGCCTCTTCGGCGATGTTCTCGAACGTCTCGGCCGGCACGCTCATCACCATCACAAACACGACCAACAACAACGGCACCTATTCAGTGGAAAGCGTGTCGTCGGACGGCCGAACGATCACCGTGAAGACGGAGATGTTGCGCAACGAAACGGGCGCATCGAGCGCGTCGATCACCTATCCGGACCCCATCGACCCGACGAAAACCCTGACGTTGAATTCCGCCACGCTCGGAACGCTCTCATTCACGCGTTCCAGCAGCACCATCGCCGCGACCGGTTCGCTTTCGAACCTGGCGGTCGGCACCACCTTCACGGTCGCCGGCACCACCCACAACAACGGCACCTACACGGTGTCCAGCAACGACGGCACCAACCTGGTGATCGAATCGCTGAAGCTGACCGACGAAGGCACCACGTCCGCCAACTCCAGCGCCGCGACCTTCTTCGACATGTTCACGCAGACCGACGTGCGCTTCGACACCACCGACAACTCCATCGAAATCCGGCGCAGCGGCGCGGCGACGGCGGTCACCGACATTTTCGAGGGCCTGGCCGTCGGCAACCAGATCACCGTCGCCAACTCGGACAACAACAACGGCACCTATACCATCGCCTCGATCTCGTCCGACGGCTCCAAGATCACCGTCAACGAGGCCCTGGCCTTGACCGAAACGGACAGCGCCGGCGTCACTTTCGCCGGCGTCGGCGACGTCTCGTTCAATTACGAATCCAAGGCCGAACTGGTGTTCACCGACGTCGGCGCAGCCGGCACCGATACCATCCATATCCGCGATATCGCGGACGCCACCATCACCACCGGCGTGTTTTCGAACATGAAGGTCGGTCAGGAGTTCACCGTTTCCGGTTCCGCCGGCGGCGTCGACGGTGTCTACACGATCAAATCGATTTCGTCGGATGGCTCGACGATCACGGTCGACCAGGAAATTTCCGCCACTGTCACCGAGGACACCAACGAAGTCCGCATGCAGGTGTTTTCGGTCTCCGGTACCGTCGCCGCGACCAACTATTATTCCGGCGACGAGAGATCGACGACCCACCGCGTTAACAAGGACCGCAGCTTCGAGTTGGATTTCAACGCCATCGACCCCGCCATCGAAAAGGCGGTTCGGGCGATGAAACTGATCATGCAGGGCGAGTTCGGTACCGAGGGCGGCCTCGACCAGAACGACACGCGGGTCAATCAGGCGCTCTATCTGCTTGATGCGTCGATGGAGCGCACCGTTGGCGGCACTGCGCCGTTCGGCACCGAGCTTGACGGCAACATGACGGAAGCGCGGTCGAGCAATGCCTTCAGCCGCGTCCTGATCAGCAACATTAACCAACAGAGCACGACGCTGGTCGGCTTTTTCGATTCGCGAATCGCCGAGATCGAAAATGTCGATCAGACGGAGGCCATCACCCGGCTCTTGGACGACCAACGCGCACTGGAGGCATCGTATCAAATCTTCTCGCGCATCCGGCAACTCAGCCTGACCAACTACATCTAATCCCCAGCAATCACCACCAGGAGATTGATCCATGTTGAACCAAGAAACGATCCCCATGGAGCCTCAGTTCAGCGGCGTCCCGCAGCCCGGAAACCCGACTTTCACCGAAGCCTGGGCTTTGGTCGAAAGCGCCAAGCGCATGGCCGCGCCGCTCGAGCAGGAGTCGCTTGAAAGCCCCACCAATCGCGACGAATTGCGCAAGGCTCTGCGCCTTAACTGGCGCCTGTGGACGATTTTCCAGGCCGAACTTTCCGTCGGCGAGAACGAAAACATGTCGAGCGAAATGCGCCTAAATTTTCTGCAGCTTTGCAACTTCGTCGACAAGCAGACCATCGATACGATCAACCTTCCGACCGCGGAAAAAGTGGCGGCGCTGATCGATATCAACTGCAACATCGCCAACGGGCTGCTCGAAGCGGCTGCCTGAATTTCATGCATGACCCGGCCGCCGTATCCACTCGGCGGCCGGGGTGCTGGAATTTTCTGCCCCGTCCGCCAAGGAAACTGGGTTAGTATCGAAGTTACAGATTCGCACTGCTACCGGAGAGATAAAAATGAAAGTGATGCTTTGGAAACCAGGTGTCTACGACAGCACCCGAGGTGAGCTTCCGACGATCGGACTGGCCATCCTGGCCACCTCGGCCATTGAAGCGGGACACGAGGCTTTCATCGTTGATCATCACTTCAGCCCACCGCCGGAAGACGAAATCGAAACCGCCGCCGTCGATATCCTGGAAACCGAAGCGCCGGACCTGCTGTGCATTTCCGCGGTCTCACATGAATGGCGCATGAGCCGCGTCCAGGCGGTCCTGGACCGTGCCCATGAAATGGACATTCCCGTATGGGTCGGCGGACCGCATGCCCTCGCCTTCTGGGATATCCTGGAAAAGGACGAACGGGTCACCAAGGTCGTCACCGGCGAGGCGGACGGGCGCTTCAATCAAATTCTCGAAAGCACGGAAAAGGTCGTCGAACTGGGCCGCTGCGAAGATTTCCGCCCGCCGGCATTTCCCGTCATGCGCAATGCCGAGGAACTGATCACCTATCCGCTCTTTGTTTCACGCGGCTGCCATTACAACTGTACCTTCTGCGCCGCGACCCAGGTTTTCGGGCGCCGCTGGCGCGCCCGCGGCCTGAGCGACGAATTCTGGAAAGAACTCGACGATATCGCCGTGAACCATCCGAAATGCGAACTGATTTCGGTCATCGACGACGCCTTCACCCAGGACCTGGACCACGCCAAGGAATTCCTGCGCGAATACCTGCGGCGCGGCTATCCCTATAAGGTCAGCGTGTTCAACGTCCGCGCCGACTACCTCGACGAGGAATTCCTGGTCCTGCTCAAGAAGACCGGGGTCGAACACCTGGCGGTCGGCATCGAATCGGGCGATCCGGAAGTCTTCCGGATGCTGCGCAAGGGCGAAAAACTGGAGCAGATCGATACCGCCATCAAGATGATGCAGAAAGTCGGAATCATTCCCTGGCTCAACATGATCGTCGGCCTTCCCGGCGACACCCCCGAAGCGCACCGGCGCTCGGTCGATTGGGTGTTGTCGCATGACAAGCCGCGGGTCGTTCAGTGGAACATCTTCACGCCGTTCAGAGGCACGCCGGCCTACGATTTCTTCGTCAAGCGCGGCGACATTGAGGACGGCTACATCCCCGAGTTCCAGGGACGCTATCAGATGCTCCCGGAGGACGGCATGTTCGATGCCGTCGATTTCACCAAGGAAGAAAAGACCTTGGCCCAGCTCGAGGGTTATCTCCGCTGCAACACACCGATCCTGATCCTCAGCGACAAGAAGGTCCGCGAGTTGTGCAAGAAACACGACATGTGGGACCTCTACGAAAACTGGCGACGCAATGCGCCGATCGCGGAGTTCCTGGAGAACACCGTCCCCAAAAAGATCGCCAAGGGCCAGGAAGTTCTCGACATGGACGAATACAACTCGATCCTGGCAGAATTCAAAAACGATAACGAATACCCGACGGATCCTTTCGTCTACAAAGGCGCGGTTCCTTAAGCGCTGAACAAGGCCCCCATCGATGACATACGTGGTCTGTGAACCCTGCATTAAGTGCAAATACGCCGATTGCGTCGACGCCTGCCCCGTGGACTGTTTCTACGAAAGCGACGACATGCTCTACATCAATCCGGACGAATGCATCGACTGTGACGCCTGCCCGCGCGTCTGTCCGGTCGATGCCATTTATCTGGAGGACGAAGTTCCGGAGAAATGGGCCGGTTATCTTGAGATCAACGCACAGTTTCCGTTCACGGAGGAAACCCGCCGCACATCGATGGAAGATGTCACCAAGGGACCGAATTGGGACGCGAAACTCGCCGGCGGCAATCAGGAAACCGTCCAAAGTTACGACGATCTATTGAAAAAGTAGCCGTAGAAAACAGAACGATTTCGGAGAACGAACTTGTCCACAGATAATGCCGGGAATGATCCCAGCGGCTTCGATGGCCGTTCCATCCTGGTGACCGGCGGCACGGGCTCCTTCGGCCAGAAACTGGTCGAGACGCTCCTCACCCGGTACAAACCGCGGCGCCTGGTGATCTATTCCCGCGATGAGCTCAAGCAATACGAAATGCAGCAGCGTTTCGACCCGCAGGTACACAGTTGCCTGCGCTACTTCATCGGCGACGTACGCAACATCGAGCGTATAAAGCTCGCGCTCCGCGGCATCGACACGGTGGTTCACGCCGCTGCCCTGAAACAGGTTCCCGCGGCCGAATACAATCCGACGGAATGCATCCATACCAACGTGCTCGGCGCGGAAAACCTGGTCATGGCCTGCATCGGCAGCGACGTGAAACAGTTGATCGCGCTCTCCACCGACAAGGCGGCGAACCCCATCAACCTCTATGGCGCCTCGAAACTAGCGTCCGACAAGATTTTCGTCGCCGGCAACCAGCTCAGCGGCCGAAATGGGGCGCGGTTCTCCTGCGTGCGGTACGGCAACGTGGTCGGATCGCGCGGCAGCGTCGTGCCGCTGTTTCAACGGCTGGCCGATGAAGGGGCGAACGAAATCCCGATCACCGACCCCGAGATGACCCGGTTCTGGATCACCCTCCAGCAGGGGGTGGATTTCGTCCTGAATTGCCTCGAGAACATGCGCGGCGGCGAGATTTTCGTGCCCAAGATCGCCAGCATGCGGATCACCGACTTGGCCGATACCCTGGCGCCCGGCGTAAAGCACAAGATCATTGGCATCCGCCCGGGTGAGAAACTGCACGAGGTCATGATCACCGAGGACGATTCGCGCAGCACCCTGGAATACGACGACCACTACGTGATCGAACCCTACTACCGGGCCCCTAACAGCGCCGATCTACCGCCCGGCGCGCGCACGGTCGCCAAGGGGTTCCGATATTCCAGCGAGACCAATACACAATGGCTGCAGGGCGAAGAGCTGCGACAGATGATCGAGCAGTCGGTCTCGGCCTGACGCCCCATGTCCGCCTCGCCCCCGTTTCTGCCCTACGGAAAGCAGGTCATCGACGACGACGACATTGCCGCCGTCGCGGAAACCTTGCGGAGTGACTTCCTCACTACCGGTCCCGTCGTCGAGGCCTTCGAGCAACGCTTGCGCGAGATTACCGGCGCCGAGCACGCGCTCGCGGTCGCCAACGGCACGGCCGCGCTCCACCTCGCCGCCATGGCGCTCGATCTGGGCCCGGGCGATCTGGCCGTCGTCCCGACGATGACCTTCCTGGCCACCGCCAATGCCGCGCGTTACGTCGGCGCCGACGTGGTGTTCGCCGATGTCGATCCGCGTACCGGCCTGCTCACGCCTGAAACCCTGGCTGCGGCACTCGAACGCGGCGGCGAGCGGGTGCGGGCGGTATTCCCGGTTCATATCAATGGCCAGACCGCCGACATGCCGTCGCTCAGGCAAGTTCCCGGCGCCCGGGACCTGGCCTTCGTCGAAGACTCCTGCCACGCCTTCGGCGGCCTTCAGGCGACATCGGCCGGCACGCCGGCGCCCGTCGGCTGCTGTCGCGACAGCACCATGTCGATCTTTTCTTTCCATCCGGTGAAGATCGCCGCCATGGGGGAAGGCGGTGCCATCACCACCAACGACCCGGAGATCCATGCCCGCATCGCACGTCTCCGCAATATCGGCATGGAGCGAAACCCGGACGCCCTCGAAATCGCGGACCAGGCTTTCGGACCGGATGGCGAAGCAAATCCCTGGTATTACGAAATGCCCGAGTTGGGCTTCAATTACCGCGCCAGCGCCATCCATTGCGCGCTGGGATTGAGCCAGCTTGCGAAGCTCGACCGGTTCGTCGCCGCGCGCGCGCACCTGATGGCCGAATACCGGGCCCGGCTGGCATCGCTGTCACCCTTGGTTGAACCGGTTCCGGTGCGCTCGAACGTCCAAGTTGGCTGGCACCTTTGCGTCGTGCATGTCGATTTCGCCGCGGCCGGCACCGACCGCGCGACCGTCATGAACAAGCTGCGCGACGCCGGCATCGGCACCCAGGTGCACTACCTGCCAGTCCATCGCCAACCCTATTACCGGCGCTGCTATGGGGAGATTTCGCTTCCCGGCGCGGACGCCTATTACGACAGCATCCTCTCGCTGCCGTTGCACGCCGCCATGACCGACGGCGACGTCGAGCGTGTCGTCACCGCGCTCGGCGAGGTGCTCGGATGCTAGTCGCCGCTGGCCAGCGAGGAACGGATGGCGCGCAGCGGCCGCAATCCATCGACCGGATCGGCACGCCAGTCCCTATCGGCGAGCTCCGCCGGTGTCGGCGTCTTGACGCCGCTGCCGTCGGTCTCCAACCCCTGGCGCACGTCGGCGATCACCGCGCCGATGCCGTCCGGCAGCCAGCAGTGCCCGGCTTCGAACTCTGCTCCCTCGCCTTCCAGGTCCAGATGGAACTCGATGACGGTGGCGCCCCAGTGATGGATGGCGCGCGACAGCACCGCCGGGGAAACCGTATGGTCCGACCAGCCGACCGGAAAGCCCGTCGCCTCGCGGATGGTTTCAATGGCCGCGAGATTGCTCTGTTCCGGCGGCGTCGGATAGGCGGAAACGCAATGCAGCATGGTGACGTCCTCGGCGCCGGCGTCGCGCGCCACATCGGCCGCGTGGCGGATTTCGTCCATGTCCGCCATGCCGGTGGAAAGGATCAACGGCTTTCCAGTTTCCGCGCAGGCGCGCACCAAGTCGTCCCAGATCATTTCGTAAGAGGCCACCTTGTAGAAAGCGACGTAGGGTTCCAGTTCCTCGACCGCGTTGAGGTAGAACGGCGAGCAGCCGAAATCGATCCCGCTTTTGGCGCATTCGGCGGCGATTTCGGGCAGGAACGACAGCGGCAATTCCCAGTCCTTGCGCGCCCGATGCGCCGGGCTGCTCGCCAGGACCTCCGGCGCGAACAGCTCATCCACCTTGAAAAGCTGGAATTTGACGGCATCGCAGCCGCAATCCGCTGCGGCCCGGATAAAAGCAAGACACCTTCCGAGGTCACGCGCGTGATTGCTGGAAACCTCGGCGATGAAATAGGGCTGTGAGGATGCTTTCAGCATGGAATTCCTTTCGCCATCGACGCCGGTCGACTGTAGCACGGGCAACGGTAAAACACCGCCGAGGATTGCGACCATCCGCCAATTTTGGCAAGATGGGACATGCCGACGCAACCGTTGCATCTGTAGGGTGCCCGGGTCGCGAGCGCGGTGACGAAGATCACAGCGTATATGGGATTTGTGGCGTAGGTTTGCACTCGGGTGAAATGGAATCTTAACCACGGATCGCTACGATTTCGGATCACTTTGGGTGCCGAAGGCTTGAAAACGCTAGCGGAGGGTTGTTGTGCCAAACGAGAAGATCGCTGAAAGATACGACCTGAACCGGGTGCCGTCTCCGGGCAATCCGCGTCAGAACGAGGCGTGGGCGCTGATCGAAGCCGCCCGGCAAATCGCCGCGGTCATCCAGTTCGGCGACCTGACCAAAAAAGAAGACGTCGAGAAGTTCCGTACCGCGCTGCGGCTCAACCTGCGTGTCTGGACGATCATCCAGGCGGAGCAGATGGTCGGCGAAAACCAGCTTCCGGCACCGATCCGCCAGAACATCCTGACGCTCTGCAAGTTCATCGACCGCCACACCATGGAAGCAATCATGAACCCGAATGCCGAGCGTGCCGTGGCGCTGATCGATATCAACAGGAACATCGCTTCCGGGTTGCTCGGCAATCCCGACGACGAGCAACTGACGGCTCCCGATCCGGCGATGGACGCGGCTCTCGGCGGCGGCTCAGGTGGTGGCTCGGGCGGCGACGACAAACCGCATCAGCCCCTGAAGGTCGAGGCCTGAGCGCTCACCAACTCTGTCGCTAGCCGACGTAGGCGAAGATCTCGTCATAAAATCGGAACAGCTTAGCTTCGGGACAACCGAGGACGATCAGGCTTTTCGCGATCTCTTCTTGATAAGCATAGGACGAGATCACCACGAGATCGAATTCACCGAACTCGATTTCCGCGGGGCTCAGCACCGGACGGCCCAAGAACGTGTCGATCCGCGGATTGCTGTCGGCAAAGCTGATTTTATCGCCCTGAAGCCAGTCGGGCAGACGCCGGAGCAAGGCGACGGCATGGGTGCCGGCGCCATAAACGAGGATTTTGCCGCCCGGTGCTCGTTCTTCCAGGCGGGCGAAGGCGGTCGCGCCGGCGTCACGCCAGTGGCCAACCGCGTTTCGCGCCAAAGCCAGGGAAACCGCACCCAACGGGGCGGCGGGCTTCGCCCCACCCTCGCGGCGGCGCGCGATGACGCGAATACCCGGATAGTGATCGCGCTGTTCCGCATCGATCAATTCGAACCCCAGGCCCTCGATCATCCAGGCCAAGTTGACGATATTGAAGTTGACGATATGGAAATAGCCGAGCGGCGACGAAATGCTGCGGTCGAAACGGAGGCCATCCGGCACCTCGACAAACAAGATTCCGCCGGGACGCAGGCATTCCCGCACCTTGGCGATGACGTCGCGCGGGTTGTCGAAATGCTCCAGGCAATGGGACAGAACCGCCAGATCGCAACTGCCTTGGGCGACGTCGATATCGGAAAGCACCGATTGGGCGATCACCCGGCAGCCGTCGATGGCCTCGCACGGCAAGGCCGCGCCGCTGCTCTCGATCAGGGTGGCCTCGACCCGGGCACCATCCCGGCCGGCCGCCTGATGAAACATGCGGAACAGTGTGCCGTCGGATGCACCGACCTCAAGATAGCGGACGTGCTTGGCCTCGCCCACGGCGCGCCCCATTTCCGACACCTGTAGCGACTTCGTGCCGAAATTCCAGGCGGCTTCCGACAGCGGCGCCAGCGGCGGCCGCTGGTGGCCGTGCTCTTTCTCCAGGTCCAGCTCCGGTGAGTAGAGCTTTTCGTTGATGCTGCGCGTCTTGCTGTAGACGGCGCCGCAAGCCGGGCAAAGGTCGACCGAGAAGAAATGCGGCTCGCCGAACACCTCGATATAGTCCTCGGTAACCGGCTCCGCCGACGCGGTTTCGCCACCGCACACCGGGCATTCATCGAGGACATGCAGGGAGTCTTCGGAAAAGGCCGCCCGGGTCAGCAGTTCTGCCGCACCTTCGTTACTTTGCATTGCCGGCGCCCTTGAGCTTCGGCCGATTGTCGAAACGGCCGCTCCAATCCCAATCAATGCACTCGCTGCAGACGCAACTGTCGGGGATCTGGTTGGTCAGGTGCTGGGCGCGCAGTTCCAGCATCTTGTCGCCCTGCCAAGCCTCGGCGATGGTCATGTCCTTGATGTTGCCGATGGACAGTTCGCCGTCGATGTTCTGGCTGCAGGGCACAAGCTCGCCGTTGGAAAGCACCACCAGGCGCAGCCACAACTGCCGGCAAGGCAGCCGCTCTTCCTTGTTGCGGTCGAGGATGCTTTCGGAATTGGGATCGCCCTGGGTTTTCCGGATCGGTGCGCGGCCGATGTAATCGAACTGCGGGCTGACGTGGATGGAATTGACCTTGTCCTGCCAGGCCGACTTGAAGGCTTCGATCTGTGCGTCGGTCTCTTCCGTGCGGACATAGGTCAGGGAAATCCACGGGCTTTCGGAGCCGTGCTTCTGCTTGTAGTGATGCAGCCGATCCATGTTGCGCAGCACCCGCTCGTAGCTGTCGGTGCCGCGGATGCGCTTGTAGGTCTCCCGGTCCAGGCCCTCGAAAGATATATGGATCGAATTCAGGCCGCTGGTCACGAGCTGCTCGATCTCGGCGTCCTTGATGGTGGTGAAGTTGGTCGTCACCGACACCATCGGAATGCCCTTCTGCTTGGCGATCTTGATGTATTCGATGGTTTGGCGGTTCATGAACGGCTCACCGAAAAAGAAGAAGTGAACCGAATAGATGCCGAACCGGGCGCATTCATCGATCGCCTTCAGCGCCACGTCGTCATCGACGAAAGTAACGTCGCGCTTCATGTCCGGATGCACGCACATGACGCAGGTCTGGTTGCACTTGTTGGTGGGTTCGATGTGAACCGTGGTCGGCAGAAGCGTATTGAGCTTCAGGTTGTAGGCGATCTGATTGATATTCTGGTATTCTTCGCGGGTTTTCGGGACAAACCCGGCCAGGTCGCGGAACTCGTACGCGGCCAGAACATTATTGATTTCTTTCATCGCGCATCCCTTTCTGGTTTGCATCGATTTAATGGTTTGTAAATGGGTCTCATCTAACGTGATTTCTATACGAAAGATGACTACCAAAGTATAAACGAATTGCCCGTCGATGGCTATTGGCGTGATCATTTCAGCGCCTCGGCCGGTGTCGGAGTTGACGCGAACCATGGATTGCAAATGAGCGAGCGCGTTGTCGCCATCATCGGTGCGCGATTGAATTCCAGCCGGCTCCCCGGCAAACAATTGCTCGACCTCGCCGGTCGGCCGCTGATCACCCATGTGGTCATGCGCCTGCGCGCCATGCCCGGCATCGACGAGATCGTGCTCGCCACCACCGCCGACGATTTCAACGAACCGCTGGTCGCCTGGGCCAAGAGCCTGGATCTGCCCTTCCTCGCCTACGACGGCGACGTCAACAACCTGATGGCCCGGGTCGACACCGTCGTCCGCGAACACGACGCCGACATTGTCATGTATGTCTGCGGCGACTCACCGCTGATCGATCCGCCGACCCTGTCGAAACGCCTGGATTTGCTGCAGGCCGAACCGGAAGGCGACGTCGTCGATCCGCCACCCCTACCGGACGGACGCAATTACATCCACGAGGGCGCGGCGATCTATCGGCGCCGGTTCTGGGACCGGATGATCGAATGCGCGCGCGAACCGTTCGAACTGGAACACGTGGGCGCCGTTTATCATGTGCTGAAGAAGGTCATGCCGGAGAAGGTCGTCTATGCGCCGGAAGAGCCCATCTTCGCCACCGTCGACCACCGGATTTCCGTCGACACGCCCAGCGACTACCGGTTCATGCGCCGGGTCTACGACGACTGGTACCGCACCCACGGCGGCGAAACCGTGGTCGACCTGCGTGATGTGATCGGCCGGATCGTCAACGAACCCGAACTGCGCGCCATCAACGCCCACGTCCGTCAAAAACTGGTGGCCGACACCTCGGCGAAGGTCACGCTGCTGACGCAATGCGGGCCTGGCGTCGGCCTCGGCCATGTGTCACGCATGACCGTCGCCGCCGGCGCCCTGCAGGACTTCCTCTCGGCCGGCGTTTCGGTGCTGATCGAAGGCCCCAAGTCACGGCATTGGGAGCTCGATATCCTGCCGCATCGCTATGTCGAGCAACTGACCGAAGAGGTCGTCATCGCGCACCTGGAAGAAACCCGCCCGGATGTTCTCATCGCCGACCTGGCGGACGAACGCGACTGGCTCGTGCCGGTCGCCCGCCGCTGCCGTGAACTGGGCGGCCGCACGGTCATCGTCGACAAGGCCTGGGCCATCGGCGAGGCCGACATCAATTATTTTCCCTCGTTTTATCTCTCCGCCGAAACCGCGGCGCTTGCCAAGGATCGCGCCATTCATGGCTGGGACTCCTTCCTGCTGCCGACCATCCCGCATCAGGCGACCATCAGTGAAATCGTCAGACGGTGCGTGATCCTGACCGGCGCCGCCGATGTCGACGGCCTCGGCAAGACCTGGCCGGACCAGCTCCTGGCGCAGATTCCCGACGACGTGGAGATCACCTGGGTGCAAGGCCCCTATGCCGATCCACCGGCGGTTTCTAGCGATCGCGAAAATTTCAAAACCCTGGTGGCACCGGAAAACCTTGCCGGCCTGCTGTTCGAGTACGACGCGGCCCTTTGCGTTTACGGCGTCAGCCTGTTCGAATGCCTGTTGGCCGGCGTGCCGGCGGTTGCCGTCCGGCCGGGCACCCGCATTTCCCTGAATGAGTGGCAGGCCTTCAGCGACAGCGGCGTCTGCGTGCCGAGCGAACCCGCCGCCGGTCCCGAAAACCTCCGGCTCCTGATCGCCGACGCCAGTCTGCGCGAAAACCTGCATCGGCTCGGGCGCCAGCACATGTCGGGCGGCGGCCGGCGGTTCGCCGAAGTCGTCGGCGGCCTGATCAGTGACGGAAAGGCCGGTTCATGAGCATGACCGAGATCGAATGGACGGACGAACAGGGCGGCTCGCACGCCGGCCCCGTGCGGACGGCGACGGACCAGGGGAACGTCATCGATTGCCGGACATGCGGCTTCCTTCACGTGATCCCCTTACCCTCGCCGGAGACGCTGCGACGGCTCTACGAAGAGCAGTTCTATCAGGAAGACAAGTCGGACTACCTGGACCGTGCCCGCGAAGACGAGGAATGGCTGCGGTTGATGTTCGATCTACGCCTCAACCGGATTTCCAGGCTGCTCAGCGGCAAAGATGCGCCCAGCATCCTGGATATCGGGTGCGGCCCAGGGGATTTCCTCGCCGCCTGCAAGGATCGCGGCTGGCGGGGCGCCGGCATCGAGCCTTCGCCGGTGGCGACGGCTTTCTGCCAGGACCGCGGCCTCGATGTGCGCCAGGGTTTCTTCGGCTCTGACACTGCGGCGGAATTGGGCGCCTTCGATGCCATCCACATGAGCGAAGTGCTGGAACATATCGCCGATCCGACCGCCGTATTGAAGGCCGCGCACGGCATCCTCGATGACGGCGGCGTGCTCGCCGTTTCGACACCCAACGACTACAACCCATTTCAGGAAACGCTCGTCACCGAGAAGGACTACCGCGAATGGTGGGTGGTCTCCGACCACCACCTCAATTATTTCACCTTTGCTAGCCTCGAAGCCCTGATGCAGAGCTGCGGCTTCACCCCGGTGGCCCGGACGACGAACTTCCCGATGGAGATGTTCTTGCTCATGGGCCAAGACTACACCTCGGACCCGAAGCTCGGCCGCCAACTGCACGGCTGGCGGAAATCCTTCGACCTGACCATGGCGGCAAGCCAATCGGACGCACTGGAGGCCTATTACGACTCCCTCGCCGCTGCCGGTTTGGGCCGCCTGACCATCGTATTCGCAGAGAAATCCGACCCATCGGGAGGAGCATCATGAACCAATCCGCAATCGAGACCCTGGCCGAAACCATCCGGCGCTATTCGCTGGTATCGATCCATGCCGCGAAATCCGGGCATCCGGGCGGCGCGCTTTCATGCGCCGATGTGCTAGCGGTAATCTATGGCGGCGAGCTGGGACCGCAAGGCGACGACGTGCCGGAAAGCGAACGCCACCGGTTCATCATGTCGAAAGGCCATGCCTGCCCGGCGCTGTACGCGGCGTGGGCGGCGACCGACCTGCTCGATCCCAGCGAACTGACCACGCTCCGTCATCTCGAAGGCCGGCTCGAGGGCCATCCGCATGTCGGCGCCACACCGCTAGCGGAGACCAGCACCGGCTCGCTCGGCCAGGGAATGTCGGTGGCTTGCGGCATGGCGCTGGGTGCCAGGATGAAAGGCTGGAAGACGCGGGTTTACGTACTGCTCGGTGACGGCGAATTGCAGGAAGGCGAGGTCTGGGAAGCGCTGATGTTTGCCGCGCACCACAAGCTTTCCAACCTCTGCGGCGTGATCGACTACAACAAGCTGCAGAGCGACGACTTCAACGCCAACATCATGGGCCTGGAACCGCTGGCCGAGAAGCTCTCGGCCTTTGGATGGAACGTCATCGAAATCGACGGCCATGATGTCGGCGCCATCGCCGACGCCTTCGACGCCTATCGCGGCGAGTCGGAACAGCCGACCATCGTCGTCGCCCACACCAACAAGGGCCAAGGCGTTTCGTTCATGGCCGGCAAGCCCAATTGGCACGGCAGCCTGCTGTTGACGGCGGAAGACCTGGCCCGCTCGCTCGTCGATTTGGGGGTCGCCGAAGAGGAAACCGCCGCTTGGATCGACGGCAGTCTGTTCGAAAGGAGCGCACCATGAGCAAGGACAAGGAACCGCTGCAGCTCGGCTCCAGCGGCGATACCCTGCGCGAAGCCTTCGGCCGCGCCATGACCGAACTGGCGGCGACGGATGAACGCATCGTCGTGCTTGATGCCGATGTCGCCGGCGGCACCGGCATGCATCATTTCCGCAAGGCCTACCCCGACCGCTTCATCCAGTGTGGCATCGCCGAACAGAACATGGTCGCCATGGCCGGCGGCTTGGCCGCGGTCGGGCTGATTCCCATCGTCACGACCTTCGCGGTGTTTGCGCTCCGCGCCGTCGAACAGGCCCGGCTTTCCATCGCCTACACCAAGCGCAACGTGAAAATCGTCGCCAGCCACCCGGGCCTCGACGTGGGACCGGATGGTGCGTCGGCCCAGTGCCTGGAAGATCTGGCGGCGTTTCGCGGCATTCCCGGCATGACCGTACTTTCGGCCGCCGATCCGATCGAAGCCGGCAAGGCGGCGCGCACCATCGTCGATTTCGAAGGTCCAGTCTATCTCAGGACCGGCCGTTCGCCGGCACCGACGGTTTTCGGCGACGACCACGTCATGCAAGTCGGCAAGGGCACCCAGGTGATCGACGGCAGCGACGTGACCCTCATCGCCTGCGGCGTCGAGGTCGCGCGCGCCGTCCAGGCGGCGAACCTGTTGCGCGAGGACGGCATTTCGGCGCGTGTCATCAACATGGCCAGCATCAAACCCGTCGACCGCGAACTGATCGAGCGCGCGGCGCGTGAAACCGGCGCCATCGTCACCGCCGAGGACCACAATGTTCATGGCGGGTTGGGCGGCGCCGTCGCCGAGTGCCTGACAGAGACCTATCCCTGCCCGCAGGAGTTCATCGCCGTCATGGACACCTTCGGCAAATCCGGCGAGCCGGATGAACTGGCCGAGCGCTTTCATCTGACCGCCCCCTACATCGCCGAGGCCGCCAAACGCGCCATCGCCCGAAAGGAAGGTTTGAAATGAGGTTGAACGGCAAGAAAGCCGTCGTCACCGGCGGCAGCCGGGGCATCGGCAAGGGCATTTGCCTGGCGCTGGCCGGCGAAGGCGCCCTGGTGACGCTCACCTACAGCAGCCAAAAGGATGCCGCCGAGGACGTCGTCCGCGACATCGAAGCGGCCGGCGGCACTGCCAACGCGGTGCAGATGGAGGTCCGCGACCGGGCCAGTGTCAACAAGGCCATGGCGGACGCCGCCCAGGCGATGGGCGGCATCGACGTCCTGGTCAACAATGCCGGCATCAACAAGCCGACCGATCTCGACCAGATCAGCGACGAGGATTGGGATGACATCCTCGCGGTCAATCTCAAGGGCCCGTTCATCTGTATCCAGGAAGCGCTCCCCTATTTGCGCCAATCGGGCGGCGCCAGCATCGTCAATATCGGCTCCGTCAGCGGCCAGTATGGCGGTCCGCGCACGGCACACTACGCCGCCAGCAAGGCGGGGTTGATCTCGCTCTCGCAGGTGGCGGCCCGGTTCGGCGCCGCCGACAACATCCGTTCCAACACCGTGGCCGCCGGGCTGATCGCCTCCGACATGGCGGCGGCGGGCCTTGATTCCCCTCAGGTCCGCAAGGCCGCCGAGGCGGTGCTGCTGAACCGCCTGGGTACCGTCGATGAAGTCGCCAAGGCCGTGGTGTTCCTCGCTTCCGACGACAGCGCCTACATCACCGCGGAAACGCTGAACGTCAATGGGGGGCTCTATTTTTGACCAAGACGCTGCTCGTTCTTGGGGCCGGCACCCAGGCGGTCGAAGGCTTGCGCCAGCTGGCCGAACAGGGTTGGCGCATTATCGGTTGCGATGGGGACGCGAATGCGCCCGGGTTCGAACTCTGCGACGACAAGATCGTCGCCAGCGTCTATCACCCCGACGAATGCGTGCCGGCGGCAACCCGCTATCATGAAACCGTGGCGCCGTTCGATGGCGTCATGTGCATGGCGGTCGATACGCCGCACGTGGTTGCGCGCATCGCCGAACGATTGAACCTGCCGGGGCTGCCGGTGGAAATCGCCGATCTGGCGGTCAACAAGATTGCCATGAAGACGCGGTTCTCCGAGCACGGCGTGCCGACACCGAGATTTCAGGCCATGGCAACGTTCGCGGATTTGCAAATCTTCGCCCAAGGCGCGGCGGACGGTGTCGTGGTCAAGCCGATCGACAGCCGCGGCTCCAAGGGCGTTTCGTGGGTACGCGACGAAGCCGGATTGGCCGCCGCCTTCGACTATGCCAAGGACTGGTCGCCGACCGGCCGGGTGATGGCCGAGTATTTTCTGTCGGGGCCGCAGCTCAGCACCGAAAGCATCGTCGTCGAGGGTGTTGCCCACACCTTTGGAATCTCCGATCGAAACTACGAGTTTCTGGAAATGTACGCGCCGCGCATCGTCGAAAACGGCGGCGACCTGCCGAGCGTCCTGCCCGATGACCAGGTGGACGATGCCCGCGCCGTTATTCAGGCCGTGGTCGACGCCTTCGGCATGCGGAACGGTATCATCAAGGGCGACATCGTCATCCACCAAGGCCGCGCCCAGGTTATCGAGGTGGCGCTGCGGCTTAGCGGCGGCTACTTCTGCACCTATGAAATCCCGCTCAACACCGGAATATCGACGGTGATCCCGACGGCCAAGCTGGCGCTCGGTCTTGACGTCAGCGATGACGAGTTGACACCCCGGTACCTGCGGCACGTGATCCAGCGCTATATCTTCCCGGTACCGGGGCGGATCACAATTATCTCCGGCATGGATAGTGCGGCATCGATCCCCGGGGTCGCCTATACTGAGGTTTGGGCGAAGCCCGGTGACCGGGTCACCAAACCGGAGAACGCAGGCGGTTCCGCCGGCGTGATCATGACCTGCGCCGAGCGGCGCGACGATGCCCTTGCGGCCATGCGCCAGGCCATGGAAACGATCGTAATCGAGACGGTTCCGGACGATGGATGAACGGAAGAAGCTCTATAGTCTCTTTCATCTGAATCTGGCGTTTTCCGCCATCCCCGAACGCGAGCGCGCCACCGTCGTCGCGCGCTGCTATGCACCGCTTCTGAAGCTCGCACGCGACACCGGCTGCCCCGTCACCATCGAGGCCAGCGCCTGGACCCTGCTCAGGATCGCCGAAATCGATCCCGCGTGGATTACCGACCTGCGCGCACTCATCGCCGACGGGCTTTGCGAATTCATCGGCAGCGGCTACGTCCAGGCCATCGGCCCCTTGATGCCGGAACGGGCGAACGTGGCGAACCAGCGCATCGGTCTCGACGTCTATCGGCAACTGCTCGGCATGCGGCCGGATATCGTGCTGGTCAACGAACAGGCACTGTCGGCGGGGTTAATCCCGATCTATCGCGACGCCGGATACCGGGCCATGATCCTAGACTGGGCTAACGTCTACAGCGCCCACCAGGATTGGGACCCCAAATGGGCTCACTATCCCCAGATGGCGCTCGATCCGGCAGACGACGGCCTGCCGGTGATCTGGTGCGATGCTATCGCCTTCCAGAAATTTCAGCGCCACGCGCATGGCGAGATCACCCTCAACGACTACGAAGCCTTTGTGGATGAACGCCTGGCGCGGACGCAAGGCGGCTTCCTGCCGGTCTATGGCAGTGATGCGGAGATCTTCGACTACCGTCCTGGCCGCTACGGCAGCGAGGCCGCGATCGAGACGGAAAGCGAATGGCGGCGTATTGAGGCCTTGTTCCGCCGCCTGTCCGCGCGTGACGACGCCATCATGACGACCCCGAGCGCCGTTCTCGAAACCGGCAACCTGCCGGGCGCCTGGAACAAGCTGCATCTGCAGACCGCCTCGGCACCCGTGGCCGTCAAGAAGCAGCCGAAATATAACATCGTCCGCTGGGCCGTGACCGGCCGCGACGACCTGGCGCTCAACACCGCCTGCTGGCGCCTGTACGATGCCCTGGTCGAAAACCCCGACAGCACCGACGGCGAATGGCGCGGCCTGCTGGAGTTATGGAGCAGCGATTTCCGCACCCATATTGACGATGCCCGGTGGCAAACCATCACCGATGCCGTCGCCGCCCTGCCCGCGCGCCCGGCTTCGCATGCCGACGGTGACGGTTTCACCGCCGATGAAGGAGCGTTCACCGTCTCCGGTGACGAGCGCGCCTTAACGCTCGTTGGCGCGGGGAACGCGGTGACACTGAACCTGCGCCGCGGCGCCGCGATCCAATCGATGGCCTTCGGGCCGGATCAGCCCTGGTGGGTCGGGACCATCCCGCACGGCTATTTCGAAGACATCACCTGGGGCGCCGATTTCTATACCGGTCACCTGGTCTGCGAACTGCCCGGCCGCCCGAAGGTCACGGACCTGGAGCGGGTCGCGCCGGAACTGAAATTCTCCGGAGACGGCTCGAAAGCCCAGGTCTCCTGTGTCATCCCGTCCGGGCTCGGCGAGATCAGGAAAACCATTACCATTCATGCATCGCGCCCACGGCTGGAAGTCGCCTACGCGTTGGGTTGGCCGGAACCCATCCTTGGCTCACTCCGTATGGCGCACGCCACCGTGAACCCCGATGTTTTCGGCGGCAGCGACCTCTCCTATGCCTGCCATAACGGCGGCGCCAGGATTGAGACCTTCCCTCTCGGCGACCAGGAAATCGATCTGGGGGCACCCGTGTCCGGCCTGATTACCTGTGGCAATGGCCTTGGGTTGACCGGCGGCGTGCTCGAGATCGGTGACGCGCAGCGCAGAATTCGCCTGGAATCGCCCCGCTCGGAGGCGGCGATGATCGGCCTCGTCATGTCCCATAAGGTGGGGGCGCGAAAGTTCCTGCGCGCCAGCCTGTCCGCCCGCGAACACGACGACACGAGCCGCGAAGGAAAGGTGGCACCGCTGCCGATCCGCCCCCTCACCTACCGCTTTGCCATCGAACTGCTCGGTGGCGGCGCGGATTAGATGTCTAGAAAATCCTCGTTCAGCAAAGACCGGAGATAGAGCCCATAAGAACTAGCCGGATAGCTCTCCGCCAGGGCCTTGAACTGATCGAGGTCAATGAACCCCTTGCGGAGCGCGATTTCCTCCAGGCAGGCGATCTTCAGTCCCTGGCGCTGTTCGATGGTGGCGATGTACTGCGCGGCATCGAGCAGGCTTTCGTGTGTGCCTGAATCAAGCCAGGCATAACCACGCCCGAGCTTCTCCACAGACAAGGCCCCGCGCTCCAGATAGTTCCGGATGACATCCACCATCTCCAATTCGCCGCGCGCCGACGGCGTCAGCCCGGCGGCGATATCGGAAGCATCGGAATCCAGCATGTAGAGGCCGGTGATTGCCCAACTCGACGGTGGATCGGCCGGCTTTTCGACGACTCCGCAAACTTTTCCATCCTGATCGATATCGATGACGCCATAGCGCTCGGGATCGGACACGCGGCAAACGAAGATGGTCGCACCGCCGCCACGCTGCTGCACCTTCTCCAGCATGTCGCCAAGCATATGGCCGACGAAGATGTTATCGCCGAGGATGAACGCACATGGTCCGCCGTCGAGGAATTCGCGCCCGATGATCAAGGCCTCGGGAACGCCGTTCGGCGCTTCCTGCGTCGCATATTCCAGCCGCATGCCAAGCCAGGCGCCGTCACCGAGAAGTTCTTCATACAAAGGCCGGGCGTGCGGCGATGTGATGATCAGGATTTCCCGGATTCCGCCCAGCATCAGCGTGGACAGCACGTAGAAAATCATCGGCTTGTCGTAAACCGGGAGCAATTGCTTGTTGATCACCCCCGTTGCCGGATGAAGCCGCATTCCGGCGCCGCCGGCGAGAATGATTCCCTTCATGTCTCGATCTCCTGGTTTTCATGATTGCCAAGCCCGAGCCGTTGGCCGGCGTAACGCCCTTCCCTGATCGGTTCCCACCAATCGCGCCGGTCCAGGTACCAATCAACGGTCCTGGCCAGTCCCTGTTCGAAGGAAACCTTGGGATACCAGCCGAGTTCCTTTTGGGTTTCGGAAAAATCGATGGCATAGCGGAAATCATGCGCCGGCCGGTCCTCGACAAAGGTGATCAATCCGGAACGGCTGCGGCCTTCCGGATCGGGCCGGCGTTCATCGACCAACCGGCAGATCGCCTCCACCACATCGATGTTGCGCACGCAGGCATCACCGCCGATCAAATAGGTGGCACCAATGCGCCCCCTGGTGAGAACCTCGACCAAGGCTTCGGCATGCTCCTCGACGTAAAGCCAATCACGCTGGTTCTCCCCCCGCCCATAGACCGGCAGCGGCCGCCATTCCAGGGCGTTGAGGATCATCAGCGGGATCAGCTTCTCCGGAAACTGGTAGGGGCCGTAGTTGTTCGAACAATTGCTCAGCACCGTCGGCAGGCCAAAGGTGTGCTGCCAGGCGCGAACCAGATGATCGGACGACGCCTTGCTAGCCGAGTAAGGCGAACGGGGATCATAGGCGTGTTGCGGCGTGAATGGTGGATCGTCGGGCCCCAGGGCGCCGTAGACTTCATCGGTCGAGACATGATGAAAGCGAAACCGCGCCCGACGCTCACCATCCAGGCCCTGGTAGTAGCCGGCAGCGGCGTCGAGCAACCGATATGTGCCGACGATATTGGTTTCGATAAATTTGGCTGGGCCGTCGATTGACCGGTCCACGTGGGATTCCGCCGCCAGGTGCATGATGCCGTCGGGCTGATGACGGTCGAGGATATCGACCATGCGCCTGGCGTCACAGATGTCGGCATGTTCGAAGGCATAGCGCGGATTGACGGCCGCATCCTCGAGGCTTGCGAGATTGGCCGCGTAGGTCAGCTTGTCGACGTTGACGACGTCATGCCGGCCGCTCGCCAGCAGATGGCGGACGACCGCCGATCCGATGAAGCCGGCACCGCCGGTAACCAGGATTTTCATGCCGCGCCCGCCCCCGTCCTACGAAAACACTCTTGGCAGATCACGCAGCCGCGGCAGCGCCCTGTCCTTTTCGGAAAGGATGCCGCCTTTCGGATCGATCGGCCACTCGATGCCCAAATCGAGATCGCTGAGTGACACCCCGCCCGCGTTCTCCGCCGCATAAGGACCAGCTAGCTTGTAGGCAATTTCCGAGCCGTCTTCGAGCGTGCAGAAACCGTGCGCGAAACCGGCCGGAACGAACAGGCACCGCCAGTCATCGGCGGCCAGTTCCATGCCGACATGGCGCCCGAAGGTCGGCGCATCACGGCGCAGATCGAGCGCCACGTCGAAAATCCGCCCCCTGGCGACCCGGACCAGCGTATCCTGGGCAAATGGAGGCGACTGGAAATGCAATCCACGGAAGGTGCCGCGCTTGCGGTTGACGGAAACTGCGTCCTGTGAGAACGCACTATCGATACCGATGGCGGAAAAGGCCCCGATTTCGAAGGTCTCGACGAACATTCCCCGGTTGTCTTCATGCGCCGTCAGATGGACGACCTTCACATCCGGAATCTCGGTTTCTTCCACTCGCATCATGCCGTTCCAGCGTCTTCAGCGTTGATTAACCATATCGTAAACGTATGAACGTCAATATTCGGTTTACGCCTGGCATCTTGGAGACTTAAAAGTGGATTCCTGTCGCGTCTGCGGTGCTCCCATCTCGCCGTTCATGTCATTCGGCCGAATGCCCATCGCCAACGGATTCTTGCGTCCCGAGGAATTCGCGGACGAGTATTTCTTCGAACTGGCACCGGCATTCTGCAATAGCTGCCACATGTTCCAGATCGTCGAGCAACCCGAGCCACAGGCGATGTTCCACGAGAACTATGCCTTTTTCTCGTCGACGTCGAAGTACATGCAGGCGCATTTCAAAGCCTTCGCCGACGACGTTTCGAAGCGTTTTCTCGCCGGCCGGGAATCTCCATTCGTCGTCGAACTGGGCAGCAACGACGGCATCATGCTGCGGAATTTCGCCGCTGCCGGCATCCACCACCTGGGCGTGGAGCCGTCGGCCAATGTGGCGAAAGTGGCGCGTGACAACGGTGTCGAGACGATTTCCGTCTTTTTCGGTGCGGAGACGGCGGCGGACATCGCCGATCAACACGGCAAGGCCAATGCCATCCTGGCCGCCAATGTCATGTGCCACATTCCCGACATCCAGGGCGTGGCGCTGGGCGTTCGCTCATTGCTGGCGGATGACGGCGTGTTCGTGTTCGAAGACCCCTATCTCGGCGATATGATCGAGAAGACCTCCTACGACCAGATTTACGACGAGCACGTCTTCATCTTCAGCGCACTGTCCGTGGCCGAAGCCTTCCGTCGCCACGGCCTGGAACTGATCGACGTGGCGCCGCAGGTAACTCACGGAGGGTCCATGCGCTACACCCTGGCGCTAGCGGGCGCTCGCCCCGCGTCTCCCGAGGTCGAGACGATCCTTGCAAAGGAACGCGCGCAGGGTCTCGACAAGCCGGATACCTATGACCGATTCCGGAAGAATTGCGAAACCTCGCGCCGCGACCTGATGGCGCTTCTGAACGAGCTGCGCGAAGCCGGCAAACGTGTCGTCGGCTACGGCGCGACGTCGAAAAGCACCACCACCATGAACTATTGCGGCATCACGCCCGATCATGTCGAGTTCATTTCCGATACCACCCCGATCAAACAGGGAAAATGCACCCCAGGCGCGCACATACCGGTCAAGCCGCATGCGGATTTCGCCGCCGCGCCACCGGACTATACCCTGCTGTTCGCCTGGAACCACCAGCGCGAGATCATGGCCAACGAGACCGCCTATACGGACGGCGGCGGCAAGTGGATTACCTACGTGCCCAAGGTCGAGACCTTTCCGTGATTCCGGTCAGTTCGCCAAAACATCAATACCTCAAACATCGTGCCGAGATCGATGGCGCCATTCAGCGGGTGCTGGAAAGCGACTGGTATGTTCTCGGCACCGAGGTCCAGTCATTGGAGCGGGAATTCGCCGCTTACTGCGGTGTCGGCCATGCCATCGGCGTTGCCAACGGCACCGACGCCCTGGCCATTGCCCTGCGCGGCATGGGAATCGGTCCCGGCAACGAAGTGGTGACGACCGCACTCACCGCCGTCGCGACCATCGCGGCCATCGAGATGGCCGGCGCCACGCCGCTCGCCGTCGATGTGGAGCCTGATTTTCGCACCCTCGATCCAGCATGCCTGAAGGCCGCCATCGGCCCCAAGACCAAGGCCGTCATCCCAGTTCATATCTACGGCCAGTCGGTGGATATGGGCGCGATCATGGAGATAGCGGCCGAAAACGGTCTGTTGGTGCTTGAGGACTGCGCCCAGGCGACCGGTGCCCGGCTGGGTGGGCGGCGCCTCGGCAGCATCGGAAACGCCGGCAGTTTCAGCTTCTATCCAACCAAGAACCTGGGTGCCATCGGCGACGGCGGCATGGTCGTGACCGACGATGCGGAACTGGCCGCGTCCATCCGGCAACTGCGTCAGTACGGCTGGAACGATACCCGCGAGAGCCTTCGTTCCGGTGTCAATTCAAGGCTCGACGAACTGCAGGCGGCGATCCTGCGGGCAAAGCTCGGGCACTTGGATGCCGACAACGCCCGCCGGCGGGAAATCGCCGCCGCCTACGACGCCGCCCTTGCGGATACCGGTATCCCGGTGCCGGCACGCCGCGACGATACCGAGCACGCCTTTCATCTCTACGTCGTGCAAACCACCGACCGCGAACGGCTGCGCGAACATTTGGCGGCACAAGACGTCGGCGCCGGTATCCATTACCCCACCCCCGTGCACCTGGAGCCCGGCTACCACGGGCGCCTTGGCGATTGGCCGCGTCCGGTGGCGGAGGCCCTCTGCCGTGAAATCCTGTCCCTGCCGTTGTACCCGGAGTTGACCGACGCCGAGGTCGAACAGGTGGCGAGCGCACTCGCCGGTTTCCGCGTCAACTGATCATGACCGCAGCCGTCATCGAAGGTCTGGCCGGGCGGCGTATCCTCGTTACGGGCGCGCGGGGCTTTATCGGCAGCGCTTTGGTAAAGCGGCTAGCCGCGACAGATTGCGTTCTGATCCGAGCCTCCCGGACGTCGCTGGATCCGTTGGCAGGTCACATGGCGGCATGCGAGACGTTGATCGGCGATCCGTCGGATTCGGCATTCTGGCGCCAGGCGATCGGCGAGGCCGGCGCCGATCTGGTATTCCACTTGGCCGGCCAGACCAGCGCTTACGTCGCCGAGGACGAGCCCGAGACCGACGACCGAGCCAATGTGGCGCCGGTTCGGCACTTGATCGAAGCCTGTCGGTCCGCCGCGCGCACCGTCGATGCACTGATCGCCGGCACCGTGACAGAAGCCGGCCTGACCGAGCACCTTCCCGTCGACGAAACCTGGCCGGATGCGCCGATCACTGTCTACGACCGTCACAAGCTCAAGGCCGAACGGTGCATCGAACAGGCGTCGCGAGATGCGATCCTGCGCGGCGTTTGCCTGCGCCTCCCGAACATATACGGCCCCGGTGAAAGCGTCGGCAGCCAGGACCGGGGCGTGCTCAACAAGATCATCGCCCGCGCCATCACCGGCCAGCCAATCACGGTGTTCGGTGACGGTTCCGAGATTCGTGATTACCTGTTCATCGATGATATCGTCGAAGCATTCGTGCTAACGTCCCAGGCCATGGAAAACGCCTCGGGACGCCACTTCGTAACGGGAACCGGCACCGGCCACAGCCTTCGACAGGCGTTCGAATGCGTTGCGGCGCGGGCTGAAGCAGCCACGGGGACACCGGTGCGATTGGAAAGCGCACCGTGGCCGGATGGCATGCTGGCCATCGAACGCCGGCACTTCATCGCCAACCCGACGGCCATCCGCGAGGCCACGGGCTGGCAGGCGAGCGTGAGCCTAAGCGAAGGGATCGATCGCACGATCAAGCGGCTACAGCAGGGAACGGCCTGAACCATGGCGCTGAGATCTGTCACCCACGAGAATTGCCGCCTGGTCGATTTCCAGGTCCTTGCCGATACCCGGGGCTCGCTCAGCGTCGCCGAGACGCAACGCCACGTGCCTTTCGGGATCGAGCGAATCTTCATTGTGTCGGGTGTCGACGCGGGCACCGCGCGCGGCGGTCACGCGCACAAACGCCAGCAGCAGATGTTGATTTGCACATCCGGGGCGGTCGAAGTCCGCGCCGACAACGGCAGCGAGACGATGACCGTGGTTCTCGACACGCCGGCGCGGGGCCTCTACATCCCGCCGATGATATGGGCGGAGCAGACCTACCTGAGTGAAGGGTCCGTGCTCACCGTGCTTTGCGATGACCATTACGACGAGGACGATTACCTTCGGGATCGGGACGCGTTCGCGCGATACTTAGCCGACGTTTTGAAAGGGAAAACCGAGACATGAAGTTCGTCATCACCGGCGCAATCGGCCATATCGGATCGCGGCTGGTGCGCGCGCTCCCGGCGCAATTTCCCAGCTGCGAAGTCGTCATGATCGACAACATGGCGACGCAGCGCTATCCGTCGCTGTTCGATCTCCCGGAAGGAGCCCGCTATACCTTCGTCGAGGCCGACGTGACCAGCGCCAAGTTGACCCCGCTGATCGCCGGCGCCGACGTCGTCGTGCAACTGGCGGCGATCACCGACGCGGCGGGCAGTTTCGACATCGCCGAGGAGGTGGAGCGGGTCAACTACCAAACCACCCAGCGCATTGCCGAAGCCTGCGTCGAGACGGGTGCGCGGCTGTTCCACCCCTCATCGACCAGCGTCTACGGCACCCAGGACGATAAGGTCGACGAGGACTGCACCTTGGAAGACCTGAAGCCGCAAAGCCCCTACGCGGAAACCAAATTGCGCGAGGAAGCACTGCTTGCGGACATGGCGCGCGACAGAGGTTTGCGCCATATCACCTGCCGGCTGGGCACTATCTTCGGCACGTCGCCGGGAATGCGGTTCCACACCGCGGTCAACAAGTTCTGCTGGCAGGCGGTGATGGGCCAGCCATTGACCGTCTGGCGCACGGCCATGGACCAGAAGCGCCCTTATCTGGATCTGGGCGACGCGGTCGCCGCGATCGGATTGATCATCGAGAAAGATCTGTTCGACGGGCGGATTTATAACGTCCTGACCACCAACGCGACGGTTCGCGATATCGTCGATACCATCAAGGGCTTCGTTCCAGATCTCGAGGTAAGCCTGGTCGATTCGCGGATCATGAACCAGCTTTCCTATGAAGTCGGATTCGAACGCATCCGCGCGCAGGGGTTCGAGCCGCAAGGGACGCTCGAACAGGGTGTCGGCGATACGGTCCGCTTGCTGGAGCGGGCCAACTCTCGGTCCTAATCGGCTCGCATCACCGCGTTTTGCAGAGTTCGACCAACTGCGCCATGTCGAAGGCCAACTGGGGATTTTCCCGCAACGCCGATATCACGATCTCGGTCGCGAATACCCCGCCCCTTCCCGATGAATGGGTCTGTTTCTCGTCTTCGTACATGACGATGGTGAAGGGTGAGAGCACGTCGCTTTCCTGTTCGAGTACCGGCATGCGCGGATTGGCAACGGCCCATTCGTAGAGCGCGACATCAGGCGCGTTTCGCTCGCGGATCGCGTCGGCCAAATCGTCGATCTCGATTCGGTATTGCGGCAATGTCCTGTTGAGGATTTCCATCAGCATGTTCGGCAGGTTGAAGGCAGAAAAATAGTAGTTCGCGAGGCGGCCGGAGTGTTCCGTCGTCGTATAGGAGGCGAACTTCTCGTCCAGTGTTTCCCGCGCCTGCTCGAAATGGTCCATGGTCACGTCGCTGCCGGGCTGCAGACCGCAGAGCTGGCAGACCATGCCATTGTGGCTTTCGGTCTCGTCCATGAATTTCAGGAAGCCTTCGCGGCTCGCCGGTTCGTCGGCGCGCATGCAAACCTTGGTATAAAGCGACGACACGCGCGGCACCGGGTCGCGCAACAAGGCCGTCAGCTTGAAACTCTGGCGCGGAAATTTTTCGTGAAATCCGTAGGGCGCATGCGTGGCAATGAAGAGATGATGGGCATTGACGATGTCCGGCAGCAAATCGCCCTCTTCAACGCGCCCGCTGCGCGGCGGGTTTTCGATGTTGTTGAGCGTCAGCATCAGGCTGATTCCTGCCTGCAACGCCGTCGAGAACGCAACGCCGCCGGTGCGGCCGGCATGATAGAGAAACAACGGCTCCACATGCAGCCGTCCCTTGTTCATTGCGCGGCTGGGCAAGACGTTGAGCACCTTGCCGTGCTCGGCTTTCAGCTTCTCGAAGAACGCGCCGGGCGTGAGATCCGCATCCGGTCCGGGCTGGGAATCAACATTCTGCTCGGCCATGCTTCCTCTCATCTCACGCAGCGAACCCGGGACCGTCGCAAATTGCCGAAACGGTCACCTCCGGCCTCGGCAGACCCTTCGCTTGGCCGGCTACATTTGCAATCGACGTCGCTTCCACCGTGGCCCGAATCACTACCTTTATAGCAAATTTTCAGGGATCAATCCGGCGGCTGTCCATCATGGATGGAAAATGGCATGATCGAAGGCCCTGCCAACGAAGGAAAAGTTCACGGCACAGACCCATGGCGCTTACTCAAGACATCGTTTCTGCCGCGCTTGGCGACTTCGACGACATTCCCCTCGACCTGTCCGCGCCGTTTCTGGACCATGTCACCGATATCCTGAACTCGGTGCAGAAAATCCAAAAAACCGTCTATGAGGAAAGCTGGAACAATACCGTCGCCAAGGTCGATGCGCTGCTCGCGGAACAAGGCACCCTCGATGCGGCTGTCGCAACCCTGACCACGGCGCCACGGGGCGAGGGACTGCTGCCGGTCAGTATCACCAACAATCCGCTGCGCTATGACCTCGGCGATTTCACGCCCGTTCCCGGCAAAAAGCTGGTCGCCATGGACGGCCAATACCGTCTGGTCGACGAGGCTTATGTGGATTGGCAGTTGATCGACGCCCTTCAGCAGTTCCTGAGCCCCGACGTCGACGCCGTCGTCGAGTTCGGCGCCGGCTGGGGGCGCAACCTCGCCAATCTGCTGCTGCGCACCCAAAACAGGGCGCCCGCCTACATCGCCTGCGAACAGTCGGAGAGCGGCCGCTATTGCTTTGAGCGGCTGTTCGAACGATCCGGCGGCGCCACGCATGAAAGCCATGCGTTCGATTTCTATGCACCGGACTTCAAGATGCTGGATGGCCGCCGCCACGTCCTGGCGTTCACATGTGCCGCCATCGAACAGACCGCCCTGCTGCCGCCAGCTTTTATGCACGATCTGCTGGAGGCCGCCGACAAGGTAACCCTGGTCTTCTACGAACCGGTGGGGTGGCAGCGGTTCAACAACCTGGCGCGTTTCGGTATTACCAAGATGCTGCAGGAGGTCGGCGGCCTGGTGGCGGACGACGCCATGCACCAGAACAACTACCGATACGTGCTCAGAGACGAGCATTTCCACGACAATTCCGCGTCGTGGTCACTGGGCTGCCGCTACAACGTCAATTTGCTCCGGATGATCAAGACCTATACCGACAATTTCCCGGACCGCCTGGGAGCCATCCGCTACGATGTTTTCGGCACCAATCCGTTCAATCCGTATAGTCTTATCGTGCTTTCAAATCGCAAGGACGCCGACCATTGAGCCACAAGATTTCGAATCTCTGGACGACCCTGTCGGACGAACTTTTCGCCGACGTGGACGATGCGTTCGTGGATCACTTCCGCGAACCCGGCGGTGCCAATTGCCGATTGGCCGCGTGGGATCCCTTCGATACGACCATGCGCTACTACAAGTTCATCCTATTCGAAGCCGCCCGGCATCGGCCGGAATCGTTCTATGACTACTACCGCCGGCTCGGCGACACACATATCGGCAACCCGATCTCGGTGCGGGTGAAAAACCTGGATATCAATCTCGACTATCTGTTTTCCATCGACGAATACCTGTTCCTCGATTCCGCCATGGATACCCGGACCCTCGACAGCATCATTGAAATCGGCGCCGGTTTCGGCCGCACCTGCCACGCCCTGACACGTTTGCTGCCGCGGGTCACCAGTTACACCATCGTCGACCTGCCGCAGTTGCTGGTATTGAGCCGCGCCCTGCTGACCCGCGCGGTACCGGACCAACTGCACAAGATCACCTTCCTCGACGCCATGGACGCCAAGGCCTGGCAAGGCCTGAGCGCGGATCTGGTGATCAACATCGACAGTTTTCAGGAAATCCCGCCCGAGGCCATCGACGCCTATTATGCGGGGATCATTCGCAATGCCCGGGCGTTCTATACCAAGAACCCGATTGGCAAGTACGCGCCGGAAGCCGTCGGTGTCTCCATGCGCGAACCGGAGCGGCTCCAAGACGTCTTTCAACTGGGCTATTGCCGGGACATCATCGATATATTCGACGAGGATGCCCTGACGCCGGCACGCGAAGCTTTCATGGCCGCCTATTCACCCGGCCCGGATTGGCGCACGGCGGCGCAAGCGCCGATGGAACTCGTGCCTTACTACCAGAATGCGCTGTTCCTGAAATCCGCGTGAGCTAACGCGGCGCCGACACGGCCGCCGCCATTTCCGGACCAAGCTGCTCTGCCCGGCGATGCCAGGTGTGGTGTTCCGCGTAGACGGCACGGGAACTGGCGGCCATGCGATCGAGGCGCGAATTATCGGCAATCAGATCGGCGAGTTCGCGTTCGAACCCGTCCATATCGCGCGGAAAGAAAACCAGATCGGACGTCACGTCGAATTGTTCGGCGATGTAACGACTATAGGTCGTCGCCATGACGCTGCCGCGCGCGATGCCGTTGCAGATCCGGTCGTGCGAGCCGTCCGCCAGCTTCGGCGTCACGTTGATCAGCATCTTGGTCCGCTCGATCATCTCGAGCATCTTGGGAAAGCCGGGGAACTTTTGAAACGTCACGTTCGGCATGCTCCGCGCGACGTCGTCACTGACCTCGCCGACGATGTGCAAGGACAGGTTCCCGAACCGGCGAAGCACATCCCAGCGACGCAGCCCCTCGGCGTAGGAATCGGCGACGCGGTGCGCCTCCCAGACCGCCGGTGCTCCCATTTCACGCCAGTTGATGCCGCGCTGCGCGAGCGCCGCCGTCAGCGCCTGGAACGATCCGGCATCGTTGTCCAGGATCTCTCCGACGGTCTCGTCGATGGCGGCCACGACCAGCGGGTCGAGACTTTCCGTCCGCGCTTTCCACTCATCGCTGCCGGGCAAGAGCTTGAAGTTGCCGGCGAACATGAAATCGATGTCGCGCTCGGCCATCGGCAAGGGGGCGTCTATGGGATCGGGACCGGCATGCGGCATGAACAGTAGGTTCTCCTGCAGCCCGAGAGCGTGGTAAACCTCGAAATAGCGCCTGTCCGGCACGCCGATCAGCGTGTTGGTCTGGACGTTGGGCAGCCTGCGGAAGTGGTGGATCGGGTTGTCGCCCACCCAGGTATAGCGCCAAGGCACCAGGTTGGCGGGAAAACCCTCGAAGTTCAGGACCATGTTGAGATCGACGATGATGAACGGCTCGCCGCTGTTCACCTTCTGGCTGATCTCATTTCCGATTTCCTGCAGCCGCTCGGGCCGGCCGTCGAACAGAAGCAGCAGCACGCTGTATCCCGCCGCCTCGAAACCGCGCGCCATGTTCTGTGTCATGTCGAGCGCCCAATCCGCCGACTGCACGACGACCAGGAACCAGATATCGGGTTTGCCTGCGGCCATGCGCTCAGAACCGCAAATCGGCCGGAACCGTCGAGGGCTTTTCCATCATCACCTTGGCGATGTCCTCGGCGCGGTGCTTCCAAAGATGGCGGGCGGTGTATTTGTCTCGCGAACTGGTGACCATGGCGTCCAGCCCCGCCGGATCGTCCAGGATGCCCGCCAGTTGATCTTTCAAGCCGCTCAGATCATCGGGGAAGTTCACCATGTCGACACCGTCGACGAATTCTTCGTCCAGGTAGGTGCTGCGCGTCGTCGCATTGACGCACCCATAGGCGATGCCGTTCCAGATGCGGGTGTGCGATCCACCGGACAGCTTTGGGCAGATGTTGATCAGCAGCTTGGTCCGCTTCACCGTTTCGAGCATGTCGTCGAACGAGACGAATCGATGGAACTTCGTAAACGGCGCCAGCTTGTCCTGCACTTCCGGTGCGATATCGCCCATGAAATGCAGGTTCAGGCCCTCCATGGCGGAGAGGATGTCCCAGCGCGCAATCGTTTCGGCGTAGGTTTCGACGGCCTTGTGCGCCTGCACGACCTGGGCCGCATCCTCTTCGCGCCAATCGATGCCGCGCCGCTCGAATGCGCGGGCCAGGGCCATGAAGGCGACAACGTCGTCGCCGATGGTTTCCGCCAGTGCTTCGTCGACCACCTCCTGGTAAACGGCGGAGAGGTCCTTGATCAGGCCTTTCCAGGTCTCCGATCCCGGCAGCATGCCGAGCGTCCCCGTGAACAGGAGATCCACGTCGCGTTCGGCCATCGGCAGCGAATCGGGAACCGGGTCGCAGCCAGAATAGGGAACGAAGACAAGGCGGTGCTGGAAACCCAGCGTTTCATAAATCTCGCGGTAGCGCCGGTCCGGAATGCCGATCACCGTCTTCGGCGATGCGTTAAGCACCCGGTTGAAGTGGTGAATCGGGCTGTCACCGATATGGGTGAAGTGGCCGGGAACGAGTTCCGGTGCGATGCCGAGCATTTTCATGCGCATAAAAAGATCGACCAGCACGAACGGCTCACCGGTCGCAACCTTATCCATGAACCCTTTGTTGATCCGGTCCCGGGATTCCGGCGTTCCATAGTCGATCACGAACAGCGATTTATAGCCGGCGGCGCTGAAGCCCCACGACAGGTTTTTGAGGATGTCGTGCGCCCACCCCGCCACCTTGACCGGCAGGACGACCCAGAATTCAGGTTTCGTGTCCACCAGCCAGTTAACTCTTTTTGCGAAGATATCCGCGCGGATTGAAGGTCATTAGGTAGCGATGACGGTCGATATCGATCTCGAAGGCATCGCTTTCCGCCAAAAAAGCATCGATCGCTTCCATCGGCCCGCCGGGTTCATCGCCGGGGCTTTCGCGGTATTCGGGGATGATCGGATGGCCATTGACGTTGGAATCCTCAACGATCAAATAGCTTCCAGGCGTCACGATGTGCGAATAGATCTGCATCTCCTTCAGCACGTGCGCCGTGAGATGACTGGAATCGAGGATCACCAGCACGCGTTCCGCCTTTTCCGCTCGCGCCTTTACATCGGCGACGACGTCATCGGCGACGGAAGAGCCCAGGATATAGCTCAGCCTGGGATGTTCCGGCGGGTTTTCCGGGCGATTGATGTCGATGGTCACGATTTCACCGTTCCCGATGGTTTCGAGCAGGCAGGCCATGTAGAGCGCGCTGCCGCCCTGGAAGGTCCCGGTCTCGATGATCAGGTCGGGACGGATTTCGTGGATGATTTCCTGATAGATCCAGAGATCGTTGGGAACCTTGTAGGTGGTGACTCCCATCCACTTGGTATGCTTCCAGCCCATCTGCATATAGCTGAGGGAGTGGTATTCGTTGACGATCCGCGAAACCGATTCGCCGAATTGCTGGGCCAACTGCGGCGGTCCATACCAGGGGATTTCCATGAATTCTGCCTTTCTTAACGCCTTGGTCGCCGGAAACCGGCACTGGCTGTTATCGCGAACGCGACCAGCCCGGTTATTTATAACCGCAGCCTACCCGTTAGGAGTTAAGAATTGGAGAAGACGGCCCACGGGGCCCGTTCAACCCATCACACGAACAGATTGAGGATCGAGGTCTTGTCGGGTGCCGGCGTGGTCCCGGTGACGAGCATGTCGCCGATCGAGCTGCTGACTTCGAAGGAAAGCGAAATGGCCTTCAACAGGTTCCCGTATTTTGCCTTAAGCTCCTCGATTTCCTGGGTTTTCCGGTCGAGTTCAACGGCCGTAATTTCGGCCAGATCGGCTTCCAGGGAATACATTTCCTTTTCGCCGTCGATAATCAACTGGTTCACGGCACCCATCAGGGTGTCGAGCGATTCGGTCAACCCGTAGGCTCGATTGGAAACTTCACCCAGCAAATCGACCAGCGGCCGGTTGTCGTTGGTGGTGGGATCAGTTCCTTCCGCATCGACGGTGCCGGCAACCGCGGTCAGGCCTTCCAGGCTTTGCGCGTCCTGTTGGATCTGGTTGACGAAGGTGGAATCGGAGATGTCGCCCGGAAAATACAGGTAGCGCAGGCTGTGCATCTTCTCGATCAGGAACGACTTGGCCTCGTTCAGATTGGCGGCCTCGTCGGCGGTGAACGACGCGAGATCACCGTCGGCCTCGGCGGCGGAAAGCGCATCGGATGAATCGAGGGAAATCTCGAACATGCGCAACTTGTTGGTTTCAAGGCCGAAAAGGTATTCCTGCGCCTGGCCGATGTAGGTGGCGATTTCGTCACGGCGGTCCTGCAGCGCGGCAAGCTTGCGTTCGGTGCCGTCGTTGACGACGTCGTCGATTTCCTTGTTCAGACGCGTGATCATGCCGCGCTGAATGGTACTGAAACGTTGCTCGAAAGCAGCCTTAGTGGCGGCCTGGGAAATGGCGGCATAGGCATTGGCGAAAAAATTGTCGGCCATGTCTCTGTCCCAGTTGTCCGAATCCGGTGACGGAACCTTCGGACGGCGAAATCTAAGAACTTAATCTAACACAAAACGAATTTCTGGTCACCAAAACCGAAGAAAACGTCCGGTCTGTCAGTTGAAAGGCAAGGGGCCGCCGAATACGGCGGCCCCCCAATGTGTCAGCCTTTCATAGGCTATCCCATCATTAACCGAAGAGCCGCAGGATCGAGGCTTCGGCCTGGGCAGCCAGCGACAGCGACTGAATACCCAACTGCTGACGGGTCTGCAGGGCCAGAAGGTTCGCACCTTCTTCGTTGATGTCGGCAAGCGTCAGCTTGTCGGCACCACCCTGCAGGGTGTTCACGTAGTTCTGGGTGAAGTCCAAGCGGGTGTTCAGCAGGGCCACGTTGGAACCCAGGGTCTGTGCCTGCGTACGGAGCGTGGTCAGAGCCGAATCGAGCTCGGTGATCGCCGCGTTGATGGCCGACGTGTCACCAGCCTGCACGTAGCGGGCGGTGTAAGCCGTCGAAGCGGAAACCGAAGACGCCGTCGCACCGCCCTTGATGGCGATACCCAGCTTCTTGGTCGCACCCGTCGACGTCGCGGACGCCGCGGACAGGCCCAAGGCACCGATGCCGATGTAGGCATCACCGGTGGCGGCCGTCAGGCCTTTACCGGAACCACTCAACACCGACAGGGTCACCGTATCGCCGGCGCCGGTCAGCTTGAGGGTCTGGCCGGAGGCGACGTTCAGGGTCACGATCGAGGTGCCGTAGGTGAACGTCAGGCCCTGGTCGGCCGTCGTCAGGGTCACCGCGCTGTCACCGTTGTAGGTAACCGTGATGGAGTTACCGGCGGAGACTTCGCCAACAACGGCACCACCGGTCTGAGCGGAGTAGCCGAAGATCAGGTTGCGGCTGGCAGTCGCTTTCAGAGCCAGTTCCTTGCCGGAGCCGATAGCCGTCGTCGAGCTGACGACATCGACGTCGAGCACGCCGCCGTTGGCAACGGTCAGAGCCGAGGAGGTGCCGACGATGAGGCTGTAGGTCGAACCCGTGCCGTAGGTGTAGGTCACGGTTTCGCCGGCGGTGAAGGTCGCCTGCGGACCCGCCCAGGTCAGCGAGAAGTCACTGGTCGTGGACAGGAAGCGGTTGGCCAGGTTGCCGGACGAAGCAGACACGGCACCAACGGTACCACCGTTGACGATGAAGCCGCCGGTGAAGTTGGCGGCGGAAGTGATGCTCAGACCAGCGGTGCCGACACGAAGGTCAACGGAGGAAACGGTGAGCAAGCTCGCCGTCTTTTCCGAGAATTCGACCGACAGGGTCTGGCCAACACCGTTCACCAGGTTGGTGCCCTGGTAGGTGGCGTCAGCGGCCAGGTTGTTGATCTGCGTGCGAAGGTCGTTGAACTGGGTGACGAGGTCGTCCATCTGAGCCGAAGTGGCCGACTTCATCGAGTTCGCGATACCTTTCATCTGCTTCACCAGGGACTCGATGCTTTCCACGCCGTCCAGCGCCGCGGTAACCGTCGAAATACCCTGGTCAATGCCGTCTTTCTTTTCCAACAGGTCACTGGCCCGGTCAGACAAGCTCTTGGCTTGGAAGAACGCGACCGGATCGTCAATCGCCGAACCAACGCGAAGACCCGTCGAAAGACGGTTCTGCGTGTTTTCGATGAGATTGGTGGTGTTCTGAAGAGAAAGCAGGCTTTGCCGCACTGATGCGGAAAGTGTAACGTCGGACATTGAAGTACTCCTTTCTAGAGTATTGAATTATCAAGTGTTTCTCACTTGGGCCGTTTTGGCCATCCTCAAGCCAACCTTCGCACCCGCTTTCTTGCGCGACGAAAATCGACTAGCCGAACACTGCCTTCATACGATATTTCCATGCAGGATTCAAGGGGAATCTACCGCCTGTTCCGCTCGCCCTCCAGCAATCCCTCGGCGATTTGGAAATTGAGATTGATCAGCGAATTGAGGACTTCCGGCGCGACGCCATCGCGAAATGCCAGGGTCTTGTCGAAAACATAGGCGCAAAGCCGTGCGAGATTGCCTTTTGTCATGTCATCATAGGCACAGCTCTCGCTGTCGACGAACGTCTTCATCGCGACCCAGGTTTCCAGGTTGTCGAGGAGCGCATTGGTCAAGGCCTTGCTGACCGGCACCCCGCCGTCGTTCGCCCGATCCAGCGCCAAGGCACATTGCGTCAAACGGAAGGCTTGGGCTTTCGCAAGCGACATGCCGTCCGGTTCAGCCATGATCAAGAGCCATGAGTTTCACCAATCGAATCGGTCGGAGGCGTTAAAAGTTTGTATACTCGATAATTGCTATTTTCAATTCACCTTGCGCCGTGGGCGGGCCCACCGGCGTCGAACGAGGCCCGATCATGGCATATCGCGCCATGCGGGGGTTTGAACAATTGGGCGGCGTCATCGCCACGAAGAAGCGAGAGATATCATGAGATGCTGAATTGGATCGGTTTAACCTGGAGCATATCCAATCGCTTCGGGTGGGGCATATACGGCCTGAACCTTGTACTGGAACTGATGAAGCGTGGACAACCGGTTCCTGTCTGCCTGGACGTGATCACCACGGACACACTGCCACCGGAAACGGTCGAGACCCTGAGGCCGGTGATCGATTTCCAGCGCGAGAACCTCAAGCATATGCATCGCACCGGTCAGGTCGCGACGCTCAAGAACACGCTTCTTCTGCACGCCATGGGCAACAATCTCGATTGGAGTCTTCTCAGCCATTCGTTCGTCGGCGATGCCAACGTTGGTGTCATCTTTTTCGAATACACGGACTTCAGCGCCGAAGCGAAGGAGCGCGCCAAGCGCCTCGACGCCATTGTCGCCGGCTCCACCTGGAACGGCCAGGTCCTGCAAGACCAGGGGTTCGAAAATATCCGGACGGTGTTTCAGGGCATCGACACGAAGCTGTTCAGACCGATGCCCCGCAAAGGTGAATACGCCGGCAAGTTCGCGGTATTCTCTGGCGGTAAACTGGATTTCCGCAAGGGCCAGGATATCGTTCTCGCCGCCTTCAAACGGTTCGCGGATCGCCACGACGACGCCATCCTGGTGACCGCATGGCAGAACCTTTGGCCGTTAACGGCGCTGCCGATGGTGCACTCGCCACATACCGACGTCCTGCCGCGCGTCGAGGCAAACGGCACCTTGAAGCTGGCCGAATGGGCCGCCGCCAAAGGCATTGCTCAGGACAAGTTCGTCGACCTCGGGATGGTCCCGAACGAAAGGATGCCCGGCATCCTCAAGGAATTCGACCTCGCTGTTTTTCCCAATCGATGCGAGGGCGGCACCAACCTCGTCGCCATGGAAACCATGGCCTGCGGTGTTCCGTGCATCATCGCGGCGAACACGGGGCAGATGGATCTCATTCGTGACGACAATTGTTATGCTCTGACCGACCAGTCGCCGGTCGACTTTCCCGGCGCCGGGGTCGATGGATGGGGCGAATCGTCCGTCGACGAACTGGTCGAGGCGATGGAGCATGCCTACCAGAATCGCGACGAAGCCAAGCGGCGCGGCCAAGCCGGAGCCGATTTCATGCGCGGCTGGAGTTGGTCCGGCCAGATCGGCAAACTTCTCGATACGCTTGAGGAGTTCTGCTAAGAACGGAAATCGCCCCGACGTCGGGCGGCGGGCACGCCGAAGCCTGGGCGATATGGGCATCGAGGAACGATCGACGAATTTGGAGTTGATGCGGTGACAGACGACGATATCCCCACGAGCTTGAGCGTCCCGGCAGCGGATTCGCCGGCAATCGACAATCCGCTGCATGCGATGCTGGAAGACGCGATGCAGTCCGCCAATGCCAGCGACTATTCCGAAGCCGTGTCGAAATGCCACGAGACGATCAAGGCTTTCCCGTCCGCCGCCGAGCCCTATTTCCTCATGGGCACCATCGCCTACATCTGCGGTGACGAAGGCCAGGCTATTTCCATGGGAGAACTCGCCCACAAGATCGATCCGACCGTTGCCGAATATGCCGAAGCGCTCGCGACGATCTACACCGGCATCGGGCGATTGGCCGATGGACTGTATTTCGCCAAAATCGCGACCAGCCTCGAACCGCACCCGCTGTTCAGCAAACGCATGCCGCCGCGACTGCGCGATCTGAAAAGCGCTTTCTTGAATGCGGCGCCCTCGACGCATTTCATCGAGGCGCAGCGCCTGTTCAACATCGGCGATTACGAGCGCGCCCTGCAAGAATGCGCCGCCGAAATCCGCCTCAATTCGGATAACCTGAAGGCCTACATCCTGATGGGCCGAACGACAATAATTCTCGGGCGATACAGCCAGGCGGTCGGCGCGCTGCAGGCCGCCATCCAGCTCGATCCAGCCGACGGCTTGGCGCCGGCGCTGCTGGCCCGCGCCTTGGTCCACCTGGGACGTCACAGCGAAGCCGCCGCCGCCGGCAAACGGGCATTGACCTTGGCCGGTACGGATGCGGAAATCTACGGACAGGCAATGAACGCCCTGCTTCGCTGCCCCGATTTCCCCGCCGAAACCGCACGCCAGACGGCGCTCGATTTTGCCGCCCGTTTCGCCGAAGAGAACGATGGCGCCGAGCCTGCCGAGCAGTTCGAAGATGCACCGATCAAGATCGGTTTTCTTTCGAACACCTTCTTCAACGGTGCCGGTCACGATCTTTTCCTGCAATGGTTCCTGCAGACGCCCGCCAAGGGCGTCAGTTATGCGGGTTATCAGTTGTCCGTTGCTTCCGATATCGTCACCACGGCCGTCAAACAGGGATGCGAAAGCTGGCGTGAGATTTTCGATCTCGATCCCTACACACTTTCCTACACCCTGGCGGCCGAAGCGATGGACGTCTACGTGGACCTCTCCAACATGAACTGCGAAACCCGGCTCGCGGTTGCCGCGCTGAACCCGGCCGCGGTCCGTGTCGGCGCCTTCGCCTTGCCGGAACCGGGGCTGGCGCCGGGCATCACGCATGTGCTCTCGGACGAGATCCTGAACGACGCCGATGAAGCGGCATTGCTGCCGGGCCAGCAATGCCTTCCGGTGTCGGGCACCCTGTTTGCGCACGCGCCGTTCACCGGCCTGCAACAGGACCTCCCCTCCCCGTGCGAGGAAAAGGGACAGATCACCTTTGGCGGCGTCGCCGATCTCGGCTTCCTGTCGCCGGAATGCGCGACGTTGTGGGCGGATGTGCTGCTCGCCGTTCCCCAGGCACACCTGTTGCTGTGCAGCACCCGGCCGATTTCGGATGAAGTCAGGGCACGGGTGCGCGAATTCTTCTCCATGGCGGGAGTCGCGAACCGCGTACTGCTGCCGGTCGACGACGTCGAATACGAGATGGACGATCACGAGGCCATGCAGGCGGCGCGCGCGCCCTTGCCGCCGATGCAATTGCGCGAAATCGACATCTTTCTCGATACCGCGCCCATCAGTTGCCGCCGGGAACTGTGTCAGGCGCTCTGGACAGGCGTTCCCGTCGTTTCCTTGATGGGCGAGCGGCGTCTGGGCCGGGTCGGCGCAAGCATTCTCAATGCCGCCGGACGGTTGAACTGGGTTGCCAAGGATCGCGAGGAGTTCGTCGATATCGCCGCCAAACTGGCCGCCGATCCCAAGACCTTGGCCGACGAACGCAAGGCCCTGCAGGAAAACATCGGCAGTTCACTTCTATTCGACACGAAACAAACGGCAACGGCGGTCCGCAGCTCCTTGAGCGCCGTCGCGCGGCAGTCGCGCGACGAGGCCAAGCAATGATCGACCGCTGGTCCATGCCCCAACGAGGTTGTCGCTCATGAATGACGAAGTGCACGTCGAAACCGGCACGGACCCGGAAGACGAAAAACCGGAACTCTCGAAAGAGGAATTGTTCCAGCGCAATCTGGACGCGCTCGCCAAGATCGATGGATATCTGTACCAGCGGATGAAGGACTACAAGTCCCTGTCGAAGCTGGTCTACGACGAAAACGGCGATTGCAACGTCGAGTACGAAAACTTCAGCGTCTACGCGAAAGGCGCACGCGCCCACGCCGAAGACCAACTCAAGGCTTTCACCGCCCACTCCAGCCGGCTGACCATGTCGGCGATCGGCAAGGGCGAAGGGCTCGATCCGCATACGCGCGACGTACACGAGAAATTCTCCAACCGGTTCGATGACAGCGGCTTTCGTTTCACCCATGCGCCGTTTCGCGACAATTGCTTCTTCGCCATCGTGCTCGGCGTCGGTCTCGGGCTGCACCTGAAAGGAATCGTCGAGAAAACCAAGTGCCGGAAACTGATCCTTTTCGAGCCGAACCTCGATCTCGTCTATCATTCCCTGCACGTTTGCGATTGGGCCGATCTTGTCGATCAGATCGACGGCGGCGGCGCCAGCATCGAAATCTTTTCGCAAAGCGACACGGAAACGCTGTCCTATAACCTCAAGGCTTTGTTCCGGCAGTTCAATCCATCCAGCCTCGACGGGACTCTGGTATTCCAGCACTACCAGAGTGCGATCTTCCAGGAACTCAACAAGACGATGTCGGAAAACCTCCGCACGGCGGTCATGGGATTGGGTTTCTACCAAGACGAAATCAACATGATCAGCCAGAGCTACAAGAACCTGGAGCGGGGAAATTCACGCGTCGTGCAGTTGATCGACAAGGACCCGGGCATTCCGGCGTTCGTCATCGCCTCTGGTCCGTCGCTGGAAAAGCTGCTGCCGTTCATCAAGGAAAACCAGGACAAGGCGATCCTGTTCTGTTGCGGAACGGCGGTCGACATCCTGATGGCGAACGACATCGTTCCCGACTTCTGGGTGATGATGGAGCGTATCAAGGCGATCTACACGGACATCAAGGAAACCCACGAGATATACGATCTGTCGGAAATCCGGTTCGCCGGATCGACGACGATCTTTCCGAAGGTTCCGGAAATTTTCAAAGAATCGATATTCTTCTTCCGCCCTGGCCTCAGCCCGGCACCCTTGTTTGCGCAGAACCAGGGACAGATCGCGCAGGTTCCCGATCCGCTGGCCGCCAATGCCGGCCTGTCGTTCGCCATGCACGTGGGTTTTCGCGAGGTCTATTTCCTCGGCGTTGATGTCGGGTCGCCGTTCAAGGACAGGGGCCACGCCAAGGGCAGCGTCTATGAGCGGCGCGATGGAGAGCCGATCAAGAACCTCGACCTCCCGGTGCCCGGCAATTTCGGGGGGACGGCCTGGACCACGCCGGTCCTGCAATGGTCGAAGGAGAACCTGGAAAAACTGATCTCCTTCCGCCGCGGGCGCGTGTTCTACAATCTCGGCACCGGCGCGCTGATCAAGGGCGCAACGCCGATCCATCCGAAAGCGGTGAAATTGTCGGATTTGAGCGCGCCAAAGGTCGACCTTCTGGAGAGTTTCGTCGAATCCTGCCCGGTCTATAGCGAAACGGATTTCGAGGACGCCTGGGAAAAGGCCGCCATCATCGATCGACTTCCGGAATTCTGCGAAAACCTGAAGAAGATCCTGCGCGACGAAGACGACTTCGAAAATTTCGGCTACCTCCAGGAAACCATGAAAGTACTGAAGCCGGCGGCGGTCGAGGACCCCGTAGCCATGCTGCTGCGCGGCACCGTCTTTACCGCGTTTACGGCGTTCGAGTTCTATGCCAACCGCGCCGTCGATGACGAGGAACGGCGGACGATGTTCGATATTTTCCGCGAGGAATACGATGACATGCTCGACCATTTGCGGGACCGGGCGATCGAAGTCTTCACCAGTCTCGAGGACGGGGATCCATGGGATGACGAGTTTGTCGCCTAACCTCCATTCGGCCGGCGCCGCCAGGTAACATGTCGGACCCCGGTCACATCCAAGCCCTTTGGTCGCGCGTCGAAAACGCCGAGGCCGTTGGGAATTGGCCCGAGGCCAAAGACGCCTACGACGAATTGGCCGCGCTGGTCGACCGCCATCCGGCCTTCATCACCCGCCATGCCATCGCCGTCATGCATGCCGGAGACCCGGCACGAGCCGCGACGATGACCAGGCGCGCCGCTCGCATGGCGCCGGACGCCCCTGGCATCCTGCTGCAACTGGGAAAAATCTATGTCGCCCAGAAGCGCAATGCCGAAGCCGAAAAGACCTTTCGGAAAGTGCTCGAGTTGGCTCCGGACAGCGTTGAGGGATTACGCCGTCTGGCGCAGACGATCCAAATGGTTCAAGCCGGCCACGGCGAAGCCGAGGAGTTGTTGCTGCGCGCCAGCGAACTCGACCCGGAAGACGTCGGGGTCTGGCAACAATTGGGGGCGATCTACGGGAACTATCCGGAACGCTACGATGAGGCCGAAGCGGCCTTTCAGCGCGCACTCAGTATCGAGCCGAATCTTCCCTCTTCCTATCACAACCTGGGCCTGCTGCGGCGTTTCCGGGCCGATCTGGATGAGGCCGAAAAACTGATCCGCAAGGCGGTCGCCCATTCGCCAAACGATTCCGGTTTCGCGTTCAGTCTCGGCAGTTGCCTGATGTTCAAGGAGGAAATGCAGGAATCGCTGCAATGGTTCCAGAAGTCGGCGGAACTGGATGACGCCAACACAGCGGCAAAAGTCTATGCGGCATTTGCCATGTTCCTGCTTGGACGCATGCGCGATGGCTGGGTCCAGTACGAAAAACGGCTGGCGCTGAACGAACTCAAGGATCTCAACTATTCCCGCCCCAGATGGGATGGGGCGCCGCTTGAGGGCAAGACCCTTTTGCTGCTGCGTGAACAAGGGTACGGCGACAACCTGCAGTTCGTCAGGTACGCGGAAATGGCTGCCGAACGCGGCGGCGAGGTCATCTTGCTGGCGCTGCCGCCACTACTCAGGCTGTTCAAATCGGTTCGTGGCGTTTCGTTCGTCACGCCGGCAACGCCGGAGCCCAAGTATTTCCATCGCTATTGCCCGTTGATGAGCCTGCCTTACGTGTTCGAAACGGACGAAAATTCGGTCCCGGCAGAAGTGCCGTACCTGAGTGCCGAGCCGACGGACGTCGAGGCCTGGCGGAAACGCCTGGAGCCCTATCCCGGTTTGAAGGTCGGAATTGCCTGGCGCGGCAACCCGCAGCATACCAACGACCGCTTCCGCTCGACATCGCTCGAGGAAATGAGCCGTCTGCTGGATATCCCCGGCGTCACCTTTTTCTCGATGGTGATGAACCGTCCCGCGCACGAAGACCAATTGCCTGACGGCCTGGTCGATATCTCCGACGGGTTCAACGATTTCGCCGATACCGCGGCGGCGATCGAGAATCTCGATTTGGTGATCACCGTCGACACCTCGATCTGCCACCTGGCCGGAGCGCTGGCTCGGCCGGTATGGACGATGCTGGCACGCGGGCCGGATTTCCGCTGGGGCCTGGAGGGAACGACGACGCCTTGGTATCCGACGATGACGCTCTATCGCCAGACCGTGTTCGGCCAATGGTCGGACGTCTATGACCGTATCGAGGCGGATTTACGGGCCATGGCGGAAGCCGCGGCCAACTGAGTTTACCTACGCGCCGTCGCGCAACTGCTCGATACCGGAACGGATTTCCGAAACAACCGGCGCCCAATCGCCAATGTCGCTTTGGCGGATGAGCCGGACGCTCGCGTACCAAGGGGTGTCATCGCGCTCCAACATCCAACGCCAATCCGGAACCCGGGGGATCATCGCCCAACAGGGACGCCCCAGGGCGCCGGCAAGATGCACGGTGGAGGTATCGACGGAAACCACCAGATCGAGCGCCGCCATGATTGCCGCCGTATCGGCGAAGTCGTCGATATGCGCGCGCAGATCGACGACGCCATCGGGCGGCGCCGCATCGGCATCGACATTGAGGCTGAAGTAGGTGACCCCGTCGAGATCGAGCAACGGCTGCAGCAGCGCCGGGTCGATGGACCGTTTCCAGTCCTCCTTGTGAGACGGCGAACCCCGCCAGTTCAAACCGATCTTCAGACCGGATGCCCCGTCCAGAAGCGCGGCGGCAGCCGGCGGCGGCTCGCCGGCTTGCAGGTAAGCCTCTCCATCGACGTCGGTTTCCGATTGGATATGGAGGAAATGCGGCAGGCTCATCAACGGCGCCACGACATCGGCATCGGCTGGCTGCTCGCCGGGTGCGACGAACTCGATTTCACCAGCAAGCGTCTCGAGCAGGCGGCGGAGCGGCGGAGACGCCTCGAAAACCACTTTTCCGACGGCGCCCGCAAGCATCGGGGCGAAGCGGCAGAATTGAATGGTGTCGCCGAAACCCTGTTCCGCCAGCAGCAGGATCGAGCGCCCCGCCAGATCGCTGCCGTCCCACTGCGGCCGATTGCCGCGGTTGACGGGCGAAACGATATTAGAATCGAAGCGCCGCGCCTCGTATTCGCTGAAACCATCGGCCCAGTCGCCTTGCAGCAACTTGATCATCGAGGCATTGGCACGCGCCGGCGCGAACTCTTCGGCCAGGCTGCGAGCCTCGCCGAAATGGCGCAAGGCATCGTCGTAGCGGCCGAATTCCTTCAAAACCGTGCCGACGAGATTGTGCGACGCGGCGTCCCCTGGCGCCAAGGCCAGGGCTTTCTCGGCGGCGATCAAGGCGGCATCCAGGTTGCCGAGAAGGCGTTCCGCGGTGGCCAAGCCCTTTAGTGCCTCGATCGCGTCGGGTTGGCGATCGCATGCGGCGGCAAAGACGTCCCGGGCACGACCGTTCTCGCCAACCATCAGTAGCGTATTTCCTAGGTTGGTCCGGATCGACGCGTTGTCCGGATCCGCCTCGACACCTTTGTTAAGAAAGCCTTGTGCTGCCTGCGCATCGCCCACCTGCGCCAGCCGGCAACCGAGGTCGTTGTTGGCCAGCGCATGCTGGTTATCGACTTCGAGAAGGCCGCGGAGCTGCGATTCGAACTCCGCCATTTCGCCGCGCGCCTGATGCACCCACGCCAACCGATAGCGGGCGTCGGTATCGCTCGGGTCGAGCCGCACCACCTCGTTCAGGGCCCGCACGGCCCGCTTCAGACGGCCGCGCGCGGCGTAAACGAACCCCAAGTTTTTCTGGTAATTGGCGTTGGCGCCGTCGATTTCGACGGCATGGCGGAAATGCTTTTCCGCGCTGTCCAGATCGCCACGGCTGGAACAAATGACACCCAAGCCATTCAGCGCCTCGGCGTTCCGTGGGTCGATTTCGAGAATGCCCCGGAACACCTGTTCGGCGCCGTCGATATCTCCTTCCTCGACCGCTGCGACGCCGCGCGCCAATGCCGCCTTGACGACTTCAACAATCTGTTGCGGCGTGTACTCGGCAGTCGCTTTATCTTCGGGATCGGCGTCCGACATGGTGTGAAAAGCCTTTCGCTCGCTAAAAGCGCCGTTATTCAACCATATCGGCTTCGTCGGCCTCTGACATCGCCGCCAGCTTGGCCATGCCCTGGTGGAACAGGTTCAGGGTCTCCGCTTCGTGCGCGATCAAGCGCCGCACGCCTTTCAATCCCTTGTATAGATCACCCGATTCAACATTGTCCCGTATTTCATCGGCAATGCCCGTGGCACTCGGACAGGCGTTGACGAAATCGCGCAGATAGGTGTTGAACATCTTGGTGTAGTGATCGTGCTTTTCCGGAAACACGTAGGCGCATTGCAGCGCGAAGTAGACGCGCGCCGCCGGTGTCACGGCATCCTTTTCCGTCAACACTTCCTTGTCACGGAGAATGGTCGCGATGTTGTGCACCAGGATTTTCGCGTTCGGACCGATATTCTCGACCACCGCGCCATTGATGACCATTTTTTCGCCGGATTTGAAATCAAGCTTCAGCGGCACTTAGGCGTTCCTTTCATTCGCTTTTCCGGACTGCCCGTCTTAGCCACCACCACCCTATGGCATTCCTACGGACATTCAAGAATGACGAGGCGACTATATCAGATCATCGCAGGCAAACGAAATCCCACCCGAACTCTTAGCTCAGGTTGGCAAAAGACTTCCAAAGGCGTGGGCGTGAAGTGGTCGAAAAGGTTCAGACCAGTCTTCACGCCACGATGTTCACATGCCCGGTTACCGCTTTGTCAGCGGAACTTTTCTCTTCGTGTGCGTCAGGTTTCACGTCGACATTCGACGCCTTTTCCGACGCTGGAGGTTTCGCAGCCGAGATCGCGACTTCATCGACGGGATTATGAGCCGGCGCTTCCGCAGAACTTTGTGCGGGAACTTGGCTGGCTTCCCGTGCCTGAGCCAATGCTTGGTTCGGCCACGGCGGGGGCAAACTGTTTACACGCGAGGTCATTTTTCTACCCTCCTAGGTAAAAACCACACGCGCGGACTGTCGGGAGGCGACATGCGTTCCCTTGAAGTTCAATCCGTGGGTGATGGGGTCGGAGTAAATGGAACTCGCAGCGTGTTGCGCGTTTGCCAACACAAAAACCTCTTCCGCCGAAGCTAGGGCAGAACAGGCAGGAGCTTTGGTCATTCTAGCCATAACAAGTCTCCTTTCTGGAGCACATATACTTTTACAATTCCAGAGAATACAGTTTCCGGAATATAAACGCAACAGAAAAATACGCCCGCTCTCATAATCCCCCCGCGCCTATCCGAAGCGCGGGCGGCAAAGCGGAAAATTCCTCCCAGCCAGCAGGTCAAAATTTGCCGGGTCCGACCGTATTTGGCCGCCCTGCACTGTCGACGCTTGAGAAATTTTTATTTTATTTCAGCGCCTTAGTCAATTTTTTAAAAACTGGCCCGACCCTTGCAGTTGAAGGGCAGCGCAATTCGTGTTTCGCCTGTACTGAGGACACTTGAGCCATGAATGAAATGTCGATCAAACCCAATAACGTTATTGATGCCCAGGCTGGCGGCAATGGTCCGCGTGAGAAAACCGACAAGGCCGCGGCCCTGGCGGCGCTGGCCGGCACCTTCAGGGATCTGGTGCATCAGGTCGGCAGCAATGCCGATACGGGTTTGAGTTCGATCGCGGAACGCCGCGGCATCACCGCCGTCTCCGAGCCGCGCGAACCGGCCGAACAATATGACGACGGCCATGGCGCCCAGCGCGACGATCACGACGTCCAGCGCGCCCAGCGCGGCCGTGACGACGATCACGGCGACAACCGCGGCGAAACCGCGCGCAACGATCATGGCGAGACCGAGCCGCACGAGGCCCGCGAGGCGCCGAGGGACGACGCCGGGGCTGGCCACGAGAACCGCGACGGCGCCAACCACGACGATACCTATGCCGATAAGTCGGCTCATTCCGACCGTCCCGCGAGCGATGAGCGTCGCGGCAACGACCAGGCCGGCAACGCCGACGATGCCGCGACCGAAACCGCCGGCACGCAAGCGAGCGAAAACAGCGGTCAGGGCAACGCCAATGCGAATGGCGACAACGGCAAAAAAGGCCCCGAGATCGCCGATGTCGCCACCGCCGCCGCGGAGGCCATGCAAACGGATGGTGGCCTCAATCCGGCGCAGATGCTGGCGCAGGCCGGCGTCAACGCGCTTCGCGAAGACGGCCAGGCTTCGGAAACTGCAAAATCCAATCCCATGTCGGCGCTCGCGGCCCAGGCCAACTCGACCGCCAAGGAGGCTGGCGTTCACGCGGCGGCCAATGCCGGCAAGGATGCCGCCGGCACCCAGGCACAGGTCCAGGCCAATAACAGCGGCCAGGGCCAGGGCCAGGCCGATACCGCCACCAAGGGCCAGTCCAATATCCAACAGCAGGCCCAGCAGATGGCCCGCGCCCTCGGTGACGACATGCGCATGCAGGTCAATGTCAATGTCGCCAACGAAGCCGAGACCCTGACCTCGCGTCCGACCGCGACGCTCGCCGCCGGCGTCAGCCTGGCGCCAGAAGCCAAGGGCCAGGCGCAAGGATCCCAGCAGGCCGGCGCCCATGCCGCCCCGGCCAGCCAGGCGCAGGCCGCCTTGGCCACGGCCGGTCAGCCGCAGGGCGGCCAGGCCCAGGGCCAGAACGCCCAGGCCAACGCCCAGAACGGTCAGGCACAGATGCTGGCCCAGGCCGGCGGCGAGGCCAAGGGCCCGGC
>JAYPEK010000021.1:0-31901 GCA_038125725.1 Rhodospirillaceae bacterium
ATCCTCCGTTAGAATACAGGCTCAGGCGTCCCAAATGTTTTGATGACGGACAGCTCGGCGCCATGACCCTGCTGCAAGGCGGCGATGGCGCCCAGGATGCGGTGTTCGCCATGGCTGATCTCGGCGCAGTTGGGCATGCGGATATCGACGTTGCCGTAGCCCGCCGTGGCAAGGACGGTCATCAATCCGTCGAGCGCCGGATAAGCGGCCTTGGCACCGGCTAGCTTGAAGCCGGTATTGAGGAACTCGTGCGCGTTGGTGTCGTCGGTGTGCGCGCGGACCCATAGCCGCAGCGCCCAAAGCACCAGCTTCTCGCCAAATGGCAGCTCGGCGAAAGCCGGCGGGATCATCGATCGAAAAGGTGTCATGACGTAGATGGCGGGCTCTTGCGGGGTCGCTTGTGGGGTTTGTGGCGGCGCAGGCGCCGCGTTTGTCGGTTCGAATGGCAACGGTTGTATTGCAAGTGAGAATGATTTTCAATTGCATTTTTCAACTTTTTTTGATCTCGGGATTTCGGCGCGGCAATGCCCCATCGCGGATGACCGGCGGCGGCTTTCTGGTGTTTGCCGTTGACGCCATGCTGCGAGGCTCTAAGCTTCCAGGCGGTGGCTGCGGGTGTTTCGCGGCCGAAAATTCTTCGAAAAGCGGATTTCTGTTCAAATGCACGACCAATCTGAAAACCGTCGCGACCCAAGTGCTGAGTTGGCGGCGCTTGCGGATGTGATGTGCGCCGGTTCCGACGCCGGCCAGCCGTCGCGGCTGTTCGACGCGGCCGAGCGTGCGCTCGGCCAGGTCATCGGCCACAAGCTGTTCACCCTGCTGCGGGTGCATCCGGGCGGCGAGTTGGAGCGGGCCTACACCAACATGCCCGACGCCTATCCCGTTGCCGGGCGCAAGAAGATGGGGCCGACGCCCTGGGGCAAACACGTGATCGAAGGCCAGAAGCCTTACCTCGGCCGCAATGCGGACGACATCCGCTGGGCCTTCTTCGATCATGAACTGATCGAGAGCCTCGGCTGCCGCTCGGTGATCAACGTGCTGATCCAATGGGACGGGCGGTTGCTCGGCACCATCAACATGCTGCACAAGGAAGATTTCTATGAAGAGGACGACCTGGACCGTGCCCGGCCTTTTGCGCAGGCGCTGGTGCCGGCGTTCCTAACCCAGGAAGATGGAGACTGACATGACCGGGATTCTGTTCACCAACGCCAAGGTGCTGGACGCGGCGGCGGGCAAACTCTTGCCGAAACAAAACGTCTATGTGGCGAACGGCCGCATCAAGTCGGTTTCCGACAAGGCGCCCAAGGTGCCGAAGAGCGCGCGCACCATCGACCTCAAGGGCAAGGTGCTGATGCCGGGGCTGTGCGACGGCCATGTGCACGTGACGGCGGTGACGCCCGATTTCGCCGCGCTGGCGCGCTTCTCGCCGTTCTATACGGCGGCACGCACGGCCGACGTGCTGGAAGGCATGCTGATGCGTGGTTTCACCACCGTGCGCGATGCCGGCGGTGCCGACTATGGCCTGGCGATGGCGGTCGAGGAAGGTCACATGCGCGGCCCCCGCATCCTGTTCTGCGGCAAGGCCTTGTCGCAGACCGGCGGGCATGGCGACGTCCGCAGCGCAGGCGAAAACCAAGATTTCGAGGGCTGCTTCTGTTGCCCGGGTCTCGGCCGCATTGCCGACGGCGTCGATGCCATGCGCCACGCGGCACGTGACGAGATCCGCAAAGGCGCGACGCACATCAAGCTGATGGTGTCGGGCGGCATTTCGACACCCACCGACCGCGTCGACAGCACACAGTTCTCGCTCGATGAAATCACCGCCGCCGTGCAGGAAGCGGAGGCCGCCAATCTCTATGCCATGGCGCATGCCTATACCTCGCGCGCCATCAACCGCGCGCTCGAGTGCGGCGTGCGTTCCATCGAGCACGGCAACCTTCTGGATGAAAGCAGCATCGAACTGTTCGTCAAGAAAGGCGCTTACTATGTGCCGACGCTCTCCACCTACGACGCCTTCGCCGAACGCGGCTGGGAAGCGGGAAGCCCGCCGGAGCTGATGGCTAAGCTGGGCGACGTGCTGGACGCCGGCGCCAACGCCTTGAAGCTGGCCTACGAAGGCGGGGTCAAGCTGGTCTACGGCACCGACCTTCTAGGCGCCATGCATTCCAACCAGTTGCGGGAGTTCAAGCTGCGTTCGGCCGTCGTGCCCAATGACGACCTGATCCGCGGCGCCACCGTCAATGCTGCCGAACTGTTCCGAATGGAAGACGAGATCGGCGCGGTCAAGCCGGGGCTCAGGGCCGATCTGTTGGTCGTCAATGGCGATCCGCTGAAGGATATCGGGGTCCTGCAGGACCCGGACAAATACCTGAAGGCGGTGATGAAGGACGGCGTCTTCTATAAGGACGAACTCTAGGCCTCAATCCTCGAACAGGTGTTCCAGCGCCATGTCGCTGACCTCGCCGACCAGGCCCTCGGTGTCCTGGCGCAGCAGCACCGCCAACAGGTTTTTGCGGAACAGATCGATATGGCGGTCGGATAGGGCCGCGATCTGCTTCTGATCCTTGGCGGCGAGGGCGTCGAGCATGTCGCGGTGGTCGGCGGTGATGCTGTCCATGCGCGCCTCCCAGTCCTCGGCCTGGCGGTACATGGTGCCGATGGCCGACAACCTGGCCCCCTCGCTCAGCACCCGATTGTAGGTGCTGGTCAGGAACGAATTTCCCGCGCCGGCCGCCAGCGCCATGTGGAAGGCGATGTTCAGCTCCGGCAGTGACGGCACGTCGCTCTTGGCAATGGCTTTCTCGAAAGCGGCCTCCGCCGCGCGGGCGGCCTCGACGTGGCCCTTGTTGGAACGCGCCGCGCTCAGCACCAGGACGGCTTTCTGGATGATGCGGATGCACTCGAAAAAGTCGCTGACCGATTCCAGCAGGATCGGTTTCACCTGGGCGCTCTGGTGGCGTCGCAACTCGACCAGGCCGTCGGCGGCGAGCTTGCGGATGGCCTCGCGCACCGGCGTGCGGCTGACACCGAAGCGGTTGACCAGGGCGGCTTCGTCCAACACCGATTGCGGTGCGATGGTCAGCGCCAGGATTTCGCGTTTCAGGCTGGCGTGAATGTCGTCCGCCAGAGATGCGTTCGCTGCCTGTCTGTCGTTGCCGTTCGTTTGTGCCACCCGGTGGCTCCCCGTTCTTTTGCTTTGGATCATTATCGACGGACGGACAGTATGCGTCGAGTGCAGAAGCACTTGACAGGCTCACACGTTCCCTCGTATCGTATACATATTAAATACAACATTCTTGAACGGAATCCAGACATGGCGAGGTCCTACGATGTAGTCGTGGTCGGTGCCGGCGTGACAGGCGCCGCGACGGCCTATTTCCTGAAGAAAGCCGGCGTGGAGCGGGTGCTGATGCTCGACCGGCGCGGGATCGCGGCGGGCGGCACTGGCCGCAGCGCGGCGATCATCCGCCATCATTATTCGAACCCGCTGTTGGTGAAGCTGACCATGGACGGTGTCACGATCCTGAAGTCGTTGCCGGATGAGGTCGGGGCCGATCCGGGCTTCACCCAGGACGGCTGGTTCTTCTTGGTGCCGCCGGACCTGATGGACGGCGCCAACGAAAACCTCGCCATGCAGCAGGGTCTCGGCGTGAAGACCGGCTTTCTGGCGGAAAGCGACTATCCCACCATGGTGCCGTGGCTGAATACCGACGGCGTCGGCGGTGTCGTGCATGAACCGGAAGGCGGCTACGTGGATCCGGTCATGGCGACCGAGGCTCTTGCCAAGGGATTCACCGACATGGGCGGCGAGTTGCGCACCAATACGTCGTGCCGTGAATTGCGCCGCGACGGCGACCGCATCATCGGCGTTACCCTGGACGACGGCGAGATCGATGCCGGCGCGGTGGTCAATGCCGCCGGCCCCTGGTCGCATCTGTTCGCGCAGAGCGCCGATCTGGAGCTGCCGCTCCGCGTCGTGCGAGAGCAGGACACGATCTGGCAGGTCCGCCATCCGGCCGACATGCCCACGCAATCGATCTCCAACGCCGTCGACGCGATCTACATGCGGCCCATGGGTGAGGGGCGCTATGTCATCGGCCGCGGGTTCCCGAAGGAATACTTCGACACCGACCCCTATAACTTCAAGGAGACCGAGGACGATGATTTCGTGCGTGTCGTGTCGGAACGCTCCGAGAACCGCTTCCCGCCTTTCGCCGGTGCCAAGCTGGTGCATGGTTACGGTGCCACCTACGACGTCAGCCCCGACTGGTACCCCATCGTCGGCGCACGCGACGGCCTGGCGGGCTATTTCGATGCGTCGGGCGGCTCGGGACACGGTTTCAAGATCGGTTTCGGCATCGGCCGGCAACTGGCCGGATGGATCATCGACGGCACGGCGGCGGATGATTTCCGTGCGCTCAGCAACGACCGCTTCGCCGCCGGCAAGATGTTCCAGCAGAAGTACGGCGGCAACCGGGGCTGATGGGCTGCGTCAGGTGGGCTTGTTGAACAGGAAGTCCGGCAGCCAGAGCGCGATCTCCGGCAGCAGGGTGACAATGCCCACCGCGATGCACATGAGCACGAAGAACGGCAGCGCCGCGATGGCGACCCGCCCGATCGGGTGGCCTGTCAGTCCCTGCAGGACGAACAGGTTGAACCCGATAGGCGGCGTCACCTGGCCCAGTTCGACCATGATCACCAGATAGACGCCGAACCAGACCGGGTCGAAACCGGCCTGCAGGATCAGCGGCAGGGTGATCGGCAGGCTCATGACGACGATGGAGATGCCGTCCAGGAACAGCCCAAGCACGATGTAGAACACCGACAGGATCAGGATCAGGCCGATGGGCGACAGGTTGAGCGTGCCGATGGCCTTGGCGATGTTGGCCGGCACGTGCAGGTAGCCCATGGCCGTTGACAGGAATGCCGCGGCAATCAGGATGATGCAGACCATGCAAGACACCTTGACCGCGCCCATCAGCGATTCGACGAAGATGGCCCAGGTCATCTGGCGCATCAGCAGCGTCAGAATGATCGCCGCGGTGGCGCCGACGGCGGCCGCTTCCGACGGCGTCGCCAGGCCGGAATAGATCGAGCCCAGCACCAGGAACATTAGCACGATCACCGGCAACAGGTTGACCGCGCCCTTGAGGCGCTGACCGAAGGTCATGGTTTCCGACGATTTCGGCGACAGTTCCGGGTTCGCCATGCAGCGGGCAATGATGTAGGCGGAATAGAGCCCGGCGACCAGAAGGCCCGGGAATACGCCGGCGGCGAACAGCCGCGCCACCGAGACCTCGGCCAGGATGCCGTAGATGATCATCACGATCGAAGGCGGGATCAGGAGCCCCAGGCTACCGGCCCCGGCCAGTGAACCGATGGCCAGGTTGGTGTCGTAGTTGCGCCGGGCCAGTTCGGTGGTGGTGATCTTGCCGACCGTCGCCGTGGTCGCGGCGCTGGAGCCGGAAACGGCGGCGAACATGGTGCAGCCGAGCACGTTGGTGTGCAGCAACCGGCCCGGGATCATGTCCACCAGCGGCGCCAGACCGCGGAACAGGCGGTCGGATATGTCCGTTCGGAAGATGATTTCGCCCATCCACACGAACATGGGGATGGCTGCCAGTTCCCAGGTGCTGGCATAACGCCAGATGATCTTCACCGCGATCACGCCGACCCGGTGGGTGGACATGTCGAGCAACAGCATCAAGCCGGTGATGCTGACCAGCAACAGCCCCGCGAACACCCAGGTGCCGACGCCGAGAAAGAAAAAGATCAGGAGCAGGATGACGAGGCCGGCGACGATGGCTTCCATCGGCTTATTCCTCCCCGCCGCCGGACGTGATCATGTCGCCGCCCGTGGCGACGCGGACGAAATAGGCGAACAATTGAATAATGAACAAAATAATACCGAGCACCACGAGGCCTTCCGGGATCCACATGGGAATTTCGGCGATGCTTTCGCTGACCGCGCCCCGATCCCAGTCACGCTTCCAGTTGCGCCAGAAGTAGTAGAAGACGTAGCTCGACAGCACCAGCGTGGAGAACACGCAGACCAGTTCCAGCCCGCGCCGAACCGCGCCTTTGGTGCGGATCAGCAGGATATTGACGCGGATCAGCGCGCCTTCCTCGAGCGAGTAGCCGAGCGCCAGGAAGGTCATGGCGGCGACGCCGTAACCGACGAACTCGTCGAGCACGAAGGTCGACGAATCGAAGAAGCTGCGGAGCACGATCTCCACCAGGATGTGGCAGACCATGAAGATCAGGATCGCAGCCGAAAGATAGGCCGCGAGTTTGGACAACCTGAAGACGATATCTTGGAATAATTTCATGGGGAAGCCGGGCGCCGCCAATGAAAGCGGCGCCCGATCCTCGATCAGTGCGGCTTACTTGCCGATGGCCTTGTTGTATTCGGCCATGATCTTCTTGCCACGGTCGCCCATCTTCTCCAGCCAATCGCTGAGGGCGCCTTCGCCGGCCTTGCCGAGGGCGGCGAGGTAGTCGCTGGAAACGCCGGTCACCACGGTCATGCCGTTGGAACGCATGGTCTTGTAGTTGTTGGAGCGGCGGTTGGCGAGGCCGTCCCAGTTGTTTTTCTCGGTCGCCGCGGCGGCTTCGTCCACGGCCTTCTTCATGTCCGCCGACAGCCCGTCATAGGTGTCCTTGTTCATGTGCACCATGGAGAGCGGCAGCGCGTAGTTGATTTCCGTGAAGTGGCTCAGGTGCTCCCAGAACTTGGCGTTGACGCCGCCTTCGGCGGACGTCAGCACGGCGTCGATTCCGCCGGTGGAGAGCTGCGGGACAACGTCCGCCCAGGAGAGCTGGATCGGCGCGGCGCCGGCGGCCTTGAGGGTCTTGGTGCCGTTCGGATCGTAGGAACGGATACGAAGATTCTTGATCGCATCGAGGCTGTCGAGCGGCTTCTTGCCCCACATGCCCGACGGCGGCCAGGCGCTGGCGTAGAGCAGCTTCTGGTTATTCTTGGCGAAAACTTCTTCGTAATAGGGCTTCGCCACCTTGTAGAGGGCGTAGGCCTGTTCCACGTTGGCGGCCAGGAACGGCAGCGCCGGCATGGTGAAGATCGGGTCGAAGCCCTGCCAGGCGCCGGTGTAGCTGTCGGCCAACTGAATGGCGCCATCGCCCACCGCGTCGAAGTGATCCTTGGACTTGTAGCCGAGCGCGCCGCCGAGGTGCAGCGTGATTTCGATTTTGCCGCCGGAAAGCTCCTTCAGTTTGTCGGCGAAATACTTGTCGCCTTCACCGAAGATCGAGGACGCCTGGTATTCGTTGGCGAGATCCCATTTCATGTCGGCAGCGGCGGCAGTGCCGACGCTGAGCGCGGCCACCGCGCCGGCGGCCACAAGTTTGGTAACGAAAGAATTCATAATCCTTAACCCTCCTGGATTTATCTGTCCGATCGCCCGCTCTCAACTTAACAGGCGGGCGTCGATGACATCGTTTTCGACAAAAGTCGTATTTTTACCAACGCCGTCAGCATTCTAGGCATAGCTGGACGAGGCTCGTCAATTGTCATTCCTCCTTTCCGTAATGTTGATCGAGGTAGGCGGTCGAAAATTTCCCGCTCTGGCGGTCTTCCGCCAAGAGTTCCGCCGAACGGTTGTCCGGCGGGCCGTAGCCTCCGGCGCCGGGCGTCTGGATGACCACACTTTCCGCCGGCGTCACGTCGATGCCGGACGGTTTGATGTCGAGTACCGTTTCCTTGCCGTCGGCATCCACGTGGACGAATTGTCCGGGCAGTCCGTCGGTGCCGCCGAACACGCCCCAGGGCACGGTGCGGAAGCGTTCGCCGGCGCCGTTGAAGATGCAGGTGTGGCCGACCGGGCGGATGACGCGCCGGAGCCCGAGCCCGCCCCGGTAGGTGCCGGCGCCGCCTGAATCCTGGACCAAGCCGTAGCTCTCGACCAACAGCGGATATTCCATCTCGATGGCTTCCACCGGCAGGTTGGAGGTGTTGGTGATATGTACCTGCACGCCGTCCTTGCCGTCCTTGGTGGCACGGCCGCCGAAGCCGCCGCCGAGCGTTTCCAGATAGACGTAACCCTGCCCGGTGTTCGGGTCCTTGCCGGAGAAAACCGCCGTCGTGTTGGCGCCGTTGGCCGCACCGACCACCTTGTCGGGCATGGCGTCGGCAAGCGCGCCGATGATCACGTCGACGATGCGCTGGCAGGTATGGGCGCGCGCCGCCACCGGTGCCGGAAACACGCAATCGACCACTGTGCCGGGTTCGGTAATCAGTTCACAGACATCGAGAACGCCCTGGTTGTTCGGCACCTCGGGATCGAGCAGCGCCTTTAGCGTATAGCAGGCGCCGGCCTGGGTGGCGTTGGTGGTAACGTTGATGTTGCCGCGTACCTGCGGCGCCGAGCCGGTGAAGTCGAAACGGATCTGGTCGCCGGCAACGTCGATCTTCACCTTGATGGCGATGTCCTGGGTGCCGAGGCCGTCGTCGTCCATGACGTCCTCGAAGGAATAGGTGCCGTCCGGGATTTCCGAGATGGCTTCCCGCATGCGCCGTTCGGTGCGGCCGATGATCTCATCGAAGGCGGAGATCAGAAGGTTCGGCGAATAGCGTTCGGCGATTTCCTTCAAGCGCCGGCTGCCGAGCCGGCAGGCCGCCACCTGGGCGAAGTAGTCGCCGCGGCGTTCTTCCGGCAGCCGCACGTTCAGGAGCATCAACTCAAACAGGTCTTCCTGCAACTCACCGGCGCGGAACAGCCGCACCAGGGGAATTCGAAGGCCTTCCTGGTAGATTTCCGACATGCCGCCGGCCATGGAGCCCGGCACCATGCCGCCCACGTCGGCGTGGTGGGCGATGTTGCAGATGAAGCCCATCAATTCGCCGCCGGCGAAGATCGGCATCGCCATGTTGATGTCGGGAAGATGGGTGCCGCCGGCCGTGTGCGGATCGTTGGCGACGAATATATCGCCTTCCCGTAGGGTCGAGAAATCGACCTTCGACAGCACGGTGTTCATCAGGCCGGTCATCGACGCGATGTGGATCGGCAGCGAATGTTCCGCCTGCATCACCAGGCGTCCCTTGGGATCGACGATGGCGGTGGAATGGTCGTGCCGTTCCTTGATGTTGGTGGAATAGCTGCTCTTCATCAGCGCGATGAAGGTCTCGTCGGTGACCGACCGAAGCGCGTTGAAAATCAGCTCCAGCGTGATCGGATCGAGGCTGTTGGATTTTGGCTGGGTCATAGCGCCACCTCAATGAACAGGTTGAGGGCGGCATCGACGCTTGCGGTGTCGCCGGGAAATACGAGGGTCGTCGCGTCCAATTGGTCGACCACGGCCGGGCCCTTGATGACGTGACCGGGCAGCAATTGCGCACGGTCGTAGATGGGTGTGTCGACAGGCGATTCGCCGTCGAACCAAATCTGCCGCGATCCCGTCGGTTGCGGGTCGAGGCCGGGCTTGGCATCGGTGTGTGGCGGCGGCGGTATCTCGTGGCGCGAGCGCGCGGTCAGGCGGAAGTTGACCACCTCCACCGGATCATAGGGGTTGGAGAAGCCGTAGTTCATCTCGTGCGCGGCGGCGAACAGCGCCTTCAACTCGTCGATGCCGGGCAGCGCGATCTGGTCCGGCTGGTCGCTGTCGATGGCGACGTTGAGCTCGAAATTCTGGCCGACGTAGCGCATGTCCAGGTTCAGTTGCAGCTGGCGCCGCGCCTGCGGCACGTTTTCCGTTTCGAACCAGGCCTGGCCGTCGACGTCGAGCTCAGCGACCGTCGCCGCCATGTCGCTTTCGTTCTCCGGCGCGATCAGGGTGCGCCGGGAGCGGACGAAGTCCTCCTTCTGGTCGGAGACGACGAGGCCCTGGGCGCAGAGAATGCCGGGCATCTGCGGCACCAGGATCTCGCGCATGTCGAGCGCCCGGGCCACGTCGACAGCGTGCAGCGCGCCGGCGCCGCCGAACGGCATCATGGTGAAGTCGCGCGGATCGTGGCCACGCTCCACCGAGATGGCTCGGATGGCGCGTACCATGTTGGCGGCGACGATCTGCAGGATGCCGTGCGCCGTTTTCTCGACCGTCAGCCCCATGCGTTCGGCCATCGGCGCCACGGAGGCGCGCGCCGCGTCCATGTCGACCGGCATGGTGCCGCCGAGCAGCCCGTCCGGCGACAGTCGGCCGAGCAGCATGTTGGCGTCGGTGACCGTCGGTTCCGTGCCGCCGAGCCCGTAGCAGGCCGGACCCGGATGGGCGCCGGCACTCTTCGGGCCGACCTTCAGAAGACCGTCCAGGTCGAACCAGGCAACCGAGCCGCCGCCGGCGCCAACGGTGTTGATGTCGACCATCGGCAGGCGCACCGGGAAACCGGCCACGTCGCGGTTGAAGCTGAGATCGGTCTGGTGATCGCGGATCAGGCAGACGTCGGCGCTGGTGCCGCCCATGTCGAGGGTGATGACGTTGGGCCGGTCCGACAGGCGCGCCACATGCACGGCGCCGACGGCGCCGGCGGCCGGGCCCGAGAGCGCCGTGCGGATCGGGAAGTCGCGGGCGCGCTCCACCGACATCAGGCCGCCGCTGGACTGGTTGATGCCGACGGCGGCGTTGGGGATCATCGTCGCCAGTTGCTTCTCCAGGTGCGACATGTAGTCGCTGAGGATCGGCTGCAGGTAGGTGTTAAGGAGCGTCGTCGAAAAACGCTCGTACTCGCGGAACTCCGGTTGCACCTCCGACGACAGCGACACGAAAACATTCGGCAGCGCCGAGCGGATGGCATCGCCGATGCGCCGCTCGTGCTCGGGGTTGATGAAGGCGAACAACAGGCAGACCGCGACGGCGCCGATGTTCTCGGCCTTGATCTTTTCCACCACGGCGGCGATGGCGGCATCGTCGAGGGGCGTCAGGATTTGGCCCTGGGCGCCGATGCGCTCGCGAATCTCGAATCGGTGGTGACGCGGCGCCAGCGGCGCCGGATGGTCGGTCTGCAGATCGAACATCTTGGGGCGGATCTGGCGGCCGATCTCCAGGAGATCGCGGAAGCCTTCCGTGGTGACGACGGCCACCGGCTTGCCCTGGCGCTGGATCAGGGCGTTGGTGCCGACCGTGGTGCCATGCGACAGCCGGGTGATTTCCGCCATGGGAATGTCATTTTGGCTGCAAAGGGCGTCGAGGCCCGTCAGAATGGCTTCCGCCGGGTTTGCCGGCGTCGAGGATGTCTTGTGGACGAATTCCGTGCCGTCCGCCGTGTTGAGCGCGAAGAAGTCGGTGAAAGTTCCGCCCACGTCGACGCCGATCTGCCAAGTCATGGCGCGTCAGTCTCCTTGTCGTTTGCCGGACGGGTGGGCCGGCGCGATGTGAATTTTGTATACTACCCGTATACGATACTATAGAAACCATTGGAAACCCGAGTCAACAGCCGAACCGATGCCGCCCCGTTCCCAGCCACGAAAGTCCAGGAAATGAACGACAAACCGACCGGTTCCAGCCTCCTGGGCGGATGGCTGTCAGCGGCCGGTGTCGTCTGCATCTGGTCGGGCTGGCTGGTGGTGTCGCGTCTCGGCGTGATCCAGACGCTGACCATCTATGACATGATGGCGCTGCGTTTCGCGGTGGCCATCGTCGCCGTGTCGCCGTTCATCTGGCGCTACTGGCCGCGTCACATGCGCCTGTGGCAGATCATTCTGATTTCGTTCGGCCAGGGCGTGCCGTTCATGATGCTGGCTTTCGGCGGCCTGCAGTTCGCGCCGGCGGCGCATGCCGCGGTCGTTACCAACGGCACATTGCCGATCTTCGCCGCCATCATCGGCTGGATCTGGATGAAGGACCGGCCCGATCGCTGGCGCATCTTCGGCATCGCCGTCATCCTCGTCGGCTGCAGCCTGATCGGCTGGGACCGCGATACGGTCGGCGCCGGGCCCGATTCATGGATCGGGCATCTGATGTTCGCGGGCGGTGGACTGCTGGTCGCCATCAACCTGATCGCCACCAAGACCTGGGGCCTGACCGGCATGCAGGCGATGGTGTCGATCCCGACCATCAACTTGGCCTGGTTCGCGCCGGTCTACTTGGCCTTTCTGCCGAAGGCGCTGGATCGCGCGCCTTGGCCGGAAATCCTGCTACAGGCCGGCTATCAGGGCGTGTTGCCGAGCCTCGTCGGTGTATTGCTGTTCACCAACGCCATCCGCACCATCGGCACCACGCCGACGGCGGCGATGATGGCGATGGTCCCGGCCGGCGCGGCGCTTCTGGCCATTCCGGTGCTGGGCGAATGGCCGAGCCTCTACGCCTGGGCGGGTATTTTCCTGGCCACCGCCGGCATCCGATTGGCCGCCGGCTGGCGTCCCGGCAGGGGATGACCTTGAAAGGTCGGATTCAGAATCCACATTTCGGCCAAGACCTGTAGACTGCGCCCGCGAGAGCAAGAAGGGAGACCCGACAAATGAAGATTTCCAACTACAAAGCCCTGACCTTCGACGTCTACGGCACCCTGATCGATTGGGAGAGCGGCATGGTCGCGGGCTTGAAGCCGCTGACCGATCGGGTCAGCCGTTCACTGTCGCGCGACGAAATCCTCGAAGCCCACGCGCATTTCGAATCCTCGACCCAGCGCCAGACCCCGGCCAAGATCTACAGCCAATTGCTCGCCGTGGTTTACAAACGCCTGGCGGAGGAATGGGGCGTGCCCGCGAGTTGGGAGGAATGCCTGACCTACGGCGGTTCCGTCGAGCATTGGCCGGCTTTCCCCGACAGTGCTGAGGCGCTTCAGTACCTGAAGCAGCACTACAAGCTGGTGGTGCTGACCAACTGCGACAACGTCAGCTTCGCCCATAGCAACGCCAAGCTGCAGGTGACCTTCGACGCCGCCTATACCGCCGAGGACATCGGGTCCTACAAGCCGAGCCCGCGTAATTTCGAATACATGCTCGAGAACATGGCGCGCATGGGCGTCGAGAAGCATGAAATTCTGCACACGGCGGAAAGCATGTTTCACGATCACGGTCCGGCGAACGAATTCGGCATCGACAACTGCTGGATTTACCGCCGCCACGACAAGCAGGGCTTCGGCGCCACCATGAACCCGGGCGACATGCCGAGCTACGGCGTGGTGTTCAATTCCATGGCCGAGATGGTCGAGGCGCACAAGGCGGAACTCGCCGCCGGCTAGGGTTCGGCTATTTGCCGGCCAGCAGGCTGGCGTTGCCGCCGGCGGCGGTGGTGTCGACGCAGAGATGCCGTTCCAGCACCGCGTGCGCGCTGTCCGGCGCGCCGGTGATCAAAGGGGTGATCGGCCCGTCCAATGCCGCCAGTGCCAGTGCATAGGCCCGAGCGCTCTCCGCATCGCCCCACCAGATCAGGCCGCCGAACGCCGGTAAATCCGCCAAGGCCTCGGGCGCCAGCGCACCCTCCACCGCAACCGCGCGCCCGCCCAGTCCTTCGATCAGGTCCGCTTGGGCGACGGCGACGTCAGATCCGGGGCCGAGGCACAGGATCGGCGCGCGCGGCACGGAGCCCAGGCGGTTGAGCTCGCCCGTGGGGCCGGGCAACAGCCGTGTCGACGGTCGAACCGGGTCGGCGGCCCCCGCATTCAGGGCGGCGATGATGGCGGTGGTGTTGGCGGCGCCGGCGGGCGCCGCATCGGTGCTGGGTGCCGGTCGCCGGGTGAACCGCGCCAGATAGTGCGGGCCGCCGGCTTTCGGTCCGGTGCCGGACAGTCCCTCGCCGCCGAAGGGCTGCGAGCCGACGACGGCGCCGATCTGATTGCGGTTGGCGTAGATGTTGCCGGCATGGACGGCGTCGGCGATGGTCTGCACGCGTTCGTCGATGCGGGTATGCAGTCCGAAGGTGAGGCCGTAGCCGGTGGCATTGACGGCGTCGATGACGTCATCGATCTCGTCCGACGTGAAGGTGGCGAAATGCAGCACCGGGCCGAAGATCTCGCGCTCGAGCTCTTCAATCCCGGCAACCGAGATCAGCGCCGGCGCAACGAAATGTCCGCCCGCGGGAACGGCCAGGCGGTGGATCAGCCGCCCTTCTTGTTCCGCCTGTTCGACATAGGCGGCCATGTCGTCCCTGGCGGCGGCGGTAATCACTGGGCCCAGGTCGGTGGCAAGTTGCCAGGGATCGCCCAGTTCCAATTCATCCATGGCGCCGATCAGCATGTCCCGGATCAAGGGTGCGATGTCTTCTTGTATATAAAGACAGCGGAGCGCCGAACAGCGCTGCCCGGCCGATTGGAACGCCGAGGCGACGATGTCGCGCACCGCCTGTTCGGGCAGCGCCGTGCTGTCGACGATCATGGCGTTGAGCCCGCCGGTCTCGGCGATCAGGGGTGCGCCCGGCGCCAGGTTCTCGGCCATGGCGCGCTGGATGGCGCGCGCCGTCGCGGTGGAGCCGGTGAAGGCGACGCCCTGGACACGCGGATCGGAAGTCAGCGCCCGGCCGACGCTGCGCCCGTCGCCGGGCAGCAGTTGCAGGGCGCTCGTGGGCACACCGGCTCGGTGCAGCAGCCGCACGCCCCACTGGGCGATGGCCGGCGTGGTCTCCGCCGGTTTGGCCAGGACGCCACTCCCCGCCGCCAACGCCGCGGCGATCTGGCCGGTGAAGATGGCGAGCGGGAAGTTCCACGGGCTGATGCAGGTGAAGGCGCCGAGCGGCCCATCCTCCAAACCCTCCGCTTCGGCGGCGTAGTAGTGCAGGAAATCCACCGCTTCGCGAAGTTCCGCCACCGCGTCGCGGAGTGTCTTGCCGGCTTCCGTCGCGAGCAGCGCGAACAACTCGCCATGGTTCTCCTCATAGAGCTCGGCGGCGCGGCGAAGGGCGGCGGCACGCTCGGCGGCGGGCGCGTCCCAGGGCCGCGCGGCGGCGAGCGCGGTTTCGATATCGGCGGCACTGGCCGGGACGACCGTGCCAATGATGGTGCCGGTGGCCGGGTTATGGGCCTGTTCGGGTGCGGCGCCCTCGACCGGGCCGGCCAGGATCGGCTTCACTTGCCAGAGTGCGGCTGGGCGGCGCGCCGCATCGATCCGGTGCAATACCGTCACATCGGCGAGATCGAAGCCGACGGAATTGGCGCGCGCCGGCTGGAACAGTTCGGGCCCGGTCCGGAGCTTCGGCTCACCGTCGCCGGGCGCTTGCGCCAGCGTTTCGAACGGGCAGGCGGCCACGTCCTCCGCCGGCACGCTCTCATCGACGATCTGGTTGACGAAGGAGGAATTGGCGCCGTTCTCCAGAAGCCGTCGCACCAGATAGGCCAGCAGGTCACGGTGCGCGCCCACCGGCGCATAGATGCGGCAGCGCGTTCCCTGTTCCGCATGCACCATGTCGTGCAGCGCCGCGCCCATGCCGTGCAGGCGCTGGAACTCGAAGGCGCTGCTATCGATCCCCTTGGCCATCTCCAGGATGGCCGCGACCGAATGCGCGTTGTGCGTGGCGAACTGTGGATAGAGGCGGTCGGTCATGCCCAGCAGTTTTCGGGCGTTCGCGAGATAGCTCACGTCGGAGGCCGCTTTGCGGGTGAATACCGGAAAATCGTCCAGGCCCTCGACCTGGGCGCGCTTGATCTCGGTGTCCCAATAGGCGCCCTTGACCAGCCGCACCATCAGCCGCCGGCCGTGGCGTTCGGCCATTTCATGGAGCCCGTCGATGACGTCGCCGGCGCGCCGGCCGTAGGCCTGGACGACGACGCCGAAACCGTCCCAGCCGGCCAAGGCCGGATCGGCCAACACGCGCTCTATCACCGCCAGAGACAACCCCAGCCGGTCGGCCTCCTCGGCGTCGATGTTGAGGCCCATGCCTGCCGCCGCGGCCTGACGCGCCAGGTCCGCCAGCGCCGGCACCAGTTCCGCCATGACGCGCCCGGCCTTGGCCACTTCGTAGCGTGGATGCAGCGCCGAGAGCTTGACCGAGATACCCGGATTGGCGCCGATATCGGGGCCTGAGCAGGCGGCCGCGATGGCGGCGATGGCGTTTGCATAGGCCAGTTTGTAGCGCTTGGCGTCGGCGGCGGTCATCGCCGCCTCGCCCAGCATGTCATAGGAATAGGTGAAACCCTGCTCCTCCTTGGCGCTGGCGCGCTTCATCGCCGCGCCGATGGTCTCGCCGAGCACGAACTGGCGGCCCATTTCGCGCATCGCCTGGCCGACGGCGGTGCGGATCACCGGCTCGCCCAACCGTTTGATCATCGCCCGCAGCGTGCCGGCGATGCCCGGGTCGCTTTCCTCCAGCACCTTGCCGGTGAGCATCAGGCCCCAGGTCGAGGCGTTGACCAGCGGCGACGACGAGTGGCCGGCGTGGCGGCTCCAATCCGAAGGCGCGATCTTGTCCTCGATCAGTGCGTCGATGGTAGCCGCGTCCGGGACACGCAACAGCGCTTCCGCCAGACACATCAGCGCCACGCCCTCGTCGGTGGAAAGGCCGTATTCCGCCAAGAACACGTCCATCAGACTGGGCCGTGACTTATGGCGGATGCGCTCCACCAGCGATGCGGCATGGGAGACGATGCGCCGGCGGTCGTCGGTGTCGAGTGCCGCTTCAGCCGTCAACCGGTCCAGCAGCGCTGGTTCCGCTTGCCGTTTGTTGGCGTCCCATCGCGGGTCGAGGTCGATCATGGGGGTGCATCCTTGCCGAAGTACCCGGCCATGGTACGTGAAAGCTGCTATTCACTTTGTCTGTTGATCGTGAATTAATAGACGATCTTCCTAATTATGATTAAAAGAACGGGAATTATGGCATGAGCGAAAGCGTTCCCCTCAAACTCGACAGGATCGACCGGGCCATTCTCAACGAACTGATACGCAATGCGCGGATCTCGATGATCGAGCTCGGGCGCCGGGTAAACTTGTCGAAGACGCCGGTCACGGCGCGGGTGAAGCGCCTGGAGGACGAGGGCGTAATCACCGGCTACCGGGCGGAGCTATCCGGGCGGCGCCTCGGCCTTGATCATGTGGCCTTCGTCGAGGTGCGGCTTTCGGATACCCGCGAGCCGGCGTTGAAAGCCTTCAATGCCGCGGTGCGTGGCATCCCGGAGGTGGAGGAGTGCCACATGATCGCCGGCGGTTTCGACTATCTGGTCAAGGTTCGCACCGAGGATATCGGCGAGTACCGCCGTGTACTCAGCGAGGGCATCACCTGTCTGCCGCATGTGGCCTCGACCTCGACCTACGTTTCGATGGAGAGCGTGCGCGACCGGGGTGTCGCGCAGGTCTGACTCGGCGCCGCAAGCTGTGCTAGGTTCCGCGGGGGTGACTAGAGGGAGGCACGCGGTGTCAGGACATATCCTTGCCATCGACCAGGGGACCACGTCGTCGCGCGCCATGGTGTTTGACGAAGAGCGCGCCGTCGTCTCCGTCGCCCAGCAGGAGTTCACCCAGCATTTTCCCCGCTCTGGTTGGGTCGAGCACGACCCCGAAGAGATCTGGCAAACGACGCTCAAGACCTGCCGCCAAGCCCTGGCCGAGGCCGGGCTCGTGGCCGCCGACATTGCCGCCATCGGCATCACCAACCAGCGCGAGACCGTCGTCGTCTGGGACCGCGAGACCGGCCGGCCGATCCACAATGCCATCGTCTGGCAGGACCGCCGCACCGCTAGCGTGATCGCAGACATGAAACAGGCCGGCCTTGAGGCGCGGGTCAGCCGGCTGACGGGGCTTTTGCTCGATCCCTATTTCTCGGCCACCAAGATCGCCTGGCTGCTCGACAACGTCGAAGGCGCGCGCCAGGCGGCGGAGGCAGGGCGGCTGGCGTTCGGCACCATCGATACCTTCCTGCTCTGGCGGCTGACGGGTGGGCGGGTGCACGGCACCGACGCCACCAACGCCAGCCGCACGCTGCTCTATGATATCCACGAGGGCGCCTGGTCGGACGAATTGCTCGACCTGTTCCGCGTACCGCGCGCGCTGCTGCCCGATGTCGGCGACAGCGCCGGCAACTACGGCGAGACCGAGCCCGCATTGCTCGGCGGCGCCATCGCCATTCGTGGCATCGCCGGCGACCAGCAGGCGGCGACGGTCGGCCAGGCCTGCTTCCGGCCCGGCATGATGAAATCCACCTACGGCACCGGATGCTTCGCGGTGCTGAATACCGGCGCCGAGCCGGTGCCGTCCGCCAACCGGCTGCTGACCACCATCGCCTATCAGTTGGATGGCCGCCCGACCTATGCGCTGGAAGGTTCCATCTTTATCGCCGGTGCCGCCGTGCAGTGGCTGCGCGACGGCTTGAAGATCATCGACAGCGCCGCGCAATCTGGCGAGATCGCCGTCCATGCCAATCCGGACCAGGATGTCTTTCTGGTGCCGGCTTTCGTCGGCCTCGGCGCGCCACACTGGGACCCGGACGCGCGCGGCGCCATCTTCGGCGTCACCCGCGATACCGGCCCGGCGGAGTTCGCCCGCGCGGCGCTGGAAAGCGTCGGCTTCCAGACCCGCGACCTGCTTGAGGCCATGCAGCGCGATTGGGCGGCGACGGGATCGGAGACGGTGCTACGGGTCGATGGCGGCATGACCGCGTCGGACCTGACCATGCAATACCTGGCCGACATCCTGGGTGCGCCCGTCGATCGCCCCATGGTGCAGGAAACCACGGCGCTGGGTGCCGCCTATCTGGCGGGGCTCAAAAGCAGTCTCTATCCCGGCTTGGATGAATTCGCCGGCCAATGGGCGCTTGAGCGGCGGTTCGAACCTGTCGTTGCCGAGGGCGAGCGTGATCGCCGCTACGCCAAATGGCGGGACGCAGTCCGCCGTACCCTGGTTGTCTGACCGCCCCCTCGATCCGCCGATTGGCGCATGGGTGCTTTTCCCAGGTTGCAACGGAAGTGAAATCGCAACCGTGTTAGAATGGCTCCAATTCCTTTGGACTTCACGCGGTTTGAAAGTGGAGGCGAGCCATGAAAATCACCCAACGCGTAAAGAAAATCCTGTCCTACTACGAAGGCCAGACGCCCGGCACCAAGGCCAACCTGGCGCGGATGCTGATGCACGGCAAGCTGGCCGGCACCGGCCATCTGCTGATCCTGCCGGTCGACCAGGGCAACGAGCACGGTCCGGCCCGGAGCCACGCGCCCAACCCGCCGGGCTATGACCCTCACTACCACTACCAACTCGCCGTCGATGCCGGCATGAGCGCCTTCGCCGCGCCGCTCGGCATGCTGGAGGCCGGCGCCGATAGCTTCGCCGGCGCCGTGCCGACGATCCTCAAGGTCAACAGCGCCAATTCCTTGAGCCGCGCCGAGGACGACCCCACCCAGGCGCACACCGGCTCGGTCGATGACGCGCTCCGGCTCGGCTGCTCGGCCATCGGCTTCACCATCTATCCGGGCTCCGACGCCGCCTATGAGATGATGGAGCAAATCCGCGAGATGGCGGAAGAGGCCAAGGCCGTCGGCCTGGCGGTGGTGATCTGGTCCTACCCGCGCGGCGGGAGTCTGTCGAAGGAAGGCGAAACCGCCGTCGACATTGTCGCCTACGCCGCGCACCTGGCGGCGCAACTGGGCGCCCATATCATCAAGGTGAAGCCGCCGACGGCGCACCTGGAACTGCCGGCCGCGAAGAAGGTCTACGAGGCCGAGGGGATTCCCATCGGCACGCTTTCTGAACGCATCCGCCACGTCGTGCAGTCGTCGTTCAACGGCCGCCGCTTGGTGGTATTTTCCGGCGGTGCGGCCAAGAATACAGACGGACTTCTGGACGAAATCCGCCAGATCCGCGACGGCGGCGGCAGCGGTTCCATCGTCGGCCGCAACTCGTTCCAGCGGCCGAAGGAAGACGCCCTCGACCTGTTGGGGCGTATCGTCGACATCTACAAGGGCAAGGCCTAGACTGACGGAAGCAACCGGGCGCGCCTGCCCGGCAACCGCCCGGAAACAGTTGGTGGATGTGCCCCTGAGCGAGCCGCAACCCGTCCTGATCGCCGACCTCGGCGGCACCAACCTGCGTCTTGCCGTAGCCCGGCGGGGTGCGGGGATTGCCGACGTGGCGGTCCATCGTTGCGCTGATTTTCCGAGTTTGGCCTCGGCCGTCGGTACATACCTGGGAAGCCTTTCCGCCGCGGTGCGGCCGAAACGTGGCGCCATTGCCGTCGCCTGCTCGGTCATGGGCGACGAGGTGCGTCTGACCAACCTCGATTGGTGGTTCTCCATCACCGGGCTGCAGCGCGATCTGGCGTTCGAACGCCTTGACGTGATCAATGATTTCGCCGCCATCGCTCTCGCGGTGCCGCACCTGGGCGCAGGCGATCTGCGCCAAGTCGGCGGCGGCACGGCGGTGGCCGATGCGCCCATCGGGATCATCGGCCCGGGGACCGGGCTGGGTGTCACCGGTTTGATCCGGACGGAAGCCGGCGACACCGCGCTCTCGACCGAAGGCGGCCATGCGACCTTGCCGGCGATGGACGACGAAGAGGCCGAGGTCATCAAGGTGCTGCGCCAGCGCTTCGGCCACGTGTCGGCGGAACGGACGTTGTCGGGTCCCGGCCTGGTTAACCTGCATCAGGCGATGAGCCAAATCGCCGGACACGATGCGGGCTCGCCGACGCCGGACGCGATCACCGCCGCCGCCTTGGCCGATCCCGCCTCCGCTTCCGGTCGGACAGTTGAAATGTTCTGCCGGCTGTTGGGAACGGTGGCGGCGGACCTGGCCTTGTCGCTGGGCGCGCGGGGTGGGGTCTATATCGCCGGCGGCATCGTCGGCAAGCTGGGTCCGGCATTCGACCGCTCCGGTTTCCGCGCACGGTTCGAACAAAAGGGCCGGTTTTCCGATTACCTGGCGGCCGTGCCGACCTTCGTCATCACCGAGGATCAGCCGGCGCTCCGGGGATTGGCGGAAACGTTCGCCTGAGCGCTGCCGCTGGTCTATAGTGCCGGCCATGGGGATGGAAATCATCAAATTGGCGGATCCGCTCTACGCCGAGGTTCGCGGCGTAGATATCTCAGGTCCGCTTGACGCGGAGACCCGGGACGCGATCTATTCGGCGTTCTTGGAGCATCATGTCCTGGTGTTCCGCGACCGTCCCCTGACGCCCCGCCAGATGGTCGAGTTCGAGCGCGTCTTCGGCCTGCCTTTGGTTCACGTGACCAAGAAATACCGCCACCCGGAAATCGACGAGTTGATCGTCATGACCAATCTCAATGCCGACGGCGAGGTCGATGCCTTCGAATCGCGCCGGGGCCTCGGTTGGCATTCGGACATGTGCTACCTGGACGTCCCGGCGCGGGCGACCATGCTGCACCCGTTGGAAATCCCGGACGAAGGCGGCGACACGTTGTTCGCCAACATGGTCATGGCCTGGGCGGAAATGCCGGAGGCGCTGAAATCGCGGCTACGGGACCGGCGCGGCACCTTTCGTTTCGGCGGCCGCAGCGCCGACGTGCAGAACCGCCTCGATCCCGCCGACCGCGACAAGCCGCTGATCTATCATCCCGCCGTCCGGCGCCATCCGGATACCGGACGTGAGTCGATTTTCGTCAATCCCATCCACACCGTCGGCATCCTCGGCATGGACGACGGCGAGGCCGTGGAGCTTCTGGACGAGGTCTATGCCTGGTGCGGACAGCCGCGCTACCAGGCGCGCCACCAATGGCGCATGGGCGATACGCTGGTGTGGGACAACCGCTGCACCTGGCACAGCGCCTCCGGCGACAATCCGCTGCGCCAGCGCCGCCGCTTCCTGCGCGGCAACATGGGTGAAACGGCTCACTGAGCCCCGGATTCAGTCTGCTCCCTCGGATACCACCTGTTCCAGCCACGGCGGATCGGCGCCGGCCTTTTCCGTCGTGCAGGCGGCAACATCGGCGGCGAACCGGAGCGCCCGGGCGAGTGTTTCTTCCGTCAGCGCGCCGAGTGCCTGCTTCGAGAGCATATTCTGCCGCCTGAGCCCCGCCAGGAAGCCCGCGTTGAAACTGTCGCCGGCGCCCACCGTATCGACCACCCGGGCCGGGCGGGCGGCGACCGTGACATCCATGGCTTCCGTGATCGCGCGCGCCCCGTCACCGCCCTGCGTCAGGACCGCGACCTTGACCCCGGCGACCATCCAGTAGCGTGCGACGTCCTCGAATTCCCGGCCCGGCGCCAGCCATTCCAGGTCTTCGGTGGAGACCTTGATGATGTCGCTCATGGCGGTCATTCGCCCGAGCCGCGCCCGGTAGGCCGTTTCGTCATCGACAAAACCGGCGCGGATATTGGGGTCGAAGGCGATTACGCTGTCCGCGTGGTGGCGGCGCATCAGTTCCTCGAAGGCCGAGCCGCAGGGCTCCGGGATCAGGCTGATGGCGCCGAATTGCAGGGCCGTCGTCTCGGGCGGCAGGGCGGGCAGGTCGCCCGTCTCCAGCATGCGCCCGGCGGATTTCTCGTCGTAGAAGGTATAGCGCGCATTGCCGTCAACGAAGTTGACGAAGGCGAGCGTCGTCGGCCGGTCGTTGCGATGGCAGAGCCCGGTGCCGACGCCCGACGCCTGCAAGTGCGCCGCCAATCGCTCACCGAAGAGATCGGTGGAAAGGCCGGAGAAGAACTGTACCGCCTCGCCCAGCCGGCCGAGCGCCACGGCGGTATTGAACAGCGCGCCGCCCGGCACCGGTAGGTAGACGTCTTCGCCGTCAGGCCCCTGGCGCGGCAGCATGTCGATCAGTGCTTCGCCGCAGCAAATGATCATCCGCCGTCCCACCCTGTTTTCGGATTGCCCATTCTTCAGTATTCTCCAAAAGCGATGGAAAAAGGCAACGGCGGTGTTTCCGTCTTGCGGTCCGCGCGGCACGGGGGTGCCCGATGCATGAAATGTCACTTGCCGAGAGTATTCTGCGGATTCTGGAAGACCAGGCCGAGGCCCAGGGGTTTCAGCGGGTGAAAACGGTGCGGCTGGAGATCGGCCAGCTATCGCACGCGGCGCCCGATGCGATACGGTTCTGTTTTGAAGCGGTGGTCAGGGGTACAATTGCGGAGGGCGCGGCGCTCGAGATCGATTGCACGCCCGGAAAGGCCTGGTGTGAGACCTGCGCCAAGTCCGTGCCGGTCTCTGGCCTGGCCGAGCCCTGTCCCGAATGCGGCGGCCATCGGCTGCGGGTGACGGAAGGCGACGAAATGCGGGTTCGTGAACTGGAGGTCGACTGACATGTGTACGGTATGCGGCTGCGGCGATCCGAACGCCAAACCTGGCGGGGGACATGATCACGGACATGATCGCGGGCACGGGCATGATCACCACCATCATCATCATGATCACGACCACCATGCCCATCACACGGACGCCAAGGGCGATCTGCATTTTGGCCACGGCATCGGCGGCGCCCACGTGCCGGGCATGAGCCAGTCGCGCATCGTCCAGATCGAGACCGATATCCTGGCCAAGAACAATCACCTGGCTTTGCACAACCGTGAACGGCTGGAAGACGCCGCGACGCTGGCGCTGAACCTGGTGTCGTCGCCGGGGTCGGGCAAGACGACGCTGCTGGCCCGCACAGCGACGGTTTTGGCCCGCGAGATGCCGGTCGCCGTCATCGAGGGCGATCAGCAAACCGCGCTCGACGCCGAGCGCATCCGCGAAACCGGCGTGCCGGCAATTCAGGTGAATACCGGCAAGGGCTGCCATCTGGACGCCGACATGGTCGGCCGGGCGCTCAATACCCTGGCGCTGCAACCGGGCGGCGTGCTGTTCATCGAGAACGTCGGCAACCTGGTCTGCCCCGCCGCCTTCGATCTCGGCGAGGCGGCGAAAGTGGCGATCCTGTCGGTGACCGAGGGCGACGACAAGCCGCTCAAGTATCCCGACATGTTCCGTGCCGCCAGGCTGATGGTGTTGAATAAATCCGACCTGTTGCCTTACGTGCCTTTCGACGTCGAAAAGTGCATCGAATATGCCCGGCGGGTGAACCCGGCAATCGAGGTGCTCACCATGAGCGCACTCACCGGCGAGGGGATGGAGGACTGGTACGGCTGGGTCCGCGCCCGCGCGGCGGAAAGGCGCCACGTGGCATGAGCGGCGCCGAAGCCCGAGCTCTGCCGGCCGATAGCGCCGCCGCGACGGTGGTGGAGTTGGCGCGGGTCTATCCCGACGTTTTGGCGCTCGGCGCCTTTCTCAAGAACACCGTCTGTGTGATCAGCGGCGACAAGGCCTATGTATCCGCGCCGCTTGGCGATCTCGACAGTCCCGCCGCCATCGATGCCTTCGAGGCCAACGTCGAGGCCTTGCTGGCGGAGGCCGGGGTGTTGCCGTGCAGGGTCGCGCACGACCTGCATCCGGAATTTTATTCGACGCGTTTCGCTGAGACTCTGCGCCTGCCGACACTGGCGGTGCAGCACCACCATGCCCACGCCGCCGCGCTGATGGCCGAGCATCGGCTGGAAGAGCCTGTGCTGGCGCTTGCGCTGGATGGTTTCGGGCTCGGGCCGGGTAACCAATCCTGGGGCGGCGAGCTGCTGTTGGCCGAAGGCGCCGGCTACCGGCGTCTCGGTCACCTGGCACATTTGCCGCAGCCGGGTGGCGACCGGGCGGCGCGGGAGCCCTGGCGCATGGCGGCGGCGGCGCTCTATGCGCTCGGGCGCGGCGATGAGATCGCCGAGCGTTTCGCGGCGCAACCACACGCCGCCATGTTGGCCGAAATGCTGGCGCGCGGCGTCAATTCGCCCGAGACCTCCAGTTGCGGGCGCCTGTTCGATGCGGCCGTCGGGCTCGTCGGTCTGCGTCCCGTCGCCGAGTTCGAGGGCCAGGCACCGATCGAACTGGAAGCCCTTGCCGCGGCCCCCGAGGTCATGGCGGACGGCTGGCGGATCGATGATGCCGGCGTTCTCGACACCAAGCTGCTGCTGGCCCGGCTGACAGAGTTGGATCCCGCCGCCGGTGCCAACCTGTTCCACGGTACGCTTGCGGCCGCGCTGACCGATTGGGTGGGTCGGGCGGCCGAGGCGACGGGGGTCGGCAAGGTGGTGCTGGGCGGTGGCTGTTTCTTTAACGCGGTGCTTTGCCGCGAGTTGGCGCGGCGGCTCCAGGATGTTGGCGTCCTGGCCTATTTCCCCGATGTGCTCTCCGCCGGCGATCCGGCCATCAGTGTCGGCCAGGCGCTGATCGCGGCGCGCACCGCCGAAGCGGAGGGCTGAACCATGTGTCTCGCCATTCCGGCCAAGATCGTCGAGCGTTTGGGCGGCGACATGGCCAAGGTCGATCTCGATGGCGTGCGGAAGGACGTTTCCCTGGCGCTCACGCCCGACGCCGTCGTTGGCGACTATGTCATCCTGCATGTGGGATACGCGCTTTCCGTCATCGATCCGGCGGAAGCGGCAAAGACTTTGGCGCTATTCCGCGAAATTGGTGAGCTTGGCGAGGCGGCGTCATGAAGTATGTGGACGAATACCGCGACGGCGCCGCGGCGAAACGGGTGGCGGTGGCCATCGCCCGCGAAGCGTCGGGCGGGCGCACCTACCATTTCATGGAGTTCTGCGGCGGCCACACCCACGCGATCTCGCGCTACGGCATTCTCGATCTGCTGCCCGAGAACGTGGAGATGATTCACGGGCCCGGCTGTCCGGTCTGCGTGCTGCCGGTCGGTCAGATCGACAGCGCCATCCGCCTGGCGCGCAACCTCGAAGTGACGCTCTGCACCTATGCGGACCTGATGCGGGTGCCGGCGTCCGGCCGCGAAAGCCTGATGAAGGCCAAGGCCGACGGCGCCGATATCCGCATGGTCTATTCGACGCTCGACGCCATCCGCATCGCAGAGCAGGAACCCGAGCGCCAGGTGGTGTTCTTCGCCATCGGTTTCGAGACCACGACACCGCCGACGGCGCTGGCGATCAAGGCGGCGGCGGCGAAGGGGCTGGGGAACTTCTCTGTCTTCTGCAACCACGTGCTGACCCCGGCGGCCATTGCCGCGATTCTGGCCGACGAAGGCGAGGGCGGCGTCAAGCTGGAAGGTTTCGTCGGTCCGGCGCATGTCTCCACCGTCATCGGCACCCAGCCCTATGAGCCGTTCGCCGCGACTTACCAAAAACCCGTCGTCATCGCCGGCTTCGAGCCCCTGGACGTGATCCAGTCGATCCTGATGCTGGTGCGCCAGGTGAACGAGGGCCGTGCCGAGGTCGAGAACCAATATATCCGCGCGGTCACTCGCACCGGTAACGAGCTCGCCCAGGCGCAAGTGGCCGACGTGTTCGAGTTGCGCGACACCTTCGAGTGGCGGGGGCTCGGGGAAATCCCGGCGAGTGCGCTGAAAATCCGTGAGGCCTACGCCGACTTCGATGCCGAGCGCCGTTTCGCCATGAGCTACGTTCCGGCGCCGGACAATCCCGCCTGCGACTGCGGCGATATCCTTCGCGGCGTCAAGAAACCGGTGGACTGCAAGCTTTTCGGGACGGCCTGTACGCCGGAAAGCCCGATGGGGTCCTGCATGGTCTCGTCGGAAGGCGCTTGCGCCGCGCATTGGACCTGCGGCCGCTTCCGCGACGGACAAAGGAAAAGCGCCTGACATGGCGGCACGCCGGCTCGATCTGAAAACGGGGCGGGTGGACCTGTCGCACGGATCGGGCGGCCGCGCCATGGGGCAGTTGATCGACGAGCTGTTCCGCCAGGCCTTCGACAACGATCTTCTGAACCAGGGGAACGACCAGGCCGCCTTCGACGTGGCCGCGGGCCGCATGGTGATGTCGACCGATGCCTACGTCATCTCGCCCTTGTTCTTTCCGGGCGGCGATATCGGCTCGCTCGCGGTGCACGGTACCGTCAACGACATCGCCATGGCCGGCGCCCGGCCCCTCTATCTGTCCGCGAGCTTCATCCTGGAGGAAGGCTTGCCGCTTGCTGATCTGAAGCGTATCGCCGACAGCATGGGCCGGGCCTCGCGCCAGGCCGGCGTGCCCGTCGTGACGGGCGATACCAAGGTGGTGGAGAAAGGCATGGCAGATGGTGTCTTCATCACCACTGCCGGCGTCGGCGCGGTGCCGGATGGGCTCGAGCTCTCGGGTGAAAAGGCGCGGCCTGGCGACAAGGTCCTGGTCAGCGGCACGCTGGGCGATCATGGGGTGGCGGTGATGTCGAAGCGAGAGAACCTGAGCTTCGACACGGAAATCGTCTCCGACTCGGCGGCGCTGCACGGCCTGGTGGCGGACATGGTGGCGGAGGCGGGTAATGCGATCCGCTGCCTGCGCGATCCGACGCGCGGCGGCCTCGCCGCGACGTTGAACGAACTGGCGGCGCAGTCGAAGGCCGGCATTCGTATCCTGGAAGCAGTCCTGCCGGTGCGCCCGCAGGTCGCCGCCGCTTGTGAGTTGCTGGGCCTCGATCCCCTGTTCGTCGCCAACGAGGGGAAGCTGGTGGCCATCGTGGCGCCTGAACGCGCCGACGACCTGCTCAGTGCCATGCGCGCCCACCCGCTTGGCCGCGACGCCGCCATTATTGGCGATGTCAGCGAGGACCCGCGTCATTTCGTCAGCATGGAAACCATTTTTGGCGGCGAGCGCATGGTCGACTGGCTGTCCGGCGAGCAGTTACCGCGCATCTGTTGAGGCGGCGTCAGCCGGCCTCGATCCGCAGGCGGTATTCCAGGGTGGAGCTCACACCTTCGCCCCAGTACCCGCCTACCACCGGCATGGTCGCGGCCTGGTTCGGCGCCGCCGCCAGTGCCACGTAGCCACCGGTGATGGCGGTCCCGTGGGTCGGGTCGTAGCCGCGCCAACCGTCACCGGGCAACCAAACCTCCGGCCAGGCGTGCAGGTGACGCTTGCCGTCTGCTGCGTCGGAAAAGGCCTGATAGCCACTGACGAAACGCGCCGGCAGGCCGAGAGAGCGGCAGGCGGCCATGAACAGGGCGGCGACATCGCGGCAAGCGCCACTTTCCAGCTCCAGCGTCCTGGCGGCGTCCTGGGCATCGCCGTCGGGACGAATGTAACGATCGATGCGCCCATGCAAATCTTGGGTCAGCAAGGTCAGGAATTGATCCGCTCGTTTTCCGGCGCGATCCGCTATGGCATGCGCAAACGCCTGGACGGCGCAGTCTTCGCCAGCGCCGAGATATTCGTTCATGGAAGGATCCGCCCAGGGCAGCGGCGGCAGGTTCGGCAGCGCAGCAGGCCACGATCGTGCCTTGCCCTCGAACCGGCTGGAAATGCGGAGCTCCTGAGTTTCCGCGTCGAAACCGAGCCGCGTCACCGGATTGCCGAAGCCGTCCGCATCTTGCTCGCGCGCGAGCGGCGCGGGCTCAACCAACAACTCATGGATGTCGAGGTCGATGTATTCCGGCCGTGGCGTCAGTCGCAACAGGTGATCGCCAAGCCGTACTGGCGCTGTGTATCGGTAGATGGTTTCGTGACGGACGGAGAAACGCATCGGGTCTGCCTATCGCTGAGACGGCAATCTCAACAGGCTCCGGTGCGCACGGCAAGCGTACTTTTGCCGGCGTCGCGAAGTGCCATTGCCGTTAGAGTTCCGCTGGGGAACCAGTGCGCGATTCAATTGGTGTCGCTGTTGTGAAGGCGGTCAGGATCTGTCGCTTGCTCTGCGTGGCCCAGGTAGGCCTGTTTGATCGCCGGGTCGTCCTTGAGCGTTTCGGCGTCGCCTTCATGGATGACGCGGCCGTTTTCCAGGACGTAGCCGCGGTCCGCCACCACCAACGCCAGGTTCGCCATCTGGTCGACGATCAGCACCGTGACGCCCTCGTCGCGAAGGTCGGCGAGGACATCGAACAATTCGCCGATCATCGCCGGCGCAAGGCCGAGCGACGGCTCGTCCAGAAGCAGGATGTCCGGTTTGGCGATCAGCCCGCGCGCAATGGCCAGCATCTGCTGCTCGCCGCCGGAAAGCACGCCTGCCTTGCTGTCGATACGGTCGCGCAGCCTGGGGAAGCGTTTGAGCAGGGCCTCGAATTCCGCGTCGGTGACCGCTTCCTTGCGGGTCCAGGCGCCGAGCTCGATATTGTCGCGCAGGCTCAGTTCCGGAAACACCTGGCGGCCTTCCGGCACCAGCATCATGCCGGCAGCGACGATTTCGTGCGGTGGCTTGGTTGCAGTCTCCTCGTCGTTCAGCAGCACCGAGCCCTGGATCGGGCGTTGCAGGCCCGACATGGCGCGCAGCATGGTCGACTTGCCGGCGCCGTTGGCGCCCAGGACGGCAACCATCTCGCCGGGATAGACCTCCACATGCACGTCCTCAAGCACGCCGACGGGGCCGTATCCGGCGGTCAGTTCGTGTGCCGTCAGTGTCGTCGCCTTGTCGCGCTCGAACGGCGCGGTGCGCGGACGGCTCTGGAATGCGGTGCCGCCGAGATAGGCATCCAGCAACGCGGGATCGTTCTGCACCTCCGCCGGCGTTCCCTGCATCAAAGGCTTGCCGGCATCGAGCACGACGATATGGTCGGTGATTCCCATCACCAGCGACATGTCGTGTTCAACCAGGATGACGGCGATGCCGGCGCCGGCGATGACGCGCAGCAGTTCGGCCAGCCGTGCCTTGTCCTCGCGCATGAGGCCGGCGGCGGGCTCGTCCAGCAAAAGCACGCTGGGCCGTGTCGCCAGCGCGCGGGCGATCTCGACCAGGCGCTTGTCCACGTGCGGCAGGCTGCCGGCCATGGCATTGACCGCGCCGGTGTAGTCGACGAAGTCGAGCAGGCCGTCGACGGCAAGGCTGTCGGCCGTGTCTTCGCGGCTCAAGAGCCGAACCCAACTGCCCCTGGCGCAGCGCGATCAGGATATTGTCGCGCACAGTCATCTGTTCGAACAGTTGCGCCGTCTGGTAGGTGCGCGACACGCCGCCGCGCGAGATGCGGTGCGCCGGCGCGCCGGAGATGCGCTCGCTCAGGCTGACCGAGCCCTCGTCAGGCACGTAGAAACCTCCGATCATGTTGAGCACGGTGGTCTTGCCGGCACCGTTGGGGCCGATGACGCTGGTGATCCTGCCCGGCTCGGCGACGAAGCTGACGTTCTTCGCCGCCTGCACGCCGCCGAAGGCGATGCCAATGGTGTCGACCTTGAGCGGTACCGTGGGTGCATCGGCGGTGCCAAGGAAGGCGCGCAGGTGGAAGTCTTGCGGTTTCGCTGGGGTCGGATCGATGCGCTGCAGCCAGCCGGCCATGGTGCCGACGATGCCGCGCGGCGCCGCCCACAAGACGCCCAGCAACAGCGCGCCGAACATCAGCAACCGGTATTCGGCGAAACCGGAAAGAAACTCTGGCAACAGCACGACCACCAGCGCGCCGACCAGCGGCCCCCAGAGCGTGCCGGCGCCGCCGACCACCACCGCCAGGATGAACAGTATGGACTGGAAGAACGGGAACGAGCTCGGCGAAATGAACATGTTCAGCGGCGCATAGACGGCGCCGGCGAGGCCGGTGAGCAGCGCTGACAGCACGAAGGAGGCCGTCTTCACCACCAACGGATTGAGGCCGATGGATTGCGCCGCGACCTCGCTATCGCGCACGGCACGCATGGCGCGGCCCCAGTTGCCGTTGGCAAGGCGCTGGTAGAACGCCAGCGCCAGCCCCACCAGAACGACGCTCAACAGCGCGATATCCGGCTCCGTCATGGTATGGCCGAAGAACGTCGGCGACGGGAAGCCCATCAATCCGTTGGCGCCGCCGGTCAGCGCCTGCCATTCGATGGCGCCGTGCTCGATGATGAAAGCGAAGGCGATGGTCATCATCGCCAGGTAGGGGCCGGTGACGCGCAGCGCCGGCAGCGCCAGCAGGAATCCGATCGCCGCCGACACCAACCCGGCGATCGCGAAGGCCGGCCAGAAGCCGACCCCGTTGAGGGTGAGGATGCCGGTCGCGTAGGCGCCGATGGCGAAGAATCCAACGTGGCCGAACGACACCTGGCCGGAAAGCCCAAGCAGGATGTTGAGGCCGATACCGACCAAAATGTTCATCGACGCGAGGGCGAGAATGAAGTTGAAATAGCCCTCGATCCACAGCGACGACGCGATGCCGACCAGCGTGGCGACGGCGATGGCGACGTAGGCGCCGCGGGAACTGGAGATCAGTCGGCCAAGCGCGTCCATGGCGCTAGACCTTCTTCACGGCGGCCTTGCCCAATAGGCCGTTGGGCATGGCGAACAGCGCCAGGATTATCATCGAGAAGGCAATGATCTGGGTGTAGGAGGAACCCAGGAAGGCGGTGGTCATGGCCTCCACCAGGCCGTAGAGCAATCCCGCCAGCACCACGCCCCAGGCACTGGTGATGCCGCCCAGGATGGCGGTGGCGAAGGCTTTGATGCCGAACACCAGCCCCATGCCTGACGACACGTTGAACAGGGGCGCGATCAAAAGCCCGGCGATGCCGGCGAGCACCGTCGAAATGGCGAAGGCGGCGGCGATAACGAAGCGTGTGTCGATGCCCATCAGGCGCGCCGCCTCGGGGCGCTGCACCACGGCGGACATGGCCTTGCCGTACTTGGTCTTCAGCAGCACGACGCTGAGCACGGCGGCGGCGACGATGCCGACCACGGGAATGATCAATTGCAGCGGATAGGCGCCAGCGCCGAAAATGCTGATCGCCTCGTTGGCGAGGGAAGACGGGAAGCTGCGCGGTTCCTTGCCGAAGGTGAACAGCACGACGTTGTCGAGCACGATGCCGCCGGCCACCGTTGCCATCAGCCAGGCGTTGGAGCCGCGGTCGGCGAAGGGACGGACCAGAAAGCGTTCGACGAACAGGCCAAAGACGGCGCAGAGCATCAGCGCCGCCACGATCGCCAGCGGCATCGGCCAGCCCAGCGTGATGGCGAAGGTGTAGCCGAGCACGGCGCCCAGCATCATCGAACTGCCCTGGGAGAAATTGACCGTGTTGGAAACGACGTAGGTGATATGAAAGCCAAGGGCCAGGAGCCCGTACATGGATCCCAGCCCCAGGCCTGTTATCAGTGCCGAAATTACCAGCATTCGTGCTGCCGTCCCGCCCTGTTTCGTGGATATGAATGCACCGACCGGCGGGCCGCCGGGGGGGGGGGGGGGCCCGCGGGGCTGGGGGGCCGGGGGG
>JAYPEK010000021.1:31911-63635 GCA_038125725.1 Rhodospirillaceae bacterium
CGGCCATCCTGGGTCGGATGGCCGCCGGCGGTCAAGGCGATCAGTTGGTGATCGGGATGATCTTGCCGTCGATGAAGCGGGTGAAGACCAGATCGGACGGGCCGAGCGCGTCGTGTTCGGTTTCCGAGAACGGCTTCATGTAGGTCTTGATCAGACCTTCGTACTTGTCGATGGCATAGAAGCCCTTGCGGATGGCCGGGCCGTCGGTGGAGCCGGCGGCCTTGATGGCCAGTGCCGTGAGGTGCATGCCGTCATAGGCGTTGGCGATGCCCACCGCCGGGGTCACGTCGGCCTCGCCCTTGATTTCCGGAAAACGCTTCATCAGCTTTTCCATCATGGCCTTGGCCTTCGGCGACGGGTTGCCGGAGAAGGTGAAGGTCTGGATCATCTCCACGTCCTTGGCGCGCGGACCGGCCAGTTCGGAGAAGCGACCGCCGGCCGGACCCCAGTGCGACACCACCGGCACGTTCCAGCCCATGCGCTCGAGCGATTTCATCACCTGCGCCGACGGGCCGACGTTGCCGACCATGAACAGCGTATCGGCGCCGCCTTCCTTCAGGCGAGTCAGCTGCGGCACCACGTCGACGTCGGAGCCTTCGATCTTCTCGATGCCGGCGTTCGGCATGCCCTTCGCCTTGAGCGCGGCGAGCAGGCCCTTCTGGTTGGATTCGCCCCACGGGTTGTTGATCAGGATCATGCCCGGCTTCTTCGCTTTGTGCACGGAGACAGCGCGCTCGACCAGCGCGATATCGACCATCACGTCATAGGCGGAAACGCGGAAGGCGTAGTTCTCCTTGGCACCGTTGCGGGTGATCGGCGTGCCGGCGGCCCACGGGCCCATGAACGGCTTCTTGATCTGGTTCATGTAAGGAACGATGGCCAGCGATACCGGCGTTTGCAGGCCGCCGAACAGCACCGCGACTTTCTCGCGCTGCACCAGTTCGCGCGCCGCGACCAGGCCCTTGCCCGGGTTGGCTTCGTCATCACGCCGCAACAGCTCGACCTGCTTGCCGAGAATGCCGCCGCTGGCGTTGATTTCATCGATGGCGATGGTCAGCCCGCGGGTAATGGCTTCGCCGGATTTCGCCGAGGGGCCCGAAAGGCTCGCGATCAGGCTGATCTTGATGGTATCCGCCGCTTGTGCCGACATGCCGGCGCCGAGCGCGATGGCGGCAACGGATGCCGCGGCGATGAACGAGCGGCGCGTCAACTTGGAAAGGGAAAGTGAGTGCATGGTTGGAGAACTCCTGGTTAACTTTGTTGAACGAGACGACGCAAAGGGTATGCCAATGGCTAACTGTTGGATTTAATGAAAAAAATTTGTACACCTCATTCTGCCGCGCTCATTTTTTGACCACTTATTCTGCATTCTGCCGATTTTTTGTCCAAATTAAAAACAGTTTTACAAAAAATCGTATACAATTTATAGATGGAAACGAAATTTGGATCAAGATGGTTAAGATGCCATCGTCTGAAATCAGGAGATGCCAATGAGCACCCAGCCGCAGATCACGGAACTCGGGGATATTGATGCGATCGCGGACGAGACCGAACGCGCCAAGGCGATTGTGGAATCGTTCCTGGTGGCCTCCATGGTGCCCGATCCCGAAACCGCGTCCCTCTATGTCGCCGATGACGCGGTCATCCATTTCACCGGCGCGACGCGCATGTCGCACCCGAGCGAAATGACCGCCTACAACAAGAACCGCTACAATTGGGTCAAAAAGGACATGGGCCTGACCAGTGTCGCGCCGGGCGACGGCGAAACGGTGATCTACAATACCGGCACGCTCTACGGCGAGTGGCCCAACGGTGTCGCTTTCGAAGGCAACCGTTATGTCGACCGCTTTGTCGTGCGTGGAAACAAGATCATGCAGATTGATGTCTGGAACGACAGCGCCGAGCGCATTCTCAAGGGCGAAGCCGGCTGACGCCAGCCGGCACGGACTGGGTGGCCGATGTCAATCCGAAGCGTAGGACTGGATGATCGTTCCGAGGTCCCGGTTTTCCTGCTTGGGTTTCATGATCAAGGCGCGGTCGATGACGCTTTGCAGGTGGTGATGCATGGCGCTCGCCAGTTCCGCCTCGTCGCCGCGTTCCAGAAGCTTGATCAACTCGCGATGTTCGCTGACGCCGCACTCGGACGAATGCGGGCGGCTGTAGAGCGCCAGGATCAGGCAACAGCGCGACGCCAACTCACGCATATAGGCGGTCAGGATTTCGCTGCCGGTGAACTCCGCCAGATAAACATGAAACTCGCCGGCCAGGCGGATGGAACGCGGCTCGTTGCCGTCACGCGCCTTGTCTTCCTCGTCCACGTGACGGCGCAGAATGTCCAACTGCTCTTCGGTGATGGTGCCGGCCAGGCGCTGAATGACAATCGCCTCGACGGCGAGGCGCAGGTCGAAAGTGTCGCGCGCCTCGTTCCAACTGGGTTCGGCGACGGTGGCGCTGCGATTGCGCCGCTGGCTCACCAGGCCCTCCGCCGCCAGCTTCGCCAGTGCCGCGCGCACCACGGTGCGGCTGGCACCGAACTGTTCGCCGATGGTGTCTTCCGGCAGCCGCATGCCGGGGCGGATCGCCTGTTCGATGATGGCATTGCGGATCGCCGCGGCGATTGCCGTGGTCCGGTCCCGGTCGTTGGTCTTTTGCGATTTGCTCATCAAAGCTCGCGTCCGCGCTTGCCCAAGGTGGCGCCATGTTATGGCCAAAGACCGGACCTCGGCAACCGCGCCGCCAACGCGGGAGCGCGCCCATGGACCTGATCATCAAGAACGTGGTCGTTCCCGGCGGCGGGGGCGCGTTGGATATCGGCATCCAAGACGGCGTCGTCGTTGCCCTGGAAACCGGCCTCCAAGCCGACGCCGAGGTGCTCGACGCCGGCGGGCGCCAGGCGGTGCCGGGGTTCGTCGAATCCCACATTCATCTCGACAAGGCCTGCATCCTGGACCGCTGTAAATCGGAAGAGGGCACGCTCGACGAAGCCATCCGCGAAGTCTCGGCGGCGAAAAAGGCCTTCACCGTCGAGGATATCCGCGCGCGTGCGGTCAAGACGCTGGAGAAATGCATCCTTCAGGGCACCACCCGCATGCGCACCCACCTGGAAGTCGATCCGGTGATCGGCATCCAGAGCATCGAGGCGGTGCTGCCCTTGGTGCGCGAATACGCCTGGGCCATCGACCTCGAAATCTGTGTCTTCCCGCAGGAAGGTCTGCTCAACAATCCGGGCACGGACGAACTGATGGTCGAGGCGCTGAAACGCGGCGCCCGGGTGGTCGGCGGCTGCCCCTATACCGACAGCGATCCCAAGGGCCAGATCGCGCGCGTCTTCGAGATGGCGCGCGAGTTCGACGTGGATATCGATTTCCACCTGGATTTCGACACCAACCCCGAAGGCATGACCGTCGAGGACGTCTGCGCCATGACGGAACGCCACGGCTACGGCGGCCGGGTCGCCATCGGGCACGTGAGCAAGCTTTCGGCGCTGGCGCCGGAACCCCTGGCGGCGACGGCGTCGCGGCTCGCCGATGTCGGCGTCGCGGTCACCGTGCTGCCCTCCACCGACCTCTACCTGATGGGCGCCGAGCGCGACCACGATATCGTGCGCGGCGTCGCGCCGGTGCACCGGTTGGTCGATCACGGCGTCAACTGCGCGCTCTCGACCAACAACGTGCTCAACCCGTTCACGCCGTTCGGCGATTGCTCGATGATCCGCATGGCCAACCTCTATGCTAACATCGGCCAGATCGGCACCGACGCGGGGCTGAAGCGTTGCCTGGAACTGGTGACCGAGCGTCCGGCGAAGCTGATGCGGCTTGACGACTACGGCATCCGTATCGGCAATCCCGCCGACATCGTCATTCTCGATTGCGGCACCAGCGTCGCTGCCGTACAGGAATTGGCGGTGCCGCTCTACGCCTTCAAGCGTGGGCGGCGTACGTTCACCCGCGAACCCGCGACATTGCATAGGCCCTAGCGCCGACGAACCGGAAGATCACAGGATCAAGTCATCATGAGCGACATACCCAATCCCTACGCAACGCCCCTCGGCGATCTCCTCGACCGGCCGCCGGCGGTGATCAATGTCGGCCTCGAGGGCTTCTCCGACGAACTACGCCAGCAGGACGTCGAATGCGTCCATGTGGACTGGGCGCCGCCCGCCGGTGGTGATCCGGAACTGGCGCGGCTGCTGTCAAAGCTCGGAAGCTGACGCCATGGAACGCATCGAAACCGCCAACACGGAGGCCTTGCGGCGCATGCTTGCCGCCGATCCGGTCCTGGTCGACGTGGTTCCCGCCGCCGACGCCATCCCGTCGCTGAAGGAACGCATGATCCTGCATGCCGGCCCGCCCATCGAATGGGATCGCATGTGCGGCCCCATGCGGGGCGCGGTCACCGGCATCGCCGTGTTCGAGGGCTGGGCGCCGGACCTGGAAACCGCCGCCGAGATGGCCGCCGACGGCGCCTTCGAATTTCATCCCAACCACCATTTCGACGCGGTCGGGCCGATGACCGGCATGACCACGCTGAGCCAGCCGCTGATGGTGGTGGAAAACCAGGCCTTCGGGAACCGCGCCTACTGCGCCGTCAACGAGGGCCTCGGCAAGGTCATGCGCTTCGGCGGCAACGACGCCGAGGTGCTCGACCGGCTGCGCTGGATCCGCGATGTGCTTGGCCCGGCCATGGGCAAGGCGCTGCGCAGCACCGACGGCGTCGAGCTGAAAAGCCTGGTGGCGCGCGGCCTCACGATGGGCGACGAGATGCACCAACGCAACGTCGCCTGTTCCGGCCTGACGCTGCGTGCCCTGGCGGCGGCGATGGCGGCGACGGCGGAGGACACCCGAGCGCTCTCGACCGCGTTGGCGTTCATTGCCGGCAACGACCAGTTCTTCCTCAACATCGCCATGGCCATGGGCAAGGCGATCATGGATCCGGTGCGCGATATCGACGCATCCAGCGTCGTCACCGCCATGTGCCGCAACGGTACCGACTTCGGCATCCGCGTCAGCGGCACGGGCGACACCTGGTTCACGGCACCGGTGGAGATGCCCGAAGGGCTCTACTTCCCCGGCTTCACCGAGGCCGATGCCAACCCGGACATGGGCGATTCCACTATCGTCGAAACCATCGGTCTCGGCGGTTTTGCCATGGGCGCGTCCCCCGCCGTCGCCGGCTTCGTCGGTGCCGGCGCGGCATCGGACGCGGCCAACTTCACCCGCACCATGGGCGAGATCACGCTGGGCGAGAACCCGGAATGGACGATCCCGGCGCTCGATTATCTGGGCGTGCCGACGGCCATCGACATCCGTCTCGTGGTCGAGACCGGCCTGGTGCCGACCATCAACACCGGCATCGCCCACCGCGAGCCCGGCGTCGGCCAGGTCGGTGCCGGCGTGGTGCGCGCGCCGATGGCCTGTTTCACGGCGGCGCTGAGGGCGCTGGCCGAAAAGGTAGGTGTGGCATGAGCGCGATTCTCAACCAGGTGCGCCAGGGGTTCTATATGGACTCGGTGGCGCTGATGCGGCTCTCCCGCACCATCGCCGGCCTGCCCGGCGTGCAGGAGGCCGCCTTGATGATGGCGACCCCGGCCAATTTGGAAATCATGGACGACGCCGGCCTGCTCGACGGCAGTGCCCCCGATACCGCCAGTGCGGCTGGCGGCGATCTGCTGATCGCCGTTCGCGCCGATAACGCCGATGCGGCCCAGGCGGCCATGACCGCCGCCACTGACGAGCTCGACTGCCCGAACACGCTTCCGGGCGAGGGCACCGCCTGGAAGCCCAGGACCCTTCGCGCCGCCCGGAAATCCATGCCGGATGCCAACCTGGCGCTGATCTCGGTACCCGGCGTCTTTGCCGCCGCCGAGGCGAGGAAGGCGATCCGCCGCGGCATGCACGCGATGATCTTCAGCGACAACGTCGCCCTTGAGGAAGAGGCCGAACTGAAGCGCGAGGCGCGCGATCTCGGCCGGTTGGTCATGGGGCCCGATTGCGGCACCGCCATCATCGGCGGCGTGCCGCTGGCCTTTGCCAACGTGGTGCCTTCCGGCAGCATCGGCATCGTCGGCGCGTCCGGCACCGGCACCCAGGAGGTCAGCTGCCTGGTCGCCCAGCTCGGTCACGGCATTTCGCACGCCATCGGTGTTGGCGGCCGCGACTTGAAATCGGAAGTCGGCGGCATCTCCACCCTGATGGCCATCGACGCCCTGGACGCTGACCCCGGGACGGAACAGATCGTGCTGATCTCCAAACCGCCGCCGGATGACGTGGCGGCGCTGGTGCTGGATCGCCTCGGGCAATCCTCGAAGCCGGCGACGGTTTGCTTCCTGGGGGCCGATGCGCTTTCCATGCCGGCCAACGCGACCCAGGTCTTTACCCTGAAGGACGCCGCCCACGTCGCCACCGGCGAGGCACCGGCAACGCCTGCGGCGCCGGATTTCCCGGCACCCTCGGGCACGCAGGTCGCCGGGTTCTTCGCCGGCGGCACCTTGTGCGCCGAAGCGCAGGTGATCATGCGCCGAGCCGGCGAGGCCGTCGCCTCCAACGCGCCGATCCCCGGCGTGCCGGATGTGGATGGGGCGAACCAGGGGCATCGGCTGCTCGATCTGGGCGATGACGAGTTCACCCAGGGCCGCCCGCATCCGATGATCGATCCCGGCGTGCGCGATGCCGCGCTGATCGAGGCGCTCGGCGATCCGGACGTCGCCGTTGTGTTGATCGACAACGTCATCGGTTACGGCGCGCATGCCGACCCGGCGGGGCACCTGGCCGGGGTGCTGGCGGCGCATGGCGGCGGCAAGGCACCGCTGGTGATCGCGTCGGTCACCGGCACGGAGGCCGATCCGCAGGGGCGTACCCGGCAGGTCGCCACGCTGGAGGCGGCCGGGATCGCCGTCGCGCCCAGCAATGCCGATGCGGTCGAATGGGCGCTTCGCGCTCTCGGCCGCGCGAGCTGAGAGAGGGGAGGGTCGGTCATGCCGACGGCCTTCGATATTCCGGAGCGGATACTGGTCGCCATCGGCGGCAATGCGACGCATCCCGAGGACATCGAAGGCACCTCGGGCGAGCAGAAGGCGGTCGCGGCTTCGACCGCCGAGGCGCTGCTGCCGTTGGCGCTGCTCGACAACCAGTTGGTCGTGACCCACGGCAACGGACCGGTGGTCGGCAAGATTCTGATGCGCCAGGCGCTGACCCGCAACACCATTGCACCGATGCCGCTCGATATCTGTGTCGCCCACTCGCAGGGCGGCATCGCCTATCTGCTGATGCAGGCGATGGAGAACGCACTGCGTGAAGCCGACAGCTCGCGCCACGTGGCCTGCCTGCTGACCCAGGTGGAAGTCGATCCGAACGACCCGGCCTTTGCCGATCCGAGCAAGCCCGTCGGCGCCTTCTACGACGAGGAGGAAGCGCGGCGCATCGAGCGCGAATTGGGCTGGCGCATGAAGGAGGACTCGGGTCGCGGCTGGCGCCATGTGGTGCCATCGCCGAAACCCAAGCATGTCTGCGATATCTCGCTGGTGCAGGTGCTGGCGCGGCGCGGCACGGTGGTGATCGCCGGCGGCGGCGGCGGCATCCCGGTGGTGCGCGGCCCCAAGGGCGTGCGCCAGGGGATCGAGGCGGTGATCGACAAGGACCTGACGTCGGCGCACATGGCCAATATCCTCGGCATCGACCTGCTGATGATCTTGACCGCCGTGCCAAAAGTAGCAGTCGATTTCGGCAAGCCCAGCCAGCGCGATCTCGACCAGGTCAGCATGCGCGAACTACGCGCCCTGCAGGCGGAAGGCCAGTTCCCGCCCGGCAGCATGGGCCCCAAGATCGACGCCGCCATCCGCTTCCTGGAGGGCGGCGGCGAGCGCGTCATCATCGCGCACCTGCAGGACGCCATGGCGGCGCTGCGCGGCGAAACCGGTACCCATGTCGTCGCCGACGGCGACTGAGCGATGACGCCGGCGACCATCTCCGCCACCAGCATCGGCGGCCGCGCGCTTGCGGCTCTGGACAGGCCCGTGGCGGGCCGGGTCGCGGCGGTATTTCGCTCCACTTTTTACGTGCAGGCCGGCTCGGCGCTCATGTGCCTGGGCTCGCGCGACATGCCGGCCGGCCCGCTGAACATCGTGACCGCGGTACCAGCCGCTGAGGATTGGGCAGCACGCGGGCTGCGGGAGCACCTGGCCGTTGCGGTGTCACGCAATGAAATCCGCGTGGACGGGGGCTGTCGGGTTGATCTTTCCGGCGCTTCCACCTGGCAGCCGGCGGTGCTCGGAATGCCGCCCGCCCCCGAGCGGATGGCGCAGGGGCTTGTGTGTCTCAGGCGGGCCGCCGCCGGCCGGCTGCCGGAAGAGGGTTTGGGTTGTTTCCTCGATGCCGCCTACGTGCCGGACCGGATGCACTATGTCAGCCGCGCCGCCGAGGCCGCTCTCGGTTCCGCGGGCGAATGGGTGCGCAAGGCCGTCGCGGAAGGCACCGACGGCGATATCGCCAAGGCGCGCTGGCCGCACCGGCTGGTCGGGCTGGGGCCGGGATTGACGCCGTCAGGCGACGATTTTCTCGGCGGCATGATGATCGCGCTGGCGGCGCTTGGCGCCGAAGTGCCCAGCCGCGCGCTCTGGTCGGCTATCCATTGGTACGCGGCCGATGCCACCAACCCCATTTCCCTGGCCCACATGCAGGCGGCGTCCGATGGTGTCGGCAGTGAAGGCGTGCATCGCGCCATCGCCGAAATCGCCGCCGGCAACGATGGGGATATGGACGAAGCGATGTCCGGCATCGAGCGAATTGGGCATTCGTCGGGGTGGGATATCCTCACAGGCATCGTTACCACCTTCGATGGCTGGCTCGCGGTGGGGACCTGTGCCACAACCGGTTAGCGTGACAATGCCCACCTGATTATTGATGGATATCCCGCTAGCCGCTATGACGTTGTAGTGGCTTGGAATTGGCAGCCGGCCAAAATGGTGAGGCGGAGCATTGAACATACGTCAGCTTGAGATCTTCATCACGCTCATGGGCAGCCGGTCCGTGACCCAAGCGGCGACGCTGCTAAACGTTTCCCAACCCGCGGTGAGCAAGGCGCTCAAGATCATCGAAACCGAGCTGGGCCTGACCCTGTTCCATCGCCATCGCGGCCAGTTGCAGGCGACGCCGGAAGCGCAACTGCTGTTTCCGAAAGCGCAGAAATTGTTGCAGGAGTTCATGTCGGTCCGCCGCTTTGCCGGCGATCTTCAGTACGAGGCCACCGGCAAGATCACCATTTCCGCCTCGTCGGCGGTGGCGGCAACGTTTCTCGCCGGCGCGGTGAAGGATTTTTATGCCAAGCGCCCGGAGGCCAAGATCGAGATCAAGGCCAACGTCACCCGAAATGTTATCAGCCAGGTCGCCGGCAACGAGGTCGACATCGGTTTCGCTTCGGTGCCCGGAAAAGACATCGATTCCCGTTCCATCGCGCTCTGCAATACTATCGATCTCTGCGAGAACGAGTTCGTCATCGTCGTCCCCAGCGGCCACCCACTGCAGGAACTGTCGACCGTCCATCCGATCGATCTTCGCCCGCACACCATGATCGGGTTTCCCGACGAGACCCAGGTCGGCTCCCTCGTGGTCGATGCCTTCAACAAGATCGGCGAGCCCTATAAAGCGGATATCATGGTCAACCAGACGAGTTCGGTCTGCTATCTCGTTCAAAGCGGAGTCGGTATCGCCATGATCAATCCATTGGCCCTCAACGCCGGCGAGTTTCCGGACCTCGTCGTACGGCCGTTCCGGCCGCGGCTGATGGCACGCTCGTGTATCTACACTTCTCGATTCCGGCCACTGTCGCAACTCGCGAAAGAGTTCATCCACTCGCTTCATATCTCGAGCAAGGAAGCGGCGGCCAAATCGAAATACCCGATGAACGTCCTCCTGAGCCCACACGACTTCCCCGAGTAAATTTGTCGGAAAAGCCGACGGCAAGGTGACAGCAAGGCCGTGGAACCGGTGCTCATCAAGGGCTCGGGCCGACGGGCGCACAGAAATTAAAATAACTAAAAGTTATGTAGCTATATGTTCCCTTCATTTTGAGCGCTCGCTAGCGTTGGTGTCGGATTTTCGGAAAATCGCTGAACCGACCATCGGCGGCTCTCGCAGATTTCAGGTCGCAGCCAAGAATACGCACCCGGAAAAAGCTCCAACGGCAAACCGGGCGATCCTGGACAGGGAACATTTGAGCAGATGAAATACGCGCATGAATTCGTGCCCGGCGATGAACACGAGCCCCTGGAGGTGATGATCACGCCTGAGTACAACCAGCAAATCCTCTTTTCACTGGAAAACTTCGATCCGCAATACCGCGAGAACGAGGGCGCCCAGCCACCGAAAGTCCATCCGGTGCTGCTGCTGCACATGTCGGCGCGGACGCGCAGCCCGTCGTTCAAGCTGGCGCCGGACATGGGCTCCATCTTCGCCAAGGATAGTGTCGAGTTCCTCAACCCGGCACGGGTGGGGATCATGTTCCGGGTGACCTGGAGGGTCCTCGATGCCTACGAGAAACGCGGCCACAACTACCAGGCCATGGGGATCAACATTCACGACGCCAACGGCCAGCACCTGCTGCGCCGGGAGATGCATTCGACCTTTTTCGTCCGCAACAAGCCGGAGGTCGCCTGAACATGCAGCCGACACCGCAAATTCGGTTAAAGAGCGCCGAGGCCGGCGAAATGTTCGAAGGCCGCCCGCTGACACTTTCACTATCGCGCATCCTGGCTTTTTCCGGCGGTCCCTTCGACATGCCCGAATGGCCCGACAAGAACCTGCACACGGATTTGGTGAAAGCCAAAGAGGCCGGGCTGGTCGGAATTATCGGATCGGGCACGCAATGGGAAGGACTGCTGATCGATCTGATGGTCGAACTGTTTGGCGAGCGCTGGTACGGGTCGGGCTCCATCGAGGCCAAGATCACCAAGAGCATCTACGTCGGCCAGACGGTTCAGGCCAAGGCGTCGTTGCGCGAGCGGCAATCGTCGCCGGACGGCCAGCGGATCGTCCTCGACGTCTGGTGCGAAAACGGCGACGGCGACAAGGTGCTAGCCGGAACCGCGACAGCGCTGGTGGACTGACCGGTCATGCGTGTTCTCGAAGACATGGCGAAAGGCTGGCTCAGGGACAAGGGATTCCCCGTTCCTCCCGGCGCCGCCGCCGCTAACTCCGAAGAGGCATGCGACGCGGCCGAGCGGCTCGGCGGCGAATGGGTCGTCAAAGCGCTGGTCCCGGCGGGGCGGCGCGGCAAGGCCGGCGGCGTCCTCTCCGCCGCATCGCCACAAGCCTGCGGTGATAGCGCCGACGAACTGATCGGCCGCACCATCGCGGATCATCGGGTTTCGAAGGTCTACGTGGAATCCAAGATCGATATTGCCGAAGAGTTCTATCTCGGGTTTTTCGCGGGCGGCGAACGGCCGTATCTGCTGCTCAGCCGGTTCGGCGGCGTCGATATCGAAAGCACTTTCGAGCAACGGCCTGAGGCCGTCATCAAATCGGAACTCGATCCCTGCCGGGATCTGACGGAATGGGCGGCCCGGGAATTGTGGCTGCAGGCCGGTGTCAATGGCCCGGTGCTGCGCGAACTTGGCGAGTTGACGGCACGTCTGGCGGCGGCGTTCCGGACCGGCGACATGCTGCTGTTGGAGATCAACCCGCTCGCGACCGACCGGCAAGGCCGGCTCAGCCTCGTCGGCGCCATGATGGAGATCGACGCCCAGGCTCTCGACCGCCAACCCGAATGGAAACGGATGGAAGACCCTGGTGCCGGCGGCGTCATCAACGAACGCGAACGGGAGGTGGAAGAGGTCAATCGCACGATTCCCGGCGGTGAATGCCGCTATGTCGAACTCGATGGCGATATCGGGCTTCTGGTCGGCGGCGGCGGAGCGGGGCTTTATCAGCACGACATGATCGTCGATGCCGGCGGACATCCCGCCAATCATTGCGTGACGCCGCCGACCGGTAGTGACAGCCGCAAACTGAAGGCGGTGATCAAGGCCATTCTCGGTAATCCGAAAACACGCAGCCTGTTGGTCGGTTTCAATTTTGCACAAATGGCACGCGCCGACATTCGCGTCCAGTCCCTGGTCGAGGTCGTCGATCATATGCAGTTGGACACAACCAACTTCCCCATCGTCATCCGCATGTTCGGCGCCGGCGAGGCCGAGGCCCGCGCCATGGTCGCGGACCGCCCCGGATTCCACTACATGGCGCGCGGCACCACCTTGAGCGATGCCGTGCAGCGCATCGTCGCACTGACCCGCAAGGCGACCGAAACGGAACGAGCGGCATCATGAGCATCCTCGTCAACCAGTCCACCCGCATTCTGGTCCAGGGCATTACGGGCGGCCAGGCGCGTTCCGATCTGAAAGGCAGTCTCGATTACGGCGCCAAGGTCGTTGCCGGCGTGACCCCGGGGCGGGGCGGTGAAACCGTCCTCGGGGTGCCCGTGTACGATACGGTGGCGCGTGCCGTTGCCGATCATCCCATTGATGCATCCGCTATTTACGTGCCGCCGTTGATGGCAAAAAACGCCGTCGTGGAAGCCATCGATGCCGGTATCAAGCTACTGCTGCTCACCGCCGAATTCATCCCGGTTCACGATATCAGCTACATTGCCGCCGCAACGCGCGAGGCCGGCGTACGGCTCATCGGCGCCAACACCAACGGCATCATTTCCGCCGGTCAATCCCGCATGGGCGGCATTGGCGGCCCCGATCCCGACGAAATTTACATGCCCGGCCGGATCGGTGTCTGCTCGCGTTCGGGCGGCATGTCGGCCGAGATCGCTCTTGCCCTCAAGGCTGCGGGGTTGGGCGTATCCACCTGCGTTTCCATGGGCGGCGATGCGGTCACCGGGCTTGGCATGGCGGAATATGTTGAGCTGTTCGAACAAGACCCCGATACCGATGCCATTGTCCTGATCGGGGAACCGGGCACCCGAAACGAACACGACGTGGCCGACCTAGTCCGTAGCGGCCGCATCCAGAAACCCGTCGCGGCAATGATTTCCGGTGTTTTCCAGGAGCGCTATCCGAAAGGCGTCAGCTTCGGACATGCCGCGGCAATGATCGCCGACGACAAAGACACAGCAACGGCGAAACGACAGGCTCTGGCCGAGGCCGGCGTCATGGTCACGTCCTTGCTGGAAGAGATTCCGTCGCTTCTTGCCGAAAGGGGGATTGCAGCCTGACCGGCATGGAAGCGCCGAATGAAAAACGCGAAACGGCGAACGAGCGATACGTTAAGAACTCGGGTCCGCGTCGCATCAAAGCTTCAACCGGGATACCGATGGAACGACCCGCCGGTTCCCAATGGGAGATAGAAAGGGAGAAGACCATGTACAGTAGACTTTTTCAGCTGACGATAACCGGCTTACTGCTGAGCGTCGCCGTTCCCGGCTACGCCCAGGAGCGAATTGCCTACGGCACCACGAGGACCCAGTCCTCGACTTATACCTATGCGGTTGCCGCCGCCAAATCGATCAACACCGTTTCCGGTGACAAGGTCAGCGTCACCGTCATTTCGACGGGTGGCGCGGTCGACAACATGGGGCGTATGTCAAAGGGGCAGATCAAGCTCGGCCTTGGCAACATGGCCTCCGTCTACCAAGCCTACAACGGCATCGGTAAATTCAAGGGCAAGAAGATGAGCAAGCTGCGCGGCTTGTGGCTCTACCAGCGCAGCATCCAGCCCTACATCGTGCGTCAGGATTCCGGTATCGATACCTTGGAAGGCCTGCAAGGCAAGAGTTGGAGCGCCGGACAGCGCGGCTCGGCGACAGCGTCGATCGTCTCTCAGACTCTCGATGTCCTGAACATCAAGCCGGAGTACTATAGCGCCAGCCTCTCCGACGCCTTGAAGGCGATTAAGGACGGCCGTTCCGTCGGCTATGTGAAGGCCATGAAAGGCACGTCGCTCGATAGCGCCACCATGGAACTGGCGACCAAGACCCCGATCAAGGTGCTGAGCTTTTCCGACGCTCAGGCGGCCAAGGTCAAGGAAGCGTTCCCGTACCTTTCGTTCGTGACGGTCAAGGACGGCGACATCCAGGGGATCAACGGTTTTCGCACATGGGCGGCGTTCAGCGGTCACTACACCTATTCGGACCTCCTCGATGACGACGCGGTCGAGGCGATCTTGAAAGGCATCGTCGATGGCAAGAAGCATCAGGACGAGGTGTGGATGCCGCTTCGTGGCAAAGATATCATCGCCATGAGCCTGGAAGGCATGAACATCCCGCTTCACAAGGGGGCTGTGAAGTTCTACCGCTCACGCGGCTACACCGTGCCGGACGAATTGGTTCCGCCGGAAATGAAGTAAACGAGGAACGCTCTGTTCCTTCCCGAGGCGAAGGGGGAATCCGCCGCTCCTTGCCGGGCGGATTCCCCTGACGTCTGTTCAATGATCGGACAAACTTGATCGAGTGTGCGTCGATGGACACGGACGAATCTGACGATTTCAAGGGCCCCGGGGCCACGCTGCTGAGCATCCTTTCGGTGCTCTACGTTGGGTTTCATGTTCTGACCGCCGGCCTGCTGCCGCTGTCGGAACTACACATGCGAAGCATTCATGTCGGTTTTTCGCTGTTCCTGGTGTTCATTCCCGTCATCGGGTTGACCTGGCTACGCGGCCGCCAGGCATCGCGCTGGGTGGTGATCCGGGAGGTATCGCTCGGCCTTTTCGCTGTGGTAGCGGCGGCTTACATCTTTTTCTCCGAGCAGCGCCTGATTGAATCGTTTTCCCTCGATGTCCAACCGGTGGAGATTTTCCTCACCATCGGTTTGGTGCTGTTGTTGCTGGAAGGGGCGCGGCGCACCACCGGTCCAATCTTGCCGACCCTGACCATCGTCGCCATCGCATATGCGCTGCTGGGAGAATTCATCCCCGGCTGGTGGGGCCACCCGGGATTTGCCGCCACCTATGTGGTCGAACACCTCTACCTCGGCACGGAGGCGATTTGGGGCCTGATTACCGGCCTTTCGGCAGGGTTGATCGCGGTGTTCATCATGTTCGGCTGCTTCCTTTTGGTGACCGGCGCGGCAGACACCTTCATGGATATCGCACTGATTGCCGCCGGCCGTTCGCCGGGTGGCGCCGCCAAGGTATCGACCATCGCCAGCGCCTTCTTCGGCATGGTCAACGGCGCCGCGGTGGCGAACGTGGCGACCACCGGGAACTTCACCATCCCGGCCATGAAACGGCTGGGCTACCGGCCGGCGTTCGCCGGGGCGGTCGAGGCGGTCGCGTCGTCGGGAGGCCAGATCACGCCGCCGATCATGGGGTCGGTGGCATTCGTCATGGCGGAGATTCTCGAGATTCCCTACGTGACCATCGTCGTTGCGGCGACAGTTCCGGCGCTGCTGTTCTATGTCACGGTCTGGTTCAGTATCGACGTGGAAGCCCGCAAGGAGGACCTTCGCGCCTTCGACGAACAGGACATTCCGACGCTCCGCCAGGTGTTGAACTTCCGCAAGGTGGTGCCGTTGGCGGTAACCATCACGGTGTTGCTGGTCGGCATGTTCAGCGGCCAGACCCTGACGCTGGCGGCGTTTTACGCGATCCTCACCAACTTGGCTTTCTATCTGGTGCTCGGGCGCACTGGCGAGGAAGGTTGGAAAGAGAAACTGCTCGTCCTGCTCGACGGTGCCCGGCTCGGCACCCGGCGCGTCGCCACGCTGGTGCCGTTGCTGGTCTGCGCGCAAGTGACGCTTTCGCTCATTACCTTCACTGGTTTCGGCATCAAGCTGAGCGAACTGATCCTGAGCGTCGGCCTCGGCCACGGCATGCTGATTGCCTCGTTCCTGACGCTGGTGGTGTCCATGGTGCTGGGCATGGGCATGCCGACCACGGCAGCCTACCTGCTGGCGTCCGCGGTTTGCGCACCGGCGCTTTCGCAACTGGGCGTGCCGATCCTGCATGCGCATCTGTTCGTGTTCTATGGCGCCCTGCTGTCGGCTTTGACGCCGCCGGTCTGCACGGCGGTGTTCACCGCATCGATCATTACCCAGACCCATTGGTGGCCGATTGCGCTGGAAAGCTTGAAACTGGCGGTGATGAAATACGTGTTGCCGTTCTTCTTCATCTTCCGCCCGGCGATGATGATGGAGGGCGATCCGGTGCAGATCGTGTGGGCCACGGTCTGTGGTATCGCGGCCGCCTTCCTGTTCGCGCTCGGCACAGGGGGCTTCTATCGTAGCAGCTTGCCCTGGCTGGTTCGCGGTCTCTTGATCATTGCCGCATTGGGCGTGATCCCTGGGTTTCTGGTCCTGGACCTGATCGCCATTGCGCTGGTGGCCGGTTTCGTCATCCTTGGCCGAATGGGCAAGTTCACGCGGCAAGAGGCCAATTGATATCGCGCGCGCAAATCGCCTGAGCGCGAATAGGCGGTATTCGCGTTTGCCGCCCGCGCTCAAAGGAAGCCCGTCAATCGATTATCAATTTGGCTATCGATGAGCGCTGTTCGATAGCCGGAATTACTGATTGCTGGCATCGAGAGGCGCATTGCAGACTTGCAGTTCCACAAGGGTCGCTAACGGAACAGTGGTTGCATCGGCCAGATCGCTCCACGGATTGATGGCCAGTGGCTCTTGTCGGCGTTCTGAGACAGTCTCTCCACAGCGAGTTATCTCGAATTAGGGCCGCAAAGGGCCGCAAACCGAAGCATTCTTAAAGACAGTCTCCTGGTTTGTATTTCACTCCCGGGCGCGTGGTGGTGGTGGCAGTCTGGAGCGAGCGAGTCTCCCAGGATTTTCCTGTTTGGCAGGGAAGACACAGGGAAAAACATCTTCCCCGGCGCCGTTTTGTTGGCCTCGAGGCGGGAATGTCCCAGGAACGCTGACGCGTTTGGAAGAATTCCCTGGGCATAAGAACAGGGAAATCTTCCGGTAGAGCACCGAAAAGGTTCGACGAAACAGGTTTGAGGTGGACGCCGAAACGAGCCTTATGCCGGCTGCCGGATGAAGTGTTTACCCGTCGGAATCTGCAGCCGCGCAAACTGTCACGATCTCCACCTTGACATCACCTGCCAGATCGGAGCCGACGCAGGCGCGCTGCGGCCAGTTTTCCTTCGGTCCGATCCAATCGCACCAGATCTCGTCCATTTCTGCCTTGTCGTTCATGTCATTCAGGTAGACCGTGGCTTGTATGATGCGGGTTTTATCGCTTCCCCCGGTCTTCATGTTGTTTTCCAGCGCTTCAAGCGTATTGCGCATCTGTTCGGCAAAGTTGGCGCCAGGCGCCGTGGCGACCGCATAGATGAGGCCGGCGTGGCGATTGACGTGGCAACGACCTTTTGCCGATCCATAAAAGCGTTCGATTGTCATAGTCTTCTCCTTCTTTGTTAGTTTGCGCTGGGTTCAAAAAGGACCACTTCACAGGTGTCATCGAGCGCCACCGGGCAATGCTCAACCCCGTGGGGAACGACGATGAATTCACCTTCCTCAACGATCTCCTGGCGGTCTCGGAATTTCATCAAAAGCCGGCCTTTGTGCACGAAGAACAGTTCGTCCTCCTGTTCGCGGAAATGCCAGACGAACTCGCCTTCGAATTTGGCGAGCTTAATCTGCATATCGTTGATCTGGCCGGCGACTTTCGGCGACCAGGTGTCAGAAAATCCTTCGAAGGCAGCCGTCAGGTTCTTTTTGGAAAATGGCGACAGGTGGTTGTTGAGTTGGGCGACATCGCGGATGATCGCCGAGAGTTGGCCCGGCAGGTCGGTGCCGCCGGCCGGGTATTTCCCATCCAAGGCGGCGGTGCCGATGGTGAAACCGGCCGCGCCGGCTTTCTTGACGGTGGCGATGCGTTCTGGCGTGTCGATGGAGCCGGCGATATAGACGGGTTTCGCGACAGCGGCGCAAACAGCTTCCATCAAGGCCGGCACGTCGCCGTCGGAACGATAGGCCAGCAGGTCGAGACCGCTGACGCCGCCGCGGGCCGCCAGTTCTTTTGCGCTGGCGACGATTTCATCAATGCTGCCTTCGAGGATGCTCGGGTGGCCGGTGATGCGCCCAGGGAAGGGACAGTATTGCAGTCCGGCGCCTTCGATGATCGGCAGCACGTCGTCGACGCGGGTGCCTCCGAGCAGGACATCGACGCCGATTTCCAGTGCCGCCTTGGCTGACGCGATTTCACTGTCGCGGTCGAGGGAAACAACCTCGAGATAGGAGGTCGCGCCCCCTTCGGTGATCGTCTGGTTGAGCGCCTTCAATTGTTCAATCGGCAGGCCGACGTCCTTGAAGCCGATATGGCGGACGCCGAGATCGAGGGCCGTTCGCAGGTGGACATGCGCGTCCTCGACGGTCTGGTCGTTGCGCGTCAGCATAAAAATGAAGCGAAGTCCCATCAGACAGCCCTTTCGAGTTCGGGGGTATCCGCCGCAGCGGCGATCAGTTGCCGGGCGTAGGCGAGCGCGGTTTCCAGACTGGCAGGATCGGCAGTTCCTTTGCCGGCTATGTCAAAGGCGGTGCCGTGATCGGGGCTGGTGCGCACGAACGGCAACCCGAGCGTGATGTTGACGCCTCTTTCCAGGCCGAGATACTTCACTGGGATCAGGCCCTGGTCGTGGTACTGCGCCACCACCACGTCGAAACGGCCCTCGCGGGCGTGCATGTAGACGGTGTCTCCCGGCCACGGGCCGCTGGCGTCGATGCCCTCGGCGCGTGCAGCCTCGATGGCAGGGCCGATGATCCGGATCTCTTCGTCCCCGAACAGGCCGCCTTCGCCGGCATGCGGGTTTAGCCCGGCCACGGCCACTCGGGGCGCCGCAATGCCGAGCGCCCGTCCGCCTTCGTTGGCGAGCCGGATCGCCGACATCTGGGCGTCGAAATCGGCGGCGTCGATGGCGGTTCGCAGTGACGTGTGGATGGTCACCAGCACGGTGCGGATCTCGTCGTTGGCCAGCATCATGGCGACGCGCTCGGCGCCGCCGTAGTCGGCCAGGATTTCGGTGTGGCCGGGGTAGCCAATCCCGGCACTGGCCATTGCCTCCTTGTTGATCGGCGCAGTGACGATGCCGCTGACGGCGCCTGTCTTCGCCGCCTTGATCGCCGCGACGACGGTATCGAAGGCGGCTTTGCCGGAGATCGGGTTGACTTCGCCGAGCGGCGGCAGCGCCTTTATTTCGGTCGCATCGATCACGTCGATGACGCCTGAAGCTTGACGCGCCTCCGCAGGGCCGTGGATGGCATGGACATCCAGCGCCAGTCCGAGCCGCCGAACGGTTTCTGCGATGACCAGCGAACTGCCATAGACGACCGCCTTGAGGTCGTTTCTGGACAGGGTTTTCACCACGATTTCCGGTCCGATGCCCGAGGCATCGCCCATGGTAATCGCCAGGGGAGAGGTTTCGTTCATGGCAGGGCCCTTTTTGATGCAATCGGTTCACGCCGGAGCCGGCCGTATACGCGCCGAAGCGTGTCGTCGTCACCGAAGCCGCCGGCCTTCATGGCGATCATCAGCGGACGTCCTCCGGCCAGAATTTCGGCGGGGTCGGCCTGGCGCTCGCGCGGCGCGCGCAACACGCTGACGCCCGCAAGGCCGTCTATTCGATCCGCCTGCCGATGACTGCGGGGATTGGCCGTGCCGATGGCAACAAGGATCCCGCCGGCCGCGGCATCGAACGGTTTCTGCACTCGTGCGGTACCCGCCAGCCGCCGCGCCAGCGCCTCCGCCATGCCGGGCGAGCCGACCCAAAGAATCCCCCTAGGATCATCGAACGCGGCGACCTTGGCGTTCAACTCGTCCTGGGTTTCCGCGTCCGCCAGCACCACGTCGCCGATCCCATCGGGGATCAGATCGGCGAGCGACGAGGTCCGTGCCGGATGGACCGGGTCGCGGCCATAAGCGCTTTCCGAGACCGGCATGCCGTCGACGTACTGAATGCCGCCCGTCGTCGTGCGCCCGGCCGCCGGGAACGCCGGCGCGAATACCAGCGTCTTTCGTCCACTGTTCGAAAAGGCCGCGGCCATCTCCGCCGAGACGTGTCCGCGAAGGGTCGAATCGACGGTCTTGTAAAGCACTTCGCTGGCCGCCAGTTGACTCGTCAATTCGGCGACCCGACGCGCTGCCGCCGCGGCGGCAAGGGAGCGCGAACCGCTATCCACGGCAACGATATCACCGCCATCGCTGATCGGTTGCCGGCGCCCGATCCGTGCCCGCATCCCGCGTGCAACGAACGGACCGGCGCCGTCGGCGGCGCTGGTGAGATCGTCCGCGACGATACCGACCCGAAACCTAAAATTGGTTCGCATTCCTCAATTATGAATACAGTCTGGAGACATTGTCACGTTAACGGTGGCTGCAGGCTCGTGTTAGGAATCCGAGATGGATATCATCTCATATCGCCGTCATAGATTCCCGCCAGATTTCATCCAACACGCTGTATGGCTCTACTATCGGTTCACGCTTAGCTTTCGCGACGTCGAAGAATTGCTGGCCGAGCGTCGCATTGACGTTTCCTATGAAACAATCCGGCGTTGGGCCGAAAAATTCGGCCGAGCCTATGCGAACCGATTGCGGCTAGGACGGGAAAAACCGAGTTCGACTTGGCATATCGACGAGGTGTTCGTGAAGATCGACGGCAAACAAATGCACCTCTGGCGCGCCGTGGATGATGAAGGTGAGGTGCTGGATGTGCTGCTGCAATCGAGACCAGACAAACGTGCTGCAAACAAGCTCTTGCGCCGCCTTATGAAAAACCTGGGAACAACACCCGGAACTTTAGTCACTGACAAGTGGCGACCAACCGCCGCTGCGATCCGCGATGCTGTTCCGAGTGCCAAACATGATCGAGGGAAGCGGTTAAACAACCGAGCAGAAAACTCCCATCAGCCGACACGAAGACGAGAGCGAAAATTGCAGCGGTTCAAATCACCGGCATCCGCGCAGAAATTCCTTTCGACCTTCTCAGCATTCTACAACCACTTCAATATCCAACGGCACCTCATCTCCCGACCAACTATGAAGAAGTTCCGTCAACAAGCATTCGATGCTTGGGCTCAGAGTGTGGCTGCTGCATGAATTCAAGTTGTGAGGCGTTTCGCCGTGCCAAGACGCCAGTTAACGTGACAATGCCCGACAGACGATCGCCGGAAACCCTCGAATACCGAGCGTTTCCATAGACCGTCTCCTGGTCGGGAGTTCGCGCCAGGGTGCGTGGTGGGCCCGGCAGGACTCGAACCTGCAACCAGACCGTTATGAGCGGCCGGCTCTAACCAATTGAGCTACGGGCCCCGCGTCGCCAGGACGTGCGGCGTACGGGTCGTTAGATAGCAGCTTCGCCGGGGGCGGAAAAGCGCACTTTGCCGCCGTCAGGGCGCGGCGGCGGCTTGTGGCTCGCTGCCGCTGGCCTCGGTGCCGGTCGGGCCGATGACCCGGTTGCGGCCGGCCTCTTTCGCCGCATAGAGATTGTTGTCGGCGCGGTTGATGGTGCTCAGGATGTCCGGATCTTCCGGGTCCGCCGAGGCGACGCCCAGGCTGGCGGTGAAATTGAGCACGCCGCCCGGATGCGCAACCGGGGTTTCGGCAAGCGCGGCGCGGATTTTCTCGGCCACCAGCATGGCGTTCTCGATCGAGGTCTCGGGCAGGATGATGGCGAATTCCTCGCCGCCCATACGGCCCAACACGTCGGGCCGGCGCAGATTCTCCAGGCAGGTCCGCGCCAGCGCCCGGATCACTTCGTCGCCCACCGCGTGGCCATAGGTGTCGTTGACGCCCTTGAAGCGGTCGATATCGAGCATGATGACGCTCAGGTCCGCATCGTAGCGCCGGTAGCGCTCGAGTTCCGCCTCGCCCAGGGTCAGGAAACTGCGCCGGTTGTGGCAGCCGGTGAGGGGGTCGGTACGCGCCAGGTCGATCAGTTCCTGGGTTTGGCGCGAAAGCTTGCGCATCAGCGGCACGAAAATGGCCAGCGCGATGACCGCCAGCGCCGCCAGAATGCCGCCGGCGATGATCGCCACGGCGATGCGGAGCGTATCCAACTCACCCGCCAGGGACTGCTTGCGGTCGTCCGATTGCGCGTCTTCCAGGGAGGCGGCGATCGACGCCACCAAGCCGTCGGCGGTGAGATAGCCGGCAACCACCAACCCGGCGATCACACCCAGGCTGAGGATGAAGATGATCGCGTAGGTCCTGACGAAGTTCTTCGTCGCCACGGCGCTCGTTTCCAAGACGGAATCTCCCTTCCCAGGCATGATACCTAGCCGTTGGGCCTGTACCAAGGGAAATATTGTGCTGGGAGGGCTCGCCGGAGCCCGCCAGAAGGCGTCAGTAGTTGAGGAAACTCCGGAGTTTCCGCGAACGCGACGGATGCTTGAGCTTCCGGAGTGCCTTGGCTTCGATCTGGCGGATGCGTTCGCGCGTCACGGAGAACTGCTGGCCGACTTCCTCGAGGGTGTGGTCGGTGTTCATGCCGATGCCGAAACGCATGCGCAGCACGCGTTCCTCGCGCGCCGTCAGGCTGGCCAGCACGCGCGTCGTGGTCTCGCGCAGGTTGGCCTGGATGGCCGCATCCAGGGGCTGCACGGCGTTCTTGTCCTCGATGAAATCGCCGAGATGCGAATCCTCTTCGTCGCCGATCGGCGTCTCGAGCGAGATCGGCTCCTTGGCGATCTTCAGCACCTTGCGGACCTTGTCCAAGGGCATGGAGAGCTTGTTGGAGAGCTCTTCCGGGGTCGGCTCGCGGCCGATCTCGTGCAGCATCTGACGCGACGTGCGGACCAGCTTGTTGATGGTCTCGATCATGTGCACCGGGATGCGGATGGTGCGCGCCTGGTCGGCGATGGAACGCGTGATCGCCTGCCTGATCCACCAGGTGGCGTAGGTCGAGAACTTGTAGCCGCGGCGGTACTCGAACTTGTCGACCGCCTTCATCAGGCCGATGTTGCCTTCCTGGATCAGGTCCAGGAACTGCAGGCCGCGGTTGGTGTACTTCTTGGCGATGGAAATCACCAGGCGCAGGTTGGCCTCGATCATTTCCTTCTTCGCCTTGGTCGCCTCGCGCTCGCCCTTCTGCACGGTGCCGACGATGCGGCGGAACTCGGTGATCGGCAGGCCGGCCTCGTTCGAGACATCGCCGATGGACGTGCGAATGTCCCCGATCTCGTCCTTGTGGCGGTCGGCGAAACGCTCCCAGGCCTTGGTCTTCTTGCCGACGCGCTTGAGCCAGGCGGGATCGAGCTCGTGGCCGCGGTATTCCTCCAGGAAGTCCTCGCGTTTGACGCGGGACCCGGTGGCCAGGCGCAGCAGCTTGCCTTCCAGGCCGAGCAGGTGACGGTTCAGGTTGTAGAGCTGCTCAACCAACTGTTCGATGCGCAGGTTGTTCAGGTGCACCTTGTCCATCAGCTCGATCAATTCCTGGCGCAGCTTGTTGTAGCGTTTTTCCTGCGCCGGCTTGATCTCCTCGCCGGCCTGCATGGCTTCCAGGCGGGTGAGCTGCAGCTTGTGCAGCTTCTTGTAGGTCTTGTTGATCTGCTCGAAGGTCTCGACCACTTCCGGCTTCAGTTTGGCTTCCAGCGCCGCCAGCGACAGATTGGCCTCGGCCTCGTCCTCGTCGCCGTCATCACCGTCGCCGTCGCTGTCGCCGTCTTCAACGGACTCCGACTGTTCTTCGTCCGCCTTCGTGGCCGGCGCCTTGGCGGCAGGATCGGCCTTCGCCGGCTCAGTGGCGGCTTCGGCATTGTCGTCGCCTTCGCTTTCCTCGCCGTCTTCGCCGTCTTCGTTCATGTTGGCCTGGCCGGGGCCGCCGCCATGGGTGGCTTCCAGGTCGATGATGTCGCGCAGCAGGATTTCCTCGTTCACCAGGGCGTCGTGCCAGCGCACGATGGCGCGGATGGTGAGCGGGCTTTCGCAGATGCCGCCGATCATCATTTCGCGGCCGGCCTCGATGCGCTTGGCGATGGCGATTTCGCCCTCGCGCGACAGAAGCTCGACCGAGCCCATTTCACGCAGGTACATGCGCACCGGGTCATCGGTGCGGCCGAGGTCCGACTCGTCGACGTTGCCTGTCGCCTTGGTGGTCTCGGTTTCCGTCACCTCCTGGGCGTTGGCGGCATCCTCGGCTTCCTCGTTCTCGATGACGTTGATGCCCATCTCGGAGAGCTGGGACATGGTATCTTCGATCTGTTCGGAGGAAACCTGATCCGGCGGCAGCGCGGTATTGAGGTCGTCATAGGTGACGAAACCCTGTTCCTTGCCCTTGGCGATCATCTTCTTGACCGCCGCGCCGAGCGTATCGATCAGGGGCGCATCGCCGCCTTCTTCCTGACCGGTCTGCGCCTGTGCCGTTGCTGCTGCTTTCGCCAATGTCTCAACCCCTAGTCAAAATCCGTAACGTCAAATCCGAAAGATCGAAATCCGAACCCGGATAATGTGTTAAATCCCCGCGAGCGCTTCTTCGTCTTCCGTCGCGAGTTCCAGTTTTTGCTGGATCAGCCGCTGGACGTGGCGCGACGCCTCTTCCGACGGACTTTCCCGACTGATGCGCTTTGCTTCTTCGATTTCTACCGCCAAGTCCTCATTGCGGATAATCCGCCATGATTCCCGCCAGCCGGAGAGAACCAGGTCGCGGTTCGCGTTCGGCCGTGCAAAGAAGTAATGCCCGCTGTCATCCGGGTCCAAAACGCGGCTCAGAATACCCGCAAAACCACTCTGGTTAAGGTGGGTAATCAAGCCCGCTGAATCAAGGCCTGGATTTTCAGCCAGCGTCTTTAAGACCTGTTGGCGGAGATTGTCAAGTTCCACGGCGGAAAACGCTATGGTTCCAAGGGCTTCGCTCATCTCGTCGAAAAATTCCGGATGATTGATCAGCGCCGCCAAAAGACCGGTGCGGCGGAGCTCGCTGCCATCCAGCCGGCGTTCCGCCTCGCGGCTGGAAACGTGGATATTGGCGCCCATGCCATACCCGCCGCTGCGCCCGCCCTTGCCGCGTCCGCCGCCACGCCCGCGGCCCTGCCAGCCGCCGCTGTCCTCGCCGCCCGGCCACATCCGCTCGCCGAACAGGCGCGAGAAATGCGCGCGCACGGTGGCGTCCTGGATGCGCCGGGTCTGCTCCTTCAGGCGCGCCTCTAGCCCGGCGCGGGCTTCCGGCTGCGACGGCATGCGGCCGCCGGTCTCGATCCGCCACAGCACTTCCGACAGCGGCTCGGCGGCATCGAGCACCGCGCGCATGGCCTCGGGCCCACCGGATTTGATCAGGTCGTCCGGATCCTGGCCGTCCGGCAGCGTCGCGAAGCGGAGCCCGTAGCCCGGTTTCAGGAATGGCAGCGCGCGCTCGGCCGCCTTGGCGGCGGCCCGCGCGCCGGCGGCATCGCCGTCAAAGCAGAGCAGCGGCTCGCGCACGATCTTCCACAGCAATTGAATCTGGTCTTCCGTCAGTGCCGTGCCCAAGGGCGCCACGGCGCCCTGGAAGCCGGCCTGGGCCAGCGCGATGACGTCCATGTAGCCCTCGGTGACGATCAGCGTTTCGTCCTTGCGCGCCGACGGCGTCGCCAGATGTAGGCCATAGAGCGTCCAGCGCTTCTGGAACAGCTGGGTTTCGGGCGAGTTCAGGTACTTGGGCTCGCCCGGCCCCAGGATGCGCCCGCCGAAACCGATGATGCGCCCGCGCCGGTCCGAGATCGGGAACATCACCCGGCCGCGGAAACGGTCGTAGCTGTCGCGTGCCGGGCCCGGGCCGTCGTTGTCGGGGCGGATCACCAGTCCGGCGCCGACCATCAACTCTTCATCGACGCCTTCGCGCGCCAGCGCCGCCTTCAACCGCCCGCGCCCATCCGGCGCGTAGCCCAGCCGGAAGCGTTTGATGGTCGCGTCCGTCAAACCCCGGCTTTTCAGATAATCGAGCCCCGGTTTCCCCTCCGGCATCCTGAGCGTGCGCTCGAACTCCACCGCCGCCAGTTCGACCACGTCGAAAAGCGTCTGGCGTTTCTTCTGCTGCTCGCGGTCCTCGGGCGTGTCGCGCGGCACTTCCATGCCGGCTTCGGCGGCAAGCTTCTCGACAGCTTCCGGAAAATTCAGCCCCTCCGTCTCCATGACGAAATCGAACACCGAACCATGCGCCTGGCAGCCGAAGCAGTGATAGAAGCCCTTTTCCTCGTTGACCGTGAAGGACGGCGTCTTTTCCTTGTGGAACGGGCAGAGCCCCTGGTGCTCGCGGCCCTTCCTCTGCAGCTTGACCCGCCGGCCGATGACGTCGACCAGGCCGACGCGGGCGCGCAGTTCTTCCAGGAATTGATCGGAAAAGGCCATGCGTCAATGTACTCCGGCGCGGATTCCCGCGCGAATTCGACAATTTAGGTTTGCTGTAACCTCAAGAAAACCGGGAGTTTTGCACCCGTTTCATGGGTTTTCCACAAGCGCGTGTGGGTAAAACCCGGCCGAATCGCTCAGCCGAGCTTCTCCTTCACCTGGGCGCTCGCCTTGCCGAAATCCATGCAGCCCGGGAAACGCTCCTTCAGCGCCCCCATGACCTTGCCCATGTCCTTCAGCGTCGTCGCCTCGAATTCGGCGATGACGCCGTCGACCGCCTCGGAGATTTCGTCGGCGGACATCTGCTTCGGCAGGAAGCGCTCGATGATGGCGATTTCGCCAGCTTCCTGCTCGGCCAGTTCCATGCGCCCGCCCTTCTTGTAGGCCTCGATGCTCTCGCGCCGCTGCTTGATCATGGATTGCAAGAGACCCAGGATCTCATCGTCGTCGATGCCGTCGGTGTTGCCCTTGGAACGCGCGGCGATGTCGCGGTCCTTGAGGGCGGCTTGGATCAGCCGCAGCGTCGATGTCGCCAGGGCGTCTTTCTCTTTCATCGCGGTTTTGAGGGCGTCGTTGAGCTCTGTCCGCATGGGGGGCTCCTTCCCGCACGTTAGCGTCTCCGGTGGTTCGATTCCCGGAATTTTCGCTGGAAACGCGGAGCCTAACCCATTCCCAACTTAAACGCAACTGGCGAAGGGTTTTTAAAGCATTGATATATAAGGATTTTTAGAATCATTGGAGTCTTGACCCCAAGCGCTTGATGGCTTAGACATCCGCAACTCTCGGAAATCAATTCTGACGCCCAAGGTTTTCCGTATCCATGAATGACGAGCAGAAACCCACGCCCACCCAGGGGAGCAATCCCCAGGAGGGCGCTTTTTCCGGCGCGCGCCCCGCGGACGCCGATGCCGCCTTGGTCCTGGCATCGGGCGAGGTGTTTTGGGGCCGGGGGGCTGGTGCCGCCGCAGATGCGGTCGGCGAGGTCTGTTTCAACACCTCGCTCACCGGCTACCAAGAGATCCTCACCGATCCCAGCTACGCGGGGCAGTTGATCACCTTCACCTTCCCCCACATCGGCAATGTCGGTGCCAATCCCGAAGATCTCGAAACCACAACCCCGGCCTCCCGGGGTTGTATTTTAAGGGAATCCATCACCGATCCCGCCAACTGGCGCGCCGCGCAGCATCTCGACGCCTGGCTCAAGTCCTACGGCCTGCCGGCGATCACCGATGTCGATACCCGACGCCTGACGCGCCTGATCCGCGACGGCGGCGCGCCCATCGGCACCCTGGTCTATACGCCGGGCGCCGAACCCGACATCGAGGCCGCCCACGCCAAGGCGCAGGCCTGGCCGGGCCTTGAGGGCATGGACCTCGCCAAGGAGGTCACCTGCGCCCAGACCTACACCTGGGACGAGACCGAATGGCACTTAGGGCAAGGCTTCGGCAGGCAGGACGCGCCCAAGTACCACGTGGTCGCCGTCGATTTCGGCGCCAAGCGCAACATCCTGCGCTGCCTCGCCAGCGCGGGGTGCCGTGTGACGGTGGTGCCGGCGACGGCGACGGCGGCGGAAATCCTCGCCATGAAGCCCGACGGCGTCTTTCTTTCGAACGGCCCCGGCGACCCAGCGGCAACGGGCGAATACGCGGTGCCTATGGTGCAGGGAATCATCGAGAGCGGCCTGCCGCTGTTCGGCATCTGCCTCGGCCACCAAATCCTGTCGCTGGCCTTGGGCGCCAAGACCAAAAAGATGCACATGGGCCACCGGGGCGGCAACCAGCCGGTCAAGGACCTGGTGACCGGCAAGGTCGAGATCACCAGCCAGAACCACGGCTTCGTCGTCGATCCGAGCACCTTCCCGTCGGGCGTGGTCGAAAGCCACGTTTCCCTGTTCGACGGCTCCAACGAGGGGCTGAGGGTGGAAGGCAAACCGGTATTCTCCGTCCAATACCACCCGGAAGCCTCCCCCGGACCGCAAGACAGCCACTACCTGTTCCAACGCTTCGTTGATTTGATGGGAGGATGACAAGATGCATGCCTTGATTTCCGATCTGGTCGATAACCTGAAAATCATTACCGCCGAGGAAAGTGATCCGGCCGCCGTGGTCGCTCGGGTGAAGCCGCTGGCGCAGGCCATGGCCGAGGACACCAGCTGGGTTCGCCCGGAATATTACGAGGCCGACGAGGAGCAGGGTTTCGGCATCACCATCCTCAACGACGGTCCCAATCACGAACTGCTGGTCGAGGTGATCTGCTGGCTGCCGGGCCTCGGCGTGGCGCCGCACGACCACCAGACCTGGGGCGTCGTCGTCGGCATCGACGGCAAAGAGGTCAACGTCGATTGGCAGCGCCACGATGACGGCTCGAAGCCCGGCTATGCGGACCTTTCGACCCGGCGCGAGACGGAAGTCGGCAACGGCGACGTCTGTGCCTTCCTGCCGAACGACATCCATAGCGTGCGCAACGATGCCGACGTGCCGTCACTGTCGCTGCATATGTACGGCATCGCGCCGTCGTCTTTGGACCGTTCCGAGTTCGACCCGATCACCAAGGTGCAGCGGCCCTGCCCGCAGCGGAAACGCAAGCCGGCCGCCTAAATTCAAAGAGCAAAAACAAGCATGCCCAAACGCGAAGACCTGAAATCGATACTGATCATCGGCGCCGGCCCCATCGTTATCGGCCAGGCCTGCGAGTTCGACTATTCCGGCGCCCAGGCCTGCAAGGCGCTTCGGGAGGAGGGCTACCGGGTGATCCTGGTGAACTCCAACCCGGCCACGATCATGACCGACCCGGACATGGCCGACGCCACCTATATCGAACCGATTACGCCGGAGATGGCCGAGAAGATCATCGAGCGCGAGCGCCCGGATGCGCTTTTGCCGACCATGGGCGGGCAGACCGGGCTCAATACCGGCATCCAATTGGCGGAAATGGGTGTCTTGGAGAAATACGGCGTCGAGATGATCGGCGCCGATGCCAAGGTCATCGCCAAGGCCGAGGACCGCCAGCAGTTCCGCGACGCCATGGAGAAGATCGGCCTCGATTGCCCGAAGAGCCGCGTCGTTCACGACATGGCGGAAGCCCGCGAGGCGCTGGAGGAAATCGGCCTGCCGCTGATCATCCGCCCGTCGTTCACGCTGGGCGGCATCGGCGGCGGCATCGCCTACAACAAGCCGGAATACGAACAGATTGTGCTCGGCGGCCTGGCGGCGTCGCCGACCACCGAGGTGCTGGTCGAGGAATCGGTGCTCGGCTGGAAGGAATACGAGATGGAAGTGGTCCGCGACAAGGCGGACAACTGCATCATTATCTGCTCCATCGAGAACGTCGATCCCATGGGCGTGCATACCGGCGACAGCATCACCGTGGCGCCGGCGCTGACGCTGACCGACAAGGAATACCAGATCATGCGCAACGCCTCGATCGCGGTGCTGCGCGAGATCGGGGTGGATACCGGCGGCTCCAACGTGCAGTTCGCGGTCAATCCGGAGAACGGGCGGCTGATCGTCATCGAGATGAACCCGCGCGTCTCGCGCTCCTCGGCGCTGGCGTCCAAGGCCACCGGCTTCCCGATCGCCAAGATCGCCGCCAAGCTGGCGGTGGGCTATACGCTGGACGAGTTGGACAACGACATCACCGGCGTCACGCCGGCTTCGTTCGAGCCGACCATCGACTACGTGGTCACCAAGATCCCGCGCTTCACCTTCGAGAAATTCCCGGGCACGGAACCGCTCTTGACCACCTCCATGAAGTCCGTCGGCGAGGCCATGGCCATCGGGCGCAATTTCGCAGAATCCATCCAAAAAGGGCTGCGCTCCATGGAAACGGGGCTGACGGGCTTCAACGAAGTGGAGATCGAGGGTGCGTTGGTGGACGGCGAGCTCGACCGCGACGCGGTGCGCGCGGCGCTCTCGGAACGCCGGCCCGAACGTATCCGCTACATCGCCCAGGCCATGCGTCTCGGCATGCCCAACGACGAGATCCAGCGCGCCTGTGGCTTCGACACCTGGTTCCTGGATCAGTTCCGCGCCATCGTCGATACCGAGGAACGCGTCCGTGCCGAAGGCCTGCCGCAAGACCAGTTGGGGCTGCTGCGGCTCAAGAAAATGGGCTTTTCCGACGAGCGGCTGGCGGAACTGACCGGCGGCAGCGCCACCCAGATCGCCCGCCACCGCCGTGCGCTCGGCGTGCGCCCGGTCTACAAGCGGGTCGATACCTGCGCCGGCGAGTTCGCCAGCCAGACCAGTTACATGTATTCCTGCTACGAGGGCAATGGCTCTCGTCCGCCGGAAGACGAAGCCTTCCCGACCGAGCGCCGCAAGGTCGCCATCCTGGGCGGCGGGCCCAACCGCATCGGCCAGGGGATCGAGTTCGACTATTGCTGCGTGCACGCCGCCTTCGCGCTCCGCGAAGCCGGGTTGGAAGCGATCATGGTCAACTGCAACCCGGAAACCGTCTCCACCGACTACGACACCTCCGACCGGCTGTTCTTCGAGCCGCTGACGTCGGAAGACGTGATCGAGCTGTTGAAGACCGAGCAGAAGAACGGCGAGCTTTTGGGCTGTATCGTTCAGTTGGGCGGGCAGACACCGTTGAAGCTGGCGTCCGGCCTCAATTCCGCTGGCATTCCGATCCTCGGCACCAGCCCCGACGCCATCGACCTGGCCGAGGACCGCGAACGCTTCCAGGTGCTGTTGCAGGAACTGAACCTGCGCCAGCCGGCCAACGGCCTGGCGCGTTCGGAAGAGGAAGCCATCGCCGTCGCCGGCAAGATCGGCTATCCACTGGTGATCCGGCCTTCCTATGTTTTGGGCGGCCGCGCCATGGAGATCGTCCACGACGAAACGGCGCTGAAGCGATACATGAAAGAGGCCGTGCACGTGTCCGGCACCAGCCCGGTGCTGCTGGACAGCTACCTGCAGGACGCCATCGAGGTCGATGTGGATGCCATTGCCGACGGCGACGAGGTCTTCGTCGCCGGCGTCATGCAGCATATCGAGGAAGCCGGCATCCATTCGGGCGATTCCGCCTGTTCGCTGCCGCCCTATTCGCTGCCGGGCGAGATCGTCGCCGAACTGGAACGCCAGGCGGTGGCGCTGGCGGAAGCGCTGCAGGTGATCGGCCTGATGAACGTGCAGTTCGCGGTCAAGGATGGCGACATCTACATCCTGGAAGTGAACCCGCGCGCCAGCCGCACGGTGCCTTTCGTCGCAAAGGCCACCGGCATTCCGGTGGCGAAGGTCGCGGCGCGCGTCATGGCCGGCGAGAAGCTCAAGGATTTCGATTTGAACAGCCGCGCCAAGCGTTCGCACATGGCGGTCAAGGAAGCGGTGTTCCCGTTCACCCGGTTCCCCGGCGTCGATACCATCCTGGGGCCGGAGATGAAATCCACCGGCGAGGTCATGGGTCTGGACGAGGATTTCCCGCGCGCCTTCGCCAAGTCGCAGTTGGGCGCCGGCAACC
>JAYPEK010000022.1:0-63375 GCA_038125725.1 Rhodospirillaceae bacterium
TCAAACGTGTTGCACTTCAAACGTGACTCCACCTCCCCGCCTTCGCGGGGACGACAATGAGTTCGGAATATCCCCACCGAGCCCAACGGTTCCCCATCGGTCCCGGTCCCTGTCTGATTCGATTGTGAAATAGCGTGCCGTCGCCACTGAAACGGCGATACACCCCTGATATAACATAAATTCCATAAAAGTCAATAAATTCCTATATCAACCTCTTACCTTCTCGGCATAGGCTTTACAAACCCATTGCCGGATTGGAACCTGTTTCGCCATGCAAACACCGTCCGAACAGCCGCCCGTCGTCCAGCCGATCCGCCTCGCCATCAAGGCGGCCAGCGCCGATGCCGTGAAGGCTGCCTTTCGTATGGGGCTTGCGGACACGACCAAGCGCCCGCTGCTGAGCTTCTTCTTCGGCCTCGTCTATGCACTGTTCGGCGCCATCCTGATGGCCGGCCTGGTGGTCTTCGATCAGGTTTGGATTCTGATCGCGGTGGGTGTCGGCTTTCCGCTGGTCGCTCCTTTCCTCGCCGCCGGGCTCTACGAGATGTCCAGGCGCTTCAAGCTGGGCGAGCCGTTCAGCGCTTCCGACATCTTCCTGGTGATCTTCAACCAGCAGCGGCGCGAATTCGGCTGGATGGCGCTGGTGGTGCTGTTCGTATTCTGGATGTGGGCCTACCAAGTGCGGCTATGGCTGGCCATCTTCCTGCAGAACCAGGCGACCCGGTCGTTGGAGGAAATCGCCGCCGTCGTCGTCACCACGCCGGAGGGCGCGCTGTTCCTCTTGGTCGGCTCCGTCGCCGGCGCGCTGCTGGCGAGCTTCCTGTTCTCGCTGACGGTAATCGCCATGCCTTTGCTGATGGATAAGGACATCGATTTCGTCACCGCCATGATTACCTCGATGAAGACGGTGCGGATGAGCCCCATCGTCATGCTCGGCTGGGGTGCGGTGATCGGCGCGCTGACCCTGGTCGCCATCGCACCGGCGTTCCTCGGCGTGATTTTTGTCGTGCCGGTGCTCGGCCACGCGTCCTGGCATCTCTATGAGCGGCTGATTTCCGAAACGCAAAGGCCGCCCCGAAGGGCGGCCTCGACTGTAAACCGATCCGATCCGGTCCTAGAACCGCATCGGGATCGCCTGGACGATATGTTCCAGGTTGGTCAGTGTTTCCAGCACCTCGGGCGGCGGGGTGCCGTCCACTTCGATCAAGGCGATGGCGTCGCCGCCCTCTTCCGCCCGGCCCAAATGGAAGGTGGCGATGTTGATGCCGGCGTTACCGAGCGTCATGCCCAGATTGCCCACCAGCCCCGGTTTGTCGTGGTTGGTGATGTAGAGCATGTTGGGACCGAGCTTGGCGTCGATGGAAATGCCCTTGATCTCGACCACGCGCGGCTCGTCATGGAACAGCGTCCCCTTGATCGAGCGGCTTTGCGTCTCGGTGACCACATCGACGGTGATCAGGGTCTGGTAGGACCCCGCATCGTCGGAGCGGACCTCCTTGATGACGATGTCGCGCTGCTTGGCGATGGCCGGCGCGTTGACCATGTTGATGCCTTCCATCAACGGCGACAGCAACCCTTGCAGGATGATGGCGGTCAGCGGCTTGCAGTTGAGCTGCCCGCAGACCCCTTCGAAACTCAGCGTCACCTCCTTGATGGCGCTGTTGGTCGCTTGCCCGGCGAAAGACCCCAACTGTTCGGCCAAGGCCATGTAGGGTTTCAGCCGCGCCGCCTCTTCGGCAGATACGGATGCCATGTTGAGCGCATTGGTGACAGCTCCCGTCAACAGGTAGTCGGCCATCTGTTCGGCCACCTGCTCGGCGACCTTCTCCTGCGCTTCGGTGGTCGATGCGCCCAAGTGCGGCGTCGCCACCAGGTTCGGATGACCGAACAGCGCGTTCTCCTTCGCCGGCTCGACCTCGTAGACATCCAAGGCCGCGCCCGCGACCTTGCCGCTATCCATCGCTTCCTTCAGGTCCGCCTCGACCACCAGGCCGCCGCGCGCGCAGTTGATGATGCGCACGCCGTCCTTCATCTTGGCGAAGGCCGCCTTGTCGATGATGCCGCGCGTGGCGTCGGTCAGGGGCGTGTGCAGCGAGATGAAATCGGCCCGCTTGAACAGCTCGTCCAGTTCCACCTTGTCGACACCGATATCCTTGGCCCGGTCCGGCGACAGGTAGGGATCGAAGGCCGCGACCTTCATCTTCAGCCCCTGCGCCCGGTCGGCGACCACGGCGCCGATGTTGCCGCAGCCGATGACGCCCAAGGTCTTGCCCATCAGCTCGACGCCCATGAACTTCGACTTCTCCCACTTGCCGGCCTGGGTGGAGGCGTCGGCGGCGGGGATCTGGCGGGCCAGCGCCAGCATCAGCGATATCGCATGCTCGGCGGTGGTGATGGAGTTGCCGAAGGGCGTGTTCATGACGACGATACCCTTCGCCGTGGCGGCTTCGCCGTCGATGTTGTCGACGCCGATGCCGGCGCGGCCGATGACCTTAAGATTATCCGCCGCCGCGATGACGTCGGCCGTCGCCTTGGTCGTCGAGCGGACGGCAAGGCCGTCGTAGTCGCCGATGCATTGGATCAACTCTTCCGGCGTCATGCCGGGTTTGACGTCGACCTCGATGCCGCGCGCCTCGAACACCTTTTGGGCGAGCGGGCTCATTTTGTCGGAAATCAGAACCTTGACCATGTTGTTATCTCCCGTTCTTCACGCCGCTTGCTGCGACGTTTGGGTTTCGGCCAGGGCCCATTCGAGCCACGGGAACAGCGCTTCCAGATCGGCGGTTTCCACCGTAGCGCCGGCCCAGATGCGCAGGCCCGCCGGCGCGTCGCGATAGGCGCCGATATCGAAGGCGACCCCTTCCGCTTCCAGCACCTTGACCACGTCCTTGGCCACGGCGGTCTGCCGGTCGGGGTCGAGTGCGGTGAACCAATCCGCCGTGATCACCAGGCAGACCGAGGTCGGCGAACGGAATGCCGCGTCCTTGGCCAGGAAGGCGAAGTTCCCGGTGCCGGCGACCCAGTTTTCGATGGCGGCCATGTTGGCGTTGGTGCGCCCGATCAGAGCGTCGAGCCCGCCGATGCTTTCGGCCCAGATCAGGCCGTCGAGCGCGTCCTCGACCGCCAGCATGGAAGGCGTGTTGATGGTGGCGCCGGTGAAGATGTCCTCGATCAGCTTGCCGCCCTTGGTCAGGCGGAAGATTTTCGGCATCGGCCAGGCCGGCGTGTGGCTTTCCAGCCGCTCGACGGCGCGCGGGCTCAGGACCAGCATGCCGTGCGCGGCCTCACCGCCCATCACCTTCTGCCACGACCAGGTGACGACATCGAGCTTGTCCCAATCCATCTCCATGGCGAAGGCCGCGGACGTGGCGTCGCAGATGGTGAGCCCGCCGCGGTCGGCGGCGATCCAATCGCCGTTCGGCACGCGCACGCCCGACGTAGTGCCGTTCCAGGTGAACACCACGTCGCAATCGAAATCGACCTGGGTCAGGTCCGGCAGCTCGCCGTAATCGGCCTCGATGGTGCGCACGTCGTCCAGCTTCAGTTGCTTGGTGACGTCGGTGATCCAGCCCTTGCCGAAGCTTTCCCAGGCCAGCATCTCGACGCCGCGCGGCCCCAGGAGCGACCAGAGCGCCATCTCGACCGCGCCGGTATCCGACGCCGGCACGATACCGATGCGGTAGTCGGCGGGAATGCCGAGGATGGCGCGGGTGCGCTCGATCACGTCTTTGAGCTTGGATTTGCCGACCTTGGCGCGGTGCGAACGGCCGAGCGCGGCGTCAGAAAGCCCCTCCAACGTCCAACCGGGACGTTTGGCACAGGGACCGGATGAGAAACGGGGGTTCGCCGGCGACATCGCCGGCTTCTGTAGGTCTGTCATGTTGTACTCCCTTCCTTACAGAAGGGTCGCGGCGCGTTGGGACGCCGTGGCCCACAGCGCTTATAGGCCCCGCCCCGGGAAGGGTCAATTGGATTCATCGCGGGGCCGCGATGAACCGTTTTTTGCCAAGATGTGAAAGGTTATGAACCGGCAATTGTGCCGGAAAGTGAAACTGGCTAGGGTGAAATTCGTCACGAATTCTAGCGGTTTAAGGGCGGATTGCGAGCCGACATGGCGGAAGTGAATCGGGAACCGGAGCCGACCGGCGCCAAGGGCGAGCCCTTCCGGGTGATGATCGTCGCCGATCCCGGCTTCGTCGGTGACAAGGTGCGCGCCATCCTGGACGCCGACCCGCGCTTTCAAATCGTCGCCCAGGTCGCGGACGGCGTCAGCGCCGTCAGCGCGCTCCGGCGCCAGGCCGTGGACGGCGTGGTGCTGGATATCGGCCAGCCGGAATCCCAGGCCAAGGTAACGCTGACGCGCATGTTCCGGGTCGATCCCGATCTCAAGGTGCTGATGGTCGGCAGCCTGTCCTTCGCCAACGTCAAGACCTCGATGATGGGGCTGATGGAGGGCGCGGCGGACTTCGTCGCCACACCGTCGGCGCATGCCGCCCGGAGCGAGGCCGATTTCGCCACCGGCGTCACCGACGTGCTGGTCGCCTTCGGCCGCTCCGAGCGCCTTATCGAGGGCCGCCGGCTGCCGGTTCGTTCAAGCGCCCCCGCCCCTCGCCCGGCGCCGCAGCCCGCCCAACCGATCACGCTGCGTCCGGCGTCGAAGCTGCCGCCCGAGATCCTCGCCTTCGGCAGTTCCACCGGCGGGCCGCAGGCGCTGTTTAATGTGCTCGCCCTGCTGCCGGCGGATTTGCGGCTGCCGGTTGTGATCACCCAGCACATGCCGGCGACTTTCACGGCACTACTGGCCAGCCATATCTCCAAGCACAGCGCGCTTTCCTGCACCGAGGGGCGGCATGGCGAGCGCCTCGAGCCCGGTCATATCTACCTGGCGCCCGGCGACCATCACATGCGCATCGTCAAGGGCGCCAATGGCCCGGAGATTGCCCTCGATCAGGAGCCGCCTGTCAACTTCTGCCGCCCGGCGGTCGATCCGCTGTTTGAGAGCCTGGCCGAGGTATACGGCGGGCGGGTGCTGGCCACGGTGCTCACCGGCATGGGGGCGGACGGGTGTAATGGCGGGCGCGCCATCGCCCGGGCCGGCGGCACCGTCATCGCCCAGGACGAGGCCACCAGCGTGGTCTGGGGCATGCCGGGCGCGGTGGCCAAGGCCGGCATCTGCGCCGCAGTGCTGCCGCTCGACGAGATCGCGCCGTTCATCGCCAAGACGCTGAAGCGCGATTGGTAGCGGCGGCTTCCTAAAGCCCGTAGTACATCGGCGCGAACAGCGTAAAGACGATCCACAGGATGAAAATCAGCAGCAGCCCGGCGCGGGCGAAGTCGCCGAACCGGTAGTGGCCGGGCCCCATGACCAGAAGGTTGGTCTGGTAGCCCAAGGGCGACGCGAACGAGCAGTTGGCGGCGAACACCACCGCGACGGCAAAGGCTTCCGGCGGCGCGCCGATCTCGCGCGCGATATCGACGGCGATGGGCGTGAACAGCACCGCCGCCGTCTTGGTCGAGATCAGGTTGGAAAGCCCGGCGACCAAGAGGAAAAACAGCGACAGCACGATCCAGGGCGCGGCGCCATGCAGCGCCGCCACCAGGTGCCCGGCGAGGTATGCGGCGCCGCCGGTCTCCTGCATGGCGACGCCCAAGGCCAGGGCGGCGGCGATGGTCGTCACCACCTTGGGATCGACCGCCTGGAAAGCCTGGCGTACGTTCATGACGCCGACCACCACCATGGCCGCGGCGCCGGTAAGCGCCGTCACCACGATGGGCAGCAACCCCGATGCGGCGATGGAGATGACGCCCAGGAAAATCAGACTGGCGCGCTTGGCATGGATCAAGGCGGGCAGTTCCTGCGCAGACCCCTCCAGTACGACGACGTCGCGCGAGCTCCGGAGCCTGGCCATGTCGGCGGGCTGGCCCTGCACCAGGAGCACGTCGCCGGCCTCCAGGCGGATGTCGGTGATGCGCGAGCGGTACATGCGCGACCGCCGCTGCACGCCCAGCACCACGCAGTTGGTCTTGTAGCGGAAACCGATCTGCTGCAGCGTCAGCCCGGCCATGCCGCCGCCGGGCGCGATCATCACCTCGGCCAGCACCTGTTCGCCGGCGGTCCAGGGCTCCGCCGCGCCATCGCGCTCCCCTTCCCCCTCTCCGTCGAGCTTGGGATGGAAGGAGCCCGGATCGTTGGAGACGCTGCGGGTCAGCACCTGGCGGGTCGCCGCCACCACCAGGATGTCGCCGGCCCGGGCGGTATAATCCTCGAACGGCGGCAGGATCGCCATGTCGCCCCGGTAGACGGTCCTGAGCGTCTTTCCGGGCAGCGCCGCGAAATGCCCGCCCGGCGCGCGCTCTCCGATCAATTCGGAATTCGGCCCGATGGTCATCTGGGCGATGAACTGCCGGCCCTGGCTGTCGGTGTATTCGTCCACCAGCCCCGAGCGGTCGGGCAAAAGCAAGGGCGCGGCGAAGATCACGTAGACCAGCCCCGCCGCCGCCAGCACCATGCCCGGCACGGAGAAATCGAAGAAATCGAAGGGCTCCACGTGCATCTCGATCAGCGCCGAGTTGACCAGAAGGTTGGTGGAAGAGCCGATCAGCGTCGTCATGCCGCCCAAGACGGCGGCGAAACTGAGCGGGATCAGAAGCTTCGACGGCGAGCGCCCATAGCGGTGCGCCAACGCCTGCATGATCGGGATGAAGATCACCACCACCGGAATGTTATTCAGGAACGCGCTGATCAGGATCGCGGTCAGCAGCAGCAGCAGCAATCCGAACAACAGTCCGCCGCGCGCCCCGCAGTAATCCAGCAATACCGCCGCCACCCGGTCCAAGACACCGGTGCGGACCATGCCCTGGCCGATGACCAACAGCGCCAGCACCGTGATTAATGCGGGGTTGGCGAACCCTTGCAGGATCCGCGTCGGCGTCACCACCGTGCGTCCGGCCTCGTCCATCACCGGGAACAGGTGGAAGAACACCAGAAGCACGCAGATGATGCCGAGCGACGTCAATTCCATCGACGCCCGCTCGCGCACATAGAAGGCCAGCGCGCCCAGGATCAGCGCGAAGGTGGTCCACATCTGAAAGCCGGCGCCGGCGACGAGATCGGGCATGGTCATGCATGCGAGTCTAGCACGCGCCGGAACGCCCATAGGTCCAAAAAAAACCGTCCCGAATAGGGCCGGCGAGTTATCACAGGGAGGCTGTCAGGGTCATGGGGGGCATTCCCCTGACATGGGGTCGCTGCGGTAAGGGGGATCAGCTGCGACCCGATCGATAGCAATCTAGCCCACCCATGTGTCAACAGCTTTGCAAGGCCGTGTCGGAATGTTTCAGTTCATTACCATTGCTTTCAAGCGCAGGGCTGGTAAACGAAGCGGCGTCGATTGAAGCGCCGCCTTTGTTCGAGACGCCCAATGGGAGAACGCGCGTGAGCAAGACCACCATCAAATCCGTCCGCGCCCGCCGGGTCTGGGACTCGCGCGGCCGTCCCACCGTCGAGGCCGACGTCATCCTGCGCTACGGCGCGGTGGGCCGCGCCATCGCGCCGGCCGGCGCCTCGACCGGGTCCGGCGAAGCGGTGGAGCGGCGCGACGGCGGTCCTGCGTTCGGCGGCCTCGACGTCATGGGCGCGGTCAACGCGGTGGCGGCAGAGATCGCGCCGGCCTTGAAGGGCATGGACGTCACCGACCAGGCCGCCATCGACGCCAAGCTGATCGAGCTCGACGGAACGGAAAACAGATCGCGCCTCGGCGGCAATGCGCTGGTGGCGGTCTCCATGGCGGCTTTGCACGCGGCGGCGGCGGCGGAGAAAATGCCGCTCTGGCAGTATCTCGGCCCGTTCCGGGGCGGCAGCGCCGGCGACGTGCTGCCGCTGCCGGAAATCCAGATCTTCGGCGGCGGCGCGCATGCCGCCCGGCGCGTCGACGTGCAGGACTTCATGGTCATCGCCGTCGGCGCCAAAAGCTTCGCCCAGGCGCTGGAATGGACGGCGGAGGTCTATCGCGCCGCCGGGCAGATCATGGCCGACACGGGCCGGCTGCAGGGCGTCGCCGACGAGGGCGGCTTCTGGCCGGCGTTCGAAACCAACGAGGAAGCGCTGGAGACCCTGGTGCGCGCCATCGAACGCGCCGGTCTGAAACCCGGCGACGAGGTGGCAATTTCGCTCGATATCGCGTCCAGCGAGTTCGGCCAGGGCGGCCGCTACCGCCTGGCGCAGGACGGCCGCGAACTGTCGTCGGACGAGCTGTCGGGGATGCTGGTCGACTGGGTGGAGCGCTATCCCATCGTCTCCATCGAAGACCCCTTGGCCGAGGATGACCCGGAAGGCCTGACCAAATTCACCTGGGCGGTCGGCAAGCGCGTGCAGGTGGTCGGCGACGACTTCCTGGTCACCAATGCCGAACGTGTGCGCCAGGCGGCCGAGGCCAAGGCCTGCAATGCCGTCTTGGTGAAACCCAATCAGGCCGGCACCATGACCGAGGCACTGGCGGCGCTGGAAGCGGCGCGCGAAACCGGCTTCGGCGCCATCGTGTCGGCGCGCTCGGGCGAGACCGAGGACGCCACCATCACGCACCTGGGCGTCGGCTGGGGCATCAAGCAACTCAAGGTGGGATCGTTCAGCCGCTCCGAGCGGATGGTGAAATGGAACGAGGGGCTGCGCATCGCCGAAGCGATCAGCGAAGCCGGGGAAGGCCTGCCGGCCGACGGCAACCTGCCGCCGCGTTCGGCCTTCCCCTGGGGACACTAGGCGGCCTTAGAGAACGACCAGCGCAACCCCCGCCGCCGCGATGGCGCCGCCACCGAAGCGCAGGCTCACAGGCGCCAGCTTCTCGCCGGCCAGCGACGTCGCAAGACCGATCCCGACACCCAGCGCATGCAGCAACGCCGTCGCCGCGACGAAGCCGGCCGCATACTCCAGGCCGGCGGCGACCGCCGGCATCTCGGTGCCGTGCGCATGGCCGTGGAACAGCGCGAAGACGGCGGCCAGCGCCATCGCAGGCGCCATCGTCACCTGCTTGCCCCAGGCGATCACCAGACCGAGCACGATCACCGAGCCGACGATGCCGGTCTCGACGAAGGGGAGCGCGACACCAGCCATGCCGAGAACGCCGCCCACGACCATCGCCGCGACGAAGGCGCCCGGCACCGCCCACAGCGCCCGGCCGCCCAATTGCGCGCCCAGCATGCCGACGGCGACCATGGCGAGCAGGTGATCGAGGCCGCCCAGCGGATGGCCGAAGCCGGCGGTGGCGCCGGAAACCGGGCCGGCGCCGGTATGGGCGAGCGCGGGCTCGGCAAGGACGGTGAGAAGAGCCGCGAAAACGGCAAACAACGGGCGTTTCATGGTGAATTCCTTGTTATGATGGTGACAACGCGGCAGTAAGACGATTTGAACAAATTATCATACACCCCAACGGGTGCAACCGGGACGAAAGCCATATGGAACGCGTGACCATTACCATCGACGAAGATTTGTTGGCCGCCTTCGACGCACTGACCGAGGCCAAGGGCTATGCCAACCGTTCGGAAGGGATGCGCGACGCGCTGCGCCAGTGGATCGCCGAAAACGACACCAGCCTGGACGACGCCGCGCCCTGCATCGGCTGCGTCGTCTATGTCTACAACCACAAGGAACGCGCGCTGTCGTCACGCCTGGTGGAGGCGCAACACCATCACCACGACATGCCGGCGGCAACCCTGCACCTGCACGTCGACGCCGACACCTGCCTGGAGGCCACGGTGCTGGAAGGCAACGTCGGCGAGGTGCGGCACCTGGCCGACAGCATCACCTCGCAGCATGGCGTCCGCCACGGCCGGCTGCACATCATTCCGAAGCAAGATTAGCTCAGGCCAGCCCGCGCCAGATCAGCGCGCAGCCGAGCACCAGAAGCCCCGCCCAGACCGCCTTGCGGAAGGTCAGTTCCGACATCCGCTTGCGCACCCAGAATCCGATCGCGAGGCCGACGCCGGCCGGCACCAGCGCGAAGGTCGACGCCGTCAACTGGTCCCAATGCAACTTCCCGTCATAGACCAGCCGCGCATAAAGCGGCAGCGAGCCCGACATGGCGACCAGCGCCAACTGCGTGACGAACAGGTCTTTCTCCAGCCTGAGCGCGGCGAAATAGACGATGATCGGCGCGAACATGCCCGTCGCGCCGCCGCAGACCCCCAGGACGGCGCCGGCGACGGGATGGATGAAGCGGCTGCGCCCCCTGAGCCCCCGCACCTCGCGCACGAAAATCTGGCCCAAGGTCGTCGCCACCACGACACAGCCCAACACCAGAGCCATCACCTTGGGATCGGCGCGGGTCAGGACGCCGGCACCAAACCAGACGCCGCCGACCAGCATCACCAGGAACGGCCAGAAGCGCTTGAACGCCTCGCGGTAGTGGCCGGCATCGAACACCTGCCAGACGTTCGACAGCATCACCGGGACCACGAACAGCGACACCGCGTAGGCCGGTTCGATGACCATCACCATGATCGGCAGCCCCAACGCCGGCAGGCCGGCGCCCAAGGCGCCCTTGGCCACGGCGCCGATGACGAAACCGAAGGCAATCACCGCCAGCGACAAGGCCGGCAAATCGAAAAGCGACATGGGCGGATTACTCGTGCAGGCGCGCTTCACCGCGGATGCGGGTGACGAAGACATCGATCAGGCGGCGGATGACCATGTCGGACTGGGCCAGGCGCTCGAGCCGGCTTTCGATATTCTCGCGGGTGATGACGGCCAGTTCCGCATCCTCGGCGACGCGCGCGCCGGCCATGCGCGGCTGATTGTCGATCAACGACATCTCGCCGAAAATCTCGCCGCGCCCCAGCCGCGCCAGGACCAATTCCTCGTTGCCGATCTTGCGCACGATCTCGACCTCGCCGGACTTGATCAGATAGGCCTGGTCGCCGGGGTCGCCTTCTTCGAAGAGCATGTTGCCGGCGGCGATGTTGTCGTGATCGGGGTTCATGGCGATGATCCTACGGGTTTCCTCGTCGGTTGCATAGGCGCGAGCCGTGGCACTGAGGCCCGCGGCGGCAAAGGTACTGCGTTCGCTGACGCTGTCCAGCGCCTCGGCGATGCCGGTGCGCCAGGATTCGGGCAGGCCCTCGGCGGTGAGGCGCGATTTCAGCGATTCCACCGTGGCATGAAGCTGTTCGGCGCTGGAGCCCGGCGGCAGAAAGGCCGTCACCGAGGAAATCTGCTGCACCACGCGGCCGACGAAACCGAACACCGTCGTCTGGTTTTCGGCGCCGAGGTCCGAGACCGCGAGATCGAGCAGGAAGCCGAGCCGGACGGCGCGGTGCGGCAAAAGGTCCAGCACCCGGGAGATGGCATCGGCCAATTGCAGGTTCTCATGCCCGCCGAGCACGATGCGCGCTCGCCGCACCACCGCCTGCGCCACCGCCGGCCCGCCGTCGAGCCCTGCCAGTTCGACCAGTTCGCGCACCAGGGTGACGAACATGTCGCGGTCGCGTTTCTCCCCTTCGCGGGTGAGCGCCCGGGTGGAGCCGATCTCACGCGCCACGCGTTCGTAGATCACCGAGCGGCTGATCGGCAGCTTGAGCCGGCCAAAGACGCCATTGACGGCTTCGATGCAGGAAATCGGATTGGGCGGGATCGGACAGCGGCCGACGGCGAGCCGGATCAGGGTCTGGGTGGCGGTACCGAGGTCCGGCTGCCCGCCGAGCAGGTCGGTCACCGCCTGGGCGCCATCCAAGATTTCCGCCAACGCCTCGTCCAGGTAGGAACGCGCGTCGTCGCCGGGATCCTCGGCACCGAGCGCCGCCAGACGGTCGAGCTTGGCGTTCCAGTCGCCGCCGCCCTGCAGATAGCGCGCCATGGCGAAGCGGATCGCACGCGGCCGCGCGCTTCCCGGCACCGACGTCTTGACCTGCGCCAGGCCCGCGGCCAAGCCGCGCTCGGCAATGATCGCGGCAACGTCATCGGCGGCCTCGCCGGCGGCGGCGTCGCGGGCATGGTCCTTGGCCTCGCCGACGGCGGCGTAGAGCCATTCCGAGCGCTCGGCCGGCTTGACGCCGAGTTCCTTCGCCTGCAGGCCGGCAACCCGCTGCACCGCCTGCGGGAACAGCCGCTCGTCGCGTTCCAAAAGCATCAGCCGCATGGCGTCGAAGGCCAGTTCCAGGGCCGAGAGGCCGTATTCGTCCAAGTATTCGCGCATCAAGCGCCCGACCGTGCGCCGGGCCTCGAAGCCTTAGAGATCGTCTGTGCTGCGGCAGACGGCGGCGGCGTCGATGGCGACCACCTGCAACGGCTTCTCGGCCGAATCGACCATCTTCTCGAAGATAGTTTCGGTGCCGGCGCGCTCGCTATCGGAGATGACGCGCACGCCCATCCAGCGCCCGGCGCCGAGCAGTTCCTCGGCCTGTTCCAAGGCCTGGCTGCGCCCGCCGTGGACGCCGGCGGTCAGCCAGCGTTCCCCGTCGGAGGTCTGCACCTCGAAGGTTTTCCCTGCCAGGTTTTGCGCCACGCCCTTCCCTCTTCGCACACGCGTTCGTGGTTTTCCGACAGCATAGCAACGGCAGGGAATTTGTCACCGCTAACGGGAGGCTATATCGCTATGGAATAACGCGTAGGCGAAGCCGGCCGAATTCAGCCGCGCACGAAAGCGTTCAGGCGTATTTGGCGTAGACCTGCTGCAGACCCGCGAGCACCTTCTGGCCGAGCGGCCCGCCGTCGCCCTGCAGCTTCTCGCCGGCCACCAGCTTGAGCGCATCGTGGTGCACCCGAAGCGCCGCCAACCGGCCCGGCCCGATGGTGTCGGACGAACTGACCAGGCGGTACATCTGGTCGCCGATGGAAGTGATCAGGTCATAGCCGAACATGCCACCCATGCCGCGCATCTCGTGCACGCAATCGCGGCAGGCCTCGACGGCGTGATGGTCGGCGGCGATGCCGTCGATCATCTCGGCGAAGGCGTCTTCCAGCTTGCGGAGATCGTCGGCCAGCCATTCCGGATACTGTGCGCCGAAGTTGGTCTTGATGTTCATCTCGGCCCGGTCGAGCTGATCCTCGGTAACGCCCCCCGGCCCGCCGACGGACACCTTCTTGGCGATCTCGTTCGGCGGCATGAAAATCTGCACGTCGTCGTCGTTCTGCGGCACTTGTCGCTCCCCCGTTTTCGTTGCGCGGCAAGGTTACATAAAACCGTAATGTAGGGAGCGCATCCGGAACGGCAAGTCGTATTGTATGCAGGAATTTAGCGTTTCCCGCTCACGCGTCCGCGAAACGCCAGGAAACGCAAAGGTGGTGCGGGCGGCCGGACTTGAACCGGCAAGGCCGAAGCCGAGGGATTTTAAGTCCCTTGTGTTTACCAATTTCACCACGCCCGCATGGCCCCAGACCCTAGGCAAGGGCGCGGGCGCTGGCAAGGGGTTGAGGGGCGCTGTATGGTGGCGCCATGAACGAGCTTTTTCCCGAGCAGGCAGGCCGGCCCGAGTTCGACGCGGCGTTCCTGGCGAAGCTGGAACAACTGTTCCGCTGGCGCCGCGACGTGCGGCATTTCAAGACCGACGCCATCGACGCCGACCTGGTGGACGAACTGTTGCGCATCGCCGCCCTGGCGCCGTCGGTCGGGCACAGCCAGCCCTGGCGTTTCGTCAAGGTCGCCGACCCCGAGCGCCGTGCGGCGGTGCGCGCCAATTTCGAACGCTGCAACGCCGATGCGCTGGCCGATTACGCGGAAGAGCGCGCCGGCCTCTATGCGCGGCTCAAGCTCGCGGGGTTGGAGCAGGCGCCGGTGCATCTGGCGGTCTTCGTCGACGGGGAAACGGAACTCGGCGGCGGGCTCGGCGCCAAGACCATGCCGGAGACGCTGGCCTATTCCGTCGTCGGCGCCGTCAATACGCTGTGGCTGGCGGCCCGGGCGCGTGGCATCGGGCTCGGCTGGGTGTCGATCCTGGACCCGGACGAACTGCGCCAGAGCCTCGACGTGCCGGGGCACTGGAAGCTGATCGGCTATCTCTGTCTCGGCTATCCGGCGGAGGAAACCGACGTGCCGGAACTGCACCGGGAAGGCTGGCAGGAGCGCGTCGACGTATCGGACTACATCATCGAGCGCTGAGGTGCGCCCATCTCACTTGTCTTCGTTCTGGGATGAACCCGGATCGTCGTCGGTCTCCTCGCCCAGGTGCATGATCGCCACCGCCATGGCGACGCCGCCGAAGGTCACCCAGTTGCCGAAAAACAGGAGGAACTGCCACAGGAACGGCTCGCTGGAGCGGTTGATCATGGAGCCGATGCCGGCGACGTCGAAATGCAGGATCGCCCAGCAAAAGACCACGGCGCCCAAGGACCCGTAGAACAGATGCGACATCAAGAACCTGAGCACCGGCTTGTGCGGCGCTTCGCGGATGGTCATTTGGCCGCCGCCACGGCGACGATCTCGACCAGGTTGTCGCCGGCAAGCTGGGCGCCGACACAGGCGCGCTGCGGCCAGTTTTCCTGCGGCCCGATCCATTCGCACCAGACCGCGTCCATGGCCGCCTTGTTGGCGATGTCGGTGAGATAGACCGTCGCCTGGACGATGCGGGTCTTGTCGGCGCCGCCGTCGACCAGGTTCTTCTCCAGCGCCGCCAGGGCATTGCGGGTCTGTTCGGTGATGTCGGCGCCGGGCGCGGTGGCGACGGCGTAGACCAGGCCGCCATGGCGGGTCGCGCGGCTCCGCCCTTTCGCCGATCCGTGAATGCGTTCGATGCTCATGCAGGTCTCCTTCCGGGGCTGTCTCCGCCCGGTCCCCTTCTATCTATTTGGCAGCTTTTGCCGAAAGCGCAAACGGAATCCCCAGCCGCCGCCCTAATGCACCAACGTCCGGGCCCTCGGGAAGGTCATGATCGCGCGGGTGCCGGTGCCGGGCTCGCTTTCCAGTTCCAGCGTGCCCTGGTGCAGTGCCATCAATTCGCGTGAAATCGCGAGGCCGAGCCCGGTGCCGTGCGAGCGCTTGTCCATGTCGCTGCCGACCTGGACGAAGGGGGTGAACAGCTTGCCCAGGTCGTCGCGGGAAATGCCGACGCCCTGGTCGGCGACGACGATACGCGCCGCGCCGCCGTCCGTATCGATGGTGACGGCGATTTCCTTGCCGTCTGAGAACTTCACCGCGTTGGACAGCAGGTTGAGCAGCACCTGGCGGATGCGCAGCTCGTCGCCCAGCAGCCTGGGCATGCCGTCGGCGATGTGCCAGACGATTTCCGGCGCGTCGGCGCCGTTGAAATGGCGGAGGCGCGGGTCCGACATCATGCGCGCGCCGGGCAGGCTTTCCTTCAATTTCTGGAAATCCACCGGCGCCTCGGCGATCTCCAACTCGCCCGATTCGATGCGCGCCAGATCGAGGATGTCATCGACGATCTCGGCCAAATGCCGGCCGCTCCGGAGGATGTCCTCGGCGTAGCCCTTGAAATGCTCCGGCAGCTCGCCCAGGTCGCCGCGCGCCATGGCCTCGGAGAAACCGATGATCGGGTTCAGGGGCGTACGCAGTTCGTGGCTCATCTTGGCCAGGAAGCGGGATTTCGCCTCGTTCGCTTCCGACGCCGTCCGCCACCAGCCCAGGAAAACGGCCAGCGCCGCCGCCGTCAGGATCACCGCGACGACGGAGATGCGCGTCAGCAGTTCCGAAAACATCTTGTCGCCGGGCCGGGGTCCAGCGCACGGTGGCGACCGCCTGGTCGGCCAGGTTCTTCAGTTCGAACCCCGCCTCGCCGGGCGGCAGCGGTGCCGTGCCGAGCCTCAGGTCATCGAGCAGGAAACGCCGGCTGATGCCGGCGATGGTGTCGGCGTCGAGCTCCTTGTAGAGCACCAGCACCGGTCGCGGATGCGCCACCAGTTGTTCCGGCGTCGGGTTCTCAGGCGTCACCGGCGCGGCGGCAACGGCGTAGACCTTGCCATCGGCGCGCTGGAAGGCGGAGACGGTCTGGCTTTCCGCCAGCGACGTATCCTGCACCCGGGCCAGATAGCGCTCGGTCTGGTCGCCCAACAGTTCGCGCACCGGGCGCTTCTAGACCTTTCCGTCGGCGGAATGGAACAGCGTCCCGCCGCCGGGCTCCAGCAGGTAGGTGCCGGTGATGCCGTAGGTCTCCTGCAGGTACTTGCCGATGTTGCCTTCGGCCCATTCCACGTTGGCGCCCTCGACGGCGAAATCCACCGTGGCATCCCACCAGGCATAGTCCTTGGCCCAGTTGTTGACCTGTTCGTGCAGCACCTCGAGCGCGGTACGGGCAATGTGGTGTGAATTCTCGGCGACGATGTCGTTCTCGCGCACCGAGGCGACGCGCAGGAAATAGGCGACGGCGGCAATGGAGACGGCCAGGAACAGCACCGAAAGAATCGCGGCGCGCGTCGGAAACGGGGTCGCCGATGGTCTTTGCCGTAATAGCGTGAAGCTGGAATGCACCTGATGACCTCTCGTCGATCTCGGCCGTACCGGCAATTCCGGCCGGTCCCCGATGCGAGGCCCGGCCCCGGCGAGGATAAGGGTCGTATTCTATAACTTTCGGCTTAGGCGGTAAAGGCCGGGCTTCGGCTCAGGCCTCGTCCTCCATCGGGTCGCCGCCGAGCGCGCGCATCATCGCGTAGACTTCCTCCGCCGCCGCATCGAGACGCGCCTTGTCGTGGTGGCGCACGACGATGGAGGCACCGAGACGTCCCTCGCGGTAGAACGGATAGCTGCCAAGTTCGGCGTCGGGAAAGCGGTCCTGGATTTCGCCCAGCGGTCCGCCCATCTTGCCTTCCGGCAAATGCGCGCGGATCTCGCGCGACAGCATCGGCTCGCCGCCGACCAGTTCGTGGCGGATCAGGTCGAACATCACCTGCATGATGCGCGGCACGCCCGGCAACACGTAGACGTTTTCGACCCGGAACCCCGGCGCCTTGCTGACCGGGTTCATCAACAGCGCCGCGCCGGCCGGCACCTCCGCCATCTTGAGCCGCGCCGGGGTCACGTCTTCGGGCTTGGCGTAGTTGGAGCGCACCAGGCGTTCGGCCTCGGGGTCGCGCAGAAGTTCGAGCCCGAAGGCCTTGGCCACCGCCGCCGACGTGATGTCGTCGTGGGTCGGGCCGATGCCACCGGTGGTGAAGACGTAGTCGAAATCGGCCCGCAGTTCGTTGACCGTCTGGATGATGACGTCCTCGATGTCGGGGATGACACGCACCTCCATCAGGCGCACGCCGATGGCGTTCAGGTTCTCGGCCAGGTACTTCAGGTTGGCGTCCTGGGTACGGCCGGACAGCACTTCGTTGCCGATGATGGCGAGTGCGGCGGTGACGGTTTTTGGATCAGACATGGCGGAAATCTAGAGCATGGCGCGGACAAAGAAAACGGCTCCGTTGCGGGAGCCGCCTCCGGTGCCGAAACGGGCGATAAGATGATCCGTCAGCGTGCCGCGATGCGCCGGCCGGGCCGGGCCGACTGGATTTCCCAAGACCCGTCCGGCTTCTGGCAGGCGGTGCCGTAGCCGACTTCCTCATGGCCATCGACGTAGATGGTGGTTTCGAACTCACGGCAGTAGTCGCCGGAAATGCGGTCGTAGCCCTCGCGCTTCGGCGTCACGGCGCCGCCGTGGCCGGTGTCGGGGTTGTGCCACTGGATGGAGCGGCCGACGGGCGCGGCCAGTGCTTCCTCCTGGGCGTTCTGCAGATAGGCCCGGTCGGCACGGTCGAGCGATTCACCGATGGACGAACCGATCATGGCGCCGGCCAGCGCGCCGATGGCAACGCCCGCCAATTGACCGCGGCCGCGGCCCATCTTGGACCCCAGGAGCCCGCCGATGCCGGCGCCGATCAGGGTGCCGGCGGTCTGCTTCGGCTGGGTGTCGGGATTGGTGACGCAACCGCCCAAAAGGGCGATCGCCAACATGGCGGACATCAAAACCTTGAAACGCATCTTTCTAGCCTCCGTCTCCGGTGAAAACCCCAATGAACCAAACAAGAGCACCGGCAATCGTCGTTATGAGACCCTTAGGGCCCGAATTTTTATAAGCATAATTGCATCTATTTTTTATGTCAATTTTTAATTTTAAATTTGCATATATTTTTTTATCGGCTATATTGAAGCCGTTGAAACCAAGAATGATTCTCTATCGACCATGCCCTACTCCGATCCCCAAAGACGCCTCTATCTGGACTTCCTCGACGGTCTCGGCCAGCGCTGGCTGCAGATTTTCGAAGGCAATACCGAGTTCTATTCGGCGCCCTACTGGGACCTGTTGAAGGAAGTCTGGAGCCACCCCGCGCCAGTGCGCAAGACGGATGCGCTGTCATTCTTGACCGGTATCAAGAGCCCCCACACCGCCGGCAAATACATCGACGCGGCGATCGAATACGGTTTTCTGGTGGAGACCGAGAACCCGGCCGACGCGCGGTCCAAGCTGATCACGCTAACGCCCGCCATGCGCGCCAAATTGGATGCCTATTTCGACGACGCCGTGACGGCGCTTCGCCACGCGGCGGAAGAGATCGAGAAAAAAGCCTAGAGGAAATCCCGAAGCAGCGGGATCAACGGCAGGTCGGCGGGCGGCATCGGCAGTTCCGTCATCTTCACCGGTCGCACCCATTTCAGCGCCTGGCCCTCGCGGCCCGTGGGCGTCCCCTTCCAAACCCGGCAAGCATAGACCGGCATCAGAAGCTGGAAATCCTCGTAGCGGTGGCTGGCGAAGGTCAGGGGGGCGAGGCAACTGCGGGTGACGTCGATGCCGAGCTCTTCCTTGAGTTCGCGCACCAGGGCCGCTTCCGGGCTTTCGCCGTCGTGGAGCTTGCCGCCCGGCAACTCCCAGAGCCCGGCCATGGACTTGCCCTCCGGGCGCTGCTGCAACAGAACCCGATTATCGACATCGACCATCGCCACCGCGACCACCAGTACGACGGGCAGCGTGCTGGCCTCGGCGCGCTCCGTGGCGTCGTAGCAGCCGGGATCAGGACCGGTAATCGGCATTGATCTCGATGTAACCGTGGGTGAGGTCGCAGGTCCAGACCGTGGCCCGGCCGGAACCGACGCCGACATCGACGGCGATGTCGATGTCCTGGCCCTTCATGTGTTCGGCCACCGGCGTCTCGTCGAAGCCGTCAACCGCCATGCCGGTTTCCGCCACCGGCACGCCGCCGATGACGATGGAGATCTTGTCGCGGTCGGCGGCCTCGCCGGCCTTGCCCACCGCCATGACGATACGGCCCCAGTTGGCGTCCTCGCCGGCGATGGCGGTCTTGACCAGGGGCGAATTGGCGACGGCGAGGCCGATGCGTTTCGCCGCTCCGTCATCCTCGGCGCCGGTGATGGTGACGGAGATGAACTTCGTCGCCCCCTCGCCGTCGCGCACCACCTGGTGCGCCAGGTCGAGCAGCAACTCGTTCAACGCCTGGCGGAAATCCTGCACCGCCGCATCATCGGCGGAAGCGATCTCCGGGTGTTCCGCGCCGGCGCCGGTTGCGAACAGCAAGACCGTGTCGCTGGTCGAGGTGTCGCTGTCGACGGTGATGGCGTTGAAGCTTTTCTCGACGCCCGGCGACAGCATCGCCTGTAGCACGCCGGCCGGCAGCTTGGCATCGGTGAAGATGAAGCAGAGCATCGTCGCCATGTCCGGCGCGATCATGCCCGACCCCTTGCAGAAGCCGGAGATGGCGACCTCGGCGTCGCCGATCTTCACTTTTTTCGCCGCGCCCTTGGGGAAAGTGTCGGTGGTCATGATGGCGCTGGCGGCGGCCAACCAGCCGGCCGGCGACTCCGCCGGCGCCAGCGCGCCGGCCATGCCTTCCAGGTGGGAAACGATGCGCTCATAGGGAAGCGGCTCGCCGATGACGCCGGTCGACGCTGCGAACACCCGGCTCGGGCGGCACGAAAGCACGTCGGCGACGGCCTGCACGCTGGCCTCCACCGCCTGCAAACCCTTGACGCCGGTAAAGGCGTTGGCGTTGCCGGCATTGACCAGAAGCCCGCGCGCCTCGCCCTCGGCCAGGCACTCGCGGCACCAGAGCACCGGCGCGGCGGCGGTCTTCGACTTGGTCAGGGTGCCGGCGACGGTGGTGCCGGGCGCCAGTTCGGCGAGCAGCACGTCGGTGCGGTCCTTGTACTTGACGCCACAGGCGCCTGTCGCGAAACGCACGCCGGCGACGGCGGGAAGATCTGGAAAGGCCTCGGGGGCGAGCGGCGATACCGGGGGGCTGGATTTCATGTCGGCGTCCGGCCCCGTATCGGGAGCCGGCCTCAGTTGTTTTTCGGTTCGGTCTTTTCGTCCGTCAGCGGTTTGCCGTCAAGGGTGAAGCGGCTGATCTTGGCGTTCTTGCGCAGTCCCTCGACGTAGTCGGCGCCGCGTTCCTGGGAAATCTCGCTGCGCAACTGCTGGGCGACGCTGTCCATTGTCGGCACCTCGACCTTGCGACGGCTTTCCACCTTGATGACATGGAAGCCGAACTGCGTCTTCACCGGCTGCTTGCTGTGCTCGCCGGTCTTCATGGCGAAGGCGGCGGTTTCGAACTCGGGCACCATCTGGCCCTTGCCGAAGAACCCGAGATCGCCGCCGTTGGGACCGGACGGACCGGTGGATTTCTTCTTCGCCAATTCGGCGAAGTCACCGCCCTTGTCGAGTTCCTTGATCACCTCCGAGGCGTCCTTCTCTGTCTTCAGCAGGATGTGGCGCGCGTGCACCTCTTCCTTGTCGGAAAGCCCGGCGACCATCTTGTCGTAGCGCGCCTTCATGTCGGCGTCGCTGACGTCGCGGGTCATTTCCTTCTCCAGCACCACGCGCTGCAGCAACTGGTCCTCGATGCGCTTCATCTGCATGCGGAAATCGGCCTCTTCGTTCAGCTTCTTGGCGCGCGCGTCGGCGGCCGCCAGCTTGGTGTCGATAACGCTGTCGACCAGGGCCGGGAAAAGCTGGTCCATCGGCACCTGCTGATACTGCTGCGGTAGACGCTGGTAGGCGGCCTCGATTTGCGATTTCGTAATCTTGTCGCCGTTGACGGTGGCGACCACCGGGTCGTCGGCGGCGCACGCGGACAGGGGCATGGCAATGGCGGTGGCGAGAGCGGCGGCGATCAGGCGGGCGCGAATGACGGACATGTGAAGCTTCCTCTTGGATTTGGAGGCGGCAGTATAGGGGGCTCCGCCGGCCAAGGAAATCACGATGGCGTGTGAAAAACGAACTTTTCCCAGCGTTTTCATCACTTAAACGAAAATTAACGGGCTTCGCGGATTCTGGCGCCATGCGAGTTGGGTTTATCATCGCCGCCTCTCTGTGCCTGGTCATCGGATTGATGACCGGCGGTGCGCCCTTGCGTGCCGAGGAACTCACCAACGCCAAGATTCTGCGCAACTTCAACATCGTCGCCTTCGGCAACGAATACACCGGCCGGCGCTACAAGTTCGTGCGCAAATGGAAGCAGCCGATCCGCGTCGGCATCCAGGGCAAGGACTTCCCGCCCTATTTCGAGGCCTTCGTGCGCCAGCACATCCGCGATATCTGGGAACTGACCGGCCATCCGATCGAACTCTACTATTCCTGGACGCTGCAAAAGCAAAAGCGCCTGGCCAAGGACTTCGACCCGAAGAAGGTCAACTTCATCCTGTTCTACATGCCGACCAAGGACATCCCCAAGGCGGTGGCCAAGTATTTCGACGACGACGAGGAACAGGTGCGCCAGATGATCAAGGTCTCCACCTGTTTCGCCAAGTTCGGCACCAAGCAGAACGAAATCAAATGGGCGATTTCGGTATTTCCCGCCGAACACCCGAAGGATTACATGCGCGCCTGCGTGGTCGAGGAACTGACCCAGGTGATGGGCCTGCCCAACGACTCAGCCGAGGTGTCGCCGTCGATTTTCAACGACAAGAGCCGCTATTTCGAGCTCACCGATCACGACCGTTGGATGTTGAAGATGCTCTACGATCCGCGCATCACCGTCGGCATGCCGCGTGAGCACGCCATCGCCATGGGCAAGACCATCCTGGGCGAGCTGCGCCCCGGAAAATAGTCCGCGCGGCGGCTCAGTCGAGCTTGGCGAGGCCCAAGTCGTCGAGGATCGCATAGAACGACGGCACCACGAACAGCACCAATACCGTCGCCGCCAAAAGCCCGAACGCCAAACTGGTGACCAGCGGAATCAGCACCTGCGCCTGCAGGCTGGTTTCGGACAAGATCGGCAGCAGGCCGACGATGGTGGTCAGCGACGTCATCAGGATGGCGCGAAAGCGTGCCCGCACGGCCTTCGGCGCCGCCTCGATCACGTGTTCGGACTCGCCGTGGTAATGCTTGATGAAGTTGACCAGCAGGATCGAGTTGTTGACCACCACGCCGGCCAGCGCGGCGAAGCCCAGGATGCTCGGCATGGTGAATTCCAGCCCCAGCAGCATGTGCCCGCCGACGGCGCCGATGAACGAGAACGGAATGATGACCATGACCACGAAGGGCTCCAGGTAGCTGCGGAACTGGAAGCTCAGCAGCAGGAAGATGCCGATCAGGCCGAGCAGGAACCCCCGGATCATCGATTGCCGGGTGGTGCCGCCCTCCTTCGCCGAACCCTGCAACGAGAGCTTCACGCTGGGATGACGCTCCAGCAGACCCGGGAAAAAGTGTTTTCCGGTATCGGCGAGGATTTCGGCGGCGTTAGCCTGGCCCGGTTCCAGGTCCGCCTGCACCGTCACCGTGCGCCGGCCATCGACCCGGTTGATGCGCGAATAGCCGCGCCCGACCGTGAGATCGGCGACGGCGCTCAGGGGCACCTGCTTTCCTTCGGCGGTGGTGATGGTGAAATCGTCGAGATCGGCCATGCTGTCGCGGTCGGCGGGATCCAGGCGCACGTCGATCTCGTAGGATTCCGAGCCCTGCTGAATCTCGTTGACGGTGGTGCCGTAAAAGGCGGAACGAAGCTGGTCGGCGATGGCGCGGCCGTCGATGCCGAGCGTCGAAGCACCGTCCTTGAGCTTCAGGCGCACTTCCGGTTTTCCCGGCCTCAAGTCGTCGATCAGGTTGATGACGCCCTCGTAGCGCGCCAGCCAGCGCTTCAAGCCGCTGGCCGCCGACTTCAAGTCTTCCAGGTTGCCGCCTTCCAGACGGATTTCGATATCCAGGCCGCCGGGACCGATGGCGGCCTCGGTGAACTTGATGAACACCACGTCGGCCAGGTTGCCGGTCTCGCCCCGCCATTCGGCCAGGACGTCGTTGATGCCGACGGTGCGGGTTTCCGATCCCAGCAGGTCGGCGACGATGGTCGCCACGTGCGGGCCGGTCTCGTAGGCGTCCGAGTTCTCGTTGAATTTGAAGGTGACGTTGCGGACCAGCGCCTGGCCGTCCGGCTGTGCCGGCGCGTGGCGGGCATTGACCCGCCCGAGCGCCGCGTTGACCTGTTCGACAACATGTTCGGTGCGCGCCAGCGGCGTACCCTGCGGCAACAGGAGGCGCGCTTCCATGACGTCGCCGTCGAGATCGGGAAAGGCGGAGAACTTGAGGAATCCGCCGGCCATGGCGCTGACCGCCAGCAACATGAAACCGAGCGCCAGGCCGAGCGTCAAATAGCGCCAATGCACGGCCGCTTCCGCCAGCGGCCCGACGACACGGTCGATGAAACCGGAAATCCAGCGGTCCATGACCCGCTGCACCGCGCCCTGGTGCTCGGCGCCTTGCGCCAGCGCGTGGCTCAGGTGACGTGGCAGGATCAAGAAGGCCTCGATCAACGACACCATCAGCACCAGCAGCATCACCACCGGCACCACGCGCAGCACGTTGCCGATGTCGCCCTTCAGGAACGCCAGCGAGCCGAAGATGCAGGCCGTGGTGACGAAAGAGGCGAAGACGCTGGGCATGACCTGCAGCGTGCCGTCGACGGCAGCGTCCAGCGGCCCCTTCCCTTTCGCCCGGTGGCTGGCGATGTTTTCGGAAATGACGATGGCGTCGTCCATCAACAGGCCGATGACGATCAGCAGCCCGACCATGGTCAGCATGTTGATGGAATAACCGATGACGCTCATCATCGCGATGGCGCCCAGGAACGACACCGGCAGCCCCATGGCGACCCAGAACGAATAGCGGAAGCCGAAGAAGATCCAGAGCGTCGCCAGCACCAGCACCAGCCCCTGACCGCCGTTCCGAAGCAGCAATTGCAAGCGGTCGCGGACGATCGAGGAGATATCGCGGGTGATGTCGAACGAAATCGACTTCGGCGCCGTCTGCCGCTCATTGTCGAGGAAGGCGTTGACCGCGTCGATGACCTCCAGCGTGTCCTCGTTCTCTGTCTTGGTGATGTCGAGGATGGCGGCGGGCTTGCCGTTGAACAGCGTCTTCACTTCATCCAGGTCGAAGCGGTCGGTGATGGTGGCTATATCGCCCAAGCGCACCTGGCCGCCACCGGCGCTGGAGACGACGACGAGATCGCGGAATTCCGATACCTTGCGCCGCTCATCGGCGAAACGGATCAGCAGTTCCCGCGCCGAGGTCTCGACAGACCCGGCCGGCAGGTCGACGCTCTGGCGCTGGATGGTGGCGGCGATGTCGGCGACGCTGAGCCCGTACTGGCGAAGCGTCGCGTCGGCCAGTTCGATCCGTATCTGGTGATCGGAAAAGCCCTTCACGTCGACCTTGGGGATGCCGCCCCAGCGCAGCATGCGGCTCTTCATCTCCTCGGCGTAGGCTTTCAAGTCGGTACGTCCGGCCGGTCCGGTGATGGCGACGGAGGCGACGAAATCGGTCCGCCCCAATTGCCTGACCGTCGGCGGCTCGGCGGTATCGGGAAAATCGTTGATCGCCTCGATCTCGGTCTTGATGTCGTTGGTGAAGCGGTCGAAATCGTTGCCTTCGACCATCTCGATATTGGCCTTGCCGAGGCCTTCGCTGGATTCGCAGATCACCTCGTAGACGTTGGTGACGCCGTCGACGGCATCCTCGATGCGCTGGCAGATGGCTTCTTCCACCTCTTCCGGCCGGGCGCTCGGATAGACCACCCGGACCTCGACCTTGCTGGGTTCGGTGCGCGGAAAGGTCTCGCGCTGCAGCGTCGGCCAGGCGACCAGGCCGACCACCATGATGCCGAGCATCAGAAGGTTGGCGACGGTCGGGTGATCGGCGAAATAGCGGATCAACGCGAAACCCCCGCGCCGGCCTGCTGCTTCAGGTCCTCAGCCAGGGCGGCGTCGATTTCCGGTTTCAGCAGCATCCCCTCAATGGCTGGGCTCAGATCCGAAACCACGACCTTGTCGCCGGGTTCAAGGCCGTCGGAGATAGTGACGATGTCGTCCTGCACGAGACCGGTCCGCACCTTGCGCACGGCGAGGCGGTTGTCCGGCCCGGCGACCAAAAGCGTGCCGTCGCCAAGCGCCGCGCGCGGCACCACCAATTGCTTGGCGATGGGATGGGCGCGTACCTCCATCTCGACGAACAGGCCCTTGGTCAGGGGCGGGCGCGAACCCGGCACCGCCTGCGCATAGGGGCCGTCGACGACAGCGATGACGCCGATGGTGCGGGTCTTGGGATCGATGGTGTCGCTGATACGCGCGAACCGCGCCGGCCAGGTGGTGACCTCATCGCCGGTGCGCAGCTTGATCGCCACCTCCAACCCGGCGCGCGCCACCATTTCGTGCACGGTGCTGCTGCCGATGCCGCGCGGCACGCCGTTTCCGGACACTGCCTGGGCCATGTTGCGGAACCGCGTAATCGACATCTGCGCCTCGACCTCGGCGGTCTCGACACCGTCGAGGGTCGCCAGCGTCTGGCCCGGCAGGGCGTACTGCGCCACCTCGGCGTCGACCTCGACGACACGCGCGTCGAAGGGAAGCTGAATGCGGGTGCGCTGCAGGTCTAATTGCGCCGCGCGCAGCTGCGCCTCGAAGATCGCCTTCTGTTCGCGTTCGGCGCTGCGCTGGATCGGAATCAGGCGAAGGCTGTTCTTCAGCTCCTGCACCACCTTCTGCTGGGTCAGGGTCTCGCGCGTCTTGGCGTCGACGGCGGTCTGCGAAACGTTGCCCTGGGTCAACAGCTTCTGTTGACGCGCCAGTTCCTTTTCCGCCAGTTCCAGCGCGCGCTGCTCGATCTTCAGGACGGCGCCGGTATTCGCCTCGCTGGCGTCGATTTCTTCCAGTCGCGCCTCGCTGGCGCGGATGTTGGCCTCGGCTTCCGTCACCTTGATCCGGTAGTCGGCCGGCGAGATGCGGATGATTTCGGTGCCGGCCTTGAGGATGGCGCCCTTTTTCAGCTCTCCGTGCACGAACTCGATCTCGCCGCCCACCTGGCTGGTGGCGGCCCATTTGTTGCCGGGCGTGACGGCACCGAATCCGCTGACGCGCGGCACCACGTCGGTCTCTTGCACCTCCACCACCCGCACCGCGCGCGCCAGTTCGGCGGGCGGCTTGGTCTTCGGCGGTTCCTTGCGCGAAATTACGAAGGCCAGCGCCGCGACGCCGATCACGATTGGCGGCACGAACAGGAGTTTTCGTTTCAAATCAGCCATCTCGGCACCTCTCGGTGGCAGTTCCGGCGGAGATTAGCGCACCCTTGGGGGATGCGCGAGCCAATCCGCTATTTACCAAGAATCCTTGTAACGCGGCGCCCAGCGCATTATGTAACCGCCAGCCAGCGGGAGATCTGTTTTGCCCACATTGCGAGGTGGCCCACATGCGTAGATACCTGCACATCAACCTGAACGACCGAAGCATCGAAACCGAGGAACTGGATGGCGAGGCCCTGGCCCGCGCCGGCCGATACCTGATCGCCAAGACGCTGACCGACCGCGGTCTCGCGCAGATCGATCCGCTGTCGCCGGAGAACCCGCTGATCTTCTCCGCCGGTCCGTTCGCCGGCACCAACTTCTCCAACGCCAACCGGATTTCGGTCGGCTGCAAGAGCCCGCTGACGGGCGGGGTCAAGGAATCCAACGCCGGCGGCAACTTCGCCTTCGCGCTCGGCCAAATGGAAATCGCCGGCTTCACGCTGGAGAACGCGTCGGACGACTGGGTCGTCATCCGCATCCCCAAGGAAGGCCCGATCACCTTCGAGCCCACCGACGAATACCTCGGCCAGGGCCTGTTCGAGACCGCTGGAAAACTGCGGGATAAATACGGCGAGAAGGTCTGCATGGCCATCTGCTCGCCGGTCGGCGAATGGGGCGGGCTGATCGCCGGCATCGCCTTCACCGACCCGGAAGGCCGCCCGGTGCGCATCTCGGCGCGCGGCGGCGTCGGCGCGGTAATGGGCTCGAAGAAGGTCAAGGCCATCGTCGCCGACCAGGTGAAGATGCCCACCTTCCACGACCGCAAGAGCTTGATGGGCAAAATCCGCAACTACACCGCGCTCTTGAAGGAAGACCCGGCGGTCCAGAACCTGGGCCTGCGCGGCACCGCCATGGTCGCCGACATCACCAATCTGACCGGCGGGCTGCCGGTGAAGAACTTCTCCGCCGGGCGGCTGGTCGATCCGGCCACCGAGACCATGAAGATGGGCGGCGACTTCATCCGCGAGCAGAACCTGGAGCGCGGCGGCGAGACCACCCACGCCTGCATGCCCGGCTGCATGATCCAGTGTTCCAACGTCTACGCGGACAAGGACGGCAAGGAACTCGTCTCGCCCATGGAATACGAGACCATCGGCCTCTTGGGCACCAACTGCGGCCTGACCGAGCCCGACGATCTCGCCTACCTGAACGCCACCGCCAACGACCTCGGCATCGACACCATCGAAACCGGCGCCCTGATCGCTGTGATGATGGAAGAAGGCCAGGCCAAGTTCGGCGACGTCGAATTCATGACCAAGGCGCTGGACGACATCCGCCAGGGCAACGAGCGCGGGCGCTTGCTGGCGCAAGGCACGGCGCGGGTCGGCGAGCACTTCGGCGCCAAGCGCGTACCGGTGATCAAAAAGCAGGCCATCAGCGCCTATGACCCGCGCGTCGTCGAGGTCACCTGCATCTCGATGATGACCACCGCCCAGGGCGCCGACCACACCACCGGCAACCTGCCGGCCTATACGGGACGCGAGGATTCGACCGCCGAACTGGTGGAAATGAGCCTCGACACCCAGGTCAATTGCGCCGCCGGCGACTCGCTTGGTCTTTGCGTCTTCGGGCGCTCCGTCACCAACGTCAACCACCCGCTGATCGTCGATGCGCTGAACGACGCGCTCGGTACCCAGTTGCCGGTGGATTTCCTGCGCATTCTCGGACGCGAAACCATCGAGCTCGAAGACAAGTTCAATGCCGACGCCGGCTTCACCGAGGAAGACGACGAACTGCCGTCCTTCTTTTATGAGGAAGCGCTGCCGCCGACCAACAACACCGCGCGCCACCACACGGCCGAGGTCAACCGACTGAAAGACGCCTGGATGGCCAAGGCGGCGGGTTGAGGCAGCGGCGGAGAGCCGCCCTTTTCCTTACCCGATAAAACGCCGCCCGCATTGACAGTCGGGCCGCGTGACCGTATCTCTTGCTCGCGCCAAAAACCATGGGTCCGCGCCTGATCCGGGCCCGCCGAAATTTCCACGAAATCCGGCGCGTCCAGGGTGAGTGTTCATGCTCCAAGCCATCGCCAAATCGCTGTTCGGCAGCGCCAACGACCGTTACGTCAAAAAGCTCCAGCCCATCGTCGATGCGGTCAATTCGCTGGAACCGGAGATCGAGGCCCTTGACGACGAAACCCTGAAGGCGCGTACGCCCTGGCTGCGCGAGCGCCTGGCCAATGGCGAAACCCTCGACGACATCATGGTCGACGCCTTCGCCACCGTGCGCGAAGCCGCCAAACGCACGCTGGGCCAACGCCATTTCGACGTGCAGCTCATGGGCGGCGCCATCCTGCACCGGGGCGAAATCGCCGAAATGAAGACCGGTGAAGGCAAGACCCTGGTGGCGACCCTGCCGGTCTATCTCAATGCTCTCGAGGGCAAGGGCGTTCACGTGGTCACGGTCAACGACTACCTGGCCGAGCGCGATTCCGAGTGGATGGGCCAGGTCTACCGGTTCCTGGGGCTCAGCGTGGGTTGCATCATGCATGGCCTCGATGACGACGGCCGGCGCAATCAGTACGCCTGTGACGTCACCTACGGCACCAACAACGAGCTCGGCTTCGACTACCTGCGCGACAACATGAAATTCACCCTCGAAGAGATGGTGCAGCGCGAGTTCAACTTTGCCATCGTCGACGAAGTCGACAGCATCCTCATCGACGAGGCGCGCACGCCGCTGATCATCTCCGGCCCGACGGAAGACGTCTCTGAGCTCTACACCGCCATCAACACCCTGATCCCGAAACTTGGCCCCGACGACTTCGAGAAGGACGAAAAATCCCGCGCCGTCTCGTTCACCGAACAGGGCAACGAGACCATCGAGAACCTGCTCGCCGAGGCCGGCCTGTTGACCGAAGGCTCGCTCTACGATCTGCACAACGTCTCGCTGGTGCATCACGCCAACCAGGCGCTGCGCGCGCACACCATGTTCGAACGCGACACCGACTACATCGTCAAGGACAACCAGGTCATCATCATCGACGAGTTCACCGGCCGCATGATGGAAGGCCGGCGCTATTCGGAAGGCCTGCACCAGGCGCTGGAAGCCAAGGAAGGCGTGCATATCCAGAACGAGAACCAGACCCTGGCCTCGATCACCTTCCAGAACTATTTCCGTCTCTATCCGAAGTTGGCCGGCATGACCGGCACGGCAATGACGGAAGCCGGCGAATTCGCCGAAATCTACAAGCTCGAAGTGGTCGAGGTGCCGACCAACGTCGAATGCATCCGCGACGACATGGACGACGAAGTCTACCGCACGGCGGAAGAGAAGTACGACGCCATCGTCGAGCAGATTATCGAGTGTCACGAGCGCAAGCAGCCGATCCTGGTCGGCACCGTGTCGATCGAGAAATCCGAGTTCCTGTCGGAACTGTTGAACAAGAAGAAGATTCTGCACCAGGTGCTGAACGCCCGCCACCACGAGCAGGAAGCCTACATCGTCGCCCAAGCCGGCGAACCCGGCGCCGTCACCATCGCCACCAACATGGCCGGCCGCGGCACCGACATCCAGTTGGGCGGCAACGTGGAGATGCGCCTGAAGCAGGAAATCTCCGCCGAGCCGGGAACCGAGGCCTACGACCAGGCCGCCGCCAAGATCGCCGCCGAAGTGGCGGAGCGGCGCAAGGTGGTGATGGATGCAGGCGGGCTCTACATGCTTGGCACCGAGCGCCATGAAAGCCGCCGCGTCGACAACCAGTTGCGTGGCCGCGCCGGGCGCCAGGGCGACGCCGGCGCATCCAAGTTCTACCTGTCCCTGCAAGACGACCTGATGCGCATTTTCGGCTCCGAGCGCATCGACGGCATGCTGCAGAAGCTCGGCCTCGAAGAGGGCGAAGCGATCATGCATCCGTGGGTCAACAAGGCCTTGGAAAAGGCGCAGCAGAAGGTCGAGGCGCGCAACTTCGAGATTCGCAAGAACCTGCTCAAGTTCGATGACGTCATGAACGACCAGCGCAAGGTCATCTATGAACAGCGCAAGGAACTGATGTCTTCCGAGGACGTCTCCGACGAGATCCAGTCCATGCGCGAGGAAGTGATCGAAGACATGGTGGCCCGCGCCATCCCCGAGAAGGCCTATGCCGAACAGTGGGACATGGACGGCCTGCACGAAGAAACCCTGCGTATCCTCAACATGGACCTGCCGGTGCAGGATTGGGCCAAGGAAGAAGGCATCGCCGACGCCGAGATCAGCCACCGGTTGCTGGACGCCGCCAACCGCAAGATGGCCGAGAAGGCCGCCAACTACGGCCCCGAGATCATGCGCAGCGTCGAGAAGAGCCTGCTGTTGCAGCTTCTCGACCAGCTCTGGAAGGAGCACCTGCTGACCCTCGACCACCTGCGCCAGGGCATCGGGCTCCGCGCCTACGCGCAGCGCGATCCGTTGAACGAATACAAGCAGGAAGCCTTCGAACTTTTCGAGCAGATGCTCGATGCGCTGCGCGAGCGGGTCACGCAGGTGTTGGCCCAGGTCGAGTTGCAGATGTACGACCCGAACGAGGAAGACCCCTTCGGGCGCGGCGAGCAGCAGATGATCGAAAGCCATGAAGACCCCGCCTTCGCCGCCATGTCGGACGAGCGCGAAATCAACGACCAGGCGCTTGCCGCGGTGCCGTTGAACCGCCGCAAGGCCGCCGATGACGTCGATCCCGACGATCCCGCCACCTGGGGCCGGGTGTCCCGGAACGCGCCTTGCCCCTGCGGGTCGGGAAAGAAATACAAGCGCTGCCACGGCGCCGTCTAAACGCCATCGAAAAACCCCGGGAATCCGGGGTTTTTTTCTGCCTGATTGCGACATTTCCGTTGTCGTTTTCAGGCAAGTTTTTTCCCTTTACAGCGAGCCGGACCGGCTTTACAGAGCGCGTTCCGATCATGCGATGGCATCTCTGAACCAGGACGGATCGGGCTTGGGTCAACTGCGAAGCGGGGATGTCATGCAATGCAGTGCTTCTCATCCGCACTTGCAGCGGTTCGGGAACTCCGTCCTGAAACGCCGGTCTACTGTTTTCGTCCGCATACGGCTCGCGTAGCCGCTTCCTGGTTCACCTCCCGGTTTCCAGGCCGCGTGCTCTATGCGGTCAAGTCCAACCCCTCGCCGGTCATTCTCAAGGCGCTCGCCGATGGCGGCGTGACGACCTTCGACGTCGCCTCGCTGGCCGAGATCGAGCTTGTCGCCTCGGTGCTGCCGGGCGCGGAAATGGCCTACATGCACCCGGTCAAGAGCGAGACCTCGATCCGGCGCGCCTGCCATGATTTCGGCGTGCGCACTTTCAGCCTCGACAGCATTGAGGAACTGGAAAAGATCGAGCGCGTCACCGGCGGCGATCCCGACGTGACGCTTTTCGTCCGTCTCGCCGTCGCCGGCAGCCATTCCGCCTATCCGCTGGCCGGCAAGTTCGGCGCCTTCGGCGGTGCCGCCGTTGACCTCCTGCTGCTGGCACGCCAAAGCGCCGGAAAACTCGGTGTCTGTTTCCATGCCGGCTCGCAGCTGATGGCGCCGCAAGCGCTGACCCAGGCCATGGAGCAGATCGGCAACCTGCTGCGCCGCGCCGGCGTGATCATCGACATCCTCGATATCGGCGGCGGTTTCCCGGCCCCCTATCCCGGCATGACGGCGCCGGCCATGGAAAGCTACGTCGCCGCCGTCGAGGAAGCCTTCGAGGAAATGCCGGTGGCCGAGACCTGCGATCTCTGGTGCGAGCCCGGCCGCGCCCTGGCGGCCGAAGCGGGATCGCTGATCGTGCGGGTCGAACAGCGCCGCGGCGACGCCCTCTACATCAACGACGGTACCTACGGCTCGCTGTTCGATGCCGGCATGCCGGGCTGGATCTTCCCTGCCCGCCGGACCGATGGCGCGCATTTGGGCGCCGTTCGGCCAATGGCCGGCTTCAGCTTCTACGGCCCGACCTGCGACAGCATCGACCACATGCCGGGGCCGTTCATCCTGCCCGCCGACACCGCCACCGGCGACTATATTGAAATCGGCCAGTTGGGCGCCTATGCGTTGACCATGCGTACCGGCTTCAACGGCTATGAAGGCTGCGATTATGCCGAACTTGCAGACGCTCCGATGATGTCGGCCTTCGGCCTGGCGCCGGAAACCTGGCCCGAGGTCGCCGCCGGCGACATCGCCATGACCTTGGAGGACGAACTATGAAAGACAACGACACCGTAACCAGCGACCTCAAGGCCGGCCTGCTCGACCGCACCGTCAAGCATATCGACATCACCTCGTTCGACGCGCGGCCGATCATCGACGCCATGGACGACATGTCCTTCACGTCGCGCGACCTGGCCCGCGCCACCGCCATCTTCAACGACATGCTGGCCGATCCCGAATGTTCGGTGATCCTGACCATCGCCGGTTCCACGTCGGCCGGCGGCTGCATGAACCTCTATGCCGACCTGATCGAATACGGCATGGTCGACGCCGTCGTCGCCACCGGCGCCTCCATCGTCGACATGGATTTCTTCGAGGCCTTGGGGTTCAAGCACTACCAGGGCGATGCGACGCTCGACGACCGGACGCTGCGCGACAACTACATCGACCGCATCTACGACACGCTGATCGACGAGAACGACCTGCAGGCCTGCGACGCCGCCATCGCCGAGATTGCCGACGGCCTGGAAGCGCGCCCCTATTCGTCGCGCGAGTTCATCCGCGAGATGGGCCGCTACCTGAAAACCCATGCGAAGAAGCCGGGATCGCTGGTGGAACGCGCCTTCGATCACGACGTGCCGGTGTTCTGCCCGGCCTTCACCGATTCGTCCGCCGGCTTCGGGCTGGTGCTGCACCAGGCCCGCAACGCCGACGCGCACATGACGCTGGACAGCATCCGCGACTTCCGCGAACTCACCGATATCAAGATCGAAGCCGGCAAGACGGGCCTTTTGATGATCGGCGGCGGCGTGCCGAAGAACTTCGCGCAGGACACCGTCGTCTGCGCCGAGATCCTCGGCCACGAGGTGCCCATGCACGCCTACGCCATCCAGATCACGGTGGCCGACGTGCGCGACGGCGCCTGCTCTTCGTCGACGCTCAAGGAAGCCTGCTCCTGGGGCAAGGTCGACACCGCGCGCGAACAGATGGTCTATGCCGAAGCCACCAGCGTGCTGCCGCTGCTTGCCTCCGACGCCTACCACCGGGGCCACTGGCAAGGCCGCGACCGGCGCCGCTTCACCAAGTTGTTCGACAAATAGGCATGCAGTTTCTCGCTTCCGAGGAGGGTTTTCTCGGCCTGCCGGCGGATGATGTCTATCCCGCCGCCGCCGATGCGCGTGCCGTGATCGTGCCGTTCGGCCTGGAAGCGACGGTGAGCTACGGCGCAGGCACCGCCGCCGGTCCCGCCGCGATCTTGGAAGCCTCTCACCAGGTGGAGCTGTTCGACGAGGAATTCTGGTGCGAGCCCGTCGCCGGATACGGCGTCGCGACCCTGGCACCGCTCTTGCCGGCCACGCCCGTCGCGGCGGCGCTAGATCAGTTGCAGGGGGCCGTCGGCGGTGTCCTGACAGCCGGCAAGTTCCCGCTGACACTAGGCGGCGAGCATTCCCTCACCGCCGGTGCCATCCGCCCCTTCGTCGAACGATACCCGGACCTGGCGATTCTGCATTTCGACGCCCATGCAGACCTCCGCGACGGCTACGAAGGCGAGCCCTTCTCGCACGCCGCCGCCTTGCGCCGTTGTCTCGATCAAGGCGACATGCCGCTGGTCAGCCTCGGCATCCGTAACATCTCGGCCAGCGAGATTCCGTTCCTGGAAGCCAATGGCGGACGCATCCACATCCACTGGGCCAAGGACTTGCGCTCCTGGAACCCGGCCGAGATCGTCGAGCCGCTGGTCGGGCGGCCGGTCTACCTGACCTTCGACTTGGACGGCTTCGACGCCAGCCTGATGGCCGCCACCGGCACGCCGGAACCGGGCGGCATGTTCTGGGACGACGCCATGGCCGTCATCCGCGCCGCCGCCAAGGTGTCCACGATCGTCGGTGCCGACGTGGTCGAATTGGCGCCGAAGCCGAACCTGCACGCCTGCGACTTCCTGGCCGCCAAACTGGCCTACAAGATTCTCTCCTACGCGCTTTCAAAATAACCGGCCCAAAGCCTGCGTTTCTGCCTGTGAAAAGTCGTTTTCCGTGACTTGCTCTCGCCCTCGGCTTTGGCCATCTTGACGGGAGCGAGATCAACAGGGACGACAAGGTTCGATAGGTCATGGATTTCAATCTGACGGAAGAACAACGCGCCATCGAGGACGGCATCGGCCAGATCATGTCCGATTTCGGCGACGACTACTGGCTGGAACGGGACAAGGTCGGCGGCTTTCCGGAAGAGTTCTACCGCGCCATGGCGGAAGGCGGCTGGCTCGGCGTCAGCTTCCCGGAGGAAGTCGGCGGCGCCGATCTCGGCATCGCGTCCGCCGCGGTGATGATGCGCGCCATCGCCGGATCGTCGGGCGGCATGCAGGCGGCGAGCGCCATCCACATGAACGTCTTCGGCCCCAAGGCCATCGCGCTATTCGGCACCGACGAACAGAAGCAGCGCTGGCTGCCGCCGATCATCAAGGGCGAGCAGAAAAGCGCCTTTGGCGTCACCGAGCCCAACGCCGGGCTGGATACCGGCTCGATCATCACCCGCGCCGAATTGAAGGGCGACAAGTACATCGTCAACGGCCGCAAGGTCTGGACCTCGACGGCGCAGGTCGCCGACAAGATCCTGCTTTTGGCCCGCACCACGCCGAAGGAACAGTGCGAGCGCGGCATCGACGGCCTGTCGCTGTTCTATGCCGACCTCGACCGCACCGCCTGCGACGTGCGCGAGATCGACAAAATGGGCAGGAAATCCGTCGATTCCAACGAGGTCTTCATCGACAACCTGGAAATTCCCGTCGAGGACCGCATCGGCGAGGAGGGCAAGGGGTTCCGCTATATCCTGCATTCCATGAACCCGGAACGCATCCTGGTCGGCTCGGAGGCCATTGGCATCGGCCAGGAGGCACTCCGGCGAGCATCAGAATACGCCAAGGAGCGCGTCGTCTTCGGCCGCCCCATCGGCCAGAACCAAGGCATCCAGCATCCACTGGCGGAGAGCTGGGCGCAGTTGGAAGCCGCCTGGCTGTTGTGCCTGAAGGCCGCCAGCCTGTTCGATGCCGGCCAGCCCTGCGGCGCGGAGGCCAACGCCGCAAAGTACCTGTCGTCGGAAGTGGGCTTCACCGCCTGCGAGCGCGCCGTCCTGGCGCACGGCGGCATGGGTTACGCCAAGGAGTTTCACGTGGAACGCCTGATGCGGGAAGTGATGATCAACCGCATCGCGCCCGTCAGCCAGCAACTGGTGCTTAATTACATCGCCGAGCGCGTGCTGGGCCTGCCGAAGTCCTACTGAGCCGTGGCCCGGCCGGACCCGCTCCAGGTTCTCAAACAGACCTTCGGCTACGAAGGTTTCCGCCCCGGCCAGGAACCGGTGATCTCCACCCTGCTTTCCGGCGAGCATGCGCTTGCCGTCATGCCGACGGGTGCAGGCAAGTCGCTCTGCTACCAGGTGCCCGCCTTGGTGCTGGACGGCCTCACCATCGTCGTCTCGCCGCTGGTGGCGCTGATGACCGACCAGGTGGCGGCGCTTCGCCTTGCCGGCGTCGAGGCCGAGACCATCAATTCGTCGCGCGAATACAGCGCCAACGCCGATAGCTGGCGCCGCGTCGCCGCCGGGCAAACGCGCATCCTCTACATCGCCCCCGAACGATTGATGACCGAGCGCATGATGACGGCGCTGAAGCGCCTGCCGGTCAGCCTCATCGCCATCGACGAGGCGCATTGCATCTCGCGCTGGGGACCGGCGTTCCGGCCCGACTACGAGGCGTTGGCGAGCCTGGGCGAGCACTTCCCGGGCGTTCCCATCGCCGCCATGACCGCCACCGCCGACGAAGCCACCCGCGCCGACATCGCCGCCAAGCTTTTCGGCGGCCGGGGGCGTATCTTCGTCACCGGTTTCGACCGCCCCAACATCCGCCTCGAGGTCGAGGCCCGCGCCAACGGCCGCCAGCAGTTGCTGCATTTCCTCAAGGACCACGACGGCGAGAACGGCATCGTTTATTGCCTGTCGCGCAAGAAGACGGAGGAAACGGCGGCCTTCCTGCGGTCCGAAGGCATCCCGGCGCTGCCCTATCACGCCGGCATGGAAAGCCGCGACCGCACCGAGCACCAGGGCGCCTTCATGACCGACGCCGGCACGGTGATCGTCGCCACCATCGCGTTTGGCATGGGCATCGACAAGCCGGACGTGCGCTACGTCTTCCACATGGACCTGCCCGGCACCATGGAGGCCTATTACCAGGAAATCGGCCGTGCCGGGCGCGACGGCGAGCCCGCCGTGGCGCATATGCTTTACGGCCTCGACGATATCCGCATGCGCCGCATGTTCATCGACCAGGAGGACTCGGCCGACGACCACAAGCGCCGCGAACACAAGCGGCTCGACGCGCTGATCGCCTATTGCGAAGCGCCCGGTTGCCGCCGCCAGATGCTGCTCGACTATTTCGGCGAACGCGACGAGCCGTGCGGCAACTGCGACGTCTGCCTCAACCCGCCGGAACTGGCCGACGGCAGCGACGCCGGACGGAAGCTCCTGGGCGTCATCCAAGGCACCGGCCAACGCTTCGGCGCGGTGCACGTGATCGACGTGCTCTCGGGCGCCGATACCGAACGCATCCGTTCCTTCGGCCACGACCGGCTGGAGGGCTACGGTGCCGGCACGGACCTGGACAAGACCGCCTGGCGGGCCTTGGCGCGGCAGATGGTCGCGGCCGGCTTCCTGCAGTTGGACGTCAAGGGCTACGGCGGCCTGACCATCACCGAAAAAGGCTGGGCGCTCAATCGCGGCGAAGATGAATTCCGCTACCGCGTCGATGCCGTCGAACGAGCGCGCCCCGCGGGCCGCGCAAAGAAACCGCCACCCGCGGCCGCCGATCTGGACGCGGGCGATACGGCGCTGTTCAACCGCTTGAAGGAACACCGCCTGGCGCTGGCCAAGGAACAGGGCGTGCCGGCCTATGCGGTTTTCCCCGACAAGACCCTGGCCGAGATCGCCCGCCGCCGGCCCGCAAGCCGCAACGATTTCGCCGATATCCACGGCGTCGGCGCCGCCAAACTGGAGAAGTTCGCGGAAAGCTTCCTTCACGTCGTCGCCGAGTTCGAACCCGCGGACCCGTAACGAAAGGCCTGACCATGCTGCAAGACCGCATCGTCGTCGTCACCCATGCCAATCACTTCGTCGGCCCGGGCGCCACGGATGTACTCGCCGGATACGGCGCCACCGTACTCTGCCATGATGAGGCCTTCACCGACTCGGCCGCGCGGGATGCCTTCGCGGCCGCGCATCCGGGCGCCGAGATCGCGCTGGCGCAGGAACCGGAAGCCTTGGCGGCGGAAACCATCGAACGCTTCGGACGCATCGACGTGCTGGTTTGCAACGACGCCTACCCCGCCGTCCGCGCGCCGGTGGACGAGGCCGAACCCGATGAAATGCAGCGTGTGCTGGACGCGCTGGTGGCCTGGCCCTACCGGCTGATCGGCGCCAGCGTGCCGGCGATGAAGGCCGAGGGGCATGGCAAGATCCTGATGATCACCTCGGCGGCGCCGATCCGGGGGCTTGCCAACTATTCCATGTACGCCACCGCGCGCGGCGCGGGCAACGCGCTGGTCAAGTCGCTGTCGCTGGAACTGGCGCGATTCGACATCCAGGTCAACGCCATCGCCCCCAACTACATCGAGAACCCCACCTATTTCCCGCCGGAACTGTTGGCTGATGCGGGGGCGATGAGCAAGATGCTCGCCAATATCCCCGCCAAACGCCTGGGAAAACCGGAGGAAGTCGCTGAAACCGTAGCCTTTTTCGCCTCCGACCGGTGCGGTTTCATCACCGGCCACGTGGTGCCGATTGCCGGCGGCTGGGCCTGAGCGGCAGAATTCACGCCCGCTTTCGGCAACTGACTCAAATCCGTAACGCTCGGGTGATATTCGGGGTCAATGGCGAGCTTCACGATCCTGACCCTCAACACCTGGAAGTGCGACGGCGACTACGTCCGGCGGCTGCAACTGATGGCCGACGCCCTGGCGGCGCTGGACCCAGATGTCATCATGCTGCAGGAAGTGTTCGCCTCCGCTGACGGCGCCTGGGACACCAGCGTCCATCTGGCCGAGGTGCTGGACATGCGCCGCGCCTACCATCCGGCGCGGTTCAAGAAACGCTGCGTCAACGGCACGCCGTCGGATAGCTATTCCGGCCTCGCCGTCCTCAGTCATGGCCGCCAGCGCGATCACCACGCCTTCCCACTGCCCGGTACCGACGGCGACGGCGACCGCTGGGCACAGAGCATCGTCATCGAAACGGAAGGCCAACCGGTGCGCGTCGTCAATACGCACCTGACCCATGTCGATGGGGGCGTCGAAGGGGGCGGCGCCGATGGCGACGGCGCACGGCTGAAACAGGCGCGGCGCATGATCGAGGTGCTTGGGACCGGGCCTAAGGATATCCCCACCATCGTCGGCGGCGATTTCAACGCCGAATTGGAAGACCCGGCGATGCAGTGGATCCTCGCGCAGGACGCGATGACGCTCCATCGCATCGACATGAACCGCCCAACACTGTCGTGCTGCGAACGTTGCGTCGATCACCTGTTGGTGGCGCCGCCGCTCGGCGTTTCCCAGGTGATGCGGGTCATGGACCAGCCGGCGAACGACCATACGCTGCCTAGCGACCATCACGGCATCATGGCCCGGCTGGTGTTTCCGAACTAACCCCTGATTTCGTCCAGCACCGGCAGGATATGGGTGCGGAAAAGCCCTGGGTTTTCCGACATGGGGAAATGCCCGATTCCCTGCATAACGTTGAGCTTCGAGCCCTTGATGCGCTCGTGCGTGGCCTCCGAGCGTTCCGGCGTGCAGGAACTATCGTATTCGCCCGACAGCAGGTAGACCGGGCACTTGGACGTGTCGATCTGGTGTGAGCGGTCATCGAAATGGCCATCTTGCCAATAGAAATACAGATCGCCGCCGAAGATGCCGGGCCCCGACTGCATGTAGTGCCAGAGCGTCTCCCAACGGTATTCGTCGGGACTTTGCGGCGCCACCTGGCCGGAAACGAAGCCCGCACAGACACGTCCGCCATGCACGTCCGGGCGGTTGAGCCAGGCTGTATCGTAATAGGGCTTGAGCCGGTCGGCGCCCTCCAGCGCGATGACGGCGCGGAACTCTTCCGCATGATCGAGTGCTAGGTGCAGCACCACGCGCCCGCCCATGGAGCAGCCCATGATCACCGGCCGGTCCAACTGCATGGCGGCGCAAAACGCGCGGATGGTCTTCTTGTAGCCGTCGGTGGTCAGTTGGTAGGTTTCTTGCTGCCAGCCCGCGGGCGGGTTGGACTTGCCGTGCCAGGGCATGTCGAAGGCGATGACGCGGTAGTGCTCGGTGATGGCGGGATCGCACATCAGGTGGCGGAACTGGCGCCCGTCGGACCCGGCGGTGTGCAGGCAAACCAACGGAATGCCCCGGCCCGCCTCCTCCACGTAGATGCGATGCGGCCGGCCCTCGACGTCGAGGGTGAAATAGCGACCGGTCATGGGCTCGAACCCCTCGCCAGGCTCAGGCGCCGCCGGATGCGAAGGCGCGTCGGCCTTGGCGCGGGGCGCTTCCAGCAGGCCCTTGAAATACAGCAGGTTCCGCATCAGCGGCCGGAGATCGCCGTCGACCCGCGCCAGCCCGGCCGAGATCATCGAGAACAGGTCATGGTAGTCGCGCTTCGGCATGGCGCGCCAGTGCTCTTCCCAGACATCGGCGGCGGCGCGAATGGCGAAGGTTCCGCTCTCCAGCGCCACCTTCCTCGGATGCACGGCGGCAACGCAGCCCTCGTCGATGGTGACGATGTAGTCGTCGTCACCGACGCCAACCAGGATCTCCATGCTAACGCCCGCACCCAGGCGAACCAGATGCGCATCGGCGTTGGCGGCTTCGGCCAGGTTTTCGATCATTTTCCCCTCCCCAAAATTCGGAACCCCGTCTCATCTTACGGGGATCGCTTTGCCGGGCAAGTGCGGGAAATCGGGCCTCGATTTGCAATCTGAACAGGGATCATTACCATTGGCTTCACGAAACCGTGAACCAATTCGCTTTCACGGTGTCCAATGAATGAGGAAGAGCGGCACCAAGCCGCCCGAAAAAGCCGAAGACGAAGAAGAAAGTTGGGACGATTATCGAATGTTGGAGATCGGATTGACGCGTGCCGGTGGCACGCGAGTGTTGATGCATGTCTTTTTCCTGTTGCTCTTGGGTTTGGCGTTCGCCGCTCCCGGCAAGGCCTGGGCGGCGCGTGACGAAACGCCGAACTGCGGCGGCGACGGCCAGAACGCCTGCTGGTTCTCGAAGGCCAAAAAACAAGGTTCTGTGGCCTGTCGGTCGGGCGAATTCTATGACCTCCTGACCAGCACCTGCTGGAGTTGCGGGTCCGGTTGGAACCGCTCGCTCTTTCCGATCAAGGGTGACAAGGACTGCCACAAGCCGCCCCGGGTCGAACGCAAGAAAGCGCGATGGCTAAGGGCCGGCACCGCCTGCGACCCGAAGCGGTTGGAATTTTTCGATCTCTCCACTTGGGCCTGCTGGACCTGCGGGTCGGGCTACGGCCGCACCGTGTTCCCGATCAAGGGTGGCAATGCCTGCGAGAAGACCATCGGCGGCACATTCAAGAAAGCCACCCCGAAACGCGCGCGCGAATGTGGCCCCGGCCAATTCCTGGATGCCCGCAACGGCGGTGAATGCTGGTCCTGCCCAGCCGGCTACAACCGTCATATCACGCCGGTAACGGCGGATGATGCCTGTATTCCACGCGCGTTCTGCGACGCTGGTCTGATGCAGTACAACGTCCACAAGGCCGCCGGCGACGACGGCCTGCATTCCGAGCGCTACGCCAAGTGCGCGAAACGTGGCAGTTGCGGCAAGCGGGGCCAGCGCCCCTGCTTCGTCTGGGAGCGGCTGCCGTCATGTGATTCCGGGCTCTACGAAGATTTCGAAAAGAACATCTGCGAGAAACTGCGGCCCGGCGAAACCCCCTTCTTCGCGGGCCTGGAGAGTTTCAGCCGCGAAGCCGGCAATGTGAAGGAATACTGCAAGAAGGCGCTCTACAATGTGCCGTTCTGGAAGGACGCTCAGCAGTGGGTCGATTCCGAGGACAATCTCGCGGTCAAGGCGATGAAAGCGGACCTCAACTGCCGCAAGGATTTCCAGATCAGATTCTGGTGCCAGTCATCGGACATCCTCGGCATGGCGACGGCGCCGGCGGGAATCGTCAATTCCATCACCGCCGCCTGGAACAAGCCGCCCTGCAACAAGGAACTTGAAGTCCTGACCGCCAAGGCGAGTGTAGTGAACGAAAAGCGGAGCGGCGTTCCATTGACCGCCGGATGCCCAGCCGGTGCCTTTTGGGATCCCATCGACAACGGATCATGCTGGCGCTGTCCGGACACCTACAAGCGCCACATCACCCATATCAAGGGGCCGGATGCCTGCATACGTGCCGACGGCTATCCGCAACTGCTGCGCCATATGTGTGCCGTCCAGCAAGGTCTTTGGGGCAATACCGGCGGCGCGCTGCAATGCGTCACCAAGCTCATCGGCTCTGGACGCTTCGGAGATTTGAAAAACCTCTTTTCCAGCGGCCAGAACCGCCCATGGAACACGCCGTGCACGAAGGCAGGCGCCTTCGGTTTCGACGCCGCCCTGGCGGTCGCCACCGGCGGCGCCGGCGCGGCTGCCTCGGCAACGCAACAGACGGCTTCCGGGGTCAAGGCGGTGTTCAATGCCGTCAAGGGCCTCTACAAGGCCGCCAGCACCCAGCGCGGCGCGGTCACCGCCATGATGCGGGTACGTCACCTCCGAAATGCACTCGACACGCTCGAGAATATTTCTGAGTGCAAGCCCTTCACCGAGGGCGTCGAGGCCGCCGTGGCCGCCGACCCGGAACTCGCCGCCGCCACCGACGCCAGCGCGAGCGCATCCGCCGAGCCCATGCGCGCCAGCGGCAATTGGAAACGGATCCCCGGCAAGGCCTTCGATATCGGCGCCGGCGCCGGCATCGTTTTCCACATTGGCGGTTCGAGCAGCCTGTACCGCTGGGACCCACGCCAGAAAAGCTGGGGTCGCATCCCCGGCAAGTTCAAGCGCGTCGATGTCGGCGCCGCCGGCCGGCCCTGGACGGTCGCGCCCGACGGCGCCATCCAGCGCCTGGACGGCACCAAACTGACACGGTTGCCGGGCAAGGCCACCGATATCGGCATCAACGAAAAGGCTCAGGCCTGGGCCATCGGCACCCGCAAGGTGAACGGCGGCTATGACATCTACCGCTGGCAAAACGGCAACTGGCGCAACGTGCCGGGCGGGGCGGTTCGTATCGACGTCGATCCCAAGGGCAATGCCTGGGTGGTCAATTCAGGCGGTGACATCTTCCAGTACACCGGCAAGAACTGGAAAAAAATGCCGGGCAAAGCCACCGACGTCACCGTGGGCGGCAATGGCGATGTCTACGTGATCGGCACCGACGCCAGCCTGTATCGTTGGGACCGCAGGAAGTGGAAGAAACTCGACGCCAGCGCCAAGGCCGTCAGCGCCGACAAGAAAGGCAGGCCTTGGGTCGTGGGGGGCAATGGCGGCATGTTCGCGTGGAACGGGGCCGAAAAGCCGTAACAGGCGGGCTCAGCCGAGGCCGTTCTTGCCCATGGCCAGGAACTTGTCGCGGCGCTTGGCCTTGAGCTGGGCACCGTCGTAGGCGCAGAGTTCTTCGAGCGCGCCGGCGACGGCATCGCCGGTGTCATTGATGGTGCGGTCGCGCTCGCGGTGGGCGCCGCCGATGGGCTCGGCGATGATGGCATCGATGATGCCGAGTTGCAGAAGGTCCTGCGCCGTCAGTCGCAATGCCGAGGCCGCCTCCTGCGCCAGATCGCCCGACCGCCACAGGATCGAGGCGCAGCCTTCCGGCGAGATCACCGAATAGACCGAGTGCTCCAGCATCAGCACGCTATTGCCGACCGCCAGCGCGATGGCACCGCCCGATCCGCCTTCGCCGATAATCACGGTGACCAGCGGCACGTTGAGGCCCAGGCAGGTCTCGATGGAGCGTGCGATGGCTTCCGCTTGGCCGCGCGCCTCGGCGTCGATGCCGGGATAGGCGCCGGAGGTATCGACCAGGGTAATCACCGGTAGGCCGAAATGATCGGCCATGTTCATCAGCCGCTGTGCCTTGCGGTAGCCTTCCGGGCGCGCCATGCCGAAGTTGTGGCGCACGCGAGCCTCGGTGGTCGCACCCTTCTCCGTGCCGATGACGACCACTGATCGGCCGCGGAACCGCCCGAGGCCGCCGACGATCGCCTGATCCTCGGCAAAGGCGCGGTCGCCGGCCAGCGGCGTGAAATCGGCGATCCAATGGCGGATATAGTCAACGGCGTGCGGCCGGTCGGTATGGCGGGCCACCTGGGTCTTCTGCCATGGCGACAGCTTCGCGTAGGTCTGCACCAGGAGCTTGTCGACCTTGGTCTGCAGCTTGGAGACCTCGTCGGCGATATTGACCTCGCCGGAACTGCTCAGGTGCCGCAGTTCCTCGATCTTGCCCTCGAGCTCGGCAATTGGCTTTTCGAAATCAAGGTAGTTGTGCATGGCTACTTTCTAGCATGGCGCCGCCCTTGCGGCCCACCCCTACTTCTTCTTTTTCGCCGCCGGCTTCTTTTTCGCGGGCGCCGCCGCTTCCTTCTCGGCACGTGCCACTTCGCGCGCCTTCTTGACCATCACCTCCGCCTGGCGGATCGACGCGATATCGATCAGCCGGCCATCCAGGGTCACCGCGCCCCGGCCTTCTTTCTGGGCGATGCGCATGGCGTTGAGAATGGCGCGGGCCTTGGCCACCTCTTCCTTGGACGGGCTGTAGACGGCGTTGGCGATATCGATCTGCGAGGGGTGGATGGCCCATTTGCCTTCGCAACCCAAGACGGCGGCGCGCTTCGCCTGCGCCGCGTAGCCGTCCGGGTCGCGGATGTCGCCGAAGGGGCCGTCGATGGGGCGCAACCCATTGGCGCGCGCGCAGACCACCATCTTGTGGATCGGATAGTGCCAGACGTCGCCCCAATGAATTTCACGGTTGCCGTCGGCGTCGGCGTCGGTGAGCACGTGGTAATCCGGGTTGGGGCCGCCGATGCCGGTGGTGCGCGCCTTGGTCGAGGCGGCATAGTCGGCGACACCGAAGTGCAGCGATTCGTTGCGCGCGCTGGCGGCGGCGATTTCCGCCATGTTCTGCAGGCCGAGCGCGGTTTCGATGATCATCTCGAAGCCGATGCGGCGCTTGATGCCCTTGGCCTCGCAAATCTGCGTCACCATCATGTCGATGGCGTAGACATCGGCGGCGGTGCCGACCTTGGGGATCATGATCAGGTCCAGGTTGGCCCCGGCCTGCTCGACCACGTCGACCACGTCGCGGTAGCAATAGTGCGTGTCCAGGCCATTGATGCGCACGGCCACGGTCTTGTGGCTCCAGTCCAGGTCGTTCAGGGCCTCGATGATGTTCTTGCGGGCCTGCGCCTTGTCGTCGGGCGCGACGGCGTCTTCCAAATCCAGGAAGATCACGTCGGCGGCGCTGGTCAGCGCCTTCTCGATGAAGCGCGGGTTGGAGCCGGGAACGGCCAGTTCGGATCGGTTGAGACGGGCCGGCGCCTGGTCGACGACTTTGAAGCTCATTGAATTCTCCTGAAACTGGAAGGATCTGGCGTCCGGAAGATGCGGGAGAACAGCCGGGGTTTCAAGCAGGGTTTCGGCGCTACAAATCCATATCCGCGAGCGGATGCGCGGTTTCCACGAGCTGGCGTAGGCGCTCCTCCAGCACATGGGTATATATCTGCGTGGTCGAGATGTCGGCATGACCCAGGAGCTGCTGCAGGGAGCGCAAGTCGGCGCCGTGCGCCAGCAGATGACTGGCGAAGGAATGCCGGAGCACATGCGGCGACACCCGTTTCGGATCGAGCCCGGCGGCGATGGCCAGGTCCTTCAGCAATTGATGAAAGCGCACCCGCGTCAAGTGACCTTCCTTGCCGCGCGACGGGAACATGTAGGGGCTGTCGGCAACATCCCCCTTACGGCCCTTCTTGCCGAGGAAGCTCGCGCGCACGCCGAGATAGGCGTTGATCGCCGACGCCGCGTGCTCGCCCAAGGGCACCATGCGTTCCTTGCCGCCCTTGCCGCGCACCACGACGAAGTTGCCGTCGCGGCTGAGTGCCGTCTGTGGCAGCCCCACCAGTTCGCTCACCCTGAGCCCGGTGGCGTAGAGAATTTCCATCAATGCCGCCATGCGCAGTCCCTGGGCGCCTTCGAGCGCGGCGGCGGCCTCAAGCAGTCGGTCGACCTCGTCCTCACTCAGGTATTTGGGCAGGCTTTTGCGCAGTCTCGGGCTGTCGACGGTGGTGGTCGGATCGTCATCGCGGACGCGTTCGTCGTAAAGGAACTTGAAGAACTGCCGGAGCGTCGTCAGCCGCCGGGCCGCCGTCGAGGGCGCCAAGCCCAGTTCCGACATGGCTTTCAGATACCCCCGCACGTGGGTGACCGACGCGTCCTCCACCGAACGGCGCCGTCCGGCCAGATAGCCTGCGAAATCCTCCAAATCGCGGCGATAGGAATCGAGCGTATTGTCGGCGGCACCGCGCTCCGCCGCCATCATGTCGAGAAAATTTTCCAGGTGCCGCGAGGCGCGGCTGGCGGCGCCACCGGCTGCCGGCGTTGACGCCGGTGCCCTCAAAGGCCCGCCTCCATCACCGCTTCCAGAGCGAGCGAACGCGCCTCCTCGGCAAACCCCAGCACGCGCAGGCCGCGCACGACCTCGGCCAGAACGATCGGATTGGCGCCCCCCGGCGTGCCGCCGCCCAGCGCCCGGATCATCAACAACACATGTTCGGCCTTACGCTTTACGTCAGAACGCGTGCCCGCCGTCGGCGCGCCCAGCGTTTGCACGGTGACCGCCGCGATGTCGGCCGTCACCTGAACGGGCGCCACGGCCACCGGCGCCGGCGTGCTGTCGTTCTCGGCCTCGTCGTTCATGGCACGGAGCGCAAACCAAACCGCCGGCGGCGCCATCGGCGCCGATGCTGCATCGCTATTGCCGAGCCGCCCCAGCCAACGCTCGGCACCGATCTTCCCCCCTAGCGCATCGAGCAAGGCATCGAGCAGCACCGTGCGTCGGGGCTCGAGCCCCGCCGGCTGTTCGTCTTCCGCCGTCGCGACGGCGGCGACGGGAGCAATGGCCTGCAATGCCGGCGCGTCCTCATCGGAAAGCGCGGCCGCCCGGCGCAGCACGTTGAACCATCCCTCGGCCGCCTGATCATCACCGTTGACCACGGCACCCAGGTAAGCGAGCCCGCCGAACCACTTGAAATCGAAACTGACGGGAATCTGTGCCAGTTCCGCCTTGAACAGACGCGCCGCCATGTTGAGCGCACCATCTGCGGCGGCCGACTGCATGGCCTGCGACAGGGCTTCCGCCTTGGCCACCGCGATGTTGGCGCGCTTGGCGGTGGCGAACAGGCGCGCGCGCTGCACGACACGCTGTTCCGTTTCCGTCCAGGCCTGTTCTGCGTCGTTTTCGGGCGCCGGCAGGGCGTCGATGGTCTTCACGTAGACCTTCTCAAGCGCGCTGGCGCCGAACACCCGGGTGCCGGCCAGTTGCTCGATCGCCGCCAGTCGCAATGCCAACGGCAGCCGTTCGTTCAGGGCCACGACACGCAGGGCGCCCGGCGCCATCCCGGACAAGGCCGCCGGGTCGACGATCGCCTGCATCTGGCCGAGCATCGCCAGCGCCAACGCCGACGGCCGCTCAAGCGTCCCGGCCTCGACGACGCCGGCTTCGGGCCCGGCCATCATGGCCTCGGCCAGTCGGAAGAACTCGGGATCGGCCTCGCCCACTTCGCGCAGCAGCGTCAGGCCCAATTCGGCTTTTTCCGGCTGGCCCGACAGCAATTGGCAGAATACCAGCGACTTTTGCCAAAAGGCGCGCTGGCTGCGGCGGACCTCGTTGCCGACCAGCGCACAACCGGTTACCAGGTCGCCGCTCAGGAACCGCAATTGGGCTTCGCCTTCCATCAACTCCGGCCCGCGTCCCTGGCGCGGCATGACGCTCAGCAGATCGAGCGCGCCGGCGTAATCGCCCATCGCCGCCAGGCGTGCGAGTCGGACCACTGCAAGGGCGCCCGGTTGGGCGTCGCCAGCGGGTGCCTCGGCGGCGCTCAACAGTAGGCGCCGCACAAGATCGGTCAATGTCGGCGAATGGAGGCGATTGGGCAGCCCATCCAACATGGCGAGTGCACGGGCGCGCGGCGTGCCCCGCCACATGTCGCCGCCGAAACCGCCGGTCTCGGCGCTCATGATGCCGGCGGAATCGGGCGTCACCACCTGCAGGCGGTCGACCTCGATGCCGGTGGCGCCGACGGAACTGAGCGTGGTCACGGATTGGCCGCCGGGTCCGGTCTTGTAGGCCGGCAGGCGCTGTTCAAGCTGGGTGGGCGCGGCCGCGGGTGCGTCGGCGGCCGAAGGGGGCGGCGCCAAGCGGGTCGGCGGCTGCAGGCTGACGGGTTGTTCCTGCTGCGCCCAGGCGAGGCCGGCGGTGCCGATACCCAGTGCCGCCGCAAGCATCGCCGCGGGCGCGCTATTTCGGGAACCTCGCATCCGGAATCCTTTTCTCGACGGTCTTGGAGGGCGCCGGAATATCCCAAGTCGCGAGGAAAACACCACCGCCGACGAGGACCAGCAACACCAACAACAAAACCAACCTGGACAATCCTTTCATCGATACCTCTCGGACCGTTTGGGGACGCCCGCATCGCACGCGCCGGCCAGGCGGCGCCTCACTTGACGGGGCCCGCCAGCGGGTATGTTATGCGTGAATTCTGTAGACAGACTGTGTCATTTTTACGGCTGGCTTTCAACGGCGCCCGGCCCCGCCATATCACTCAGCATCGATTTCAGGACGTTTCATGGCCAAATCCGACCCATCCGCTGCAAAGTCCATCGTCCTGATCGGGCTGATGGGCGCCGGAAAGACTACCATTGGTCGCAAATTGGCGGATCGGATGGAGTTGCCGTTCGTCGATTCGGACGACGAGGTCGAGCGCGCGGCGGGCTGTTCCATCGCCGACATTTTCGAGATATACGGTGAACCGGCGTTCCGGGACGTGGAAGCCCGAGTGATCCAGCGGATCATGGAACAAGGCCCAGCCGTGGTCGCCACCGGCGGCGGCGCCTTCATGAACGAACGCACCCGGGACGTGATCCGCGCCGGCGGCATCGCGGTGTGGCTGAAGGCCGAGTTGGACGTGCTGGTGGCGCGCACCTCGAGCCGCACCGACAGGCCGCTGCTCAAGGATCAAAATCCGCGCGAAAAACTTCACGCCTTGATCGAGGAGCGCTATCCGGTCTATGCCCTTGCCGACATTACCGTCGAGACCGGCAACGAAAGCACCGAGCAGACGGCCAAGCGGGTCTATGCGGCCTTGGAAGGCGAAAATACATGAACGGCGCAGCGCAACCGAAAACCGTGCGCGTGGAACTGGGCGAGCGCGGCTACGACATCGTCATCGGCAACGGCCTGGTGGCGAGCGCCGGCGCGCATATCAAGCCGCTTTTAGCGCAGCCGCGCGTGGTCACCATCACCGACGAGAACGTCGCCGGCCATTGGCTGGAACCCTACCGGGCATCCCTGGCCGCCGCCGGCATCGAAGGCGCGGAACTGATCCTGCCGCCCGGCGAACAGACCAAGGACTTCCAGCACCTGCAACAGGTTTCGGAATGGCTGCTGGAGACCGGCATCGACCGCAAGACCATGCTGGTGGCGCTGGGTGGTGGCGTCATCGGCGACCTGGCCGGGTTCGCCGCCGCGATCGCGCTACGCGGCATTCCCTTCGTGCAGGTGCCGACGACATTGCTTTCCCAGGTCGACAGTTCCGTCGGCGGCAAGACCGCCATCGACACGCCGCAGGGCAAAAACCTGGTCGGCGCCTTCTACCAGCCGAAGCTGGTGCTCGCCGACATGGACGTGCTCGACACCCTGCCCGGCCGCGAGGTGATGGCCGGATATGCCGAGGTGGTGAAATACGGTCTCCTCGGAGACAAGGATTTCTTCGAATGGTGCGAGGCCAATGGTCCGGCACTTGCCGCCAGCGGCGGGCCGGAACGTGCGCACGCGGTGGAGATGTCGTGCCTGGCGAAGGCCCGCATCGTCGCCGACGACGAACGCGAGGCTGGTCAACGCGCGCTCTTGAACCTGGGCCATACCTTCGCCCACGCCTTTGAAATCGAGGCCGGCCTCGGCGGCAGCCTGCTGCACGGCGAGGCCGTCGCCATGGGCATGGTGGCCGCCTTCGGCCTGTCGCAGCGCCTGGGGTTCTGCCCGGGCCAGGACGTGGACCGGGTGCGCCGCCACTTCGAGGCGGTCGGGCTGCCCACCGGTGTATCGAAGGTTCGCGGCGAAAGCTGGACCGCGGAGCGGATGATCGAGCACATGGGCCGCGACAAAAAGACCGAGGGCGGGCGCCTTACCTTCATCCTGGCCCGCGGCATCGGCGAGGCCTTCATCTCACGCGATGTGGATATGGCCGATCTCAGCGCCTATCTTGACGACTATCTGGCATCTTAACGGAGGCTTCCATGTTGGAAACCGTGGGCATCATTGCCTTCCTGTTGGTTCTGTCCGGTTTCTTCTCGGGCTCGGAAACGGCGCTGACCGCCGCATCGCGCCCGGTCATGCACCATCTGGAACAAAACGGTAGCCACCGCGCCAGCCTGGTGAACCGCCTCCGCGACGATAACGAGCGCCTGATCGGCGCCATCCTGCTCGGCAACAACCTGGTCAACATCCTGGCCTCGGCGCTGGCCACCAGCGTGCTGATCCAGCTGTTCGGCGAAGCCGGCATCGCCTATGCGACGCTGGGCATGACGCTGCTGGTGCTGGTTTTCGCCGAGGTGCTGCCCAAGACCTATGCCATCAACAATGCCGATAAGTCGGCGCTCAGCGTGGCGCCGATTATCAATGCGCTGGTGGTCGTGCTTTCGCCGATCACCCGAGCCATCAATGCCATCGTTCGCGGCACGCTGGTGCTCTGCGGCGTCGACGCCCGCGGGCTCACGCCTGACGAGGTCGATGAGCGGCAATTGCGCGGGGCCATCGAACTGCACGAGGGCGACGGCGAAGCGATCCGCCACGAACGCGCCATGCTGCGTAGCGTCCTCGACCTCGACGACGTGCAGGTGGCGGAAATCATGACCCATCGCAAGGACGTCACCGCCATCGATGCCGATTGCCTGCCGGCGGACCTGGTCAAGCAGGTGGTGGACAGCCCGTTCACGCGCATTCCCTTGTGGCGCGGCGATCCCGACAACATCATCGGCGTGCTGCATGCCAAGGCGCTGCTACGCCGGGTGTGGAGCGACGAGTTGGATCTGGATGCACTGAATATCGACGAACTGGCGACGCCGCCCTGGTTCATTCCCGAGCAAACCCTGCTGCTGGACCAGTTGGAGGCGTTCCGCGCCCGGCGCGAGCATTTCGCCCTGGTGGTCGACGAATACGGCAGCTTTCAAGGCATTGTTACCTTGGAGGACATCCTCGAGGAAATCGTCGGCGAAATCGACGACGAGCACGATGACGAGGTCACTGGCGTTACCATGGAAGCCAACGGCAGTTTCCTGGTCGACGGCCGGGTCACCATTCGCGACCTCAATCGCGAGTTCGAATGGGGCCTGCCGGACGAGGAAGCGGCAACCATCGCCGGCCTGATCCTGCACGAAGCGAGGCGCATCCCGGAGGTCGGCCAGCGTTTCATGTTCTTCGGTTTCCGTTTCGACATCGTTCAACGCGAACGCCATCAGATCACCGAAATCCGCATCACTCCGCCGAAAGACGGCGAGGAAGAGGTCCAGGCCGCGCTCCCCGAGACCCAAGACTAGGCCAGCACGGGCATACGATATCACTTGCCTGGATGGCCTGTTTTTGGCGACAATCATGCAGGGACCGCTGGGGAAAGCATGATTCGGAGGGACGGGTCGATGAACAGGAAGATTATTCCCGATATCGTCGCGGCGACAAACATCCTGACTATGGGACCGGATGAGAGTGCCGAACAGGCGGCGAAGCTGATGGCCGGCAAAAACATCGCCGCCATGATCGTTGTCGATGGGGACGGCAACATCACCGGTATCGTCACGGAGCGCGACCTTTGTCAGAAGGTCATGGCGCAGGGGCTGAATGCCGCGGAAACGCCGGTCAGCGCGGTGATGACGGCAAATCCGGACACCTTGGCACCGAACGATTCAGCTTCCGATGCGCTGGAACTGATGCAGACGCGCAAGTACCGGCACCTGCCAGTGGTGGAGGACGGCAAATGCCTGGCCGTGGTTTCGGTGCGCGATCTCTATTCCTCGGTCAAGGAAGCCCTGGAACAGGACATCCGCGAAACCGAGGCCTTCGTCTTCGGCGACCGTTACGGCGCCTGAAGCAAATGATCCTGCACGTGGCGCGGAAGTTTGATCACCGTGCCGGTGAAGGTGGCGAGCACCTCGTCGCCGCGCAGCACGTTGGCGCGGTAGACTTCCGTTTTCGATGAAGCATTGACCCGCCGGGCGTCCGCCCGGACCACGTCGCCTGCCTTGGCGCCCTTGATGTAGGCCATGTGAGTATCGATGCCGACGGAGACGACGCCGGTGGCGTTGCAGGCCGAGCCAAAAGCGGAATCGGCCAACGCGAACAACACGCCGCCATGGCAGGCGCCTAGGAAATTCAGGTGCCGGTCCTCGAGCGTGATCTCCAGGATGGCAAAGCCATCGCCTGAGTCCACATGGGTGATTCCCAGAAACCGGCAAAACTGATCGCGATCACTGAGCTCGGCGACGGAAATGGGGGTCGGCGTAAAGCTCATGCCGCGACCAGCGGATTGCCGAAGCCCATCTCCTGGCGTAGCCGGCCGCAGATCTCGCCGTTGGTGGCGCCGGCCTCGACCGCTTCGACGATGCGGCCGAAGATGTTGTCGCTCTCGTCCTCGGTGGCGCGCGCCAGCGCGTCCAGCGCCTTCTCAACCTCGCCGTTGGAGCGTTCGGTCTTGAACCGGGCCAGTCGATCCAGTTGCCGCTGCATGACCTCGGTTTCGGGGCGCGGCAGCGACTGCACGGAGCCTTCTTCCTCCTCCACGTAGCGGTTGACGCCGACCAGAGTCTGTTCGCCGGTATCGATGCGGTCCTGGAATTTCATCGCCGACTCACCGATAATTCCCTGTACCAATCCCTTGCGCACCGCCTCGAACATGCCGCCGGCATTCGCGACCTTGGCCATGACCTCCTCGATCTTGGCTTCCATCTCGTTGGTCATGGTCTCGACGTAAAAGGATCCGGCGAGCGGGTCGATGACGTCGACCAGATGCGCCTCGTCGCGCAGGATGTTCTGGGTGGCAACGGCGATCTTCGCCGCCGCCTCGGTCGGCGTGCTCAGGACCTCGTCGTAGCCGTCCGTGTGCATGGATTGCAGGCCGCCGAAAATCCCGGCGATGGCCTGCGCCGTCACCCGCGCGATATTGTTCAAGGGCTGCTGGCGGGTGAGATCAACGCCGGATGTCTGGGCGTGGAACTTGAAGCGATGCGAGCGCTCGTCCTTGGCGCCGTAGCGTTCCTTCACCACCTTGGCCCAAATGCGCCGTCCGGCGCGGAATTTGGCCACCTCCTCGAAGAACGAGATGGAGATATCGAAGAAGAAGGTGAAGCGCGGCAGGAAGGTATCGGGGTCCATGCCGCGCTCGACGCAGTCGTCGGCGAATTGGATCGCGGTCGACAGCGTGAAGGCCATGGCCTCCGCCGGCGTCGCGCCGCCCTGCTGCATGTGCTGACCGACGACCGAAACCGGGTTCCAGTTCGGCACGTTCTGGTTGGCGAAGGCGACGTGATCGACGAATACGCGCCGGGCGCCGTCGAGGGCCAGGCGGAAGAACATGTGGTTGGCGACGAAATGCGAAATGAAATCGCTCTGGTTCGAGGTGCCGGTGACCTTGTCCCAGCCGATGCCGCGCCGCTTCGCCACCGCCAGCAGGAACGCCAACAGGGTGAATGGCGACGGATCGTTGAGCGCGATGGAGGTCTTTTCGATCGGCACGCCGTCGAGGCAGATGTCCATGTCCTCGACCGTGTTGACGGTGGTGCCGCAGGTGCCGAGCAGCACCGGATCGACCTCGTCGATGTCATAGCCCCGGTAGACCGAGTTGCAAGGGATCAGGCTCAAGGCCGTGGCGCCGGCATCGACGATTTTGCGCATGCGCTCGTTGTATTCCTCGGGCGTTGCGAGGCCGATCAACTGGCGCTGCGACCAGGTGCGGCCGCGGTGCATGGAGGGATAGATACCGCGCCCCCAGGGCGCTTGGCCCGGGAAGCCGAGATCGTCCATGTAGCGCTCGGCATTCCAGTCCTCGGGCGTGTAGATCGGCTTCACCTCGATGCCGGAGCGATTGAAACGCTTGTCGTCGGCGGGCATCGAGGCCTCAAAAGCCTGTTCCCATTTCTGCTTGGCTTGGCTGTATTCCTGGTCGGTCATTTCCGTCATCCTTTGCCGTAGGGGCCTCAACCGGCCCGGCGTTCGGCGATCAAGTTGGCGATGGTCGATACGATTTCCTGGCGCGACGAGCCCGGGTGGAACACCGCCGCCACGCCGGCGTCGTTGAGCGCCGGCACCTCGTTGTCGGGCACGATGCCGCCGACGACCACGGCGACGTCGTCCAAGTTGGCGGCGCGCATGGCATCCATCAGCTTCGGCACCAACAGGTGGTCGGTCGCCAGCGAGCTGATGCCGACCACGTCGACGTCTTCCTCCATCGCCTGGTTGACCACGGTTTCGATGGCCTGCCAGGGCGCGGTGTAGATGACCTCCATGCCGGCATCGCGCAGGAATCCGGCGACCAGGCGCGAACCCCGGTCGTGGCCGTCGAGGCCGATCTTGGTCACCAGCACGCGCGGCGGCCGGCCGAGCATGGCTTTGAGCTGTTCCGTCGATGCGGAATCGTCGCTTGCGGTGGCGGTGGCTGAAGCAGTCATGGTCGGAAACTCCTCCTCAACTGTCGGCGGGCGACAGCGGTTTCAATAAATCGAGAAAAGCGCCGGCGATTTCGTCCGGGGTGTCGCCGCCCGGCCGGTACCAGGTCTGCGACCAGTTGAGCGCGCCGAGCACCATCAGCCGCAAATGCCGCCTGGACGCGCCGGCACGCAGCGGCAGGTGATCGAACAGCGCCGCAAAGCGCGCCTCGTACTCATCGCGCAGCGGCACCAGGCGCGCGCGCACGGCCTGCTCTTCATACGGCAGTTCGCGGATTACCACCTGGGTGTAGTCGCCACCGTCCAGCAGCACGTTCAGGTGTGCGCTCATGGCGGCGCGAAGCCGTGACCAAGGATCATCGGGCGCGGCCGCAACAGCGGCATCGACGGCGCCGGAGATGCGGCGGATCCCCTCCTCGTGAACGGCAATCAGCAGATCGGCCTTGGAATCGAAATAGTAGTACATGGAGCCGGCCTTCATGCCGGCATCGGCGGCGATATCGCGCATGGACGCGGCGGCGTAGCCCTGCTGGCGGAAATTGCGGGCGGCGGCATCGAGCAACTGCGGCCGGCGATTGTCGCGGCGCGGCTGAGTCTCGGTGCGCATGGGGGCAGTTGCGGTCGGCATGAATTCTAACTAACATTCGTTAGGTAAAATGTAAAGAGCGCGCTTTACCCCGCCGGAAAATTGACAGAGCCCGCGGCAATTGGCATGCATGCCGGCATCTGCCCGCCCGTGCCCGCCGTGTGCGGAGACTTGAGAGGATATTTGGCCATGGCCCTTTCGAAACCCGCGCCCCGCCAGCACATTCACACCCGCCAGATCACCTGCGAGGGATTCCAGCGCGAAGATGGGCTGTGGGACATCGAGGCGACGATCATCGACCGCAAGACCTACTCCTTCGCCAACGTCGAGCGCGATGGCATCGCCGCCGGTGAGCCGATCCACCACATGACGGTGCGCATCACCATCGGCGACGACATGGTCATCCGGGAAGCCGAGGCCGAGACCATCGGTTCCCCTTTCGGCATCTGCGTTAACGGCGCGCCGCCGGTGGCCGGCCTGAAAGGGCTGAAACTCGGGCCCGGCTGGCGCAACGCGGTGCGTGAGGTTCTCGGCCGCACCAAGGGCTGTACCCATATCCGCGACATGGTCATGGGACCGCTGGCGCAGGCCGCCTACCAGACGATCATTCCCATGCGCAACCGCATGAACAAGGACAAGCCGGTGACGCGTAAGCCCGCGGTGCTCGGCACCTGCGTCGCTTACGACCCCTCCAGCCCCATTGTCAAAAGCATGTGGCCGCAGTTTTACGAGGAAGAGGCGGAATAACGCCTATTCGTTGACGGCCGCCCTCTCGGCGCCGGGCGGCGGCGCCTTGCCCTGACGCGCGCCAAGAGCCAGTTGGTGATAGTAGCTGACGATATAGGCGCGCACCGCAGAGGTTCGGCTACCGCGCGAGCGGCGCGATTCGATCAACGAGCAAAGCTGGTTGAGGCTGACGTTCTCCATGTAACAAATATCATCGAGCGCATCCCATGCTGCCCGTTCCAACCGAATACTGGTCCTGCGGCCATTAACGACAATGTTACGGCTGACCAAAAGGCTGCTCATAGCGTCTGAACCCCCTTGAGTTCGTGTTCCAAGGCCAAGGCCTTGGGGTACCCCACTTGCGTTCCGACAATACCCCATGGGAGAGCGCGGTCTCTCCGCCGGGGCGATGAATTGGCAGTCCCTAACAATGGCGGGAGGCGTCCGATAAAAACAATATCCCGATAGCCCTGCCCGTATCGCAAAAGTTCTATCATCCGGCCTAGTCGGCAATAATTCCTTTCGCAGGCGACCTCCCGCTTGCCTGAGAACAAGCTCCATCGCATATTTGAACCATGGCACAAAAACCGGACATGCCAACGCTGGAGATTCTCACACAGGTAAACAAACCCGGCGTGCGTGTTTGCGAGTGGCCGGATTGCGCCGAAGAAGGCGTGCACCGGGCGCCGCGCTCGCGCGACGAACTCAATGCCTACCGGTGGTTCTGCCAGGAGCATGCCCGCGAATACAACAAGAGTTGGAACTATTTCGACGGCATGACCGACGAAGAGGTCGAGGCCGACCGCCGTGCCGACACCGTGTGGCGACGGCCTTCGTGGCCGCTCGGCGATGGTCCGCCGACACCCGAGCAGGCCAGTGCGTTCTGGCGCGGCGCCTATGCCGACCCGTTCGACGTGCTCGGCTCCAAGGGCCGGCGCAACGGCGATGGCGGCGAGCCGGACGATGCCGCTGGTCCGAAACTGGGCGACGAAGTCCGCCAGGCGCTCGACGTTTTCGGCATGGAACCGCCGGTCGGCGTCGAAGACGTCAAGGCTCGCTACAAGGCCCTGGTGAAACGCTATCACCCGGACACCGCCGGGGCCGGCGGCAGCGACGACCGCATCAAGGACATCAACCAGGCCTACAAGGTCATTCTCGGGTTTCTCAGCACCTGATCGGCGGCCGCGTAGCGGTCTTGACGAGAGGCCCCTGACCCCCTAGAGGTCTTGGGTTCGCCTTCCGTTGGCGGGCGTTTCGGCCTCCTCGCGAGGCCGATCTATTCACGACAACCAGCGAAAATGGAAATTCCACATGAGTACGTCCGCCGAGTCCGCCGAAACCATGGCCATGCAGGAGCCCGACATCAAACTGTCCGTTCGCCAGGTGTTCGGCATCGATTCGGATATGGAAGTGCCGGCTTTCAGCCAGGCCGATGACCACGTTCCGGACCGGGATGAAACCTATCGTTTCGACCCCGACACCACGCTGGCGATTCTCGCGGGCTTCGCGCACAACCGCCGTGTGATGATCCAGGGCTACCACGGCACCGGCAAGTCGACTCACATCGAACAGGTGGCGTCGCGCCTCAATTGGCCATGCATCCGCGTCAACCTGGACAGCCACATCAGCCGTATCGACCTGATCGGCAAAGACGCCATCGTGCTGAAGGACGGCATGCAGGTGACCGAGTTCCGCGAAGGCATCCTGCCCTGGGCGCTGCAGAACCCGACCGCCATCGTCTTTGACGAATACGATGCCGGCCGCCCGGACGTGATGTTCGTCATTCAGCGCGTGCTCGAGGTCGAAGGCAAGCTGACGCTGCTGGACCAGAACCGCGTCATCCGCCCGAACCCCTATTTCCGGCTGTTCGCCACCACCAACACCGTGGGCTTGGGCGACACCACCGGGCTCTATCACGGCACCCAGCAGATCAACCAGGGCCAGATGGACCGCTGGAACATCGTCGCCACGCTGAACTACCTGCCGCACGACACCGAGCTCGACATCGTTCTCGCCAAGTCGCCGGCCTACGACACGTCGGAAGGCCGCGACACCTTGAGCGCCATGGTCGATGTCGCGGACCTCAGCCGTGCCGGCTTCATCAACGGCGATATCTCGACCGTCATGTCGCCGCGCACCGTGCTGACCTGGGCCGAGAACGCCCAGATCTTCGGTGACGTGGGCGTCGCCTTCCGGCTTACGTTCCTCAACAAGTGCGACGAAATCGAACGTCCCATCGTGGCCGAGTACTACCAGCGCTGCATGGGCAAGGAACTGCCCGAATCGGCGGCCAGCGCCGTCGTCCAGTAACCGGCACGCCGCCGGACCGGACCCGGATCGATCATGTATCGCAAGGAAGAGCCCAACGACCTGGTCAAGCGAGTCACCGCCGCCGCCCTCAAGGCGCTGGCGGCGGAAAAGGACCTGACCGTCAGCTTTTCCCCGGGCCAGGCCACGGCGACGCGCGATACCGCGATCCTGCCGACCCCCGTCGGCGCCCTCGACCAGGACGGACTGACCAAGCTGCGCGGCGTCTCCGACGCGCTGGCGCTCCGGCTGCGCTACCATGACGCCGAGGTGCACCGCGAACACATGCCCAAGGGCCCGGAGGCGCGTGCCGTCTATGACGCCATCGAGCAGGTCCGTTGCGAGAGCCTGGGGGCGCGGCGCTTCACCGGCGTTGCAGACAACATCGGCGCGCTCGTCGATGAGCGCTGCAAGGCGCGCGGTTTCGGCTCCGTCACCGAGCAGAACGAAGCCAACCTGATCGACGCCGTCTCAATGATGGTGCGCGAGAAGCTCTCCGGAATCCCGGCGCCGGCCAGTGCCGAAAAGCTGATGGATGTGTGGCGCGCCGACCTGGAGAAACGGATCGGCAAGCAACTGGCGGAACTGACCGCCTGCCCCGGCGACCAGGCGCGTTTCTCCGACGTTGTCACCGAGATCATCCAGGAACTGGATCTGCTGGAGGAAGACGCCTCCGATCTGGAACCCGAAGACCAGGACAGCGACGACGATTCGCAGGACAACTCCGACCAGTCCGACGAAGGCACGGATTCGGACACCGGCGACGAATCGATGATGGCCGGCCAGACCGGCGAGATCGAGATGTCGGACGATGGCGAATTCGCCGACGGCGACGAGGAACAGTTCATGGGCGGCGAAGGCGAGGAAGAGCCCGCCGGCCCGAGCCGCTGGAACGAACCCTGGGAGCGCAACGCGCCTGACACCAACGACCGTTACAAGGCCTACACCGACACCTTCGACGAGATCGTCGGCGCCGACGACCTTTGCGATTCCGAGGAGCTGGACCGGCTGCGCCATCAATTGGACCAGCAGCTTTCCAACCTGCAGGGCGTCGTCTCGCGCCTCGCCAACCGCCTGCAACGCCGCCTGATGGCGAAGCAGACGCGGTCTTGGGAGTTCGACCTGGAGGAAGGCTTGCTCGACGCCGGACGGCTGTCACGCGTCGTCACCAACCCCGAGCACCCGCTTTCCTATAAGCTGGAACGCGACACCGATTTCCGCGATACCGTCGTCACCCTGCTGATTGACAACTCCGGCTCCATGCGCGGCCGTCCGATCACGGTGGCGGCCATGTGCGGCGACATCCTGGCGCGCACGCTGGAACGCTGCGGCGTCAAGGTCGAGATTCTGGGTTTCACCACGCGTTCGTGGAAGGGCGGCCAGGCGCGCGAGAAATGGGTCGCCGACGGCAAGGCCAAGAACCCGGGCCGCCTCAACGATCTCCGCCACATCGTCTACAAGGCCGCCGACCAACCCTGGCGCCGCTCGCGCAAGAATCTGGGCCTGATGCTGCGCGAAGGCCTCTTGAAGGAAAACATCGACGGCGAGGCCCTGATGTGGGCGCATCAAAGGCTGCTGGGTCGGCCCGAACAGCGGCGCATCCTGATGGTCATCTCAGACGGTGCGCCGGTGGACGACGCGACGCTGTCGGCCAACCCGGGCAACTACCTGGAGCGGCACCTGCGCGACGTCATCGAATGGATCGAGACCCGCTCCGACGTGGAAATCACCGCCATCGGCATCGGCCACGACGTCACCCGCTACTACCGCCGCGCGGTCACCATCGTCGATGCCGAGGAACTTGGCGGCACGATGATGAACCAGTTGGCGGAACTGTTCGACGAGGACATCCGCGGCCGCCGCGGCTGATCCCTGCCGTCCTCTCTCAGAGATCGATTTCGATCACGCCGTCCGGTTGCGCAGCGCGCGACTGGCAGAGGATGATACCGCCTTCGCGTTGCTTGTTGGACAGTACGAAATCCCGGTGTTCCACGTCGCCGGCCACCAGGTCGCAGCGGCACACCCCGCAGATGCCGTCGTCGCATTTCATGTCGACGTGGATGCCGGCCTCGATCAGCGCCTCGGCGCCGCTCTTGTCGGCGGGCACCGCGACCTCGCGGCCCGAGCGCGCCAGCTTGATGATAAAGGGATGGTTCTCGTAGTCCGGCACCTCGGGCGCCGAGAAATACTCGAAATGCCGCGCATCGTCGGGAAAACCCTGGCGCTCGGCGGCGTCCAGAACGCCCGAGATATAGCGGTCCGGCCCACAGACATAGACGTGCCAACCCGCTTGGTAACCGGCCAGCAGGGCGTCCAGGTCGGCGCGGGTGCCCTCGTCCGAGACATGCAGCGTCACCTTGTCGCACCAGGGAACGGTGGCCAGGTCGTCCAGGTAGCCGGCCGCGGCACGGTTGGGGACGGAGTAATGGAACTCGAAATCATGCCCCAGCGCATGCAGCCGGTGCGCGAAACTGATCATCGGGGTGACGCCGATACCGCCCCCCATGAGAAAACTCTTGGTCGCGCCTTCTTCCAGCGGAAACAGGTTTTTCGGCTTTGAAATGAAGACCCTGCGCCCTTCCGAGAAGATCCTGTGCATCAGTGCCGAGCCACCGCGCCCCTGGTCTTCGCGCAGCACGCCGATCTGATAGACGGAGCGGTCGGCGGGATCGCCCGAAAGCGAATATTCGCGCAGGTATTCGGGCGCCACGACGATCTCCAGGTGGCCGCCGGCCGTCCATTCCGGCAGCGGCGAACCATCCAGCGAGGCAAATTCGTATTTGGTGATGTCCGGCGTCATGCGTTCCGCCTTCGTGACCTGCACGCGGATGACCGGCGCATCGCCCTCAATCTTATAGGCATGCGCAAGGCCGTCGGTCTCGCCTTTTGCCAGTCGCGCCTTGTAGGCCTCCGCCGTGATCAGCGCCTGATAGGCCTCGATCCCCTTCTCCCGGTCCATGGGAAACGGGAACGGCCAGGGATGCGGCGCCAGGTCGGCGGGATAGACGGCGAGGGTCTGGTCTTCGTATTTGAGGTCCAGGTCCCGTTGCAGCCCGCGCGCATTGACCGGCGCCTTGGCCGGCCGGTAGCCGCCGTCGGCTTCCATCTCGATGTCCCACCACCATTTCTTCACCGGGTTGAGATCGCCGTTGCCGGCCCAATCGTCCATGCGCGCCAGCCACTTGGCCGCCCACGGCAGTTTCATCGCCGCCCAGCGGAACGGCGCCTCGCCGACCAGGCCGGCCAGGTTCCAGGGGCAGGTCTTCATGCATCGTCCGCACATGGCTCCGCCGGGCGTGGTGATGCGGTAGGTCGCGCATTTCTGGCTGTCGGACTTCCAGATCTCATAGCCGTTGAACATCAGCTTCGGCCCGGCGGTGATGGCGCCCGACGGGCATTCCCGCGCGCATTTGTTGCAGTTCTCGCAGAAATTCTGCATGCCGAAGTCGATGGGCTTGTCGTGTTCCAGCGGCATGTCGGTGGTGACCACCCCGGATTTCAGACGCGGCCCCAGGTAGGGATTGAGGATCACCTCGCCGATGCGGCTGACCTCGCCCAAGCCCGCGAGCAGAAGCAGCGGCGGCTGCAACACCTCGCCGTCCAGCACCGTGTGGGCCTTGGCGGAATAGCCCAGGTTCCTGATCTGCTTGGCGATGACGCCGCCCAGCAGCGAAAACCGCAGGTAGGCCCGCATGGATTGCGACACGGATATCCAGTCGTCGCCCGACGCCCCTTCCATGGTCTCGTAACCCTGGTCGATGATCATCGAGACCGCCTGGTCGTGCGGTGGCTGCAAGGGCTCGCCGGTGGCGTCGTGGGAATACCAGGTCCAATCCGGGCAGCGCGAGATACCGACCGCGTCGACACCTAGGAAATAGGACGCCGCCTTGATGTTTTCCGCGTTGCGCCGCGCCTCCGAGGTCGCCGCCGGCCGGTCAGGCGCCGGCGCACCGTCCTGCAACAGCACGAAGGCCCCGAGCATGCGCCGTTGCGCCATGGAGGTCGCCGCCTTGCGCGCATAGTGGCCGTTGCGGGCGCCGTCCTGCAGGTTTTTTCCCATGTCGCCGAACTGGGCGCGGGCGAACATGTCGGTGCGCTTTGGCACGCGGGCCACGCGGGCTTCGTCGATGAAGGTGGTCGGGTCCTCGACGCGCCTGAGATTCTCGAACGGATGCGCACCGTCGACGTAGCGGCGATTGGCGAAGGGCTCGCGGTTGAAGGCGTTCTTGGCGGTGCCGATTCCCAGTTTCCACGTCAGGCCATGGGTGCGCCCACGGGGCTGCTCGGCCGCCGGCTTCAACGGCCGGTCCGGCGCCAGCGCAAAATCGGTAGTCAGCGCGGCAACGCCGAAGCGCGCCCCGACGTAGGGATTACGCAATTCGCCCTCTTCCCAACTCGCCAATCCCGCCGCCACGGTCAGCCGCCCCAGGTCGACGTCCGACGATGTCTGCGTATGGGCGCGGGCGTCGAAACCCAGAAGCCGGATGTAGTTGGCGATCACCACCGCCGTCTCGGCGGCGCGCAGGCTGGCACGATGTGCCTGGGCGTCGGCCAGCCATTCGCAGCCGGCCTCACCTTCCGCAGGATCGCGCGGATACTCGTAGAGGAACACCAGCGCATGGGTATGGCCGTCAATGGTGGTCGGCGGCGCTTCCATCGATTCCTTCAAATCCGCCATGATGACGTCGATGCCGGACGCCAGGGTCTTGGTCTGGCGGGTGCGCAGTTCCTCGGCAAGGCGGTCGATATCCGGGTTGCGGATCGGTTCCGCCAGCAGCGCCGCCAACGGCAATTCGCAAGCACCGACGATCGAGGCGTCGGAAAAATAGCCAAATGATTTCAAATGGTTGGCGCGATCTATCGGGTCCTCCGGACAGACCGCCCGGGCCTTGTTGACGAGCCCATCGCGAATGGCGTCCATCATCGCCTGATACTCACCCATGGCATTGACGATGGCTTCGGGGGTGTCGGGGCGGCGGAACTCCAGCGGCCGCATGGGCGGCATCACTTCCATCGACGGCATCAGCGCCGAGCGCGCCAGGCGCTCGGTCGGATAGGGCCCCATGTGGACGGGCCGCTTGGCATCGGAAAAGAACCGCAAGCCTCTGTCCGTCATCAAAACATTTGGGACGCCTGAGCCTGTATTCTAACGGAGGATC
>JAYPEK010000023.1:0-61990 GCA_038125725.1 Rhodospirillaceae bacterium
CGGTGGTGCCGGGGCGCTTCAAGGATTACATCTCGACGCCGAAGCCGAACGGCTACCGCTCGCTGCACACCGGCGTCTTCGGCCCCGAACGCCACCGCACCGAACTGCAAATCCGCACCCGGCGCATGCATGACGTCGCCGAGAACGGCGTCGCCGCGCACTGGAACTACAAGCAGGGCCAGCCCGACGAGGACGGCCCGCAGTACCGCTGGCTGCGTGAACTCCTGGAAATCCTCGAACACGCCGCCGGCCCGGAGGAGTTCCTCGAGCACACCAAGTTGGAAATGTTCTCCGACCAGGTATTCTGTTTTACGCCGCGGGGTGACCTGATCAACCTGCCGCAGGGCGCGACGGCGGTCGATTTCGCCTATGCGGTCCACTCGGAAGTGGGCGACCGCTGTGTCGGCGCCAAGATCAACGGCCGCATGATGCCGCTCAGGACGCAACTCAGGAACGGCGACCAGGTGGAGATCATCACGTCCAAGGCGCAGACGCCGTCGCCGACATGGGAAAGCTTCGTCGTCACCGGCAAGGCCCGGGCCAAGATCCGCCGCTTCATCCGCATCCAGGAAAAAGAAGAGTACGAAAAACTCGGCCGCGCCATCCTGCAGCGCGCCTTCGCCGAGGCCGAGTTCGAACTGACCGACAAGGGTCTCGCCGGCGTGCTCGACGTGTTCAAGCAAGACAGCATCCAGGACCTCTGCGCCCAGGTCGGCTACGGCCACCTGACCGGCCGCGATGTCCTGGAGGCCGTCTATCCGGGCGTCAAGAAAAGCCGCGGCAAGGCGCTGGTTGAGAACGTCGTCTCCTTCGCCCAGGCCAGGCGCAAGAAGCCGAAAAAGGGCGAAGTCGCCGACGGCATTTCGATCAAGGGGCTGATCCCCGGCATGGCCATGCACATGGCCGGCTGCTGCCACCCGCTGCCGGGCGACCGCATCGTCGGCATCGTCACCACCGGCAAGGGCGTCACGGTGCACACCATCGACTGCGAAACGCTGGAGAGCTTCTCCGACATGCCGGAACGCTGGCTCGATCTCTCCTGGGACGTCCCCGACGATGCCGCCGACACCCACGTCGGGCGCGTGCACATCAGCGTGCTCAACATTCCGGGTTCGCTCGGCGATCTCTCCACCGTCATCGCCAAGAACGGCGGCAACATCTCGAACCTGAAGATCGTCAACCGCTCGGAAGACTTCTTCGACATGCTCATCGACATCGAGGTCAAGGACGTGCGACACCTGACCGAGGTCATCACCGCGCTCCGCGCCTCGCCGGCGATCAACGCCGTCGACCGGGCGCGTGGGTAGGGAAACCGTTTTTCGCAAGGGAGGAAACCAATGAAACCACGTATCGTCAGGGCCAGTGAAATGGTCACCAAGACCGCGCCGTCGGATCTGTTCGTCGGCCAGGTCATGCAGGACCAATTGTTCGTGCCGGAAGACCCGTCCAGGCTGCGCGCCACCCGCGTCACCTTCATGCCGGGCGGGCGCACCAACTGGCACACCCATGCCGTGGGGCAGGTGCTCTACGTCATTTCCGGCGTCGGCCGCTACCAGTTGGAAGGCGCGCAGGTGGAGGAAATCCGCCCCGGCGACACGGTCATCATTCCGCCCAACACCCGCCATTGGCATGGCGCCGCGCCGGACACCATGATGTGCCACCTGGCGCTGTCGGAATCGGACGACACCGGTGCCGCCACCGAATGGCTGGAGCCGGTATCCGACGGCGACTATACGGCCGCGCCGGCCTGACGCCGCCTGGATTTCCGATGCGATTTCCGTTACATAAGGCGGATTAGAAGTATCGGAGCCGGTCCCATGTCCGACATGACAACCCGCAAGAGTCCGCCGTTGCGCCTCGGCGTCAACATCGACCACGTTGCCACCATCCGCAACGCGCGCGGCGGTGCCTTTCCCGATCCGGTGCGCGCCGCCAAGCTGGCCGAACAGGCCGGCGCCGACGGAATCACGGCGCATCTCCGCGAAGACCGCCGCCATATCTCGGATACCGACATCGAGCGGCTCATCGACCAGCTGATGGTGCCGTTGAACCTGGAAATGGCGGCCACCGACGAGATGCTCGACATCGCGCTGCGCCACAAGCCGCACGCCGCCTGCATCGTGCCGGAAAAGCGCGAAGAACTGACCACCGAGGGCGGCCTCGACGCCATCGGCGGGCACAACCACCTGATGCCCTACGTCAAGCAGCTCACCGATGCCGGCATCCGCGTGTCGCTGTTCGTCGATCCCGATCCGGCACAGCTGGACGCCGCCGTATCGCTCGGCGCGCCGGTGGTGGAACTGCACACGGGTTCCTATTGCGACGCCCGCCAGGTGGCGCGCGAGCGCGAACTGGAGCGCATCATTGCCGCCGCGTCGTACGCCGAGAAGGTGGGCCTGGAATGCCACGCCGGACACGGCCTCAACTTCGAGACCGTGACGCCGGTCGCCGCCATTCCCAACATCGTCGAGTTGAACATCGGCCATTTCCTGATCGGCGAGGCGATCTTCGGCGGCCTGGAAAGCGCCATCAAGCTGATGCGCGCCCTGATGGACCAGGCCCGCGCCGAGAGCAGCGGCACGCTGAGTGCCTGACCGGGCCAGATGATCCTCGGTATTGGCACCGATCTCTGCGACATCCGCCGCATCGAAAAGACGCTTGAGCGCCACGGCGCGCGCTTCGTCAATCGGCTGTTCGCCGAGGTCGAGCAGAAAAAGGCCAACCGCCGCCAGAACCCGGCCAGTTCCTACGCACAGAGCTTCGCCGCCAAGGAAGCCTGCTCGAAGGCGCTCGGCACCGGCTTTCGCCAGGGTGTCTACTGGCGCGACATGGTGGTGCACAACCTGCCCACCGGCCAGCCCTACATGAAGCTGACGGGCGGCGCCTTGGCGCGGCTGGAGAAACTGACGCCGGACGGCATGACCGCCGTCGTCCACGTCAGCCAGAGCGACGAATACCCGATGGCCAACGCGGTGGTCATCATCGAGGCCCGGCACTCGGACTGACCCCCGGGACTGACCCCCCGGGCTGAACCCGCCAGCGCCCTTGACAGAGCGGGGGTGCGCTGGCCATATCGCGCGAAATCAAGCACCGGAGCCAGCATGGCCGAAACCGACGATCCCGCCGACATCCAGCCCTCCGCCAAGGTCGAAACCGAGGCCGAAGGCGGCTGGTGGGACACCATCAAAACCATCGTCATCGCCGTCGCCGTGGCGCTGGGGGTGCGGACCGTCGCCTACGAGCCGTTCAACATTCCTTCGGGCTCGATGATCCCGACACTGCTGGTCGGCGACTACCTGTTCGTTTCCAAGATGTCCTACGGCTATTCGCGCCATTCGCTGCCGTTCAGCCTGCCGATCATCCCGGGCCGCATCCTGTTCACCGAACCCAAGCGCGGCGACGTGGCGGTGTTCAAGCTGCCGACCGACAACACCACCGATTACATCAAGCGCATCGTCGGACTGCCCGGCGACAAGATCCAGGTCAAGGGCGGCATCCTGCACATCAACGGCAAGCCGGTCGAGCGCGAGCGCGCCGGCGAGTTCGTCGTCCACGACGGCTGGACCGGGCGCTTCCGGCGCGTGCCGCGCTATATCGAGACCCTGCCGAACGGCCGCAAGCACTACATCATCGAGGAAACCGACGATGGCTTCGCCGACAACACCCAGGTCTACACGGTGCCGCCGGGCCACTACTTCGGCATGGGTGACAACCGCGACCGGTCCAAGGATTCCCGCTTCCTCGACGATGTCGGCTACATTCCCGCCGCCAACCTGGTCGGCCGCGCCGAAGTGAAGTTCTTCTCCGTCGACGGCTCGGCCTGGAAGTTCTGGCTGTGGGGCCAGTCGCTCCGCACCGAGCGCTTCTTCGAGGGGATCGAATGAGCGGTTCGCCCGCCGATCTCGAGGCCCGCCTCGGCTACACTTTCCAACAGCCCGAACGGCTTACCCAGGCCCTGACCCATTCCAGCGCCGCCGAACGCCGCGTCATGTCGAACGAACGCATGGAGTTCCTGGGCGACCGGGTGCTCGGCCTGGTCATCGCCGAAATGCTGCTGGAGGCCTTCGCCGACGAGGAAGAAGGGGACCTCGGCTACCGTTTCACCGCGCTGGCCCGGCGCGAGGCCCTGGCCCGCGTGGCCCGCGACATCGGCCTCGGCGACCACATCCGCCTCTCGGAAGGCGAACGCGACACCGGCGGTGCCGAAAAGGAAGGGGTCTTGGCCAACGCCTGCGAGGCGGTCATTGCCGCGCTCTATCAGGACGGCGGCCTGAAGCCTGCGGAAGCCTTCATCCGCGCCTACTGGCGGCCGATGCTGGAAGAGGATACCCGCCCGCGCAAGGACCCGAAGACGGCCTTGCAGGAATGGGCACAGGCCGCTGGCCGGCCGTTGCCGCAATACCGCGTGATCAGCCGCGAAGGCCCCGATCACGCGCCGGAATTCACCGTCGAGGTGTCGCTCACCGGCGAGGACGCTGCCATTGGCACCGGCGCCGCCAAGCGCGCCGCCGAACAGGCCGCCGCCGAGACCATGTTGGCGCAATTAGGGACGTCGTCATGAGTGCACCGGAAGCCACCCGCGCCGGGTTTATCGCCGTCGTCGGCGCGCCCAACGTCGGCAAGTCGACGCTGATCAACCGACTGGTCGGAACCAAGGTCTCCATCGTTTCGCCCAAGGTGCAAACGACGCGCACCCGCGTGCTCGGCATCTGCATGGCGGGCGCCGCGCAGGTGATCTTCATCGACACGCCGGGCATCTTCGAGCCGCGCCGCCGCCTCGACCGCGCCATGGTCGCCGCTGCCTGGTCTGGCGCCGCCGACGCCGACCAGGTGCTGTTGATGATCGACGCGTCGCGCGGCATCGACGGCAACTCCGCCGCCATCCTCGACAAGCTGGTGAAGTCCGAGCGCCGCGTGGTGCTGGCCATCAACAAGGTCGACTTGGTGAAGAAAGACGCATTGCTGGAATTGACCGCGAAGCTGACCGCATGCGACGTCTTCGACGAGGTGTTCATGATCAGCGCCGAAACCGGCGACGGCGTCGACGACCTGATGGCGCATCTGGTGGCGCGCGTGCCGGAAAGCCCCTGGCTGTTCCCGGAAGACCAGGTTTCCGACATGCCGGAGCGAATGCTGGCGGCAGAGATCACGCGCGAGAAACTTTATCTGCAACTGCGCCAGGAGCTGCCTTATTCCGCCACCGTCGAGACCGAAGCGTGGGAAGACAAGGAAGACGGATCCGTGCGCATCGACCAGGTGGTCTACGTGCTGCGCGACAGCCAAAAGGCCATCGTGCTGGGCAAGAAGGGCAGCCGGGTGAAGGCGCTGGGGGCGGCGGCGCGCGAGGAACTGGAGGCGATCCTGGGTTGCCGGGTGCATCTGTTCCTGTTCGTCAAGGTGCGCGAGAAATGGGTCGACGATCCCGACCGCTACCGTGACTGGGGCCTCGACTACAACGCCTGACGCCACTTGACGCGCGTCAATGCCGGGCCGCAAGCCGGCGGCTACAATGGCCGACAATCAAGAACGGCATCAAAGCCGGTTCTCGGTGACTTTCGCGTTTGGGAGCATTCAGCCATGTTGACGCTTAGAGACTGCATCGACTTGTGCGATCTGACCGAGGACGAGATTCTGGCCATCGCCGAGCATGAGCACATTCCCGAAATCATCGCCATGGAATACGGCCAATACCTGATCCATTGCGATGACGGCGAGCCGTGCATCCGCGCCATCATCCGCGACGACATCCGCCACGCTGAACAGCGCGGCGAAAAGGATAGGGTGGTGCGGCTGAAACTGGTGCTCAAGCACTTCATCGACAGCCACGGTTCCGTACCCGCGGCCTGAAGCCCGGTCAGCCGCCCTGCAAGGCGGCGTCCAGGTCGGCATAGAGATCGCCGACGTCCTCGATCCCGACCGACAGCCTCAAGAGGTCGTCGGGGACGGGGCTTGTCGGTCCCTCCACCGGCGCGCGGTGCTCGATCAGGCTTTCGACGCCACCCAGCGATGTCGCCTGATGGAACAGCCGCGTCGACGCCGCCACCCGCGCCGCCGCGTCGAAGCCACCCTTCACCCGCACCGACAGCATGCCGCCGAATCCGCCCTGCATTTGCTTCTTGGCGATCGCATGGCCGGGATGGTGGGGAAGGCCGGGATAGAGCACCTCGGCGACGGCGGCGTGATTGCTGAGCCGCTCGGCCAATTGCATGGCGTTGGCGGAAGCGCGCTCCACCCGCAGCGCCAGCGTGCGCATGCCACGCACCAGAAGCCAGGCCTCGAAGGTACCGGCATTGGCACCGGCGTAGGTGCGGCAGGCACGGATGCGGGCCCAGGCCTCGTCGTCGCGCGCGGTCACTAGGGCGCCGGCGAGCACGTCGGAATGGCCGTTCAGGTACTTGGTGGCGGAATGCATGACGATGTCGGCGCCGAGGTCCAGGGGTCGCGTCAGGATCGGTGTCGCGGCGGTGGAATCGACCGCCAGCCGCGCACCCGCCGCATGCGCCAATTCGGCCGTCTCGGCGATATCGGTGACCATCCACATGGGATTGGCCGGCGTCTCGATCCAGACCAGCGCCGTCGGCGCGGCTTCCAACGCCTGTCGCAGCGCCATCGCATCGCCATTGGGCACGCTCACGACATCCAGTTCCAGCCCCGAGCCGCCGCCCTTGAGCCAATCACGCAGCGCCCAGTACATGATCTCCGGAATGATCACCCGGCTGTTGGGCGCAAGGCTCCGGAATACGGCATCCGCCGCCGCCATGCCTGACCCGAACAGCAGCGCGTCGGCGCCGCTTTCCAGCGCCGCGAGGCGCCGCTCGGCATCGGCGAACTGCGGCCCGTCCGCACGCAGGTAACTGAAGCCCGCTCCGCCGCCGGCGCGATAGGTCGTTGCCGGTTGCCAGGGCGGCACCACGGCGCCATCGGGCACCTCGTCGCCAGGCGGGTTGGCTGCCAGGGTCGCCGGTTTCAACGGGTGTCGGTCGCTCATCGGGATTATTCCGGCCGGTTCAGGAGACGCGAAACCATATCATTGCCGGCTGCATTGGGTAAACTGGCGGGCATGGAATGGAGCGACGACGGGATCGTGCTGGCGGCACGCAAACACGGCGAAGCGGCGGCCATCGTGACGCTGCTGACGCGAGCACACGGCCGCCATGCGGGGCTGGTGCGCGGCGGGGCCGGGCGCCGCGCGCGCGGGATCTACCAGCCGGGCAATCGGGTGCGCGCCACCTGGCGCGGCCGGCTCGCCGATCACCTGGGCGCCTATACCTGTGAAATGACCGAGGCCGTCGCCGCCGGGCTGTTGGCCGATCCGATCCGGCTGGCCGCGCTAAGCGCCGCCTGCGCGGTGGCGGAAGCGGCGCTGCCGGAGCGCGAGACCCACCTATCGGTTTACGAAGGGTTGGAGATCCTGCTCTCGTCGCTCGCCGATGACGAGGATGAAGCCGGCTGGCCGACGGTCTACGTGAAATGGGAAATGGGCCTGCTGCAGGAACTCGGCTTCGGCCTCGATCTCAGCCAATGCGCGGCGACGGGCGATACCGAGGACCTGACGCACGTTTCGCCGAAATCCGGTCGCGCCGTGTCGGTGGCGGCGGCCAACCCCTATCAGGGGAAGCTATTGGATCTGCCGAGGTTTCTGTTGAAAGCGGGAACACTCGGACCGCCGGAGGAAATCGTCGCCGGTCTCAGGCTGACGGGATACTTCCTCGATCGGCACGTGTTTTCCCAGCGCCGCGACCCGAAACAGCCCGACGCACGCGCGCGCTTGACCGAGCGCCTGCGCGCCCGCGCCAATATGCATGCCGACGTACGTCAGCCGTAAGCGGCTTCCGGCTGTTCGTCCGTCACTTGCAACTGGTCCGCCGCCATGCGGCCGTCCGGCAGCGGCGCGAGCTCGTACAACAGCCGTTGCCCATCAACCAGCGTCTTCAGGCCGGCTTTCTTGATGGCGCTGATGTGGACAAATGCATCGTCACCGCCCTCGTCGGGTTCGATAAAACCGAAACCACGTTTGCGATTGAACCACTTCACTGTTCCAGCAGACATGGGTCTACCCCACTTAAACCACACGTTTAGATTCACCTGGGAATTATCGAAAAGCGTTTCAAGAAAAAATTTCAGTCTCTGAAGCTCATTTCAACAGCAACTTGTTGACGCCCGAAACGCATCGAATACTATATGTTGCGGCTCTCAACTTCTTACGGATCAAGACCATGTCGAACCCGGCCCCCGCCGAGGACATTCGCGAAACCAGGCTCGCCGACGCGCTCAGCGAACGCTATCTCTCCTATGCGCTGTCGACGATCACCGCGCGTTCCTTGCCGGACGTGCGCGACGGGCTGAAGCCGGTGCACCGGCGGCTTCTGTACGCCATGCGGCAGTTGAAACTGGACCCCGATTCCGGTTTCAAGAAATGCGCGCGCGTCGTCGGCGACGTCATGGGTAAGTACCATCCGCACGGCGACCAGGCGATCTACGACGCCATGGTCCGCCTGGCGCAGGATTTCGCCGTCCGCTACCCGCTGGTCGACGGGCAGGGCAACTTCGGCAACATCGACGGCGACAACGCCGCCGCCATGCGATACACGGAAGCCCGCATGACCGCCGTCGCCTGGGCCTTACTGGAAGGCATCGATCGCGATGCGGTGGATTTCCGCGACACCTACGATGGCGAGGATTCAGAGCCCATCGTGCTGCCGGCCCGGTTCCCGAACCTGTTGGCCAACGGCGCGGCCGGCATCGCGGTCGGCATGGCGACTTCCATCCCGCCACACAATGCCGGTGAAATCTGTGACGCGCTGCTGCACCTGATCAAGTTTCCGCGCGTTACCTTCGACAAGCTGGCCGAGTTCATGCCCGGCCCGGACTTCCCGACCGGCGGCGTCCTGGTGGAGCCACGCGACACCATCATCGAGGCCTACAAGACCGGGCGCGGCAGTTTCCGGCTGCGGGCGCGCTGGGAGAGCGAGAAATTGCCGCACGGCCAGTACCAGATCGTCATCACCGAGATTCCCTACCAGGTGCAGAAATCGCGGCTGATCGAAAAGGTGGCGGAGTTGCTGCAGGCGCGCAAACTGCCGATGCTCAACGACATCCGCGACGAATCCGCGGAAGACGTGCGCATCGTGCTGGAACCCAAGAACCGCACCGTCGACGCCGAGCTTTTGATGGAGCGCCTGTTCAAGCAGACCGACCTGGAAATCCGCGTCGGGCTGAACATGAACGTGCTCAACGCCGACAACGTGCCGGGCGTGATGAACCTGCGCGAAGTGCTGCAGGCGTTTCTTGATCATCGCCACGATGTGCTGATCCGCGAAACCAAGTTCCGCCTCGGCAAGATCGAGCAACGGCTCGAGGTCCTGGGCGGGCTTTTGGTTGCCTATCTCAACCTGGACGAAGTGATCCGCATCATCCGCGAAACCGACGAGGCGAAGGCCGAATTGATGAAGGCATTCGATCTCACGGAAGTGCAGGCGGAAGCCATTCTCAACATGCGGCTGCGGCAGTTGCGCAAGCTCGAGGAAATGGAAATCCGCCGCGAGCACGAGGAACTGACCAAGGAAAAGAAGGAACTTGGCGCGCTCCTGAAGGATGAAAACAAGCGCTGGAAGGCGATTGCCGACGAAATCGCCGACATCCGCAAGAATTTCGGCCAAAAGACCGACCTCGGAAAGCGCCGCACCGAAATCGGCGAGGCGCCGAGCGCCGTCGTGGTGCCGCTGGAAGCGATGATCGAGAAAGAGCCGGTCACCGTCATCTACTCCGACAAGGGCTGGATCCGCGCCGCGCGCGGCCATGTGGACAATGCCCAATCGATGAAGTTCAAGGACGGTGACAAGCTGCGCTTCGCGCTGCACGCCGAGACCACCGACAAGCTCGTGATCTTCGGCACCAACGGCCGCTTTTATACGCTCGGTATCGACAAGCTGCCGGGCGGGCGCGGCCATGGCGAACCGGTGCGGCTGATGATCGACCTGCCCAACGGCGACGACGTGGTCGAAATGTTCATCCTCAGGGGCGGGCGGAAATTCATTGTCGCCTCGGACGCCGGTCGCGGCTTCATCATCGAGGAGGACGACGTCGTCGCGCAGACCAAGAACGGCAAACAAGTGCTGAACCTGAAACCCGGCCAGGAAGCAACCGCCCTGGCCGAGATCGGCGAGGGACACGACCATGTTGCGGTGCTTGGCAGTAAGCGAAAACTGCTGATTTTTCCGCTCGACGAACTGCCGGAAATGAGCCGGGGCGGCGGCGTCATCATGCAGCGCTATTCGCAGGGCGGCCTCGCCGATGTTACCACCTTGAACCTGAAGGAGGGTCTGAGCTGGCAAACCGGCGCCGGGCTCAGGACCGAGACGAATATCAAAACCTGGGTCGGCAAAAGAGCCCAGGCCGGGCAACTGCCGTTCAAGGGCTTCACCAAAAGCAACAAGTTCCGCTAGGGAAAATCACGGCCAACCCACGAGGTTCTTGCGGCGCGTCGGAGATGAGCCTTCGCGGACCTCGCCGTGACACCCCCAATTGGGCCGCAAATTGCTGGTATGGAACAATAATTTCTTGGCCGATGGATAAATTTTCTGCTAGCTTATGAGCCAATCGACGAATAACACCACTGTTCTGTTTTTGCATCCAAGGGAGGAGACACCTATGCAAGAAAAAACTGACAAAAAGAACGGGGCTGCCACCGAAGAGGCGGTATCTCGGCGAAAATTCATTACGCGTACCGCCGTCGCGGCGGGCGCTGTAGGTGCCACGGCCCTTGCCCTGAGCGCTTGCGACGAAAAGAAAGAAGAAAAAGCGGCTGCCCCCGCGGCCCCCGCCGTGACCAAGAGCATCAAGAAGGTCACCATGGTCTCGACCTGGCCGCGTGATTTCCCGGGTCTCGGCACCGGCGCCCAGCGCCTTGCCAAGCGCATCAACGACATGACCGACGGCGGCATCGAAGTGGAATACTTCGCCGCCGGCGAGCGCGTCGGCGCGTTCGACTCCTTCGACGAAGTCGCATCCGGCAAGGCCCAGGCCTATCATGCCGCCGACTACTACTGGAAGGGCAAGCACCCCGGCTGGGCCTACTTCACCGCCGTTCCCTTCGGCCTTACCTATGCCGAAATCAACGCCTGGATCCGCTTCGGCGGCGGCCAGGAGCTGTGGGACGAACTGGCGGCCGGGTTTGGCCTAAAGTGCATCATGGCCGGCAACACCGGCTGCCAGATGGGCGGTTGGTTCAACAAGGAAATCAATTCCGCCGACGACCTCAAGGGCCTGAAAATGCGTATTCCGGGCCTCGGCGGCGACGTCATGGCGAAACTCGGCGCCTCGCCGGTTTCCCTGCCGGGCGGCCAGATTTACGAAAACCTGGTTTCCGGTGCCATCGACGCGACCGAGTGGGTCGGCCCCTGGAACGACAGCTTCATGAAGTTCTATGAAGCCGCCAAGTACTACTACTATCCGGGCATGCACGAGCCGGGCTCGATGCTCGCCATGGGCATGAACAAGAAGTTCTGGGACGGCCTTTCCAAGACCGAACAGGCGATCATCGAAGGCGCCGCCGGTCTGGAAAACGACATGATGATGGCCGAATACAACATGAAGTCCGGCGATGCCCTGGAAAAGCTGATTACCGAGCATGGCGTCAAGCTGCGCAAGTTCTCGGATGACACCTACGATGCCTTCGCCAAGGCCTCGGAAGAGGTGTTCGCCGGCGTGCGGGCGCATTCGGACCTGGCCAAGCGCATCGACGCCAGCTTCCAGTCGGCGCGTAAGAACCTGGGCGGATGGTCGAAGATCTCCGATCAGGCCTTCATCGCCCAACGCAACCGCGCGCTTGGTATCTAAACCGGCGCCAATGCGGTCAATGCAAGGAGCGGAGCCTCTTCCGGAGGCTCCGCTTCGTGCCTCCTTAATAGTGGCGCGATCGGTGTTATCACCGAACTGAATCCCCGGCATCGGGCCCTCAACCTCGCAAGGGAAGGAACGTCATGTCGCACGGGTCCTCGGAAACTGAACAAACACCGCACGTGTCGCACGCATCCCACGGCTTGCTGATGGTGCCGGTCTTGCGCGTTTTCGCGCTTTCCATGATCACGCTGTGCTTTTCCTTCCTGGTCAGCAACTACCTGAACTTCTGGTGGCATTGGCCCGGCCTGAGCGATCTGCTCTCGCCGAGACCCACCATCCGCGGCCTGGGCTGGGTGCAGCTGGCAATCTATATCCTGCCGGTGCTCGGCGTCATTGCGCTGGTGATGCGTTCACCGTCGCGCGCGCTGCATGAAGATTCCGACATGCTTTCAGGGCTCACGGCCTATCTTGTGCGCAGTGCCTTTTGGGCGGTGTTGTTGATCGGTCTCGCGGACATGGTGATCTCGTTCCTGCGCGTCGAGGATATGTTGGTGGGCGTCGTCGGCAAGGAACTGGCTTCCGATCTCGGCCGTTCGGCCTTTCGCGGCGCCTATGTTCATTATCCGCTTCTGGCCCTTTCGTTCATTATCGCGCTGTTCAACCGCACCCTCGGGTTCGATTGGCTGGCGCTTCTGATTGTCGCCGCCGAGATTCAGATCGTCATCGCACGTTTCGTGTTCTCCTACGAACAGGCCTTCATGGCGGACCTGGTGCGGTTCTGGTACGGCGCGCTGTTCCTGTTCGCCAGCGCCTATACCCTGATCCAGGAAGGCCACGTGCGGGTCGATATTCTCTATACCGGATTCTCGGAGCGGGGGAAGGCCTGGACCAACACCCTCGGTTCCGCGCTGCTTGGCATGCCGCTTTGCTGGATCGTGCTGACCATGGGCATGTGGACCCGCTCCAACGTGATTACCGGCCCGCTGCTCTCATATGAAGTCACCCAGAGCGGTTACGGCCTCTATGTGAAATACCTTCTGGCTTCATTCCTGCTGGTGTTTTCGGTCTCCATGCTGACCCAGTTTGCCAGTTATTTCCTGCGAAACGCCGCTGTTCTCCTGCATGAGCCGGACTTCCACTCGGACCTGGAAGAGCACGCAAAGATCTAATAACCCGCGCCTTGAAACCGGACCTTTAGTCAATTGGAACGCCGGCCATGGAAATCGTCTTTCTCCTTATTCTGATCGTCACCATGATGCTTGCGCTTGGCGCCGGGTTTCCCGTCGCCTTCGCCTTGCCGGGCTCGGCAATCCTCACCATCGGCTTGGCGGCGCTCACCGGCTACATCTTCACCGGTGACACGGCTTCCTACTTCGCGCACGGCGACCCGCTGCAATGGCTGAACGCCGGCGTCACCAATTTCCGCGGCATCTATTGGGAGGCGGAGCGCGACACGCTGATCGCCATTCCGCTGTTCATTTTCATGGGCATCATGCTGGAGCGCTCGAAGATCGCCGAGGACCTGCTGATTACCATGGCGCAACTGTTCGGTCCGATTCCCGGTGGGCTCGGGATTTCCGTGGTCCTGGTGGGCGCGCTGCTGGCCGCGACCACCGGCATCGTCGGCGCCACCGTCATCGCCATGGGCCTGATTTCGCTGCCGGTGATGCTGCGCGCCAAATACAACCATTCGCTTGCCACCGGCGCCATCAGCGCTTCGGGGACGTTGGGGCAGATCATCCCGCCGTCGATCGTGCTGATCATCCTTGCCGATCAGCTTTCCAACGCCACCGACCAGGCCGCGACCATCCGTACCGCCGACTACAAGGCGGCCACCGGGCAAGTGGCGCTGCCGTCCGAATTCGGCCTGACATCGACCAGCGCCGGCGACATGTTCCTGGGCGCGTTCCTGCCGGGGCTTGTGCTTGTCGGCCTGTACATCATTTTCATTCTGGTGGTGGCGCTGGTGCGGCCCAAGATGGCGCCGGCGGCGCCATTCGAAGGCAAGATCGACGGCAGATTCGCACTGCGCGTGATGTTCGTGCTGATGCCGCCCCTGACCCTGATTTTCGCCGTCCTTGGGTCGATTATCCTCGGTATCGCCACCGTCAACCAGGCCGGCGCCATCGGCGCCGTCGGCGCCATGATCATGGCCGGTTACCGGTTGATGGAAGGCGAGAAGGGGGCCTACGTACCGGCCCTTATCGCCTCCGCCGCGGTTGTGGTGATCGGCGTCGTGATCTCCGTCTACGATATCAACGTCAAGAACATCCGCGGCCCCGAGGACATGTTCGCCATCGCCATGGCCGCCGTGGCCTCGACTGTTTTCCTGGCCGCCGTCATTTGGAGCGGCTGGCGGACCCTGAAGATCGACAACACCCTGCAGGGCGTCATGGTGGAAACCGCCAAGACGACCTCGCTGGTGTTCATCATTCTGCTGGGCGCGGCAATGCTGACGGCATCCTTCCGCGCCTTCGGCGGCGAGGAACTGGTGCGCGATTTCCTAAGCGGGCTGCCAGGCGGCTTCATCACCAAGTTCGTGGTGGTGATGACCGTGATTTTCATTCTCGGCTTCTTCCTGGATTTCATCGAAATCGCCGTCGTCGTGGTGCCAATCATCGCGCCGATCCTGCTCGCCGACCCGGAAGCCAACGTCACCGCCGTGTGGCTGGGCGTCATGATCGGCGTCAACATGCAGACCTCGTTCCTGACGCCGCCCTTCGGCTTTGCCCTGTTTTACCTGCGCGGCGTGGCGCCGCCCATCGTGCGGACCATCGAAATGTACAAGGGCGTGGTTCCGTTCATTCTGCTGCAGTTGTCAGCGCTGGTCATTGTCGGCACCTTCCCGTCGTTGGTGAACTATCTGCCGAACAAGATCTACCTGACGTCCGAAACCGCGCCGCCGCCGAACAATCCGCGCCTGCAACTGTGCCTTGAAGACCAGATCTTCGGGGTTTACGACGCCCAGGGCGAGGCGCTCAAGAGCGCCATCCAGAAAGCCCGCCAACTCGACATCTCCTACCTGCCGGAGGCGCAGCAAAAGGCGCTGATGGCGAGCCTTGCCGGCGCCGAGAGCATTTTCGGCAAGGTCACGGCCATCCGCTCGGCTGAATCCGAACTCGACGCCTTCCTGCCGCAATACAGCGCACCGCATACGCAAGTGCGCGACCTGCGTGTACGTGAGGGCGCCGTCCTGCGCGATTTGGACAAGCTCGAACGCGAGCGCCGCGATATCCGGCGCCAGGGCGGCGGCACATCGGGAATCGATTCCGACATCGCCGAAATGCGCGCTGAACTGGCGGCAATCAAATCCGAGACGCCGGCCGGCTGGAAACAGACGCGCGCCACCTATGACCGGCTTTCAGCCGCCGCCAAGAAATCCCGCCGCGAATACCGCCGCACGGTCGATGAATCCTATGAAGCGGTTTCCAGTCTTCGCAAAATCATTGCCGAAACGCCGCGGCTTGCCGCCAAGGCGGGCGAGATCAAGGATTTGACCTCGGCCCTGCAAGGTGATGCCGCCACCGCCATGGAGGCGATCAAACGGAGCGCCAGCGACATCGGCAAGATCGCCGGCGCCTCATCGATCCGCCGTGAACTGAGCGAGGCCGCGCGCGCTCTGCGCGGTGACACCCCCGAGAAATCCAAGGCCGGCACGCATTTGGCGACCGCCGGTAATATGTTGGCCGCGGAACTGACCTGGCGGCGCAAGGCGGAAAATGATCTGGCGCCGGGGCTGGCCGCCTATGATCAGGCTGTCCGCTCGACAGTCGGCGCGCGCATGCAGGAACGCTTGAGCCCCGAACAGGCGGAAGCCGTCGCCAGCTGCCTGTCGCATCACCGCAATATTTCGCTGGAGTTCTAGGGTAGCCGGCGGCGCGCTCTAGAGCAGGTCGTCGAATGTCAGGTTGATGGGGTCGTCACGCTGCGCCGTGGGGGACTTAGTTGGCCCGGATGGGTCGGCCGATGGATCGATCAGTGGATCGACCAATGGATCAGCCAAGGTCGCCGGTGAAGCTTCGTCCCGCGTCATGAGCCGCCATTCGTTACCGGCATAGACCTCCATCGGGCGGTAGCGGGCCTTGTAGGCCATCTTGCCGCAGCCCGCGACCCAGAACCCCAGGTAGACATAGTCCTGGCGGTGACGCCGGCTCTCGTCGATCAGCCATAAAATCATGTAGGCGCCGAGGCTGCGGGCTTCCTGACCGGGATCGAAGAAGCTGTAAACGGCGGAAAGGCCATTGGCCATGCGATCCGTCAGGCAGGCCGCAACCAGCCGCTCGTCCGCATCGCGGAACTCGACGACGACGGTATCGACCGAGCTGTCCTCAACCAGGCCTTGATAATCGAAGAAATCCATTTTCGCCATGTCGCCGTCGCCGTGGCGACCGAACTGATAGGCGGAAAACAGCGCGTATTGCTCTTGCGTCGCGATGGGTTGGCAGATTTCGGCGCTCAGATCGACATTGCGGTTCCAGACCCGGCGCTGGGTGCGCGACGGCTTGAATTGACCGGCCAGCACGCGCACCGCCTTGCAGGCGTCGCAGCCGGCGCAGGCCGGCGCGTAGGCGATACCGTGGCTGCGCCGGAAACCGGCAAGCGAAAGCTGTTCGTGCAGGGTGATGGCCTCGCGGCCGATCAGTTCCGTAACCACCCGGCGCTCCATGCGATCCGGCAGGTAGGGGCAGGGCAGCGGCGACGTGGAAAAGAAAAATCGCGTATCGATGAGCGGTTGATGGCGCATATCACTCAAACCGGACCCAAAGATGCGTTCGAACGGAAATCAGCGTAAGGCATGTGGCGCGGCTTCTCAACTGAGCGAAGGTTTTAAGGCTACCGGGGCTACTGGATTTGGATATCCGATTCCAGCTTCAGCTGGATGCCGCCGCCCCGAATCTGCTCGTCGAGCTGGCGGCGCTTGATCTGATTCAGGCCCGGCAGCACTTCGTTGGCGTCGGGGTTGGCCTGCGCCTTGTTGACCGGATTGTCCTCGCCGGTGCCACGCAGCAGGATGATCGACAGCCGCCGGTTGCGCGAATTCTTCGGATCATCGGGCAACAACGGTTCGGTGGCGGCCTTGCCGACGACCCGCGAGAAGCGTTTTTCCGGCACCCCATACTGCTGCAGGCCGCGCCGGGCGGAATTGGCGCGGTCGTCGGAAAGCTCCCAGTTGCTGTAGCCGGTGTCGCTGACGAAGGGCACCGCGTCGGTATGCCCGGAAACGGAAACCTGCTGCGGCATATTGGCGACGACCTTGGCGACCAATTCCAACAGGCGCCGGGTATGCAGGAACATCTCGGCGCTGCCGGACGGGAACATGGCAAGGCCGTCCTGGTCGACCAACTGGATACGCAGGCCCTCCGGCGTGTTGTCGATCATCAGGCTTTCCTGCAGGCGCTTCATGTTGGGAATGCCGGAAATGGTGTCTTCCAGCTCTTCCTTGGCCTTCTCGAACTGCTCCTCCTCGGCCTGTTTGAGGGCTTCTTCCGAGGCCGAGCCGGAATCGGAATCGGATTCCGCGTCGCTTTCGTTCTCCTGCGAGCCCTTGCCGGCTTTCGGCGGCGGCAAATCGACGCTGACGCTGTCGCGCGAGGTGGAGCTTTCGGACGCACCTTCCTCGGTGATGGTCTTGCCGCCGAGAATATCGCCCGAGCCGCTGGTCGAGGTCGAGGCGCTCACCGGCGCGAAATAGTTGGAGATACCTTCCAGTTGCTCCTGGGTGACCGAGTTGAGCAGCCACAGCAGCAGGAAGAACGCCATCATGGCGGTCACGAAATCGGCGTAGGCAATCTTCCAGGCGCCGCCATGCGCCGCATGGCCGCCCTTGTTGATCTTCTTGATGATGATCGGTTGCCCGCCGGCTTCGTCGGCCATGATCCCGTTCCCGATCCTTTCCGATTAGCCCATGGCGGGCAGGTTCTGCGTCATGTCCTCGACTACGGCGAAGGTCGGCCGGTTGTTCGACGCCAGGCATTTCCGCGCGAATTCCACGGAAACCTGCGGCGCGTAGCCTTGCATGTGGCCCATCAGACCGACCTTGATGCACAACAGGTAATGCCCATCGGCATCGTAGGTGGCCTGCAGGTTGGCGGCGATCGGCGCCAAAAGGCCATAGGACATCAAAATGCCGCTGAAGGTACCGACCAGCGCCGCGGCGATCAATCCGCCCAACACTTCCGGCGGCTCGGTGATCGAGCTCATGGTCACGATCACGCCCAACACCGCCGCGACGATACCCAGCGCCGGCACCGCGTCGGCGAAGGTCTGGAAGGCGGCGGAGACCGCATGCTGTTCGTTGTGGTGGTTTTCCAGATCCTGGTCCATCACCGCCTCGATCTCGTGCGGGGTACCGGCGCCGAGCGTCAGTAGGCGCAGGTAATCGCAAAAGAACTCGACCGCGTGGTAGTCGTGCTGGAACTTGGGGAAATGGCCGAAAAGCTGACTTTCGTGGGGGTTTTCCACGTGACTTTCGAGCGCCAGGTCACCCTTCGACTTGGCCAGCTTGAAGGTCGCGTAGAGCACGCCCAGGAGCTCCACATAGGCGTCCTTGTTGTACTTGGGGCCCTTGACCAGGGTACCGAAAGCACCGCCGGCGGCTTTCAGCACCGGCAGCGGGTTGGCGACAACGAAGGCACCGAGACCGGCGCCGATAATGATCACGAATTCAATCGGCTGCCAGAGAATCCCCAAATCCCCGTGCACGGAGTAGCCCCCGAACACGCAACCGAAAACAATGACCAAACCGATAATTGCGAACATTCAAAAAAACGCATTTCTGTTACGCCTGCCAGCCCGTCGCGTCACCCCTCGCGCACGCAGAGCGCCACCGGACTCTGGCTTTTTTTTCAAAGGACTGCAAGGGTTAGTCCCCGTAATTGAGCCGGTTCCGGGGTTTAGCGCATTTTTGCTGTTTACGGAATCCCCGATATCCCCCACCATCACCGGCAAATCCTCCGAATCGACACCCGTCAGGATCGCCTGAATCGCCATGTCCGCGCCGGAATCCCTTGAAAATCCGCCTCATCGGCCGCGCGCGCCGGTGCTGACGGCACTTGCCAGCCAGGGCGCCGCCTTCGTCGTCTGTTTCGGCCTGGCCATGGTGCTGCGGCGCGGCGGCGGTCCGGCCATCGAGCTGCCGTTGATCCTGGCCGCGCAGGGGGTCGTCGCCGCCGTCATCGGCATGAAATGGGGCCTCCCGGGGTGGTGGATTCCACTGCATCTGGTGCTGCCCGCCGCCGCCGGCGCGGCGTTGATGCTGGAATTGCGGTCCTGGGTGTTCCTGGCCGCTTTCGTGGCGCTGGCGCTGGTGTTCTGGAATGCTACCGGCGAACGGGTGCCGCTGTATCTCTCCAACCGCCGCACCTGGGCCGCGCTTTCCCAGGTGGTCGGGCCGGATGCCCGGCAGTTCATCGACATCGGCTGCGGCATCGGCGGCACGCTGGTGCACATGGCGCGCGCAAGGCCGGAACTTGGCGTCACCGGCATCGAATCGGCGCCGCTGCCGTTCGCGGCTGCCTGGCTGCGCTGCACGCTTTCCGGCGCTCCCAATGTCTCCGTCCGCTACGGCGATTTCTGGAACCTGGATCTGGCGGATTTCGATGCCGTCTATGCTTTCCTGTCGCCGGCGCCGATGCCGGCGCTCTATGAAAAGGCAAGGGCGGAGATGAAACCGGGATCGCGGCTGATCAGCAATTCCTTCGCCGTGCCCGGCCATGAGCCGGACGAGACGGTCGAACTCGACGATCGCCGCCGCACGCGGTTGCTGATCTGGCGCCTGTAGCGCCCACCTCAGATATCGCCGGAAAGCACCTTGGCCTTGAAGCCGGCGGCGGTAAGCGCCGTCATGATCTCGCCGATATGGTCGACGTCGCGGGTTTCGACGACGATCTCCAGATCGGCGGCTTTCAGGGCGACCTCGGCCAGCAGGCGCTTGTGCTCGACCTCGATGATGTTGCCGCGCGCATCGGCAATCACCTGCGCCACCTTGGCCAGTTGGCCGGGCACGTCGGCGGTGGCGACACGGATACGCGCCAACAGCCCGTCCCGCACCAGGCCGCGCAGGATCACCGTCGACATCAGCCGCGCGTCGATATTGCCGCCCGACAGCACTAGCCCGACCCGCCGGCCCCTGAAACGCTCCGGCTGGGCCAGCAGCGCCGCCAATGACGCCGCCCCGGCGCCCTCGGCAACGGTTTTCTCGACATTGAAATAAAGCCCGATGGCGCGCTCCAACTCGCTTTCCGAAACGCTGATGACCTCGGCGACGCGTTCGCGGATGATTTCCAGCGTCAGTTCGCCCGGCGCCTTTACCGCAATACCTTCCGCCACCGTGATGCCGCCGTAGCTGCCGGGGGTGCCGGCCAACGCATCGCGGGTCGAGGCATAGAGCGCCGCCTCGACACCGACGATCTCGACCTCGGGTTTCAGCGATGCGGCGGCAATGGCGATGCCGGAAATCAGACCGCCGCCGCCGATCGGCACGGCCAGGCATTCGATTTCCGGCGCGTCTTCCAGCATTTCCAGGCCGAGCGTGCCCTGTCCGGCAATGATCGCCGCATCGTCGAAGGGATGCACGAAGGTGAGCCCTTGTTCGGCGGCCAGCCGGTCGGCCTCCTTGCGGCCCTCGGCGATGGTTTCGCCGATCAGCACCACATTGGCGCCGAAGTGCTCGGTATGGCTGACCTTGGTGAAAGGCGTGGTTTCCGGCATGACGATGGTCGCCGGAATGCCGAGCCGCTGGGCGTGAAAGGCGACGCCCTGGGCGTGGTTACCGGCCGAGATGTTGATGACGCCGGCGCGCTTCTCGGCGTCGCTCAATTGCGACAACTTGTTGAGCGCGCCGCGTTCCTTGAACGAGGCCGTGAACTGCAGGTTTTCGAACTTGACCCAGACCTCGGCGCCGGTGATCGCCGACAGGGTCACCGAATGGCGCATGGGCGTGCGTTCCACGTGGCCATCGATGCGCGCGCGCGACGCGGATATCGTCGATCGAGACAGTCATGCCGCCCTGGATACGCCGCCTGCGCTTCCGGCGCAACCGTTTGACGGCGCTATCGCCTTTCCGCATGATTTCCACGCAAGACCGAAGGGGAAGGGGGAATCCATGTCGAACCGCCGCCATTGGCCGCAGGACGAGATCGACCCATTGCTGGACGCCGTGCGGCGCGTCGTCGATGAGAAGCTGATCCCGGCCGAAGACCACCTGGAGCGCGAGGACGAAATTCCGGAAGACGTGCTCGGCGTCATGCGCGATTTGGGCCTCTTCGCCTATGCCATCCCGGAAGAGCACGGCGGCCTTGGGCTTTCAAAATTCGCCGAAGTACAGGTGATCCAGGAATTCTGCCGCGCCGCGCCGGCCTATCGCTCCTACGTCGGCACCACCAACGGCGTCGGCGGCCAGTGCTTGGTGCTGGCCGGTTCGGACGAACAGAAACGCCGTTACCTGCCGGCCGTCGCGTCCGGCGAAATGATCGTCTCGTTCTGCCTGACCGAACCGGATGCGGGCTCGGACGCGAAATCGCTCAAGACCCGCGCGGTGCGTGACGGTGACGATTACATCATCAACGGTTCCAAACGATTCATTTCCAACTCGCCGGTGGCGGGGCTGTTCACGGTGATGGCGCGCACCGATCCAGATCTTGGCAAGGGCGCCGACGGCATTTCCTGCTTCCTGGTGGAGGCCGGCACGCCGGGACTTGTGGTGCATCCGAAGCTGAAGAAAATGGGCCAGCGCGGCGCGCCGACGGCGGACGTCAGTTTCGACGACTGCCGGGTACCGGCGTCGCAACTGCTGGGCGGCATCGAAGGACATGGCTTTCGCACCGCCATGCGGGTGTTGGACGACGCGCGCATCCACATGGGCGCGGTCTGCGTCGGGCTGGCGCGCCGCTTCATCGAGGAAATGGTGCGCTACGCCAAGGACCGCCAGCAATTCGGACGGCCGATCGCCGATTTCCAATTGATCCAGGCAATGATCGCCGACAGCGAGGCCGAGCACTTCGCCGCCAAGGCGATGGTCGAGAAGACCGCGCAAATGCTCGACGCCGGCGATCCCTGCATCAAGGAGGCGGCGAGTTGCAAGTACTTCGCCTCGGAGGCGCTGTGGCGCATCGCCGACCGCGCACTGCAGGTGCACGGCGGTTACGGCTACGTGCAGGAATATCCGGTCGAGCGGCTGTTCCGCGACGCGCGGCTGTTCCGTATCTTCGAGGGCACCAGCCAGGTGATGCAGTTGGTGATCGCCCGCGAAGTCCTGAAGCAGACCGGCTGACGGTCAGTCAAGAAACGTCGCGTAGGTCTCGACCGGCTCGCGCTCAGGCGTAAAGGCGTTCTCGGGCGCATCCGGATCGGCGTAGCCCAGCGACATGCCGCAAACGATGATGCGCCGCATCGGCACGTCCAGTTGTTCGCGCACCGTCTTGTGGTAGTTGGCGAAGGCCGCCTGGGCACAGGTGTGCAGACCGTGGCCGCGCGCCGCCACCATGATGCTTTGCAGGAACATGCCATAGTCGAGCCAGCTTCCCGGCTGCAGGAAGTTGTCGATGGTGAAGATCATGCCGACAGGCGCATCAAAAAACGAATAGTTGCGGGCATGCTGCTCGGCCATGCGGTCCTTCTCGTGGCGCTCGATGCCGAGCGCACCGTAGAGCCCCCAGCCGCAGGCCCGCCGCCGTGCCAGGTAGGGTTCGGTAAATTCCAGCGGATAGTAGTTGTATTCGCGTGCATAGGGCGCGGGACCGGCCTCGACAGCCTTCAAGAGCGCATCGGTGAGCGCCTGCTTGCGCGCGCCCTTGAGCACGTATACGTGCCAGGGCTGGATGTTGGAGCCGCTGGGCGCACGGCCCGCCACGCGCAGCAATTGACGGATCAGGTCGTCGGGAACCGGGGTCTCGAGATAACGCCGCACCGAGCGGCGGCTAGTGATCGCATCCTCGACGACTTGGGCGCGATCGGGGTTTTCGCTATTCATGGGTTGCCTTCGCGAGCAGTTAACGCAGCAAGAAACCCTTGCCGATCTCGTCCGTGGGCTCAAGGCGGAAACGGCTTTCAGCGGTGAAATGCGCCTCGCCGCCGACCTCGACGGTTACCGCCTTGAAGTCGCCGCAAGCGGTTTCGCGGATCGCCTTGCCGGTGAACGTGGCACGGGTGACGCTTTCGAAACTGCGCGTCTGGCCGGTGGCGATCAAGCCGCGCCGGTGCTGCACGGCAATGCGCGCGGTAAGGCCGGAACCGGTCGGGCTCCTGTCCACCTGCGCATCGGCGAAAACGCAGATATTGGCGCTGGGATTGTCGGAAAAGTCATCGCGTCCGTCGGTCAGGATGGTGCCGTAAAGGAAGGCGAGATCGGCGTCGTCGGGATGATGCAACGGCACCTGGGCCTTGACCGCTTCGGTGACGGCGGTGGCGGCGTCGACCAGGTCGCGGGTGCGGGATGTGCGCACGTCGAGCCCGAACTGGTCGGCGGCCACAAGGGCATAGAAGGCGCCACCGTAGCCGATATCGGCGCTGACAGGCCCGTCATGACGGTCTTCTCCAGCGCGAACGCGAAAGCCGGGACGCTTTCGAAGCGGACCCGGCCGGGCTTGCCTTCCGTCACCGCCACGTGCGCCACCAAGGGCCCGCAGGGGCATTGGATGGTGACGGTGGTTTCCGGCTCTCGCGCCGCGACCAAGCCGGTCTCGATGGCATAACGGCCGAGCGCGATGACCGCATGGCCGCACATGGTGGAATAGCCTTCGTTGTGCATGAACAACACAGCCATATCGGCGCCGGCAATGTCGGGCTCGACCGGGATGACGCCGTACATGTCGAAATGGCCGCGCGGCTCGAACATCAGGAACTTGCGCAGGTGATCCAGGTGCTCGCGCGTATAGCGGCGCTTCACCAGGATGGTGGCGCCGGGAATTTCGGGGTAACCGCCGGTAACGATTCTGACCGGCTCGCCGCCGGTGTGCATGTCGATGGTGGTGATGTCGATGGGTTCGGACTGGTTACCGGCCATGGCTCAGCCGGTCTTCTGGTAGAGCCCCTTGACCCCCTCGACGGCGGCGAAGCGCTGGGTCAGGCCGAGCACCGTCTCTGCGCCACCCAGGAACAGCTTGCCGTCGGCGGGCATCATGTCGGCGATCATGTCGAGCACCTGGCCCTTGGTCTCGCGGTCGAAATAGATCAGCACGTTGCGGCAAAAGACGATATCGAAAATGCCGAGACCGCGCTGGTTTTCCAACAGGTTGGCCTTCTGGAACTTGACCCGGTCGCGGTAGGGTTGCTAGAAGCGCCACTTGGCGCCGTCGGCCTCGAAATACTTGACCATCATCTGCACCGGCAGGCCGCGCTGCACCTCGAATTGGGTATAAAGCGCTTCCTGCGCCTTGTTCAGAATTTCCATCGAGAGATTGGTTCCGATGATCTCGTAGGTCCAGCCGGGAATTTTGGCCGCCATTTCCTCCAGCAGCATGACCAGCGAGTAGGGCTCCTGACCGCTCGACGACGCCGCCGACCAGATACGGAATTTCCGCGTCGCCGCGCGGCTGGTGACGATTTCCGGCATGACTCGCTCGCGGAACAGGTCGAACGGCTTGGTGTCGCGGAAGAACAGCGTCTCGTTGGTGGTCAGGGCCTCGACCACCTCGATCAGTTCGTTGAAGTCGTTGTTGCGGCGGATGCTCTCGACGAATTCGTCCAGGGTCTCGATCTTCTTGCGCCGGGCCAGCGGAATCAGCCGGCTATCGAGCAGGTAGACCTTGTCCTCGTTCAGCACCAGGCCGGAGCGCTCCTTGGCCAGCGATGCCATATATTGGAAATTATCCGGCTTCATGCGCCGTCCCCGCCGCCGAAGTCTAGCACCTGGATATGGTCCGGCGGCAGGCCGTCGATCTTGGTGATCAGGTAGTCCAGGTCATAGGATTCGAACTCGACGCCCAGTTCGTCGTATTGGGTCAGGACCATTTCGATCATCCGGCGTTGGAAGCGTTCGCGGTCCTCGGCGCTGTTGGCGGCGCCGTCGTATTCCAACTCCGCCACCGCGCGCACGGCCGCGCGGGCGGCGACGTACTGCGCTTCCGGCAGGCCCGACGCACTGTAGATGCGGTGCAGGCCCAATTCGCCCGGGTCTTAGATCAAGGTGCGAGCGTTGACCAAGGGGACGTCGGAGAGAATGGAAAGCGCCGCCTCGAAAAAGCGCATGTCGCCGACACAAAGCGCGCGCAGGATGATCGACGGCGTCAGCCGGCCAGCCTGATGCAGTTGGCGCACCAACACGCCGACCTCTTCGGCGGACGATTCCTGCGACAGCGCCACGGTGGCGCGCTCGCGGCTGTGCAGCACCAGGTAATCGGCCATGCCGCCCGGCATTTCGTGGCGCGCGGCCAATTCGTCGCGCAAATTCTCGGAAACCATGGTCAGCAGCCGCTCGGCGATGGCCACCGGCATCTTCTGGCGGCGCACCAGTGCTTCCTGCACCTTTTCGCTGTCGCCCAGCGTCTCCACCACCTTATCGAAGCTTTCGCGTGAAATCTCGGCGCCGTCATTGGAAACCAACGCCGTCACCACGGTTTCGTTGCCGGTATCGACCAGCGCCGAGGACACGGTTTCCGAAACGCTGGGCCGGCTGGCGACGGCGACCTGCTTGGCCTCGTCGTTGTCGGCGATGATGTTCAAAAGATCATCGTCGGTGAGCACGTCAGAGAACTGGATGACAGGCAGCGACACCTCGGCCACGTCCTGGGCCAGCGATAACGCCACGTCGTGCGGCACCGCCGGATTGTCCTTGAGGCTATCCGACAGCGCCTGGCGGACGCGCTGCTCGGCGTCCTTGACCATGATACGGAAGATTTCCTCGGCGATCTGGCGCTCCGTCGCGCCGATCGAGGCATCGAAGCTCTCGGCCACGCGTTCAGCGGCCTCGGCGCGCGAGTCCGGAGATGGGTCCGCCAAAAGGCGTTCGACGTCTGCTTGAGTGAGGGGAGCTTTGGCCATGGATCGACTTTGAGTCAGTTGTTCTTGTCGTGGCGGCATGCCGCCGGGTTCACCGACAACACCGATATCCTAGTGGAGCGGCCACCCCATGAGTAGCATTTTATGTGACTGGGCGCTCAGGCCCCTATGACCTGGACGCCATACTCGCGCCCGGCATCTTCCAGCCAGATCCAGGCATATTCGGCGAAACTGCGCCCGACATAGACGTGGAAGGCTTCGGCCTTGCCGCGCCCGGCAGTGAAGCCATGCAGCAACATGTCCGAGCGGCCGAGAATGGTCTGCGCGCAACTGCCGGGAACGAACACCTTCGGGTGCAGATCCAGCGGGCAGCCCTTGGCCAGCACGTCGCGGGCCCGGGCACCGCCAAGGCGGATCACGGCGCGCCCTTCGGAAACGTCGGTGACGGCGGCGAACTGCCCGGCAAGTGCTTTCCTGAGCTTCTCCGCCATGGCCTGTTCCGTCCCGGCCTCACCCGACACCAGCCATTCGTTCGGCCCGAGCCAGAGAATGTCGGGGCCAGCGGAACGCGAATTGACCGTGCCGGCCTTGGCCGGGGGCTCGACGCCGACGGCCTTCTGCACCGCCGCCGCGAACGCCGCGTCGGCGATATCCCCACGCAGATTGATGAGCGCACGGCCGGGAAGTTCCGCCAACTGCACGCCAGCATCCGTGAGGCCCGCATCGGCGACGGCGCGCGCGCCCAGGTGCAGGTGGGAGAGGGCGGTCTGGCGCTGATAGGTCTCAGGCATGCAGCTTCTCCCCGTCCGGATCGTAGAACACCGGCGATGTCACCGTGGCGGCGACGATGCGGTCCTCCAGCGGCACGTAGACGACTTCGCCGTGCCGCGCGCGGCCGCCTTTCACCAGCGCCAGCGCGAAACCACAACCGAGCGTCGGTGAATAGTAGCTGGACGTCACGTGGCCGATCATCGGCACCGGCGTGATTTCCTGCTTGTCGACGGTGATCTGACCGCCTTCCGGCAGCACCTCTTCGGGATCGATCGGCAGAAGCCCGACCAGTTGCTTCCGGTCCTGGCGCTGGTTGTCGGGCCGGGAAAGCGAGCGGCGGCCGAGGAAATCCTTTTTCTTCGACACCGCCCAACCCATGCCGACGTCGTCGGGGGTGGTGGTGCCGTCGGTTTCCTGTCCGGCGATGATGTAGCCTTTCTCGGCACGTAGCACATGCATGGTCTCGGTGCCGAAGGGGGTAATGCCGTATTTCTCGCCAGCATTCATCAGTGCCGACCAGAGGTTCATGGCATAGCCGGCGGGGACGTTGATCTCGAAGGAAAGCTCGCCGGTGAAGCTGACCCTGAAGACGCGCGCCGGCATGCCGCCGACGGTGCCTTCGCGCATGGTCATGAACGGAAAGGCGTCCGGCGAGAGATCGATATCGGTGGTGAACTCGGACAGGAGATCACGGGCACGCGGCCCGCAGATGGTGATGTTGCCCCACTGCTCGGTGACCGACGTGCAATAGACCTGGAGCTCCGGCCACTCGGTCTGTAGCCATTCCTCCAGCCATTCCAGCACGCGCGCGGCATTGCCCGACGTGGTGGTCATGAAGAAATGATCGTCGGCGAGGCAGGTGGTGACGCCGTCGTCGAAGATCATGCCGTCCTCGCCCAGCATCAGGCCGTAGCGGCAGTGATTGGGAGCGAGCTTGTCCCAGGCATTGGAATAGACCCGGTTCAGGAGCGTCCGTGCGTCCGGCCCCTGGATATCGATCTTGCCCAGCGTCGTCGCGTCCAGGATGCCAACCGCGCCGCGCACGGCCAGGCACTCACGAGCCACGGCGGCATGCATGGTCTCGCGCTTCTTCGGGTAGTACCAGGGCCGCTTCCATTGCCCGACGTCCTCCCACTTGGCGCCGGCCAGCTCGTGCCAGCGATGCATCGGCGTCATGCGGACGGGATCCATCAGCGCCCCGACGTCGCGCCCGGCCAGCGCGCCGATGGTCACCGGCGTAAAGGGCGGGCGGAATGTGGTGGTCCCGACCTGGCCTGGGTTCTCGACGCCAAGTGCCGCGCCCAGCACCGCCATGCCCTGGATGTTGCCGGTCTTGCCCTGGTCGGGCGCCATGCCGAGCGTGGTGTAGCGCTTGGCGTGCTCGATGGATTGATAGCCTTCGCGCGCCGCCAACTGCACATCGTTGACGGTCACGTCATGTGCCTGATCGAGAAAATGCTTGGACTTGCGCCCGGTCGGTCCGGTCGTCGGCACCACCCAGAGAAGCCGCGCGAACGCCTCGTCCTCGACATCGGCGGTGGGGGGCTTGCGGCGGCTCTGCTTGCGCGCGCCGGCGGCGTTGGCGGCCTGCTTGCCCGCGTCCAGGCCTTGGTCCAGGCAGCCCGAAAGATCGAAGGTGCCGGCCGCCGCGCCGACCGACCGGCAGGCCTGCAAGGTGTCGCCGGGCAGGAAGATGCCGCGTTCCTCGTCGAAGGTGGCCTTGCCGCCGGAATGGGAATGCAGGTGCACGGCCGGGTTCCAGCCACCCGAAGAAGCCAGCACCGAACACGAAATCTTGCGCGCCTTGCCGGTCACGCCGTCGCCCGTGTCGTTGAGCGTCATGACCTCGATGCCCTTGACGCCGCGCGCGCCGTCGACGGCGGTGACGGCGGCGCCCTCGATCACGTCGATGCCTTCCGCCATGGCGCGGGTCGGCAGGTCGCCGGCCGGATCACGCCTGAGATCGATCACCGCCGGCACCGAGACGCCGGCGGCCTTCAAGTCCAGCGCCGTCCGGTAGGCGTCGTCGTTGTTGGTGAACAGGCAAACCCGCGAGCCCGCCTTGACCGCGAAGCGGTTGGCGTAGGCGCGCACGGCGCCGGCCAGCATGACGCCCGGCCGGTCGTTGTCGGCGAAGATCAGCGGGCGCTCGATGGCGCCGGTGGCGAGCACGACCTGCTTGGCACGTACGCGCCAGATGCGCTGGCGCGAGGTGTCGCCGCCGTCCACCTGGGTTGGGCCGCGATGCTCAATCAGGCCCATGAAATTGTGATCGTAGTAGCCGAACGCCGTGGTGCGGGTCAGCACCCGGGTATCGTCGGCGTCCATCAACTCCGCCAGTGCCTTTTCGACCCACTCGAGGGCCGGCTTGCCATCGATCTCGCGGCGCTCGTTCAGGAGCCAGCCGCCGGGGCGGTCCTGATCGTCGGCCAGGATCACCCGCGCGCCTGCGCGCGTCGCGGCCAAGGCGGCGGCGAGCCCGGCCGGTCCGGCGCCGACCACCAAAACGTCGCAATGTGCGTTCATCTTGTCGTAGTGGTCGGGATCGGGGGCATCTGGCGCCACGCCCAGGCCGGCGGCTTTACGGATGAAATGCTCGTAGAGCGGCCAGGCCGGCGACGGCCACATGAAGGTCTTGTAATAGAAGCCGGCCGGGATCAACCGGTGGAACCAGCCCATCACCCCCATGACGTCAATCTCGGGGCCGGGCCAACAGTTGATGCTCTCGGCCTCGAGGCCGTCGTAGAGGGCCACGCGGGTGGCCTGCTGGTTGGGCAGCGTGCGGGCTCCCGATTCCAACTGCACCAGGGCGTTGGGTTCCTCGACGCCGGCCGCGAAGATGCCGCGCGGGCGGTGATACTTGAAGCTGCGCCCGACCAGGCGCACCCCGTTGGCCATCAGCGCCGAGGCCAGCGTGTCGCCCTCACAGCCGACCATGCGCCGGCCGTTGAAGCTGAAGCTCAGCCGCTGGTCGCGGTCGATCAGGCCGCCTTCGGGAAGCCGGTTGCGGCCACTCATTTCTTCACCTTGGCAGCGATCTTCTGGGCGACCGCGCGCGGCGGCTTCTTGCCCATTTCATAAACGGCGAGGATTTCGTTGGTGTGGGTATCGCGGGCCACGTTGAACCAGCGCCGGCAACCGTGCCGGTGCACCCAGCGCTCCAGGAACAGCCCCTTGGAGTTCTTGCGCATGAACAGGTAATCCGCCCATTCCTCGTCGGTCAGCTTGTCCGGGTCCTTGGGGCGCTCGATATGCGCTTCGCCGCCTTGGTGGAACTCGGTCTCCTCGCGTTCGCCGCAGTAAGGACAATGGATCACGAACATCGGCCCAGCCCCCTCAGTGCGCCACCGCGGCGGCGCCGTGCTCGTCGATCAGCGCGCCGGTGGTGAAGCGTTCGATGGTGAAGGGCGCGTTCAAGGCATGCGGCTCGTCGCGGGCAATGGTGTGGGCGAAAGTCCAGCCCGAGCCTGGCGTCGCCTTGAAGCCGCCGGTGCCCCAGCCACCATTGATGTAGAGGCCCTCGATGGGCGTCTTGGAGATGATCGGGCTGGCGTCGGGGCAGGTATCGACGATGCCGCCCCATTGGCGCATCAGCCGCAGCCGCGAGAAGATCGGGAACAACTCGCAGAGCGCCCCCAACTGACCCTCGATGACGTGCAGGCTGCCGCGCTGAGAATAGCCGTGGTACCCATCGATGCCGGCGCCCAGCACCAGCTCGCCCTTGTCGGACTGCGAGACGTAGACGTGCACGGCGTTGGACATGACGACGCAATGATGGATCGGCTTCACCGGCTCCGACACCATGGCTTGCAAAGGGTAACTGTTGATCGGCAGGCGGATACCGGCCATCTCGGCCATGACGCTGGTGTGGCCGGCGGTGACGATGCCGACCTTGGGCGCGGCGATGAAGCCACGCGTGGTCTCGACGCCGGTGACACGGCCGCCTTCGCGGCGGATGCCAGTGACCTCGCACTGCTGGATGATGTCGACGCCCATGGCGTCGGCACCGCGCGCGTAGCCCCAGGCAACGGCATCGTGCCGGGCGACGCCGCCGCGCCGCTGCAACGAGGCGCCGAGGATCGGGTAGCGCGATTTGGGCGAACAGTTGAGGATCGGCACCATATCCTTCACCTGCTGGGTGTCGAGGATTTCGGAATCGATGCCGTTCAGCCGGTTGGCGTTGACCCGGCGCTGCAACTCGCGCATGTCGTGCAGATTGTGCGCAAGGTTCATGACGCCGCGCTGGCTCAGCATGATGTTGAAATTGAGTTCCTGGCTCAGGCCTTCATAGAGCTGCAGCGCTTTCTCGTAGATCGCGGCGCTTTCGTCCCAGAGATAGTTGGAACGGATGATGGTGGTGTTACGCCCGGTGTTGCCGCCGCCGATCCAGCCCTTTTCCAGCACCGCGATGTTGGTGAGGCCGTGTTCCTTGGCCAGGTAATAGGCCGTCGCCAGCCCGTGGCCGCCGCCGCCGACGATGATCGCGTCATAGGCCGGCTTCGGCTTGGGGCTGCGCCAAGCCCGCTCCCAGCCCTCGTGGAAGGAGAGGGCGTTGCGGATCAGGCTGAAGATGGAGTACTTGCCCATGGTCGGCTTACCGGTGCTCGGCTGTTTCCCGTTGATGGCCTTCAAGTGACAGGATCGAGGGTGCGCGTCTGTTCGTCAAACGACAAGGGTTTTTCCCAGGACGACACGGCCGTTTTCCCGCCATTGCTTACCCCTCGACCGGCTTCGGCAACGGCTTCGGCGCCACCGGCACGATCTTCGGCGCGCCCAGGTCCGGGTGCTCCATGAAGTAGGTATGGGCGCAGAAGCTCTTGGGGTGGCGCGACACGCGGCGGTATTCGCCATCCGGCAACAGGATCCAGGACTGCTTCTTGTCCTTCCTGTTGATGTTCATGATCTCCATGATCTGCCAGTGCACGTCCGGGTCCTCCACCGGGACCAAAGTCTCGACCCTGCGGTTGAGGTTGCGCGGCATCCAGTCGGCGGACGAGATGAAGACACTGGCCTGTTTCGACGGCAGCGGCGCGCCGTTGCCGAAACAGACGATGCGCGCGTGCTCCAGGTAACGCCCGACGATGGACTGCACGGTGATGTTCTCAGAAAGCCCTGGCACACCCAGGCGCAGGCAGCAGATGCCGCGGATCACCAGATGAATTTTCACGCCTGCCTTGGACGCCTTGTAGAGCGCGTCGATGATCTTGCCATCGACCAGCGAGTTCAATTTCACCCAGATCGACCCGGGCCCACCCCGGCGCACGTGCTGGATCTCACGCTCGATGTGGCGGATCAGGGTCTCGCGCAGGTTCACCGGTGAAATCGACAGCTTCTCCATGTCGTCTGGCCCGGCGGTGCCGGTGGTGAAGTTGAACAGCCGGACGGCATCGCGGCAAAGCGCCGGATCGCAGGTGAACAGCGACATGTCGGTATAGATGCGCGCCGCGATCGGGTGATAGTTACCGGTGCCCCAGTGGCAATAGGTGCGGTATTCGTCGTCCTCGTGGCGAACGACGTAAGAAATCTTGGCATGCGTCTTCAGGTGAATGAAGCCGTAGACCACCTGTACGCCGGCACGTTCCAAATCGCGCGCCCAGCGGATGTTGCGTTCCTCATCGAAGCGCGCCTTCACCTCGACCAGGGCGGTGACCGACTTGCCGGCCTCGGCGGCGGCGATCAGGGCGGCGATGATCGGTGAATTGTCGCTGGTGCGGTAAAGCGTCTGTTTGATGGCGATGACATCGGGATCGTTGGCGGCCTGGTAGAGGAACTGCACCACCACGTCGAAGCTTTCGTAGGAGTGATGGACCATGAAATCCTTGCGGCGGATCGCCTCGAAGCAGTCGCCGCCGAAATCCAGCACGCGCTCCGGGAATTTGGGCGCGAAAGGCTGGAACAGCAAATCCGGGCGGTGCTTCAGCACCAGCGCGCCGGTGTCGGCGAGCCCGAGCGAGCCCTTCAACGGAAACACCGTCTCCGGCGCCGCGCCCAGGCCGTGCACCAGAAAGCCGCGCAAGTCGGGCGACATGTCGTGGTTGATGGTGAGCCGGATCACCGAACCCCGGCGGCGTTCCTTGAGCGCGCTTTCGTATAGGCGCACCAGGTCCTCGGCCTCTTCCTCGATCTCGATGTCGCTGTCGCGCAGCACTCTGCAGAGCCCGACCTCAATTACCTTGAAGCCAGGAAACAGACGGTTGATGTGCAGCGCCACGACGTTTTCAAGCGAAATGAACCGGTAACCGTCGCCGGGCAGGCGGATATAGCGGTCGATCAGGTGCGGCAAAGGCACCAGGGCGTTAAGGGTCTCTTTCTGGCGTTTTTTCTTCAGCGCCAGCACCATCGAGAAGCCCAGGTTGGGGATGAACGGAAACGGGTGCGCCGGGTCGATGGCGATGGGGCTGAGCACCGGAAACAGCTTGTCGAGGAAATACTGCCTGAGCCAGCGGCGCTCCGATGCCAGGAGATCCTTGTCTTCAAGCACGAAGATGCCTTCGCGCGCCATGTCTTTGGTCAGCCGGTTCCAGCACTTCTGCTGGTTGCGCATCAATTTGCCGGCGCGTTCGTTGACGAGGTCGAGCTGCTGTTGCGGCGTCAGGCCTTCCTGGCTCGGCAGGTCGATGCCGGCGCTGATCTGGCCGCGAAGCCCGGCGACGCGCACCATGTAGAATTCATTCAGGTTGTTGGCGGAAATCGAGAGAAAACGAAGCTGCTCGAACAGCGGATGGCGCTTGTTTTCGGCCTCGCGCAAGACGCGCTCATTGAACGCCAGCCACGACAGCTCGCGGTTGATGAAACGGTCGGGCGAATTGCTCTTGATCAGCGCCGGCGCGCGGCGTTGGTCGGCCCTGATGTCCATTTTCACTTCCCCAGGATTTCGGACATTCGTTGGCGTCGATCATAGCGCCCGCGGCGGGTCGGCTCAAACGCTGCCGGGGGTGTTCGCAGTGTCATTTTCATGAACCCGTGTAAACCACCATATCTCGTAGTGACAGCGGCGTGGCGCACCATATAATGCGGGCATGAATCGGACATTTCTGCCCCTGCTGACCATGATCGCGACCGTGGTTTTCGGCGCCGCGGCCGACGACCTGCCGCCGGCACCGCCGGCTATGGTCCAGGAGCAGGGCCAGGACCAGGCGCTGGTGCTGCCCGACATCGACGAAGACGAGGTCGACCCCAAAACGGCGGAGGCTTTCGGCCGTGCCGGCGAGGCGTACGGCAGCGGCGATTTCACCGCCGCCATCGGCATCTGGAAGCGACTGGCCGAGGCCGGTTTCGGCCCGGCGCTCTTTAACCTGGGCGTCATGCACGAACACGGACGCGGCGTGCGCACCGATTACACAGCGGCAGCCGATTGGTACCGCCGCGCGGCCCTGAAGGAGGTGCCCGGCGCCTTCGTCAACCTGGCCCGGCTGCACGTGGAGGGGCGCGGCGTCAAACGCGACCCGACGGAAGCCCTGCACCTGTTGGAACAGGCCTCTCAACTGGGCTCGTCGGAAGCGCAGTTCGACCTCGGCGCCGCCTACATGAAGGGATTGGGCGCCAAGGCCGATCCGCGCGAAGCGGCGGTCTGGTTCGAGATGGCGGCGGAACAGGGTCATTCGCTCGCCGCCTACAATCTCGGTGTCATGTACCAGACAGGAAAGGGCATCGAGCGCGACCTGGCCGAGGCCGAGCGCTATTTCGGCGTTGGCGCCGAAGCCGGCGATGCATTGTCGCACTTCGCCTTGGGTGCGCTCATGGTCGAGAAGGCCACGGATATGAAAACCGGGGCCGAACACCTTCGCATTGCCGCCGAGGCCGGCGTCGTTCTGGCACAGAACCGGCTCGCCATCCTGCTGGCGACGGGGAAGGGTGGTGTCGCCAAGGACCCGGAAAGCGCGCTCATGTGGTTTCATATCGCCGCCGGGCTCGGCGCCGCCAACGCCGCCAAGAACCGCGATGCCCTGGCGGCGACGCTTACGGAAGATGTCCGCAAGAAGGCCAAGCGCCGCGCCGATGCCTTCCGCCCGAAGCCGGTACCGCTCACCGATCCGCCCGCCGCCAACTGACGACGCGACGACAACGCGAACAGGACCGAGGACACCATGCTGCTAGGATTACTGCGCCGCCTGATATCGATCACCTTGAAGGTGGGTGTGCTCGCCGCCGGCATCGGCGCCATCATCGGTTACGCCAACCTGAGCGACCTGGAAGGCTGGAAGAAAGACCTGCAGAACCAGATCATGCAGACCTCGAAGCGGCGCTTTTATATCGACTGGCCCATCGACTTCAAGATCACCATGCCGCCGCAGATCATCGCCGAGGGCATCCGCATCGAGAACGCCAAGTGGGGCAAGAAGCGCGACATGCTGAAGGCCAAGCGGCTGGTGGCGGAGGTCGATTTCCTGCCGCTGCTGGTCGGCGACGTGGCGGTGCCGCGGCTGCGACTGGAAGGGGCGGAGATCCTCATCGAGGTGGCGCGCGGCGGCAAGACCAACTGGGACGAATTCAACTCCCTGGAAACCGCCGCCGGCGGCTCGACGCCGCCACCGGCCGGCGGCTTTCCCAATATCGGTACCGTGGTCAATCCGGGCGGCATCAGCATCTTCGGCGGCCAGGTGACGGTCTCCAACACCGTCACTGGCGCCACCACGGCGTTCAACCTGCCGAGCCTTGATCTCGGCCTCGGCGCCATCAATCCCTGCTTCTGACAAAGAAAAAGGGCGCCCCTGTCAGGGGCGCCCAAGGTTTGCGTCGGGGGAGATCGCAAAGGGAGACCGGTGTGAAGCTTATTCGGCAGGCCTTGCAAGGTTCGCCGGCGGCGATGTCGAGCGCCCGGTAACGACGGTCCAAGGCCTTGCGGAAGAACCACCCGATGGCTTGGCTGCGTAGCGCGTGGGCGCGCTTGATACCGGCTTCGATATCCTTGTGGGTGTAGGTGGGCCAATCGGACAAACGATGATGTGACATGGGTGGGTTCCTTTCCTGCCAGCGATTGTGAAATTCCGTTGTCAGCAACATATGAAAGTTCTTGCGAGGAATAAATAAGCCATTTATAAATTAATTTATGAGTTTTTTTCATCAATTGGCCAAGAGCAGCGCCAGCAGTAGATAGGTCGGTCATGGACAAGCACAGCGAAATGGCGGTTTTCGTCCGGGTGGTCGAAACCGAGAGTTTCTCCCAGGCGGCGCGGGCGTTGAAGCTGACGCCGTCGGCCGTCAGCAAGCTGATCGGGCGGCTCGAGGACAGGCTCGGAACGCGGCTCCTGAACCGCACCACGCGACGCCTCAGCCTGACGGAGGAGGGGCGGACCTACTATCAACGCTGCCTGCCGATCCTCGCCGCCATCGACGAGGCCGAGCGCGAACTGACCGAGCGCCACGCCGAACCGCGCGGCTTGCTGAAGGTCAACTCGTCCACCGCCTTCGGCCACATGCACGTGGCGCCGCTGCTGCCGCCGTTTTTGCAGGAAAATCCGGAACTGCGCATCCAGATGACGCTCACCGACAGCATCGTCAACCTGGTGGAAGAGGAGGTCGATGTCGCCATCCGCATCCAGCGCATGCCCGACAGCACCATGATCGCGCGCAAGCTCGCCACCGCCCGGCGCCTCGTCGCCGCCGCACCAAGTTACCTGGCGCAATACGGCACGCCGAAAACGCCCGAGGACCTGAAAAACCACAACTGCTTGACCATGAGCTTCGAGACCAAGCTCAACCAGTGGGAATTCAAGGGTGCCGACGGTCCGCAGCATTTCCGTTTCTCGGGTAACTTCGAGACCAACAACGCCGTCGCCATGGAGCAGGCGGCTGTTGCCGGCATGGGGCTGATCCGGGCCGCCGATTTCGTCATCGCCGCCGACGTGGCCGCCGGCAAACTGGTGCCGGTACTGACCGAATTCGAGATCGACGAACCGACCAACATCTATGCCGTCTATCCCCATAACCGGCACCTGTCGCCGAAGGTGCGGGCCTTCGTCGACATGCTGGTCGACGCATTTACGCCGGTGCCGCCATGGGCCGCCTCTCTGCCGACGTAATATATCAGTAAAATATATTGCTTCGATATATCGGTATGATAAATATCGCCCCGATAGATGCCGCAGGGGGCCGATCCTGACCCGCCCGGCGCACCATTTCGGGACCGAAAAGCATGGACGTGAAGACCATTTGCCTGGGCGTGCTGTCGCTTGGCGACGCCACTGGATACGAAATCCGCAAGACCTTCGAAGACGGGCCGTTCAGCCACTTCTTCGACGCCAGCTACGGCTCCATCTACCCGGCGCTCGGCAAGTTGCTGGCCGATGGGCTGGTGACGCTCTCCGATGCGGAACCGTCCGGGCGCAGCGATAAGAAGGTCTATAGCCTCACCGACGCCGGTCATGCCGCGCTGCGCGCCGCGCTGGCGGAACAGCCCGGCCGCGACCGCGTCCGGTCCGAATACCTAGTACACCTGTTTTTCGCCCACCTGATGGACCCGCGCGACGCCTGCCGGGTGTTTGACGACTACCTGGCGCATTTCGAACGCATGGTCGCCGATTGCCCCTGCGATGAAGATCCCGCCGACATGCCGCCCGGCCAGCGCATCGTGCACGGGTTCGGCACCCGGTTTTATGAATCCCTTGCCGCCTTCATGCGCGAACAGCGTGACGCTTTCATCCAGGAGATGAACCAGGCTGGCCAAGATACGGAAGCTGCAGAATGAATACGCCCCAAGAAACCGCTTCAACCGAAGCCCCCACGCCCGAACCGAAGCCGAAGCGCCGAGGGCCGCTAGGCCCGGTTCGTTCCGGCCACATCATCGCCATCCTGCTGGCGGTGGCGGCGACGCTTTGGGTGGCGTCGGGCGCCGTCACCGGCACCGCGCCGACGCCCGAGGACACCGCCGCCAAGAATGAACCGAAAGCACCACTGACCTTGGTGCGGGTGAGCCCCAGCCGCGCGCAGACGCACGTCAGCCATATTCGCCTGTTCGGCCGCACCGAGGCGGTTACCAATATCGAGCTCGCCGCCGAAACCGCCGGTAAGGTCGTCGAGCGCCCGGTGGAGAAGGGCATGCGCGTCACCAAAGGGACGCCGATCCTGAAGATCGCCATCGACGACCGCATGGCCAGGCTGAAGGAGGCCGAGGCCAAGGTGGACTACCAGCAGCTCTCCTACGACAGCGCCATGAAACTCTCCAAGAAGCAGTTCTCCTCGACCATCAAGGTAGCGGAAGAAAAAGCCGCCCTGGAAGCGGCAAAGGCGGCGCTGGCGGCGATCCGGCTCGATCTGTCGCGCACCACGGTGCGCGCGCCCATCGATGGTTTCGTCGAGACCCTGCCGGTGAACGTCGGCGATTTCGTCCAGTCCGGCACCATCGTCGCCGGCATGGTTGAACTCGACCCCATGCGTGTCGTCGGCCAGGTCTCGGAGCGCCAGGTGGCGTACCTGAAGGTCGGTGACAAGGCCTGGGCGATGCTGCCGGGCGGCATCAGCCGCGAAGGCACGGCGCGCTTCGTCTCGCGCACCGCGCAGGAAACCACGCGCACCTTCCGTGTCGAGGTCTGGTTCGACAACCCCGACGGACTGATCGCCCAGGGCCTGACGGCGGAACTGCGCCTGCCGCTGGATACGGCGCTGGCGCACCGCGTGTCGCCGGCGATCCTCACCCTTGATGAACGCGGCGTCATCGGCGTCAAGGCCGTCGATGCCGAGGATACGGTCGTGTTTCATCCGGTCGAACTGATCGAGGACACCACCGAGGGCGTGTGGATCGGCGGGCTCCCCGATGAACTGACGCTGATCACTGTCGGCCAGGAATTCGTGCGCCCGGGCCAGAAGGTCCGGATCAAACCCGAAGCCGCCGACAGCGCCGCCGGCAACGAAGCCAGCGATGCGGGAAGGTCCGGCACATGAACGTACTCATCGACGCGGCGCTGCACCATGCGCGCACGGTGCTTGCCAGCCTGTTCCTGCTTTTGGTCTGCGGCGCCTACGCCTACGTGACCATCGCCAAGGATTCGGAACCCGACATCAACATTCCGATCATCTACGTCTCCATGTCGCACGAGGGGATTTCCCCCGAGGACGCGGAGCGGCTTTTGATCCGCCCGATGGAGCAGGAACTGCGCACCATCGAAGGCGTCAAGGAGATGCGCTCCACCGGTTACGAGGGCGGCGCCAACGTGACGCTCGAGTTCGAAGCCGGCTTCAATGCCGACACGGCGCTCGACGACGTGCGCGAGAAGGTCGACCTTGCGAAACCCGAACTGCCGGCGGAAAGCGAGGAGCCTGAAGTGCATGAGGTCAATTTCTCGCTGTTTCCGGTGGTCGTGGTGACTCTTTCCGGCAGCGTGCCGGAACGCGCGCTCCTTAAGCTGGCGCGTGAATTGCGCGACGACATCGAAGGGCTCAGCGAAATCCTCAAGGTGCAGATCGCCGGCGACCGCGACGAACTGGTGGAAATCCTCATCGATCCCGTGAAGGTGGAAAGCTACGGGCTTTCGGTCGTCGATGCCGTCAACGCGGTCAGGAATTCCAACCTTCTGGTCGCCGCCGGCGCCCAGGACACCGGGCGTGGCCGCTTTACGCTGAAGGTGCCGGGCCTGTTCGAAACCGTCCATGATATCGTCGACATGCCGGTGAAGGCGGAGGGCGACGCCGTCGTCACCCTCGGCGATATCGGTTCCGTGCGCCGCAGCTTCAAGGACCCGACCTCCTACGCGCGGGTCGGCGGCAAACCGGCGGTGGCGCTGGAGGTCTCCAAGCGCACCGGCGAGAACATCATCGACACCATCGCCAAGGTGCGCGCGCTGGTCGCCCAGGAACAGGCCAACTGGCCCGAAGCGCTTCGCCAATCGGTGGAGGTCGGCTTCAACAACGACCGCTCCAACAATATCCGCGACATGCTCACCGATTTGCAGAACAACGTCATTGCCGCCGTGCTGTTGGTGATGATCGTCGTCGTCTGGGCCTTGGGCGTGCGTTCGGCTGCCTTGGTCGGCGTCGCCATTCCGGGCTCGTTCCTCACCGGTATCCTTGTCATCGGCGCTACCGGTTTGACCATCAACATGGTGGTGTTGTTCGCACTGATCCTGGCCGTCGGCATGCTGGTGGACGGCGCCATCGTCGTCACCGAATATGCCGACCGCAAGATGGGCGAGGGCGAAAGCCCCAGTATCTCATACGGCCTGGCGGCGAAACGCATGGCCTGGCCGATCATCGCCTCGACGGCAACGACGCTGGCCGCGTTCCTGCCGCTGATGTTCTGGCCCGGCGTCGTCGGCGAATTCATGAAGTTCCTGCCGCTGACATTGATGGCGACGCTCGCCGCCTCGTTGCTGATGGCGCTGATCTTCGTGCCGACGCTGGGCGCGGCGGTGACCAAGCGCTCGGTCGCCAGTGCCGATCCCGATACCGCGCATCACCTGACCAGCGGCGATCCCGGCCATATCGGCGACATCAAGGGCTTCACCGGCACCTACCTCGGGTTCCTGTCGGCGGCGCTTCGCCATCCCGGCAAGGTCTTGCTCGCCGCCGTGATGCTGTTGATCGGCGTGCAGGTCGTCTACGCCAAGCTCGGCCGCGGCGTCGAATTCTTCCCCGACGTGGAGCCCGAACGCCTGATCCTGCAAGTGCGCGCGCGCGGCAATCTGGCCGTGGGCGAGAAGAACGGCCTGATGCGCGAGGTCGAGAACCACGTGTTGGCGTTGAACGACGCCACCGGCGAACTTGCCGCCATCTATACCCGTACCGGGCAGGACCAGAACTCGCGCGAGGCCGAGGACATCATCGGCACCATTACGCTGGAACTGGCCAATTGGCAGAAGCGCCGCAAGGCCGACGCCATCCTCGAAGACATCCACGACCGAACGATAGAAATTGCCGGCATCTTCGTCGACGGCCGCAAGGAAGAGGGCGGGCCGCCCATCGGCAAGCCGGTGCAGGTGCAACTCGCGACGCGGGTGCCGGAACTGCTGGCACCGGCGGTAATCAAGGTACGCGAGGGCCTGGAGGAACTGGGCGGCTTCCAGAACATCGAGGACGACCGGCCGCTGCCCGGCATCGATTGGGAACTCACCGTCGACCGCGCCCAGGCGGCCAAGTTCGCCGCCAACGTCGATCTGATCGGGCGTTCCGTGCAGATGGTCACCGGCGGCATCAAGCTGGGCGAATACCGGCCCGACGATTCCGACGACGAGATCGAGATCCGGGTGCGCTACCCCATGGGCTACCGCACCATCGGTCAGCTCGACCATATCCGCGCCGAAACCACCGCCGGCGCCGTGCCCATCGGTAATTTCGTCGAACGCCAGGCGAAACCCCGCACCGGCAAGATCAACCGCTCCGACTCGCGCCGGGTGATGACCGTCAAGGCCGACGTGGCACCGGGCTTGCTCGCCGACGACAAGACCCGCCAGGTGCAGGAATGGATCAAGACCGCCGGCCTGGACGAACGCATCGACGTCACCTTCAAGGGCGAAAGCGAGGAACAGGACAAGGCCAAGGATTTCCTCGGCAAGGCCTTCGCCGTGGCGCTGTTCATCATGGCGGTGATCCTGGTGACGCAGTTCAACAGCTTCTATTCGGCGTTCCTGATCCTCACCGCCGTGATCATGTCGACCATCGGCGTGTTCATCGGGCTTCTGGTCACGCACCAGCCATTCGGCATCGTCATGGGCGGCATCGGCGTCATCGCGCTGGCCGGTATCGTCGTTAACAACAACATCGTGCTGATCGATACTTTCGATCGCCTGCGCGAGACCGAACCCACCGTGCGCGACGCCATCCTGAAAACCGGCGCCCAGCGCCTGCGTCCGGTGCTGCTGACCACGGTGACCACCATGCTCGGCCTGATGCCGATGGTGCTCGGCGTCAACATCGACTTCATCGACCGGGTGGTGACCGTCGGCGCGCCGGCGATGCAGTGGTGGCGGCAGTTGGCGACGTCGATCGTCTTCGGGCTCGGGTTCGCCACCGTGCTGACGCTGATCGTCACGCCGTCGGCGCTGATGCTGCGCGGCAACCTGCGCGCCTGGCTCGACCGCCGGCACGCGGCGAAAGCGGCAAAGGCGATGCCGGCCTAGGGAGCAAGGCGAGGGGGCTTAGGCTCCCATCGCCGCACGCAGGTTCTCGTCCAGTTTGTCGAGGAATTGCTGCGTCGTCATCCAGCCCTGGTCGGGGCCGATCAGGAGCGCCAGGTCCTTGGTCATGAACCCGGCCTCGACGCTGGCGACGCAAACCTTTTCAAGGGTTTCCGCAAACTTCTTCACATCAGGCGTGTCGTCGAACTCACCCCGGTAGGAAAGAGCCCGGGTCCAGGCGAAGATCGACGCAATGGGATTGGTCGAGGTCTCGCGACCGTCCTGGTGCTGGCGGTAATGACGCGTCACCGTGCCGTGCGCGGCCTCGGCCTCGACGGTGCGGCCGTCGGGGGTCATCAAGACGCTGGTCATCAGGCCCAGTGAACCGAAGCCCTGGGCGACGGTGTCTGACTGCACGTCGCCGTCGTAGTTCTTGCAGGCCCAAACGAAACCGCCGTCCCACTTCATGGCGCAGGCGACCATGTCATCGATCAGCCGGTGCTGGTAGGTGAGGCGCTTGTCGTCATAGAGGTGCTTGAACTCGTGCTCGAAGACCCCTTCGAACAGGTCTTTGAAGCGGCCGTCGTACTGCTTGAGGATGGTGTTCTTGGTCGAGAGATACAGCGGCCATTCCAGGCTCAGCGCGTAGTTCATGCAGGCGCGGGCGAAGCCGCGGATGCTTTCATCCAGGTTGTACATGCCCATGGCGACGCCGGCTTCCGGCGCGTCGTAAACCTCGCGCTCGATCGGCGCGCCGCCGTCGGCGGGCTCGAAGCGCATGGTCAGCTTGCCGGGGCCGGGGAAAGTGAAATCGGTCGCCCGGTACTGGTCGCCGAAGGCATGGCGGCCGATGACGATGGGCTTGGTCCAGCCCGGCACCAGGCGCGGCACGTTGCGGCAGATGATCGGTTGGCGGAACACGGTGCCGCCGAGGATGTTGCGGATGGTGCCGTTGGGCGAGCGCCACATCTGCTTCAGGCCGAATTCCTGCACCCGCTGCTCGTCGGGGGTGATGGTGGCGCACTTGACGCCAACCCGGTGCTGCTTGATGGCGTTGGCGGCGTCGACAGTGATCTGGTCCTCGGTGGCGTCGCGGCTCTGGATCGAGAGATCTTAGTAGAGCAAGTCCACGTCCAGGTAGGGCTCGATCAGCTTTTCCTTGATGAATGCCCACATGATGCGGGTCATCTCATCGCCATCCAGTTCGACGATCGGATTGGCGACCTTGATTTTGTCCATGATCACTCCTTCAGAGGTGGCTGGTGAGGACCACCTGATCGGGTTCGGGCGCGTTCTCCAGCGCCGGGAAAACGGCGTCGACGCTGTCGACCACCGTGAACAGTTCGCGCGCCTTCTCGTGCGCGAAGCCGCCGGCGATGATGCTGTCCACCAACGCCACGAAGGGATCCCAGTAGCCCGCCACGTTGACCAGGACGATCGGCTTGTCGTGCTGGCGCAGTTGCTTCCAGGTGATGATTTCGAAGGCCTCGTCGAGGGTGCCGAGGCCGCCCGGCAGCACGATCACCGCGTCCGAGAGCTCGAACATGCGGGCCTTGCGGGTATGCATGCTTTCGGTAATGACCAGATCGCCGCCGAGTTCGTTGCCGACCTCGAGCTGCATCAGGAAATCCGGAATGACGCCGGTGATCGGGCCGCCCGCGTCGTAAACGGCCTGCGCGACGATCCCCATGATGCCGATGCGGCCGCCACCGTAGACGAGGCGTATTTTGCGTTCGCCCATCGCCCGGCCGAGTGCTTCGGCGGTCTCGGCGTAGGCCGGATTATCGCCGGCCTTGGAACCGCAGAAAACGCAAAGCGAGGTGATCTCTTTCATGATCGGGACATCAACTTTCCGTGAATTTCGACCGTTGCGACCTCAAGCCTGTTGTATGCGAATTTCCCCGCCGATTACAATCACGAAATCCGGAACCCCGGCCAAGCCCACCCAAAGGAAGGAACGACCATGAAATTTTCACCTGTTTTCAAAGCCCTGGCTGTCTTGAGCATGCTTGCGACCGCTGCCGCCACCGCCCAGGCCGCGAGCGACGACGATGCCATCGAGCTGCGCAAGACCGCCATGAAGGGCATCGGCGCCTCCATGGGCGGACTGAAAATGGTCGTCCAGGGCAAAGCCGGCACGGACATGGCCAAGGGCTTCGCCGACGCCATGGCCACTTACGCCTCGGTCACGGGCGGACTGTTCCCGAAGGGCTCCGACTTCGGCGATACCCGTGCCAAGGAAGAGATCTGGACCAAGGCCGATGAGTTCAAGGCCGCCTTGATGGCCTTTGAACAGGCCGCGCAAGGCATGGCGAAAGCCGCCGCCAGTGGCGATGCCGGCGCCATCAAGGGCGCCTTCGGCGGCCTCGGGAAGTCCTGCGGCGGCTGCCACAAGCCGTTCCGCAAGCCGAAATCGTAAGCCGCCATCATGACCGTGCCCCGGTCCACACTCGCTTTTCGCCTTGCCGGGGCATGGTTCTTGGCGCTCGCGGCGTTGCTGCCCGGCGCCGCCACTGCCGACGGTGATCCGGCGCGCGGCGCCTATGTGTTTACCGCGGCGGGCTGCAAGGGCTGCCACACCACTGCCCAGGATGCCAAGGCCAAGGTCCTGCTATCTGGTGGCCGCGCGCTGAAGACACCGTTCGGCACCTACTACAGCCCCAACATCACCCCCGATCCGGAGACCGGCATCGGCCGCTGGTCGTTCGAGGACTTCAAGCGCGCGCTGCGCGACGGCAAGACGCCGTCGGGCAGCTACTATTTCCCGGTCTTTCCCTACACCGCCTATACCAAAATGTCGGATGCCGACATGGCCGATCTCTGGGCTTATCTGCGCACGCTGCCGGCGGTGAAGCGCGCCAACAAGCCGCATGACACCAAGCTGATCTTCGGCTGGCGCATCATGATGCTGCCTTGGCGCATCCTGAACTTCGAGACGGGCCCGATGAAGGCCGACCCGGCCAAGGGCCCGGCCTGGAATCGGGGCGCCTACCTGGTGGAGGCGCTCAGCCACTGCGGCGAATGCCACTCGCCGCGCGATGCGCTCGGCGGCTTCGTTGGCAGCATGCACCTGGCCGGCACGACGGAAGGCCCGGGCGGCGACCCGGTGCCCAACATCACCCCCGACAAGGCCACCGGGATCGGAAACTGGTCGGCCGAAGATATCGATTCGATCCTGTCGCTCGGCATGCTGCCGGACGGCGATTTCGTCGGCGGCGAGATGACGGAAGTCTACGAGAATACCTCCAAGCTCACGCCCGCCGACCGCCGCGCCATGGTCCAATACCTGCAATCGGTACCGGCCGTGGAAAACAAGGTGACCAAATCGAAGTAACGGGGCCAAACCTTGATTTTTGCTGCCTGTTCCCGGCCTTCCTTGTTAGTATCGGAGGAAATAAGGGGTAGGCATGAACCAACCGGTATTGATCATCATCGTCGGCGCGGCCATCGCCGCAACGGCCGTCGTCACGAACGTGTATATGTCGCAGGACGATGCCGACGAACCGCCGGTCCCCCAGGTCGTCGCGGAACAGAAGCCAGCACCCGCTGCCGCGCCGCAACCGAAAGCCGAGTCCGCCGAAGCCAGTGCGCCGGCATCGCAGGAACCGGCAAAAGCCATTGAAAATAAACAGAAACCCTCCTTCGACGTCGTTCGCGTGACGCCCGAGGGCAACGCCGTCATCGCTGGCCGCGCGGCCCCCGGCAGCACCGTCGCCATCATTGCCGACGGCCAGTTCGTCGGTCAGATCAAGGCCGACGGGCGCGGTGAATGGGTGTTGGTGCCCGACAAGCCGCTGGCGCCCGGCAGCCGGCAGTTGAGCCTGGAGCAGCGAATCGAGGGCCAGGAATCGCTGCAATCCGATGACGTCGTGGTCGTCGTGGTGCCGGAACAGAAAAAAGACATCGCCGGGCGCCCGGCCGAGAAACCGTCGCAGGCGCTGGCACTGAAATTCCCGCGCAAGGGCGACGGGCCGAGCACGCTATTGCAAAAACCGACGCCCGGCGATGCCGGTCAGGCCTTTGCAGTCGATACCGTCGATTACGACACCGAAGGCCGCCTTTACCTGAGCGGCCGGGGCGCCTCGAAGACGGTGGTGCAGCTCTATCTTGACGGCAAGTTCATCGGCCGATCCGCCGTCGACGACAACAACGGCTGGCGGGTGAAACCGGACAATCCCGTGAAGCCCGGCATCTACCGCTTGCGCGCCGATCAGGTCAACGGCAACGGCAAGGTCACTGCGCGGCTGTCACTGCCGTTCGCGCGTGCCGAACCGATCACGCAGGAGAACATGCCGCCCGAGCCCTTCGTCATCGTACAGCCCGGCAACAGCCTTTGGCGGCTGGCCCGGCGTGCCTACGGCACCGGCTTCAACTACACCGTCATCTATGAGGCCAACAAGGATCAGATCGGCGATCCCGACCTGATCTACCCGGGCCAGGTCTTCGCCGTCCCGACAACCAACTAGGACGCCTGCGATTCCATCGGCGGGTGGACGAAGCCGGCAAGCAGTTCCAGGTAGGGTTTCGCCATGATCAACAGCATGGCGGCGCGCGACATCAGCAGCACCGGCGTGAACGGCTCTTCGATGGTGATGTCTTCCAACAACAAGATTCGCTGGCGCGGCGTCAGGTGCAGCCGCCCGCCGAGCGCGCGGCTGGCTGACCGCAGCACCGCCAGCGCCTGGGTGCGCGCGTAGGGGTCTTCGGCGGTGTAGGGGATGCTGCCCAGGTTGGCATGGAAGCGCATCTGGGTGTTCTGGCTGCCGGCCGATGCATGCACGGCGAATAGAAAACCTTCGTACTCGAAGGTAAACCGCAATCCGTCGCCATGCCCCTTGCCGGCCAGGGACGATGCCTGGTCCAGGCCAACGGGGCCGGCCTCGAAAGTGTCGACGAGATTACGGGCAGCGGTGCCGTGTTCGGACATGTTCTTTGAATTCTGCCATCCTGTTGGCCCGATTTTGCGTCAAGCTAGCACGACCGGTCGGAACAGCAAACGGCCAATCACGCCCATCGCTCGCTACGATTCGCACCCGGATTTTCTTGATCCAGCCTGTAAAATAGAGACAATCCGCAACCAACCGAAACACCCGGAGAGACGTGACCATGCTGAAGACCGTGCTCGTGCCGATCCACCCCGCCGGATGGCCGTTCATCCCCGCCTTTGCCATCGGCGCGGTGCTGCTGGCCTGGTGGATGGAACCGCTCGGATACCTGGGCGCGTTGCTGACTGCCTGGTGCGCCTATTTCTTCCGCAACCCCGACCGCATCACGCCGACCCGCCAGGGCCTGGTGATCTCGCCGGCCGACGGGGTCGTGCAATCCATCGTCCGCGCCGTGCCGCCGGCGGAACTGGAAATGGGCGATGCGCCGCTGACCCGTGTCGCGGTGTTCATGAACGTCTTCAACGTGCATGTGAACCGCGCGCCGATCGACGGCACTATCAGCAAGGTTTCCTACCGTCCCGGCAAGTTCCTGAATGCGTCCCTGGACAAAGCCAGCGAAGACAACGAACGCCAGAGCCTGAAGATCACCACCACCGACGGCAAGGACATCGCCTTCGTGCAGATCGCCGGCCTGGTGGCCAGGCGCATCCTCTGCTGGACCAAGGAAGGCGACCAGATGAAAGCCGGTGAGCGTTTCGGCCTGATCCGCTTCGGTAGCCGCGTCGACGTCTACCTGCCGGATGGCACAGAACCCCTGGTCGCCATCGGGCAGACCGCCGTCGCCGGTGAGACCGTGCTCGCCGACCTGGCGACGGAAGAACAAGCGCGCGCCGGCGAAATCCGCTAGGATTAATCCATGCCAAACAAACAGCCGAAACGCCGCCTGCAGGCCCTTTCAGTCAACCGGATGATTCCCAACATTCTGACGCTGTTGGCGCTGGCGTCGGGCCTGACGGGGATGCGCTTCGCGTTCCAGGAACGCTGGGAGTACGCGGTGTTGGCGATTGCCGTCGCCGCCGTGTTCGATGCCCTCGACGGCCGCATCGCCAGGCTGTTGAAGGGTGCTAGCAAGTTCGGCGCGGAACTCGACTCGCTTTCCGATTTCGTCTGTTTCGGCGTGGCGCCGGCGATGATCCTCTATCTCTGGGCCATGCAAGACGCCGGTCGGTTGGGCTGGCTTCTGGTGATGCTGTTCGCCATGTGCTGCGGGCTGCGTCTGGCGCGCTTCAACGTCGCCCTGGAAGACGAAAACGCGCCCGCGTGGAAGGGCAATTTCTTCACCGGCGTGCCGGCTCCGGCCGGCGCCGGTCTGGTACTGCTTCCGATGGTGCTGGCGTTCCAGCTCGGCGACGAAGTGCTGCGCTCTCCCTGGGTGGTGTCGTTCTTCTTGCTCGGTGTCGGCGCGCTGTTCGTCAGCGCCATTCCGACGTTCTCGTTCAAGAAGATGGTGGTGCCGCGCAAGCGGCTGCTGGCCATGATGCTGACGGTGACCATGATCATTGCCTTCATCGCCAGCCTGCCGTGGCTCAGCCTGTCGATCATTCTCGGCAGCTATCTGGTATCCATCCCATTCGCCATCCGCGCCTATCGGCGCTACGAGGCCGGGGAGGAAGTCGACGAGGATCTGGACGAAGACGACGCCGACCTGGAGCCAGTCTAGGCGCGTCACCTCGACAACCGCCCGTTAGTAACCGCCCTTGCGCTTCGATTCCGGCAGGCCGCCGATCTTCGCTGCCTGCTTGGATGGCTGCAGGGGGAACAGCTCGTACAGATCGTTGGAACTGATCTTCTCGCCCCAGGCGCTGGACATGGCCTTGACGATGGTGCGGTCGTTGGGCTGGGTCTCGGCGTTTTCGAAGAACTCCTCGCGCAGGTAGTTAATCACGTCCCAGTGGCGCTCGGTGAGTTCGTCGATGCCGTCGGCGGCGGCGATTTCCGCGGCGACGGATTCCGACCAGTCCTCGGCATTAACGAGGTAGCCGTTGTCGGTGGTCTCGAGATCGCTGTAGCTCATGGAAGGGCTCCGGTGTTCATCTTCACTTTATAAATAATGAATATGAAGACGGGTCGCTTCAACCCCAGATTTGCTAGGGATTTTGGCCGCGCGGTCAGCCGCGCCCGCGCGGCTTGAAGGCATGAAAGCGGTAGACCTTGAGCCCGCCGCTATCGAGCGCCGCCACCAGCTTGGCCAGTCTCTCCAATTCGGCGAACACGCCATCGACAATGCCCAGCAGTTCCGTCTTGTTGGTGGAGGCGAGGAAGTTGAACAGGCTCTTGAACACCCGCATCCGGTATGCATGGGTGATGTCCTCTCCGGGCTGCACGTCGAAGCCGGTATTGCGCAACAAGGCCTGCATGACGTCGCTGGGCCATAAATGCACCGGCTCGGGTTCCGCGTCCACCCAGGCCTGCACCGTCGCGTTCGGCGCATCGGTGCTGGGCAGGACGAAGTCCGTGTACCAGAGCTCGGCGTTGTCGCGCATGGACTCGAACACCTTGGCCAGCACGGTTTTCTTGTCCGCCGCCATGTATAGGTTTTCCAGCGAGATGCAGGCGTCGAAGGCGCGGGCCTTAAGCTTCAAATTGTCGTAGGCGGCAAAGTTGACCGGTGCGCGCTTGGTCAGGCCGGCGCGCTTCACGCGCTCCTTGCCGAGCGCCGCCAGTTCCTCGCGGTTCTCATAGCCGGTGACCCAGGCGCTGGTGTCCTCGACGATCTTCTGTCCCGCGCCGCCGAGCCCGGCGCCGATCAACAGCAGGCTGTTGCGTTCCGAAAGCCCCATCAGCGGCAGGAATTCCCCCAGGTACTCAGCCTCGCCGCAGCGGACGAAGCCGTCGCCCCACAACCGCTGCGCGACCTGAAGGCGGGATTCGGACCAGAGCACGTCCGGCTCATCATCGAATTCCTCGTCAAAATCCTCATCATCGTCTTCCGGCTCGTCGTTGAGCTGCCGGCGGCGGCGGCGAAACGGGTCGACGAACCAACCGAAGAACCGCCTGAGCCGTGACCGCTTGGGCTTCGTCATGACGGAACCAGCAGGTCCAGGAGGGCACGGCCGTCGGCCTCGAAGGCAGGGACGCGGGGCAGGACGCGGATCGGGATGCCGGGCTCGAACCGCTTGAGCGTGGCGACGGTCTCGGCCAACGGCACCGGCTGGTCTTCCGACTCGCTGACCACAACGCCGGCGATGGCACAGCCGTGTGCCCGCAGCGCCTGCACAGCAGTCAAGGTGTGGCTGAGCGTGCCCAGGTAGGAGCCCACCACCAGCAGCGCCGGCAGTTCCAACGCTGCGATCCAATCCAGCACCGTCCGGGTCTCGTCCAGCGGCACCATGACACCGCCGACGCCCTCGATCAGGGTATCGCCGGAGTGACCCATGACCTCGTCACGGCAGAAGCGAACCAAATCGTCGAAGGAAACCCTGCGTCCCTCGCGGGCCGCCGCCATGTCGGGTGACAAGGGGGCTTCGAACCGCCAGGGCGAGATTGCCGCAACGACGGCGTCCGTCGGCTCTTGGCCGAGCGCGCGCAAGATCTGCACGCTGTCGCTTTCTTCCAAGTTTTCGGCCGTGAAACCGCTGATCACCGGCTTCAAGACCCGCACGTCACGGCCCTCGGCGGCAAGCGCGCGGGCCAGGGCACAGGTGGCGTAGGTCTTGCCGACGCCGGTCCCGCTGGAGGTGACGAACAACCCCGTTATGGCCGGCCTCCGTTCAGGATTTCGTCGCGCACCAGCGCCGCCAGCCGGTCGACGTCGGCCTCCGCGTGATCGGCGGTGAAGGTGATGCGGAGCCTCGCCGTGCCGTCGGGCACCGTCGGCGGGCGGATCGGCACCACCAGGAAGCCCTCGTCCTCAAGCAGTTTTCCGGCTGCCATGGTCTTGTCCGTATCGCCCAGGATCACCGGCACGATGGGGCTTTCGGCGAGGCCCAGGTTGATGGCGCGGGTAAAGCGCCGGGCCAGTTCCAGCGGCCGGGCGGCGAACTCGGGATCGGCCTCGATCAGGTCAAGCGCGGCGATGGCCGCCGCGACGCTGGCCGGCGGCAGGCCGGTGGAATAGATGAAGGTGCGGCAGCGCGTCCGGATCAGGTCGATCACCGGCTGGCTGGCGCAGAGATATCCACCGTAGCCGCCGATGGCCTTGGAAAGGGTGCCCATCTGCAACGGCACCGCATGACGCCGGCCGTTCTCATGGCTCGATCCGCGCCCGCCGCCAATGACGCCGATGCCGTGCGCGTCGTCGGTCATCAGCCAGGTGTCGAATTCGCCGGCCATCGCCACCAGATCGCCCACCGGCGCCAAGTCGCCGTCCATGGAGAAGACCCCGTCGGTGACGATCATGGCGTGTTCGTGCCCACCGCGATGCGCTTCCAGGAGCTCGCGCAAATGGTCCAGGTCGTTGTGGCGGAAGACGAACTGCGCCGCCCCCGAGAGCCGGCTGCCGAAATAGATACAGGCATGCGACAGCTCGTCCATGAACACCGCGTCGCCCTTGCCGACGAGCGCCGGAATTACGCCGGAGTTGGTCAGGAACCCCGAGCCGAACACCACCGCGTCGTCGCTGCCCTTGAGCTTGGCCAGGCGGCTTTCCAACTCGCGGAAGAGCGGGTGGTTGCCGGTCACCAACCGGGACGCGCCGGAACCGACGCCATAGCGCTCGATGGCTTCATTGGCGGCGGCCTTGAGCGCCGGGTGATGGTTGAGGCCCAAGTAGTCGTTGGACGAGAAGTTCAGCAGCCGCCGCCCATTTCGTTCGACGACGGCGCCTTCCTGCGGATCGGTGGTCGCCAGCCAGCGGCGCAGGTGCAAGCGCTCCATCTCCGCCAGCTTGGCGGATGCAAAGGCGTCGAGCGACGCGCTGTCGCTCACGGGACCCACTCGTCCAGGCGCGCCGACCATTGGCCGACCACGTCGACGACGGCGTCGGTGAGCGTCGCCAGGTCCGCGGGCGCCATGGTGAACGACGGCATCAGGTAGACCACGTTGCCGAACGGCCGGACCCAACAGCCGCGATCCAGGAAACACTGGCGAATCCAGTACATGTCGCCGAGCGTGGTCAGTTCGACCACGCCGATGGCCCCCTTGATGCGCACGTCGACGACGCCCTCGACCTGACGGCAGGGCTCCAGCGCGGACTTCAGGTGCGCCTCGATGGCCGCCACCTGTTCCAGCCGCGGCTCCGTCTCGAACAAATCCAGCGACGCGTTGGCCGCCGCGCAGGCCAGCGCATTGCCGGTATAGGTGGGCCCGTGCATCAGGCACTTCTCCAGCGCGTCATCCAGGAATGCCTCGAACACGCGGGCTGACGCAATGGTTGCCGCCAGCGCCAGGGTGCCGCCGGTGAGCGACTTGGAGACCGTCATGATGTCGGGCTGGATACCGGCCTGCTCGCAGGCGAACATGGTGCCGACACGGCCGAAGCCAACCATGATCTCGTCCAGGATCAACAGCAGCCCATGACGGTCGCAGACCTCGCGCATGAAGCGCACCACGGCCGGATCGTGGAACAGCATGCCGCCGGCGCCCTGAACCAGGGGTTCCATGATGATGGCGGCGGCCTGCGCCTTGTGTTCCGCGACGAAGGCCTCGAATTGGGCGAACTCGGCTTCCGTTGCCGGCAGGTCGGCGGCCAGTTGCTGCGCCATCAGGCCATGGAAGGGGCCATGCATGATGTTGTCCGGATCGCCGATGCCCATGGTGCCGATGGTATCGCCGTGATAGCCGTCCCGGAAGGCGATGAACTTGTTGCGGCCCGCGTCGCCCAAGTTGATCCAGTACTGCACCGCCATCTTCATCGCCAATTCGACCGAGACAGAACCCGATTCGGAGAAGAACACCCGGTCCAGATCACCCGGCGTCATCTCGGCGAGGCGCGCCGCCAGGGTGAAGGCGGGCTCGTTGGAGAGGCCGGCAAGCATGACGTGCGGCATGGTCTGCAACTGGCGGGTGACGGCTTCCTGAATATGCGGGTGGTTGTAGCCATGGCAGGCCGACCACCAGGATGCGATGCCGTCGATCAGTTCGCGCCCGTCTTCCAGGATGATGCGGGTACCCTGCGTGGCGCGCACCGCCTGCGGCAGCGGCGAGGTCTGCATCTGGGTGTAGGGCATCCAGATGTGGTCGTAGCCCTGTTCGAACCATGCCGGCCGGGTGGGCGCGGAACGGGTCATGACGTGCCGGTGACGCCCAATCGATCGAACAGTTCGTCGTCGTGGTCACGGCCCGGGTTGGCGGTGGTCAGCAACTTCGGCCCGACGAAGATGGAACTGGCGCCGGCCAGGAAGCAAAGCGCCTGGAACTCATCGCTCATCTGTTCGCGCCCGGCCGACAGCCTGACGACCGAATCCGGCATCATGATCTTGGCCACCGCGATGGTGCGGACGAACTCCAGCGGGTCCAGGTCCGGCGCCTCGGCCAAGGGCGTGCCGTCGACGGGCACCAGCAAGTTGATCGGCACGCTTTCCGGATGCGGCGCCAGGTTGGCCAGCGTCACCAGCATGTCGGCGCGGTCGCGCCGCGCCTCGCCCATGCCGACGATGCCGCCGGCGCAGACCTTCATGCCGGCCCGGCGCACGGTGGCCAGCGTATCCAGCCGGTCCTCGAAGGTGCGGGTGGTGATGATCTCGCCGTAGAAGTTCTCCGACGTGTCGATGTTGTGGTTGTAGTAATCGAGCCCGGCTTCGCGCAGCCTGGACGCTTGGCCCTCGGTCAGCATGCCGAGCGTGGCGCAGGTCTCGAGCCCCATTTCCTTGACGCCGGTGACCATGTCGCAGATGGCGTCGATGTCGCGGTCCTTGGGATTGCGCCATGCCGCCCCCATGCAGAACCGCGTGGCGCCGCCGGCCTGCGCCTGGCGGGCTTCCGCCAGAACCGCATCGACGGCCATCAGTTTCTCCGCCGCCACGTTGGCGTGATGATGCGACGATTGCGGGCAGTAGCCGCAGTCCTCGGGGCAGCCACCGGTCTTCACCGACAACAGGTTGGACATCTGTACCTGGTTGGCCGGGAAGTGGTCGCGATGCAGCGATTGCGCCCGGTGGACCAGGTCCATGAACGGCAGTTCGAACAGCGCTTCCGCCTCGTCCGTTTGCCAGTCGTGGCGGACGTCGGTTGCGGCGTCGGCCAATTGCGTGTTGGTTTGCATGATGTTCTGGATACTATGAGATGGCGGCTTTTGGTCAAGCCGGCATTGATGATTTGGGGGACAGCATGGACCGCGACGAACTTTGTTTCACGCCGGCGACGGAATTGGCGCGGATGATCCGCGACAAACAGGTGAGCGCGCTGGAGGCGACCGACGCGGTTCTGTCGCGGATCGACGACATCGAACCCCATATCAACGCCTTCATTACCGTCTGTGCCGACCAGGCCCGGGACGCCGCCCGGGAAGCCGACGCGGCGCTGGCACGGGGGGATGACGTGGGCCTGCTGCATGGCGTGCCGCTGGGCGTAAAGGACCTGCTCAATACCAAGGGCGTGCGCACGACTTTTGCCTCGCACGCCTTCGAAGACAACGTACCGGCGACAGATTGCGTCGCCATGGCGCGCTTGCGCGCCGCCGGTGCCATCCTGGTCGGCAAGACGACGACGCCGGAATTCGGCCACAAACCGATGACCGAGGCGCCGCTGTTCGGCCAGACCCGCAATCCGTGGAACCTGGAACGCACGGCCGGCGGCTCTTCGGGCGGGGCGGGCGCGGCGGCGGCGACGGGCCTGGCGCCGTTGCATGTCGGCACCGATGCCGGCGGCTCGACCCGCATTCCGTCCGCCGCCTGCGGTGTCGTGGGGATGAAGCAGACGCTGGGCCTGGTGCCGCATGACATGAACGGAGAGACCTTCGGGCTCTTCTCCTTCATCAATCCCATGACCCGCACGGTCGCCGACGCCGGGCTGATGCTGAGCACCATGATCGGCCCGCACCCGAGCGACATCCATAGCTTGGGCCGCGCGCCCCAAGGTGACGTCGCCAAGGCGGCGCGAGGCGAGGGGGACCTGAAGGGCGTCAAGATCGGCTGGCGCCTATTCCTCGGCAACGAGGTGATCGACACCGAGACCCGCGAAATTTTCGAGGCCGCACTGCCGGCCTTCGAGGAAATGGGCGCCGAACTGGTCCCCTACGAAGGGCCATTCACCCCGACGCTGCCGATCTGGAAGCCGATCATATTCTCGTCCTTCGCCATCCGCTTCACCGAGATGATGGAGGAACTGGGCGACAAAATGTCGGAGACACTGCGCTACTGGACGAAAATGGGCGGCGATTATTCCGCCATCGATCTGCAGACGGCGATGCAGATCCGGACCCAGGTGTTCCGCCAGGTGCAGGGCTGGTTCGACGAGGTCGACCTGGTGGTGACGCCGACGCTGGCGCGCCCGGCACTCCCCATCGACCACGACCCGCGCGAACCGGTGGAGATCGAGGGGCAATTGACCGACGAGCCCCGCGCCGCCTGGTATCCCTACACGCATCCCTTCAACATGACCGGCCACCCGGCGATCACGCTACCGAGCGGCTGGACCCGGGACGGCCTGCCGTTGGGCCTGCAGATCGTCGGGCCCTGGCTCGCCGACGACAAGGTCCTGCACGCCGCCGCCTGCTTCGAACGCGCCCGGCCCTGGGCGGACCGGCGCCCGGTCTTGTAATTCGTTTCGGAAGCGTTTTTCGGGGGTCAGAATCGCTTTGGAATCAACGACATCGAAAAAAATCTGGGAAATGAACCCAATTTCCTCCCACAGCGCGCCGGGGATGGCCGGCTCGGCCGGCGCGCGTCTCCAGCGATAAAGGTGCCCGACCCGCGCATCACCCGCGTCGTCCCCGCGAAAGCGGGGACCCATTTGATGCCGCAGGCATCATCCTTCCCAGCAGCGAAACTAACAAAACGCCTACTGGATTCCCGCCGGAGCCTGTGCCCGCGTAGGCGGGTACGGGAATGACGGGGTGAGAGAGCGAAATTTCGCGGGTTGGAACCTCTTGATTCCAAACGATTCCCAAAAAAATCTCAGGAACGAATCCAATTTCGGCCCACAATCATTTTTCGTCGTCCCCGCAAAGGCTGGGACCCACGGGAAAGACGAAAGGGGCAGCGCCATGGGCCCCCGCCTTCGCGGGGGCGACGGAGAAAACGCTGCGGGCTTTCCCGCCAACCGGTGCCAACCCTCCCGTTCCTGCACGGACATCGGTTCCGGTGTTCATCCGATTCGATTATCAAATAGCGCGCCCGCGCCGGTAACCGACGCCACGAACCGGCACAATAACACAAAATCCATGAAAGTCAATAAATTCCTATTATGGTAATTGCGGACGCGCCCCTCACACCGCCGCAATAAAACTGGTCATATAAACATGTTATTCAAATTTTCTCTTAAGTTGATTACGACCTTTGGAACTATTTTAAAATATAGGTCGTTTATAATTTGTCTAAATAAATAATTCATACGGCATAACTCACACAAGTTCTTTGTTGATACATGCATTCATATGAATCCAATTGACTTTGTTTTATCACTTCGAAATTATTCGATATTTGAATGCATCGGTCTGAGGTTTTTCGGGGGGAGAACACCAGGCGGCCAAAAAAGATCACCCATTGCGTGGACTTCTGGTCGTGCCGATTGCAATACCAGTCGCCCCCCAAAGAATATGAAGCCTCAGTCGCGAACGGCCCATTCGTCCGCGCCCGCAACGAGGAGCCAAATTTCAAGATGTGCCCGAGGTGACCTTGGAACAATAAAGTGAGGGAAAAGATGTTTACGGAGAGAATATCCACGCTCCGGCCGAGCCTTCCGGACAATTTTGTACCGGATTTCGAAGATTTCTTTGCAAGCTATTTACTAGAAGCGATCCCGGGCGCCAGTCGTCATTTTCGTGACGAAGAACAAGTCAGGCATATGGCCAATGCCGCGATATCTATCATATTGCAGCCCGCGAGCCATCCCGAGGTGTTACGACATCAGCTCCGCCAATTAGGCGCGCAGCACCGGAAGAAAGGGATTTTGCGGATTCAATTGAAGGTGGGCCGTGAAGCCTTTCTTTCCGCCGTGGCCCATGCCGCGCCTGACCTATCTGAATCCGAGCTGAGTTTTTTTGAAGAGGCTTATGATGAGGTTGCGTCGGAGATGATGGCTGCGATTTCTCCGACAAAGCCCATCGGTTCCTCTAATGACAACTAGGAGTGCAGGCTGTGTCCAGGGAATGTCGAAAAGATGAATACCGGATGCCCTGATACCGCGATCCGGGACGATGATCGCGATGCACTTCATGTGTTGCCGCTGGCCGCACTGGAGATCGAAACCCGGGCGCTCCGTTCGGCCCGGTTGGTCAAAAACAACCGAGTGCAATCGGTCGTCGAATTGTTTCGCGGCGATGAGGTCGGCAGTGGTCAGATGGATATCGAGAGCCTGCACACCGAGTTCGGTTGGGACATGGTAAATCCGCCCGCCGACCTTATCTTGTTGCGCAAATTGGCTTTGCTCCCGAGCTTCGACGTTTACAGCCTGCGGATCGCGGTGCGCGAACTGGGGCTCAACGTCAATGACATGTTGGCGCTTCAGTTGTCCGAGAAGAAGAAGGCTGAGATTTCTGGCTACATGAAGGCGTTCACGGAACCGTTGATCGCCAAAATCTACGGCAATGAAAACCTCAAGATAGACAGCTTCGACGACGTCCTCGCTCTGTTCAACGACCCGGACGTCAGGACGGTGAAGGCGCGCCTTGAGGCGATGGCGAAGGAGCTGCAAATCGAGATTACGGCGGTGCCGCAATTCCTGGAAGACTTCGGTGATGTTTTTCTGTCGCTATCGTATTTCCGAAACTGCATGGATCAGATCGAACCGATCGTCGACGAGTTCTCGGACAGCATCTCGGAGCTCGAGCAAAGTTATCAGTTCAAGAATAACTTGATGCTCATGCAGACCTGCAATCGTGTCGAATCGACCATCATCAACCTGATGACGGCGATCGGGGGGCGATTGGAAACCTTCGAGCGGAATACCTTGGATATGTGGCGCGACATAAGCGCCGAAAAATTCTGCAGCGCCAAGGAAAACATCCAAAGCTATCACCGTGTAATCGGCGGTTCCCTATGCGCTCTGACGGTAAAGATGGATTCCTGGGCGAAGCACTTCCCGACGCGCGACACCGGTGGTCCCACCAGGCGGTCGGAGTTCATCATGTCGGAAATGAAGGAGGGGATGGAGCGGCTGCGCGAGATTCAAGCGGCGGCGTGATGACGGCGATTATCAAGCGACTATGGAGACGTGTTGTCCAGGCTCGCCGCAATTTGATGAGCAGCTAAGGCCATTGACTTCAGGCGTTACGGATCTATTCGGAAATTTCCTATGACAGAACTGCAACCCGCAAGACCCAAAGTGAGTCGCACCAAGGTGACGCGAACGGAAACCTTTCGGTCGCCGATATGCTCGCGACTGCTGGAATATTGGCGATCCAAACGGTTTCAACAATCTGTTCCCAAATGGGTGGATATCGAATTGATGGATATCTTCGATATCGCCCCGAACATTGTGGTCAAGGACTCAATCGATGGAGGCCAAGAGTTCCGATGGCGTTTTTTCGGAACCAATCTTGTTTCGTCGTTCGGGTTTGACCCGTCGGGAAAATTGCTCAGCGATGTCTACAATCCCAAGTCCGCAAAGATCGCTTTTGATCGGTACTCTACTGCCCTGATCTCCGATTTTCCGACACGAGTTGTCGGTTATATCGATCTGGTGGAATTGACGGTACCGAAGAGTTTCGAATCAATCATACTTCCATTGGCTGATGGCACCGGCGAGCGCAGTCACATCATATGCGCTTACGATTTCTCATACGAGTTGCGTGACGACGATTTCGATTTTGGGTGTAATCCGGCGAAATGGCCGGGCCTGCAGTTTCTAGACACGGTTTGACGAGAGCATGATTTCGCCGGCAATCGAAGAGGCCATTGTCGATTGACGATCTGTTCGCGTGGTCCCGTTCGCAAACGATCGGTATTCGCGTTTGATGTATAGGCCGGCTTTCCCGACCAACCTCACTCCGGCGCCACCATCGGATACCCGCGCGCGGCATAATCGAAACCGGGAATCTCGCTCTGTTTGATCTCCGCATCCCAGGGTGCGGCGAAGTAGGCGCGGATTTCGGTGATCAGGCCGGACGGGCGGTCGAACACGTACCATTCATCGCCGCGCAGGTAGGAGCCTTCATTGGTGCGCCAATGCGTCCATTCGACCACCGCCTCGTCGGTTTCCGGCTGGCACAGAACCCGGTCCAGCGTCCAGCGTGATCCCAGGTTTTCCACGCACCAGACCCACTTTTCAGCAATGGTCGCGGCGCCGATCCATGGCGCGGAGCGGGTGCCCGGCGGGAAATAGTGCACCGCGTCCGGGGTGAAGCAGGCGGTCATCTCGGCAGCAATGGCGGCGTTGCAGCCGGCGTAGTAACGCTCGATCGTGGCGCGCATGTGTTCAGGTGTCAGCATGGCGGATTCTCCGGGTTTCCGCCGGAAGGTTAAACATCCGGTTTTCCTCCGGCAATGACTTGACGCCAGCGCCGCCATCGCCTAGAAACTGCGCCTCGACCGCCATTGGGCGGCAGACACAAGAGGAACGAGACCATGCCCCGACGTTGCGATCTTACCGGCAAGGGAATCCTGACCGGCAACAACGTGAGCCACGCCCACAACAAGACGCGCCGGCGTTACCTGCCGAACCTGCAGAACGTGTCGATGCTGTCGGACACGCTGGGCGAGTCGGTGAAACTCAAGGTTTCGACCTCGGCCATCCGCACGGTGGAGCACAAAGGCGGCCTCGATGCCTACCTGCTCGACACCCGCGACGCCGACCTCACCACCGACCTGCGCCGGCTGAAAAAGCGCATCAAGGCGGCCCAGGCCTAAGCGGCCGCCGCCTTCGATTGAAAGAGCCCGCTTCGGCGGGCTTTTTTGTTGGTTTCGGGTCAGTAAATAACCGCTTCGGCGAAACCGCCGTCGACGGCGATGGATTGGCCGGTCACCTGATCGGCCATGGGCGAGCAGAAAAACAAGACGGCGGACGCAATGTCTTCGGGCTCGATCAACTGGCCGAGCGGCATGTCTTGCGTGCGCTGGGCGACGACCTCGTCCAGGGTGCGGCCGGATGTCTCGGCTTCGCGGGTGAAAATCTGCATGACGCGCTCGGTCAGGGTATAACCGGGATGTACGCAATTGACCGTCACCCGGTGCTGGGCGGCGTAGGCGGCGAACTGCTTGGTGAAGTTGGCGACACCGGCGTTGGTGACGCCGTTGGTCATGCGGAGCGGCGCAACGATGCGCGCCGTCAGCCCGCCGATGTTGACCACGCGGCCGCCGCCGGCCTGGATCATGTGCGGCAAAACCAGGCGCGCCATGCGGATATAGGCCATCAGCTTGACGTCGATATGGTAGCGGAACTCGTCGTCGGTGAGCTGGTCGAAGGTCGCACTGGTCGAGGTGACGGCGTTGTTGACCAGGATGTCGAGGCGCCCGGCGGCGTCGGCGGCGTCGGCGACGAGACGCTCGATATCCTCGACGCGGCTGACGTCGGCCTGGAAACCCCAAGCCTTGACGCCTTTGGCCTCGATTTCGGCGCGGGTCTCATCCAGGCTCGATTGCGTGCGTCCGCAGATCGCCACGTTGACGCCCTGGTCGGCCAGCATCAAGGCCACGGCGCGGCCGATGCCGCGGCTGCCGCCGCTAACCAAGGCCACCTTGTCTCGCATGTTGAAATCCATGATGCGGCGGAGCTTACCGGCGCCGGCGAAGGGCGGCAACCGGCATGATCGCTTGACGAACGCGCGAATGGTGCCAAATCCATATGGGCGGAAACGGGGGGAAAGCGATTTACAATGGCGTCCGCAGGGACTAAAACCCCCGCCATCCAAGAGGTCTCGGGAATACGGACATGCAAACGGTCATTCTGGTCATTCATCTGTTGATCGCCATCGGGCTGGTCGGCGTCATCCTGATCCAGCGCTCGGAAGGCGGCGCGCTCGGCATGGGCGGCGGCGGCGGCGGCGGCGGCGGTTTCATGACCGGCCGCGCGGCGGCGGACCTGCTGACCCGTACCACGGCGATCCTGGCCACCGGATTCTTCATCACCTCGATGGTTTTGGCGATCCTGGCCTCGCAGGGACGCGAATCGACCTCGATTCTCGATCAGGCGCCGGCCACCTCGACCACGCCGACCGCCCCGCAGGAGCCCGCGGCTCCGGTGGGCAAATAAGGCAACTGACTAAGAACAAAGGGTTTTACGAAGACCCGAGAGGCCGGCGGATTTTCCGGCCTCTTTTCTTTTGGCAAGCGGACCGAATGATATACATTGTAGCTCCATGACGCGGTTCATATTCATCACCGGCGGCGTGGTTTCCTCCCTCGGAAAAGGCTTGGCATCGGCGGCGTTAGGCGCGCTCTTGCAGGCCCGTGGTTTCAAGGTCCGGCTCAGAAAGCTCGACCCCTATATTAACGTCGATCCGGGCACCATGAGCCCGTATCAGCACGGCGAAGTGTACGTCACCAACGACGGCGCCGAGACCGATCTCGATCTCGGTCACTACGAGCGCTTTACCGGCGTCGACGCGCGGCAGTCGGACAACGTCACGACCGGACGCATCTATTCGGACGTCATCGCCAAGGAGCGCCGGGGCGATTATCTCGGCGCCACCATCCAGGTCATTCCGCACATCACCGAGGCCATCAAGGCCTTCGTCGTCTCCGACCTGACCGACGAGGACTTCGTCTTGTGCGAGATCGGCGGCACCGTCGGCGACATCGAGGGCCTGCCGTTCCTGGAAGCCATCCGTCAGCTCGGCAACGATCTCGGGCGCGCCAAGTGCATGTACCTGCACCTGACGCTGCTGCCCTATATCCCGACGGCCGGCGAGTTGAAGACCAAGCCCACCCAGCACTCGGTGAAGGAACTGCTGTCGGTCGGGATTCAGCCCGACGTTCTGCTCTGCCGCGCCGACCGCGACATCCCGGAAGGCGAGCGGCGCAAGATCGCGCAGTTCTGCAATGTCCGCCAGGAAGCGGTGATCCCGGCGCTCGACGTCGCCTCCATCTACCAGGTGCCGATCAGCTACCACGAGCAGGGCCTCGACAACGAGGTCTGCCGCTATTTCGGCATCGATGCCGGCGAGCCCGATCTCACCCGCTGGCAGAACATCGTCGACCGGGTGACGCGCCCGGAGGGCGAGGTCTCCATTGCCGTGGTCGGCAAGTACACCGGCCTCCTGGACGCCTACAAGTCGCTCTCCGAAGCCCTGGCGCACGGCGGCATCGCCAACAACGTGAAGGTCAATCTGGACTGGATCGACGCCGAGATCTTCGAGCGCGAGGACACCGTCCACCACCTGGAAGGGGTGCACGGCATCTTGGTGCCCGGCGGCTTCGGCGAACGCGGCGTCGAGGGCAAGATCGCCGCCGCCACCTTCGCGCGCGAACGCAAGGT
>JAYPEK010000024.1:0-61143 GCA_038125725.1 Rhodospirillaceae bacterium
AGATCCTCTGTTAGAATACAGGCTCAGGCGTCCCAAATGTTTTGATGACGGACAAATAATGGTTAAAAATCAATTATTTATATTTCTATGGATTTCTGCAAATGTCTACAGCAATCGACTTTTAATCAGTAGGTCACAGGTTCGAACCCTGTAGCGCGTACCAATTCGCAGGGGCTTGGAGAGTTATCTCCGGGCCCCTGTTTCGTGTCGGCGGAAGATTGCCCGGGTGACCGAAAAGTTTCCATATACTTATTCGCCGCCATCGGCGACGCTAGCGCTCCCACATGCGGAGAGCGCCGATGGAAGCCGACCTGATCAAGGACCAGACCATTGCCATTGCGGACATCTATGTACCGGTGAAACGCAAGAAGACCCTCGATCCCGCGAAGGTCGACGCGCTCGCGGAGAGCATCATGGAAAACGGCCAGGAAACCCCTATCCACGTGCGCCGCGACGAGGGCAGGCTGGTCCTGGTCGAAGGACTGCACCGGCTGGAGGCCTGCCGGTCGCTCGGCGAGACGACCATTTCGGCGATCTTCGTGCGCGCCAAGAAGTGGTGAGGGCGGCCGGGTTATCTGCCGCTCACCCTGAGCCGCGCCCGCGTTTTGCCAGTTCGCGGTAAAGCGCCTCCGGGCTGACGCCGATCTCGTGCGCCAGCGTCTTCCATTTGCCTTTTTCAGGCAGTCTCCCGCCGTTCCATGAGAGCCAGCCGTCGAGGCGCTCGGCCACCGTCTTCAGCGCGAGAATTTCCGCCCGGTAGCGCGCCGACTGCACGGCGCCGGCCAGGTGCCTCGACCAGGCGCGCGCCGCGTCGGGCTGGGCCGCCAGCAGGTCCAGGAAGGCATCGCGGTTCATCTCGATCACGCTCGCGGGCTCGGCCGCCACGGCGTCGCAATGATAGGCGTCGGAATAGACCGAGGCCTCGGCCAGGAAGCTTCCCGGCCCGGCGCGCTGCAAGACCAGCGGCGCGCCTTGCGGCTGGAAGCGGGTCAACTCGACGGTGCCCGCCGCGATGACGTACACCGACGCCACCCGGTCGCCCTGGTGAAACAGAAAGGCGTCCCGCGCGATCGGCCGGGGCGCGCGGGCGCGCGCGGCGACGATGGAAAAAATACTTTCCGACATGATCTCTATCATGCCGTTTGCGGGCGCCGCGTGGCAAGTTCGGCGCGTTTTCACGACCACGCCATAACAGGGGAGACCGACACCATGGCGAGATCACGAACCTTCCGGGCCGTCCTGGTGGCGGCCGGCCTATTCCTGGCGATGAATGCAACCGGTCCCGCCGGCGCCGCCGACGACACCCGCCAACTGGTCAAACTGCCGCCGATGATGCAGGAACACATGCTGTCGAACATGCGCGACCACCTGGTGGCGCTGAACGAGATTCTGGGCGAACTGGCGGACGGCAACGTCGACGCGGCGGCGAAGATCGCCGAGGCGCGGCTCGGCATGTCGTCGCTCGGACTGCACGGCGCGGAACACCTGGGTAAGTTCATGCCGGCCGAGATGGGTGCCATCGGCACCCAGATGCACCGTGCCGCCAGCCGCTTCGTGATCGTCGCCCAGGATGCGGAAATGAACCCGGGCAAGGACGCCCAGCACAAGGTCTACCGTGCCCTGCAGGGGATCACGGAGAACTGCAACGCCTGCCACCAGGGCTACCGAATCCGCTAGGACGTTTACCAGCTTAGAAACAGGCCGATATCGCCGATGTGGCCGTCGGGGTAGCTGAGGATGCGCGCCGTCAGCCGGTAGCCCAAGGGCTTGGTCATGGTTTCGTGCGCGTCATAGATGCTTTTCGCGAAACCGGTCAGGTAGATCGGCCAGTTCCTGTCGCTGTTGTTGATGGCGCGCCCGCCGTCGTTCAGGTATTCGGACGGAAAGCGTAGGATCTGCACCTCGAACTCGCCGGCGCGCACGGCGGCGCGGGTCATTTCCTTAAAGCGCAGCCGGTCGGCGTCGGTGAACTGGCGGTCCAGGAATTCGCGAAAGGCCTGGCGATTCCGTTCCTCGAGTTGTTCCAGTTTTTCTCGGTTTTGGCGTTCGCGCTCCTGTTCCAGGGCGCGGCGCACTTCCTCGGCGCGCCGGCGCAGGAACGCGGCTTCCACCAGTCCCGGGTCGTTGGGCGATTTGGGTTTCGATTCGTTGTCCATTGTCGGCCGCCGATCTTGTGTCGTGTTACGTGCCAAAAACCCTGTTCCGGCGGATGCGAACCTGATGGCGCGCGCCGCCGGAAGGGCGATTGTTCGGACTTGAACAGGGTCAGATTAACCGAATTTCCGCGCTTTTGCCCAGGGGCAGCAAGAAATCCAGCACGCGGAAAACATTATTGCCGGTTGTCATGAACTCTTCCGTGACTTGTGTTACACAAGGGTGTCGTATCAAGTTCGACAATTCCACCATTCAATCAGGAGACGAAAGATGAAGAACGTTTTTGCCGCTGCCGCTGTCATGGCCTTGATCGGCGCCGTAAGTGCGACGCCCGCGTCGGCTCAGTCGGCGAGCGCCGAGGAAGTGAAGATCTGCAAGGAAACCATCAGCGAAATGACCGGCGGCAAGCCGCCTGCCGATGCCGTCAAGCTCTGCGAGCAGGGCAAGCTGAACGAAGCCATCGAAAAGGCCATGGGCGGCTGATCCGTTCCCATCTTTCCCGCGGCGCTTGAGGGGGCGCCCTGACACAGGAGGCTGTCAACCATGCTCAAACCTATCGTGGCTGGCGCGGGCGCGCTGGCCGTTGCCTTGCCCGTTGCCCTCGCCGGATCCGGCGTCTCGGCCAAGGAAGTAAATTTTTGTTTCAAGACTGGGAACGGCAAGAACTATCTGGCCGTCGATCGGCGCAGCGGATTTCTGCACGCCAAGGCGACGAGCTGTTCCGGCGATGCGGTTTTCGCCGTCGACTATCCCAACCTGAACCCCAACTCACCGCCGCGTATGTCGGTGCCGATGGTGATCCGCGCCGCCAATGGCCGCTATATCGTCTATTACGGCCTCAGGATGCGGGCCATGGGCACCGCGGCGCAGGTCAAGGATGCAAAACAGCGCGCGCGGATGATGATGCTGCCCAGGGGGTCGCACAAGAACATCCGGGGCGGCACGCCGCTCGCCGCGGGCATGCAGATCGGGATTTATCCGACGATCACGCGGAGCCGCATGATGCTGACCGCCCTGGCCGGCGGCGGCCGTGACATCCGCAATGCCGCGCGCGGCAATCCGAGGGCACCGCAGAACTTCTATACCCTGACCGCAGCCGGCGGTCCGGCGACGGCTGCGGCCAAGCCCCGGCCGCTACCTTGGAAGGGAATGCCGGGAAAGGCGCTCGACGTGGGCGTCGGCGGTGGCCAGGCCTGGGTCGTGGGCACCGACGGCGCCGCCTATCACTGGAACGGCAAGACGTTCGAGAAACGCGGCGGTGGCGAGATTCTCCGCATGGACGTCGGCCCCCGGGGCTTGCCCTGGGTGGTGACTAAGAAGTGCGAGATCTTCCGCTTCGACGGTCGCGGCTTTCGCAAGCTGCCCGGCTTGGCGCTCGACATCGGCGTCTCCGGAGACGGTGGCGCCTGGGTCGTCGGCACCGACGGTGCGGCCTAACAATGGACCGGCAAAACCTGGACCAAGCGCGGCGGTGAAAACCTGGCGCGCATCGATGCCACGCTGAAGGGCGGCGCCATCGCCACCGACCGGGGCGGCAACATCCTGCGCTTCGCCGGCGGCAAGTGGGGCCGGCTGCCCGGCAAGGCCCGCGACATCTCCGGCGGCGGCGGTCAGCTCTGGAGCGTCGGTGCGGATCGTTCGCCCGGCGGCATGACGGTCAACCGCTGGGACGGCAAGGGCAACTGGATCCTTTACCAGGGCGGCATCGTCAACGTCGCCGTCGATGGCAAGGGCATGCCCTGGGCCACCAATGGTCAGCAAAGCATCTACAGCCATGCCAAGTCGGCGGCGCTGGCGCCGAAACCGATGGGCGCCCCGGGCGGCGGCGATGCGGCAAAAGTCGAAGCCCTGAAGAAGCGGGTCGCGTCGATGAAGGCCAGCATGGCCAAACATGATCAGGCCATGCAGCAGACCAAACAGCAGGCGGAAACGCTGAACAAGAAGCTCGCCGCCATGAGCCAGCAGTCCAAGAAGATGGCGGAAGCCATGAAGCGGGCCGAGGCGGAGCTGAAGAAGGCAATGGGTCAGTAGCGGGTTTCCCCGGACCCAAGGAATCGGGCCGCGCTTCCGACCGGAGCGCGGCCCTTTTCTTTTACCAGACGCCGAACAGGTAGCCGCGTTTCTTGTGGCTGTCGGTGCGCGGTTCGATGGCGGCATCGGAAATGGTGGTCCGCGTCTTGCGACGGCGCAGCCATTGGGCGATGCGCGCTTCCATGTCGGCCCGCACCTGGGCGTGCGCCGCCGAGGTGCCGAGATCGTGTAGTTCCCTCGGGTCGGTCTCGAGATCGAACAACTGCGGCCGGTCATGGTCGTAGGAGGTGTATTTCCAACGGTCGGTCTTGACCATGTAGGCGCGGGTTTCGCCAGGGGCGCGGCCGAGCGTGTGGCGGGCGCCGCGAAAGGCGTAGTCGGCCTCGGCGAAGACCGCGTCGCGCCAATCGCTCGTACCGCCGCGCAGCAGCGGCATCAGCGAGCGGCCTTCCAGCACATGATCCTGCGCCGCGCCGCCGAGCGCGTCGATGAAAGTCGGGATCAGGTCGATGGCTTCGACGGCGCGGTCGTCGACGCTGCCGCGTGTCGCGTCGGCGGCCGGGTCCGGATCGACGACGATCATCGGGATGCGCACGCTTTCCTCGTGGAACATTTCCTTCTCGCCGAGCCAGTGATCGCCCAGGTAATCGCCGTGGTCGGAGGTGAAGACGATCAGGGTGTCATCGATGCGGCCGCTGTCTTCAAGGAACGCCAGCAACCGGCCGATATGATCGTCGATCTCGGTGATCAGGCCCATGTAGGCGGGGATGACGCGCTGGCGCACTTCCTCGCGGGCGAAGTTGACGCTTTCCTCATGCTCCATGAAGGCGGCGATGACGGGGTGCGGATCGTTCTTTTCGGCGTCCGAGCGGTTGGCCGGCAAGACGTCGCCGGGGCCGTATAGGGCGTGATAGGGCGCCGGCGCCATGTAGGGCCAATGCGGCTTGATGTAGGAGAGGTGCAGGCACCAGGGCGCGTCGCCGAGGTCGGCGATCGTGGCCATGGCACGGTCGGTCATGTAGGCGGTTTCCGAATGTTCCCTGGCGACGCGCGCCGGCAGGTTCGAATGGCGCATCCGCCAGCCCGACAGAATTTCCCCGTCCGGTCCCTCGGCCGAGTTGGCCACCGTGTGCCAGGGGTTGTCGCCCGCGTAGCCCAAGTCGCGCAGGTAGCGGTTATAGGCGAGGTTGGGATCGGCGATGGGGTCCGGATGCAGGCCGTCGTCGCGTTCCCAGGGCTCGAACCCGCATTCACGCGCCAGCACGCCTTCGATGGATTGGGTATCGACACCGAGGCGTTTCAACCCGGCGTCGTCGGCCTGCATGTGGGTCTTGCCGACCAGCCCAGTACGGACGCCCAAGTCGCGCATGTAGTCGCCGAGCGTCAGCTCGCCGACGCCGAGCGGCACGTTGTTGTAGGTGGAGCCGTGCGAGACCATGTAGCGCCCGGTGTAGAACGACTTGCGCGACGGTCCGCAGACGGGTGCCTGGCAATAGGCGCGGGTGAAGTTGACGCCGCGCTCCGCCAGCGCATCGATGTTTGGGGTCGATATCCCGGGGTGGCCGGTGCAGCCGAGATAGTCGGCGCGCAACTGGTCGCACATGATGAACAGGATGTTGCGGACTTTTCCCATAAGGCCTCTCTAGTGCGGAAACGGCTCCGCCATCTTGGCGGCGCGGAAACGGCCGGGCGCCATGCCGACGCGGCGCTTGAAGAAGCGCGAGAAATAGGCCGGGTCCTGGAAGCCCAGTTCATAGGCGATCATGGCGGTGCTGGCCGATGTATAGATCAGGTGGCGCTGTGCCTCCAGCGCCAGGCGGTCCTGCACCAGTTCGCCGGCGCTCTTGCCGGCGAAGGACTTGCACATCCGATTGAGCCGCGCCTGGCTGATCGCCAGTGCATCGGCATAGGCGCCGACCGGCCAGTGTTCGCGGGAGTGATCCTCGATCAGTTGGCGCAGGCGGGTGAAGCGCTCACGCTGGCGGTCGATGCCGGCGCTGCCCGGTGTTTGCGATTCCAACGCCCGGACAGCGGTCATCAGGACAATGCGGATCATCCAGTCGAACATGAAGGCGCGGCCGGTCCGGGGCCACTGGAACTCACGCAGCATCTGTTCCAGCGTCGCCGCGATCAAAGCCGCGCCGTCCGGGCTGCCGTCGAACGACAGCATGCGGGGTTCGCGCACCAGCGGCTCCAAGAGCCGCCGGCTGCGGCGGAAGCGGGCGTCGATGAGCAGCAGTTCGGATACCGTCACCACCCAGCCTTCGGTGCCGGGCTCGAAGCTGAAGGCGTGCACGACGCCGCCCGGAATACAGACCGCGCCCGGGCCCGAAAGGCGGTGAGAGGATTGGTCCAGGCGAACCTCGGCGGAACCCGAGACCATGTACAGGAACTGGAACATGCGTCGATGGCGGTGCGGCGTAATCTGCCAGTCGTAGAGGCTGGAGCGAGTGTGAATTTCCTCGATATGGATGAACTCGGGATCGTCGTCGCCGGCCTGTTCGCCGAACAGCGCGAAATGGGAGATCCCGGCGGCGGGCGGGCGGGCGTCCATCGGTCCGTCCTTCAACTCATCAAAACGATTAAAAAGTACAATTTTTTCCGCCAAACGTCCATTTTTTGCGAAATCGGCATCGATTATGTTCATGTCCAAGAACAAGAAGAAACGGCAACCTCACGGCTTTCACGCCGATCGCGCCAGGGAGGGCGCCCGCCATGTTCCGTTTCGATCCTTATTCCCCCGAGTTCGACGCCGATCCGTTTCCGGCCTACAAGACGCTGCGCGACGAGCATCCCTGCTACTGGTCGGAAGAGGCCGGCATGTGGGTCTATTCCCGCTACGCCGATATCGTCACCGCGCTGAACGACTGGCAGACCTATTCGTCGGCCAAGGGAAACCTGATCGATGAACTGCCGAACCGCGCCGGCAACACGCTCGGCACCACCGACCCACCGCGCCACGACCGGCTGCGCGCGCTGATCCAGAAGGCGGTGACCAAGCGTGCGCTGGATCACATCATCGAGCCGGCGCAGGCGTCCTGCCGTGCGCATCTCGATGCCCTGGCCGGCCGGTCCAGTTTCGATTTCGTCAACGACTATTCGTCGAACGTGACCGTGGATTTGCTGTTCTACCTGTTCAACCTGCCGAAGGAAGGTCAGAAGACGGTACGCGACAAGGCCGTGCTGATGGTGCAGACCGATCCCGAAACGCGCCAGAAGGGCCCGCAGCATATCGAGGCCTACGAATGGATGGCCAATTACGCCGCCGAGCTGGTGGCCGAGCGCAAGCAGAACCCGGGCGACGACCTGATGTCCAACTTCATCACCGCCGAAATCGACGGCGAGAAATTGAAGGACCGGGAAGTGCAGTTGACGGTGACGACGCTGATCATGGCCGGTATCGAATCCTTGTCCGGTTTCATGAGCGTCTTTGCGCTGAACCTGGCCGACCATGCCGACGCGCGCCGGCGGCTGGCCGCCGACCCGTCGCTGATCCCCGACGCCATGGAGGAATCGCTCCGCTACAACACCTCGGCGCAGCGCTTCAAACGCTGCCTGCAACGCGACGTGGACGCCCACGGCCAGCAGATGAAGGCCGGCGACTTTCTCATGCTCGCCTATGGATCCGCCAACCGTGACGAGCGCCAGTTCGAAAACCCCGACGTTTACGACATCGAGCGCAAGCCGAAAGGGCATCTGGGGTTCGGCGGCGGCGTCCATGCCTGCCTGGGAACGGCCATTGCCAGGCTCGCCTGCAAGGTCGCTTTCGAGGAGCTTCTGACCCGCTATCCGGAGTTTGAACGGGTCGAGGATAGGCTTCCCTGGGTGCCGTCATCGAACTTCCGCAGCCCCATGCGACTTGAACTCTCGGTCGGATAGCCTTACCTCGAAGCTTCGACATAACGATCAAAAGGACGAGGATCCATGCCCAAGGTCACTTACATCGAACACAACGGCACGGAACACGAGATCGACCTGCCGGACGGCTGGACCCTGATGCAAGGCGCGACCCTCAACGGGATCGACGGGATCGAGGGCGAATGCGGCGGGTCCTGCGGCTGCGCCACCTGCCATGTCTATGTGGACGAGGCGTTTCTCGCCAAGCTCGATCCGCCGAGCGAAAACGAGGAAGAGATGCTGGAATGCACGGTCTCGCCGCGTGAATCCAACAGCCGGCTCGGTTGCCAGATCAAGGTCACCGACGCGCTCGACGGCATCGTCGTGAGGATGCCCGAAGCGCAAAGCTGACGGGACCGGAGGACGTGGCCGGGGTCGTCATCGTCGGTGGCGGACAGGCGGGGTTCCAGACCGCCGATTCGCTGCGCCAGGAAGGCTACGACGGCCCTATAGCCATCCTTGGCGAGGAACCGCACGCGCCTTACCAGCGCCCTCCGCTGTCCAAGGCCTACTTGCTTGGCGAGACCGACCGAGAGCGGCTCAAGTTCCGCCCGGAAGCGATCTACGCCGAACGCGGCATCGATCTTCGAACGGGTGTCCGGGTCGAGGCCATCGACCGCGCCGCCAAGGCCGTCACCCTTGCCGGTGGCGAGCGGCTTGCCTACGGCCACCTGGTGCTGGCCACCGGTGCCAGGGTGCGGGAGCTGCCGGTGCCGGGAGCCGACCTGGCCGGCGTGCATTCCCTCAAGACCCTCGACGATGTTGACGCCATCGAGGCCGGCCTGGCGGCGGTGGAACGCGTCTGCGTCATCGGCGCGGGTTTCATTGGGCTCGAGTTCGCCGCCGTGGCGCACAAGCTCGGCAAGGGGGTCACGGTGCTGGAAGCCGCGCACCGGGTGATGGGCCGCGTCGCGGCGCCGGAACTTTCCGAATTCGTCACCGGTCTGCATCGGGCGCACGGCGTCGAGATCGTCTGCGGCGCCCAGGTCTCGGAGCTGCGGGGCGAGGGCGGGCGCGTCACCGCCGTCGCCTGCGCCGACGGGCGGCTGTTCGACGCCGGCCTGGTCGTCGTCGGCATTGGCGTCGTTCCCGACGTGGCATTGGCCGAGGCTGCCGGCCTGGAATGCGACAACGGTATCGCCGTCGACGGCTTTTGCCGCACCAGCGATCCCGACATCTTTGCCGCCGGCGACTGCGCCAGTTTCGACCATCCCTTCGCCGGCAAGCGTATCCGGCTGGAATCGGTGCAGAACGCCGCCGACCAGGGACGCATCGTGGCGGCCGCCATCGCCGGTACGCCGAGGCTGTACGACAGCGTGCCCTGGTTCTGGTCGGACCAGTACGACGTCAAGCTGCAGATGGCGGGGCTCATGGACGGCTGTGACGAGACCGTGGTGCGCGGCGACCCGGCCAGCGGCAAGTTCTCGCTGCTGCATTTCCGCCAGGGCCAATTCCGCGCCGTCGACGCCATTTCCAAGCCGGCCGACTACGTGCAGGGCCGCAAACTGCTGGAGGCCGGCCTGTCGCCGACGCCTGAGCAGGCGCGCGATACCGGCTTCAAGCTCAAGGATCTGCTCGGCTGACACCTTGACAGCCTTCGGTTGCGGGCAAATATGTCAGGCACGCCGAAACGGCGGTGGGGAAAGACGATGAAATCCTGCGATATCTGTCCCGGCGGCGAGGCCTGCGCGGGCCTGAACCTGGCACCGGTGCTGGTTCGGGTGTTCGACCTCTACGCCGCGGGCAAGACCGACAAGTTCGAGATTCTGTTCTCCCTCGACGAGGACGAGGAGGAGATGCTCGAGACCTACACCGCCGATGTGCGCCGCGCCTGCTGGACGCGCGCGGCGCTCGGCGCCATCGCCGAAGTGCTGGTGCGCAGCGAGGCGGACCTCACCTCGCCGGCGGAATGGCGCCAAGTGGTCGAGGACACGCTGACGACGGCCAAGGCCGCCTACGAGAACTTTCCCTGGAACCTGCCGGACCTGGTCGAACAGGCGCCGGACCTGCACGAACGGGTGTTGGAGCGGGTGCACGGCGACGGGTTCGGCGGCGAGATTTCGAAGCGGCTGTTCGCAAAGATATGCAAAGTGACGGTCTATGGCTATCTAAGCGGGTAGGGGTGACGGAAAAGTCACGAGAATTCACACGTATCAAGGTCAAGGCCGCATCTGAAGCATTGGCCTTTGATAAAGGGCCATCCTATAATCCGGCATACAGGATGGTGCAACGCGACAGCAGACAAGCAAGAAGCCGGTCCGAGGCGGAACTTGAAAAGTTACAATCTGGAAAACCTGAACATCTTGCTTGTGGAAGACAACAAGCACATGCAGCTCCTGATCAAGGAGATTCTGCGTAGCTTCCGCATCAAGTCCGTTCGCGTCGCCGACGACGGTGCCGACGCCATCAAGGAGATGCGAACCTTCGCCGTCGATCTGGTGATCTGCGATTGGAACATGCAGCCCATCGACGGGCTCGAGTTCGTGCGCATGATCCGCACCAGTTCCGATAGCACCAACCCCTACGTGCCGGTGATCATGCTCACCGGCCACACCGAAACCCACCGGGTGCTGGAAGCGCGTGACGCTGGCATCACCGAATTCCTGGCCAAGCCTGTCTCGGCCATGGGGCTCTACCAGCGCATCTGCATGGTCATCGAGCGGCCGCGCCAGTTCATCAAGACCCGCACCTATGCCGGCCCAGATCGCCGCCGCTCGCCCGCGACCGAAAAGACCAACAAGGGCCGCCGCGCCAGCGACAAACAGGGCGACGACGACAGCCTGTCCCAGGACGAAATCGAAAAGCTGATGAACAGCTAAGGCCGCCTGGTTCGCCCGGCCGTCCCCGCTTTCCCATACCGCCGGCCGAAAGGCCGGCAAATTCTTATTATCCACAGGATCGCGCATGGGTTGCGAAAACTGGCTGTTGAAATCTTAAAAATTGTAATATAAAAATTTGATACAGCCATAATGAGTTCCAGCCGAGCGAGGTCGACGGCCACATGCCAACCGAGCGAAACCGCCCCGACGGGGCCAGCGACGCCACCGAAGCCACCGACGCATCCGAAGCCGAAGCAGGCGGGCGCGGTCCGCATCCGGTCGATATCCACGTGGGCAACAAGATCCGCCTGCGCCGGCGTCTGCTTGGCATGAGCCAGGCGACCGTCGCCGGGCGCATCGGCATTTCCTTCCAGCAGTTGCAGAAGTACGAGAGCGGCGCCAACCGCGTCGGCGCCAGCCGGCTCTATCAATTGGCCCGCGTGCTCGGCGTCTCGCCAAGTGCCTTCTTCAAGGGCCTGGATGGCGAGGAGGCGGGGCAGCCGGAGCTGATCGGCGGGTTGGATGCGGAAGGCTTGAGGGTTGCCGCCGGCTGGCAGGCAATCCCGGACGAGCGCCTGCGCAAGGCCATCTCCAGCGTGGTGGCGGCAACGCGGACGGCGATGCGGCCCTAGTGGTGCATGGATTGGCGGAAGCGGGGAGAACAAACGAAACCGGGCGGCAAGCCGCCCGGTCCGTAGGTAAAGGAAAATTCGATCAGCTGCCCTGGTCGGGCTTGACGGTCTGCTGAGTCTGACCTTCGGCAATCGTCGGCGTGCCGGTATCGGCGGTCTTGGTGTGGCCCCAGCTGCATTCGGCCATGGCCGGGCCGCTCACGACGGCGAGACCAAGGGCAAAAGCTGCAACCAATCCAAACGTCAACGTACGCATGGCATTTTCTCCAAATTAGTACCGATGAAAACCGTAACACGAAACCTGAGCGCCGCGCTAGGGGATAACGAAAAAGTGTGCAGCCGCCGATGCTGGCGTCGTTCACACCACCGGCGCGCCGTATCCCCAGCTATAGGGAACCGGGCCGGAAAGGGCGATGACGTCGCCGGGTTCCGGCCGGAAGGCGGTATGCAGGGCACCGCAAAGCCCGGGCGAGACGTCGCGGCCGTTGCACAGCACGAGAAACACTTCGCCGCGCGGTATCCCCAGGCGTTCCAGGATGTCGGCGACGCTGGACCCGGCGGGCAGGCTCAGCACCAGCCGGCGCGAACGGTCGCGCAGGTAACGCGCCAGGCTGTTGAAGGCGCGCACCTCGATCTCGATTTCAACGCCGCCGGAGTTGTCGCCGATGCCGGCGAGGACCGGCTGCCGTTCCTGGGAGGAGGGGGGTATGGGATATGTTTCGCCGCTGTTCAATATCGACGAGGCGATCATAGCGGTACCGCGCCTGTCGCACTTGACCAAAATCAACGGCGCGCGAGTGATTGGCGTCACTTCCGCCAAGAGCGATTCGGCCTAACCTGAGGACAATGAAAAGCGCGATCAACGCGCCGGATACCACTCAACAGGAGATTGGCATCATGGCGAACAGATTGACGAATTGTGCGGGGTTGGTGATCGGGACGGCCGTCGGTCTGGCGATCACCCTTTATGGGGCGAGCGAGGTCGTCGCTTCCGGTTTGCGGACGGTCTTTCTCTAACGCCGGCAACGTCCGCCGCCGGCGCTGAAACCGTCGTCCGCCGCGGCTCAGGCGGCTTCGATCACCGGCAGGGCCGGCAGCGCCTGCAAAGCGCGGTCACCGGCCAGCAACGACACCCGGACGCGGTCCAGTTCCGTCGCCAACAGGCGCAGTTCCTTGCCGTTTTGCGGATCCGACACGCGGGCTTCCGCCAACAAGGCTAGTGCGGTTTCGTTCAACTGCCGCGCCAGGCGGTCGTGTCTTAGGTTCTGCATGGGTTTACTCCCTTGCTCATGACAACTTCGACATGCTCGGACGGTACGGGCGAAACATTACAGGAGTATGTCGTTAACCCAATATTTAGATTTCATTTTGTTTCAACGTCGACATATAGTGGATTGAACCGAAGTCATAAATTCGGTTGGCGCGCTGCTTTGACTCTCCAATCCTTCGTGCTATAGCGTCCTGATGAACGATACTGCATACGATGGCACTGCCGCCGCCGGGCAACCGCGGCTCAGCTACGGGGTCCTGTTTTCCACCGTCGGCGCCGTCGCCGATGTGGAGGATTGGCTCGATGAGCATTGTGCCGGCGACTGGAGCCTGTCGGTCGAGGGCATGGACGACGCCCTGATCAAGAAGAGCTTGCGGATCATGTTCGAACTGGAGCCCGACAAGCTCCGTTTCATCGACGATTTCGCCCGCCGGTGATGGCCATGATGCCCGTCCTACGATATTCCCTCGCCGCGATGTTGCTGGCCGCCTCGGTATCGCTCGGCGGTTGCGCCGACACCTCGCTCGAAGACGCGGTGCACGCTGGCGGCAAGCTGCTCTACGACACCGCGAAAGCGGCGCAGCAATCCAAGCAAAAGGGCTATTGACCCGCGCCCGTGCCCTGTGACCCGTGCCCGGGCGTTTACCTTTCAGCAATAATCGCTTCGTTATCCTGGACCTTCCGAAAGAATTCGGGAGAAAGAAAATGAACGAAGCACGTACCGAACAACGGTCCGGTCCCCGGGAAATCATCGACAGCCCTTTGCTGTGGATCACCATCCTCATGTACGGGGTAGCGTTCTGCGCCTACCTCTGGTCCGACTTCCTGCGCGTCTTCCGCTGGATGGGGCTATAGCCCCACTGGCCAAGGCGCCGGACGCGTGATAAGCCGCGGTCATGAAAGTCTCCAAGGGATGGATACTGTTCGTGGCCGCGGCGGTCGCGGTTGGGTTGCTGGTGCTCTATTTGGCAGAGCGCTATCCCGACGTCCTCGCCAATCGTGACGGCCAGGTCAACCTGACCACCAGCCTCTTGTGGTTGGGGCTGATCGGTTCCAGCCTGTTTCTGCACCGCCGCATGCCGGTCGGCCATGCGCTGCGCTACGGCGCCATCTGGGTGGCGCTGGGTGCCGGGCTGGTGCTTGTCTACAGCTTCCGCCACGAGGCCGAGACACTGTGGCAGCGGCTGGTCGCGGAGATCGTCCCGCACCAGGGCCGCGTGGTCGGCGGCGCGCTGGAGATTGCCGCCGGCGCGCACGGGCACTTCGTGCTAGAAGCCGAGATCGACGGCACGCCGGTGCGGTTCCTGGTCGATACCGGCGCCAGCGACGTGGTGCTGTCGCCCCGCGATGCCGAACGGCTGGGTTTCAAGTTGCAGAGCCTCAGCTTCACCAAGTCCTACCGAACCGCCAACGGCACGGTCAGGGGGGCGCCGGTGCGCTTGGGTAGCGTCCGCGTCGGCCCGATCGTGATCGAAGACGTGCGCGCCTCGGTGAACGGCGCGGAGATGCAGCGATCGCTCTTGGGAATGAGCTTCCTGAGCCGCCTCGGCGGCTACGAGGTGCGGGGCGACCGGCTGATCCTGCGGCCCTGAAATCCGGTCTAGTGAATCACCGCGTCGTCGGGCCGGTGCATGGAAAGCAGATTCTCGGCCGCTTGCGCGACACGGATCCAGCGCTGGCTACCCTGGCCGTCGCCGCGGGCCTTCAACTGGTCGGCGCGGATGAAGGCGCCGACGACGGCCATTTCGCCATAGTTTTCGACCAGAAGACCGGCCGTTCTGAGGATGTCCGATTGTGTGGTCATGGGTGCGTTACCGTATGGTCGTTTCCGCCATTCTGATGATTTCGTTGATGTTGACGCCGAGCCGGTCCTCGATGACGACGACCTCGCCGGTGGCAACGGCACGGTTGTTGGCGTGAATTTCGATGTCCTCGCCGACGCCGCGGTTCAGTTCCACGACGGCGCCACGGCCCAGTTTCAGGATCTGGCTGATCGGCATCTTGGCGGTGCCGAGGACGGCGGTGATTTCCACCTCGACGTCGAGCACGGCCTCCAGCTCGGTGCTCAGCCCGAGCGATTCGCCGACTGTATCGGGAGCGCTGTCAGCCATCGAAGTCCACCTATTCCAACCCAACCATCAGTATCGGGCGCCGCCGGTTAAGCGGCGGTTAACGCGAGCCTTATTCTAGCACGGCGCGCGGGCGCGGGCGCGATTCATTCGCCGGGAGGTGATTTCAGCCGGCCGGAAACCACGATTTCGAGCAGTTCATGCAGGTGAACGTCAGGGAATCCATGTGCTTCCAGCTCGTTGATCAGGTTGACGGCATAGTCGCGGTTGGAACCCGCCTTGCCCGCCGCGGCGGCGATCAAACGGGCCGAATCGGCGCTCGCCAGCTTGCCGGCGAACTGCGGGTGGCCACGGTCGGCGATGTAGGTATGCGCCATGGCCCGAGAACCGCCGTCGAAGACGATCGGCACCTGCACGGGCGTATAGGCGTAGCCGATCAGCTCACGCTCATCCAGATAGCGCACCACGCCGTCCCATGCCTCGGGCGCGACGCGAAAGGCGACGCCCCGGCATTGGCCACCTTCGTCGAGGCCGAGCACCAGGCCCGGGCGCTCGGGCGTGCCACGGTAATGGTGCGAATAGACGCAGAAGGCGCGGTGATAACCGGTGAGCGTCGCCGGCCGGCGCTCAAGATGCGGAAACCCCGGGTTCCACATCAACGAGCCGTAGCCGAATACCCATTCCGGCGGGATTGGGGGTGCGGTCAAGCGGCAGCCAATGCACGTTCGACGAAGTCGAGCCGGTCCTGGCCCCAGAACACCTGTTCGCCGATGACATAGGCGGGGGCTCCGAAGACGCCGGCGGCAAGCGCGTCACGGGAGTAGGCGTCCCAGGTCTCGATGTTGGCCGGGTCCTTCGAGGCTTCCAGCAGCGCCTTGCCGTCAAAGCCGCGCTCATCGGCGACGGCGACGATGGTGTCCGCGTCGGCGATGTTGCGTTCCTCCGCCCAGACGGCGGTCAAATAGCCGTTGACCAGGGGCGCCACATTCAGGCCCTGGCGCTTGGCGGCGATGACCATGGACGCGGCCGGGGTTTCGTCGGCGGGGAAGTACTTGGGTTCGGAGTTGAGCGCCACGCCCAGGAAGTCGCGCCAGCGCGCCAATTCCTGCATGCGGTAGGCGCGCGCGCGGGTGCGCGCTTGGCCAGCGGCAGGCCGCCGGTCTCCGGGAAAACGCGGCCCAGGTTCATCGGCTTGATGTCGACTTGGGCACCGTGCCGCTCGGCGATGGCGGTGAAGCGCGCATCGTCCAGGTAGGTCCAGGGCGAGATCAGGCAGACATAGTAATCGATTCGGCGGGGCATGGGTTTTGCTCCGTTCGACCAAGAACAACTGCCCGATATCGTGCGAATCCCAAGTGAAAGGTCAATGAAAATACTTTTTTTCCCATGAAATCCCGATTTGCCCTTTGACCGGCAAAAAACCTTTGTTAACAATTCTGTCATAGAACAGAACCTAGCCCATGGTGCGCCGAGGTGACGAACGTCGGCATCAAATCAAAAAACACTGGGGCCGGCTTCTGGGGGAGCACTGGGAAACACCGGCAAAACGCCGGACATGGGATAAGGGCCTAAGCAAATGCTGCACCGACCGTCAGACGGGGAATTCGTCTACGAAGTTTCCATCTACAACAAGGACGTCCGTTCTCTGGTCAAGGAAAACCAAAGCCACGGCACCTATGACGATCATTGGGCGGACTGCCAACTGCACGACGTCGTTGCCTGTTCGGAAGACGAAGCGCGCCAGATGGTCGACGAACGCTTTCCCGAAGACGAAGGCTTCGTCATCGAGGACGTGCGCCAGACCTCGGTGTAAATCGAAAACCGCCCGGCGCTGCGGCGCGGACGGCTTCCGATTGACGCAGAAACGAAGGCTTTCTCAGCCGCCGTTTTCCTTCAGGAAAGCGATTACGTCGTCGCGCTGGCTCTTCTTTTTAAGCCCGGCGAAGGCCATCTTGGTCTTCTTCACCAGGTCCTTGGGCTTGGTCAGGTATTTGTCGAGCGTGGCTTCGTCCCAGGTCAGGCCGGCTTCCTGCATCGCTTTCGAGTATTTGTAGCTCTCGACGGAAGCGGCCTTGCGCCCGACGACGCCGTGCAGGTTGGGACCGACCTTGTTCTTGCCGCCTTTGTCGACGGTGTGGCAGGCCTTGCACTTGGCGAACACCTTCTTGCCCTTGGCGGCGTCGCCGGCAAGGGCGCCGTGCGAGGCGGATACCGCGAGCGCGAGGGCGAAGGCGGCGGTCAGGAAACGTTTCATCGAAGTCTCTCCTTGTCTTCTCGTCTGCTAGTCATGTGATCGCGTCACTGGCCATGGGTGGCGCCGGGGCCGGAAAAGTTCAGATTTTTTTTCCACCGCGTAGCCACTAGTATGGGGGATCACGTGAACCCGGCCGGCCTTTTGGTTACTCAGACACCATAAGCAACGGGTTTCGCCGCTCTGACGGGAGATGAACAACGTGTATCGTCGCGGACTGAATATAGGGATCGGGTTGGTGGTCGCCGGTTTGATTGGGCTCGCGAGCGCGGGGCCGGCATCGGCCTTCTGCGTTGCTAACCAGACCAAGGTGAAGATTCATGCCCAGTCGCTCAGCGCCCCGGGATTCGAGGGCGATATCGAACCGGACAAGCAAATGTGCTGCATCGGCGACGCTTGCGTCAGCAAGAAGAGCAAACGCACGCAGGTCTTGGTGGTGACCGGCTACGTGCCGGTGACCAAGCAAAAGGGGCGGCCGGGCTGGAAAGCCGAATGCCGGGCCAAGGTAAGCATGGACGAGTGGGTCGAGGTGAAGGGGGCGCTGAACAAGATCTCCTGCAAGACCCGCAAGCCGATTCCGAAGGGGTGGCGTAAGTAGACGCCGATCCGCCATTCGCCTGGGGGTGAGCATGACGGAGCAGCGCGCGGCCGCGATTGCCGCCACATACCGTCAGGACGACCCGGACGCCTGGGACGTGGCCCGGGCGGTGGTTGGCGATGCCCAGGCCTTCGCCGACCTGGTCGAGCGGCTGGAACTGCGGGTCTACCGCTTTATCCTGCGCCAGGTCTCCGCCGTCACCGAGGCCGAGGATCTCACCCAGGACACCTTCCTTGAGGTCTACCGCAACCTGCACCGGTTCCGGGGCGCGTCGAAGTTCTCCACCTGGGTGATGGGGATCGCGCTCAATATCTCGCGCAACTACAGAAGCCGCGCGCCGGAGCGCCGCTACCAGTTCCAGTCGGACGAGGTGCTGGAGCGCCGCGCCGACGGCGCCGCCACGCCCGGCCGGCAAGCCGAGGTCAACGAGGCCGCCCGTGCCGTGCAGCAGGGCCTGGCCGAGTTACCCGATGAACTGCGCGAGGCGCTTGTCCTGGTGTCGATCGAGGGCATGAGCTACGAGCAGGCGGCGGAGATCGCCGGTATTCCCGTCGGCACCGCCAAGAACCGGGTGTTCCGCGCCCGGCGTCAATTGCGCGATATGTTGCGCGACCAAGGCCGGGACGATTTCCTCGACCCCGAGAAATCCTGAAAAATCCTGAAATCCATGAAACTTTTTGCCGCACCTTCGTTACTTACCGGGAAACGAACGCGACATTGAGGGATGTCATGAGCGAGAACGAACGTATCGACGAGATGCTGAGCCGTGGCCTGGATGCCGACCTGGACCGCGACGAGATGCGCGAGCTTTACCGGCTGGCGTCCAGGGACGCGCGCGTGCAGCAAGAGATGGGCGACCTGGCGGCGGTCGAGGACGAACTGGCGGCCATCGGTGTGATGACGGCGGAAGCCCGGCCGGCCATGGGCCTGGCCGACAGCGTTCGCCAGGCGGTGGGCGAAACCCCGGCGGAGGCGACGCGCGGGCCGCTCCGCCGCGTCTGGGACTGGATCGTCTCGCCCAAGGGGTTTGCCGTACAACCGCTGTCGTTCGTCACCGGAATCGCGGTGGCGTTTCTGGGCCTCAGCACCGTGACCCCGGTGCTGACCAAATCGCTGAGTGAGCAGGTGGCGTTCGAGCCGCCGCGCCTCAACCTCATCGACCTGCAGTTCGACGACGCCAAGCCGCGCGTCGATTGGACCTACCAGTTCATCGTGCCGCCCGGCCAGGACGCCCGGCTGTTGATCGACCACGGCGGCAAGAACGCGGTGAAGTTCCAGTTCGAAGCCGACGAACCGGTCGACCTGGCGCTTGTGCATCACGCGCCCGGCCATCAGCGCGACACCATCCAGGGCTTCACCGTGCACGGCATCGGCTATGCGTCGCTGGAGAACCCCAAGCCCGGCGACACCGTGACGGTGCGCAATCGGGGCGACGTGCCGGTGCTTGTCTATGCCTTCAGCCCGCGTTCCGACAACGCCACGGTCAGCCGCGGGCAGTCGCTTTAGCTTGTTCGATCAGGTCTCGGCGCCGCCGTTGACCTGCAGCATCTGGCCGTTGACGAAGGCACCGTCCGCGCCGCATAGCATGCCGACCACCACCGAAACCTCTTCCGGCGTGCCGATGCGGCCCAAGGGCACGCGCGATGCCATGTCGGCAATATGCTTGGCCATTTCCGGGTCCTTGCGCTCGCCGGCGATGGGACCGGGCGAGACGATGTTGACGGTGACGCCCATCGGTCCGAATTCCTTCGCCAGCGCCTTGGTCAGCCCCCAGGCGGCATGCTTGGCGGTGGAGACGTGGGCGCGGCCGTTGTAGCCCTGAATGGCGTTCATGCCGGCGAAGTTGATGATCCGGCCCCAGCCGCGCTCGACCATGCCCGGCAGGGCGGCGCGCGCCAGCCAGAAAGCAGACTTCATGCCCACCGCCATGACCCGGTCCCACTCGGCCTCGTCCATCTCCAGGAACGGCGCCGAGGGGCGGATGGCGGCGTTGTTGATCAGCACGTCGATGCCGCCGAACTCGGCGATGGCCGCGTCGGCGATGGCCCGGCAACCTTCAGCCGTGCCGATGTCGCCCATGGCAACCAGCGTCCTTGCACCCGCCGCCGCGCAAAGGCGCGCGGTCTCGTCGCAGGCGTCGCGATCTGCGGAGCCGTTGACCACGACGTTGAAGCCGTTGCCGGCCAGCCGGACGGCGCAGGCGCGTCCGATGTTGCGCCCGGATCCGGTGATCAGCGCGGTGCGGTTGGTCTTGGACATGGTCGTCTCCCCCTCTGGATGGCGTCGTTCGGTGGCAAACTGTGCTTGGCCCGGTTGCGCCGGTCAAGGGGCCTTGCACCTTCCGCAAGGGTCGCGCAACATAACGCCAAAATGCCCCCTGGACGGCAAATCGCGGGGGCTTTCCGGGAGAGGCCATGCCGCACGCCTTGATCATCGATGGCGATCGCGAGACCGCGCGGAAGCTCGGCGAGGCCGTGCCGTCGATCTATGACGGCGCCAAGCTCGACATCGCCGCCGCGGCCTCCGACGAGGAAGCCCTGACCATGATCAACGAGGGCCGGGATTTCGATATCGCCCTGGTCGCCATCGACTGCCCCGGCGTCAGCGGCATGTCGCTGTTCTCGCGCATCAGGGAACGCGCCTTCCGGGTGCCGCGCATCGCGCTTTCCGGCAGCTCCGACTTGAGCGGCATCCGCAAGGCGATGAACGATGGCGCCACGGATTTCCTGATCAAGCCGGTCGCCGCCGACGACTTCAAGAAGACGCTCGAACGGGTGCTGGCCGACGTCGAGCGGCGGCGGCGCAATTGGCGCGAGCGCACCGAATATTCCGCCCTGAAGCGCGAGATCGACATTGCCGGCGATATTCAGCAGCGCAGCCTGCCGCAGGACTTTCCCGGCATCGAGGGTTACGGCGTCTTCGCTTCGACGACGCCGGCGAAGACCATGGGCGGCGATTTCTACGATGTCTTCCGGCTCGACGACGGGCGCATCGGCGTCGTCATGGCGGACGTTTCCGGCAAGGGTATTCCCGCCGCCTTCTACATGGCGGTTTCCAGGACGCTCTTGCGCTCCGTCGCCATGACCGGCGTCGGACCCGCCGATTGCCTGCATCAGGTGAACGAGCTTTTGTGCGAGTATCATATCCCAGGCATGTTCGTCTCGGCGCTCTATGGCATCATCGACACCTCGGCCCATACCATCACCTTTTCCAACGCCGGCCATCAACCGCCCTACAAGCGCGACGCCAAGGGTGGGCTCGCCACCTACGAGGGCGGCGAGGGGACGGTGCTCGGTATCCTGTCGGAGATGCAGTTCGGCCAGGAAACGGTGCCGCTGGGCGCGTCGGAATGTTTGTTCATGTACACCGACGGCGTCACCGAGGCCTTCAACCAAGAGCGCGAGCAGTTCTCCGAAAAACGCCTGGAGGACTGCCTGGCAAAAGGCAAATTCCGCGAGGCCCGGCGCCTGGTCGAGGCGGTGGAAAAGGCCGTGCAACGCCACGCCGGCGACGCCGAGCAAAGCGACGACATCACCAGCCTGGTGGTGAAACGAAACTGAGACAACCTATCAACCAAATGCATTCAATAGGGAGGAAACCATGAAAATCCTGAAATGCTCACGCCGATGGTGGATCGGCGCCATGGCCGCGGCCGTCGCCACGGCATCGCTCGGAACCACCGTGCAGGCAGCCGACAAGATCACCGTCGGCGCGCTCCGCTTCACCTCACACGCCGCTAGCTTCGTCGCCTTCGAGCGCGGTTACTTCAAGGCCAATGGCCTCGACGTGGAGTTCAAGTTCTTCCAGGCCGCGCAGCCGATGGCCGTCGCCATCGCGTCCGGCGACGTGGACTTCGGCGTCACCGCCATTTCGGCCGGCCTCATCAACCTCGCCGAAAAGGGCGCCATCAAGGTCATCGGCGGCGCGCTGCAGGAAGAACGCGGCGTCGACGGCCAGGAGATCCTGGTTTCCAAGAAAGCCTATGACGCGGGCCTGACCTCGGCGAAGATGCTCAAGGGCAAGAAGTTCGGCATTACCCAGGCCGGTTCGTCCTTCCACTACATGGGCCACAAGATCGCCGAGAAGGAAGGCTTCTCCGGCAAGGACATCAAATTCGTGCCGCTGCAGAAGGTCGGCGCCATCATCGGCGCCTTGAAGTCGGGCCAGATCGACGCCTGGACCATCGTGCCGCATATCGCCAAGGCGCTGACCAAGAGCCCGGCTATCGTTTCCATCGGCAATGTCGGCGACTACATCCCCAACTATCAGGTGACGACGGTCTTCACATCGGCCAAGAACGCGGCGTCCAGCCGTGATCTGGTCAATCGGTTCATGACCGCGTTTTCGCAAGGTGCCCGCGATTTCAACAACGCGCTGGTCGACAAGGTCTCCGGTGAGAAAGCCGGCGAGGACATGGTTAAACTGATCCACAAGTACGTCTACAGCGACCGCCCTTATGAAAAGGCCGCGCCCTCGATCCGCAACGGCGCCATGCGCATCAATCAGAACGCGCGCCTGAACCTGACCAACGTCAAGGATCAGTTGGCCTGGTTCAAGTCGGAAGGCCTGGTGTCCAAGGACATCACCATCGAGATGCTCGTCGATCCGAGCTACGTCGAAACCTTCTGATCCGGTTTCGGCCGCGCTTCTCCGTCCCGATCTCGGATTCGGGGAAGCGCGGTCGGCCTGGAGCGGTCCCCATGGACCTCAGTCTACGCGACATCACCCACGTCTATGACGAGCTCGAGGTGCTCTCCGGCATCGAGCTGGAGATTCCGCATGGCCAGATCGTCTGCATCATCGGCCCGTCCGGCTGCGGCAAGTCGACGCTGCTGCGCCTGATCGGCGGGCTGGAACGGCCGACGCGGGGCAGCGTCCTTCAGATCGGCGACCCGCCGGAAGGCTCGCTCAATCCGCTTACCTACATCTTTCAGGATTTCGCCCTGCTGCCGTGGCGCACGGTGGCCGGCAACGTCTCGCTGGTGCTCGAGGATCAGCCGCTCGGTGCCCGCGAGCGCGAGGAACGCATCGCCGGCGTGCTGGCGCGCACCAAGCTTTCCGATTTCCACGACGTGTTGCCGAAGCAGCTTTCCGGCGGCATGAAGCAGCGCGTCGCCATCGCCCGCGCGCTCGCCGTCGATCCGGCGGTACTGCTGATGGACGAACCTTTGTCTGCGCTCGACAGCCAGACCAGCGAGCTTTTGATCGATGACCTGGTTGAGTTGTGGACGCGCGAGCCGTTCACCGCCTGCTACGTCACCCATAACCTGGGCGAGGCCGTGCGCCTGGGCCACCGGGTGGTGGTTCTGTCGCGGCGGCCGGGCGCCATCCGCGAAATCGTCGAAATCGACATCCCGCTGGCCGAGCGCACCGCCACCCATCCGAAGCTGGAGGACCTGCGCCAGCATCTTTGGAACCTGATGCGCGAGGAAGCGCAGGCCGCCGACAAGGAGTTGGCGCATGTCTGAGCAAAAGCCGCAAACCGGCACGCCGGTGCCGTTCCGCGGCGGCGGGTTCGCGCCGAAGCCGCCGCGCATCGTCGGGTTGGTGGTGTTCGTCGTCTTGATCGCCATCTGGGAGTGGGGCTCGCAGTCGGGCTGGATCAGCCAGCTCGTGCTGCCGGCACCGTCGGAAGCCTTTACTGCGTTCAAGGAACTGGCGGCGTCCGGGAACCTTTGGAAACACGTCAGCGCATCGGTGTCGCGCCTCGTCATCGGCTGGACCGCGGGCACGCTGCTGGGGCTTCTGGTCGGCATTTCCATCGGGCTGTTTTCGCTGGCGCGGGCTGGGCTGATGCCGCTGGTTTCGGCGATCTTCCCGATCCCGAAGATCGCGTTGTTGCCGCTGTTCATCATCTGGTTCGGCATCGGCGAGGGCTCCAAGGTCGCGACCATCCTGTTCGGCACCTTCTTTCCCACCGTCATCGCCGTCACCGGTGGCGTCGATAACGTCGACCGCGGGCTCATTCGCATGGGCCAGTCGTTCGGGATGAAATGGACCTCCATCGTGCGCAAGATCATCCTGCCGGGCGCCATGCCGGCGATCCTGTCGGGCTGCCGCATTTCGGCCTCCATCGCTATCGTGCTTCTGGTCGCCGCCGAGATGATCGGCGCCGAATTCGGCATCGGCGCTTACGTGCTGTTGGCCGGAAGCTTGATGGCCACCGACCAGTTGATCGCCGGTGTCGCCATGCTGTCGGTGCTGGGGCTCTCCGTCGCCTGGCTCATTGGCCGCGCCGAGAAGTGGCTGTTGAACTGGCGGACGTAAGCGCCCAAGTTCACAGGCAGGCACCGCAAGACGACAAAGGCACGACATGGACCTGCAACTCACCGGAAAATGGGTATTGATCACCGGCGCCAGCGCCGGCATCGGCGCGTCGGCGGCGAAGCTGTTCGCCGAGGAGGACGTCAACCTGGTTCTCACCGGACGCCGCGCCGAAGCGCTCGACGCACTGGCGAACGAGATCATCGAGGCCGGCGGCGCGCCACCGGTCACCATTGCCGGCGTTCTCGACAGCCAGGACGGCTGCGACGCGATCACCGCCGCGGCGCTGGATGCCGCCGGCGGCACCATCGATATTCTGATCAACAACGCCGGCGCCTCGCACCCCATGGACGACATATGGGACGAGGAGCACTGGACCAAGTCCTACCAGCTCAACTTCGCGGCCGCGCGCCAAGTGACGGCGGCTCTCGCGCCCGGCATGCAGGCACAGAACTGGGGCCGTATCATCAATACCACCGGCGCCATGGTGTCGCCGGCGCCGAACGCGGCGATGGCGGCCAAGGCGGGATTGCAATCGTGGTCGCGCTCGTTGTCGATGCAGTTGGCGGGGCACGGCATTACGGTCAATACCATCGCGCCCGGACGCATCAACTCCGACCAGATCCGCAACAACCTCTATCCGACGGAGGAGAGCCGCAAGGCCTTCATCGATGCCTACATCCCTGCCGGCTATTTCGGTGAGCCAGAGGATCTGGCGGTGCTGATGGTGTTCCTGGCCTCGCCACTGGCGCGCTACATCAACGGCGCCGCGATCCCGGTCGACGGGGCGATGCTGCGGTTCGGCTGAGACAATTCGGCACCGTAGTCGCCGTCAGTCGGAAGACTTGCCATTGCCGGCCAGAGAGTCGAGTTCAGCGAAGAAGTCCTCGACCGCGGCCAAGGCGGCGGCATCCGTATCGGCGTCTTCGCTCCCGTGGGATGAAGCGCAATCGGGCGAGGCGATCTCTTGCGGCGTGAAAATCTCCTCCTTCAGCGCGGCATTGATTGCCGAAGCGAGGGCCTGACGGTCGATCGGTTTCGCGACAACACCGTCCATTCCTGCCTGGGAGTATTGGCTTTGGTGGTCTTCGGTTACGTCGGCGGTGAGCGCGATAATCGCGATGTCTGCCTTGCCGTTGCCCAGTTTCCGAATCATGCGTGTCGCGTCGGGGCCGGACATCTCCGGCATGCGAACGTCCATCAAGACGAGGTCGAAATCGTTTTCGCTTAAGGCTTGGACGGCGTCGCGGCCGTTGCCGACGATCTTGTAGTGGTGGCCGAACGAATCGAGCGTTGCGGAAATGATCCGCTGGTTCAGTTTGTTGTCTTCGGCAACGAGGATATCGAGTTGCCGGTTCGGCGTGAGCGAGACGGTTGCGCTCGCCCTTTCGAAAGTCAGGTCTGATGCGTCCTGGACAGCTTCCACGAGCGGCAGGGTGAACGAAAACGTACTTCCCTTTTCGAGTTCGCTCTCGACCCAGATATCGCCCCCCATCAGTTCGACGAGCCGCCGGCAGATGGCAAGCCCCAGACCCGTCCCTTCGAACTGGCGCGAGATCGAGGCATCCGCCTGGGAGAAATCCTGGAACAGATTGGCGATGACATCGGGCGCGATGCCGATCCCTGTATCCGTGATGTCGAAACGCAGCATCTCCCGCCCGTCGCCGTTCGTCGCGCGCGTCGCCGAAACGTCAACCGTGCCGTCGGTCGTGAATTTCACCGCGTTCCCGATGAGGTTGACCAGTATCTGGCGTAACCGCATCGGATCGGAATTGATCGCGCCAGGACAGTCGTCCGCGATGGACACGGACAGGTGCAGCGCCTTGCGTCGCGCATCCTGGCGCTTTTCCTGGAATAGCGACACCACGCTGTCGATCAACTGCGGCAACAGGAAATCGATCTTCTCGATTTCCATTTTGCCGGCCTCCAGTTTCGAGACGTCGAGGATGTCGTTGATGATGGCCAGGAGCGCGTGCGTGGCATCCTTGATCCGATAGACCTTTTCCCGGCTTTCATTCGGCAGGTCGTCTTCCAGCAGCATGTCCGCGAAGCCCATGACGCCCGACATGGGGGTGCGGATTTCGTGGCTCATGGTGGCCAGGAATTGGGACTTAGCCTGGTTGGCATGTTCCGCGACCTCGACGGCCGTTTTGAGTTCGGTGATATCGACCCGGTGAGACACCATGCCACCGGACGGCGTGCGGCGGTCCGTCAGCCGCACCCATCGGCCGTCGGGAAGCCTCTGCTCGATATTCGTCGCGCCGCGCTCACGTAGTTTCAGGCGATTTTCGAGATACTCCTCTTCCCGTCCGATGCCGTCCGGATACTGGCCGCGGCGCAGCCCTTCCGCGATCATGTCCCTGAAAACCTTTCCCGGAACCAACAGGTCGGCGGATTGCCAATAGATTTCCCGGAAACGTTCGTTGCACATCAATAGCACGTCGTCTTCATCGAAGACCGCGAAGCCGTCAGGCAGAGAATCGATGGCGGTGCGCAGTTGCTGTTCGGCAAGCGTCGCGCGGTCGAACACCGCTTGTTGCTCGGTCACATCCGCGCCGGTTCCCCGATATCCCTTGAAGTCGCCGTTATCGTCGAATAACGGCAGGGCAGAGAGGGAAATGATTTTGGTCGGACCTTGATTGAATCCAGCCCTGTAGCGAAAATCCCTGAACGGTTTTCGGTTGTCGACGGCTTCGCGGTACTGGCGCCATTCGTCGGTGATATAGACGTCGCCTATCACCTCGGCGGCGGTTCGGCCGATGAGCTTGGTCGCTGGAATACCGGTGATGGTTTCAGCGTTTTCGGAAACAAACGTAACGCGGACCTTTTCGTCGAGTTCGAAAAACCAATCGGAAGCCGTTTCCGCGAAACCCCGGAATCGCTTCTCGCTCTCTTCCAGGGCGATCTCGGCCTTCCGCTGTTGGGTAATGTCGGTCCCCGTCCCCCTGAACCCGACGTACACACCATCTTGGTCGAAGATGGGTGCGCCCGTCAGGGACATGTACCTGTCCACCCGATACCTTCGGTATTGGAAGTTCTGGAAGGGCTGCCTGTTTTTGATGGCGTCGCGGACAGGCTTCCAGTTGTCGGAGAGGTAATGGTCGCCGTGGATGTCGTAGCGGGACTTGCCGAGAACCTGATCGCGCGGAATGCCTAAGATATCTTCCGCGTTTTCAGATATATAAGTGAACCGCTCTTCAGTATCGATTTCCCAAAGCCAATCGGACATGGTTTCGGCGAAGCCCCGGAAGCGCTGCTCGCTGCGCGCCAGTTCGGTTTCGGTTTTCTTTTTCTCGGTGATATCCGATCCGGTTCCGCGATAACCGGCAAAAGCGCCGTCATTGTCGAAGATGGGAATGCCGGAAATCGAGAAATCGCGCTCCGTTCCGTCCGGCCAGACCCTGCGGTATTCGAAGTTCCGGAACGGTTTGCGTTGCGCGACGGCGTCTTTGACCGGATTCCACAAATCGGTCGAATATTGAATGCCGGCGGTTTCCTCCCGCGTCTTGCCGATCACGTCGTTTGTGCCCATGCCCGTCAGTTCCTCGAACTTCGAACTGATGAAAGTGAAGCGCAAATCGGCGTCCATCTCCCATAGCCAGTCGGAGGCCACCTCGGCGAAATCTCGGAACTTGTTCTCGCTCCTTGCCAGTGCGTCTCGGGCCTGGCGCTGTTCGGTAACATCGGTGCCGGTGCCTCGGTATCCCAAGAACTCGCCATTCCCGTCAAACAACGGAATGCCCGAGAGAGAGACATACTGGTTGGCGCGATGTCTCAGATACTGAAAATCGTTAAAAGGTTTTCGGGCCGCGATGGCGTCGCGCAGTTCTTTCCATGCGTCGCTCAGATAGTCCGGGCCGTGAACTTCAAGCCGGCTTTTGCCGATGACATCGCTTGCGGCAACGCCAAGAACCTCTTCACTGTTTTCGGAGATGTAGGTGAAGCGGGAGTCCGGGTCGGTTTCCCACAGCCAATCCGACATGGTCTCCGCGAAACTGCGGAAACGCTCTTCGCTTTCAGTCAATGCTTTCCGCGTCGTTTCCCGTTCCGTGATATCGGTGCCGGTTCCCCGGAAACCCTGGAACCGAAGATCATCGTCGAAGATCGGAATCCCGGAAACGGAAATCCACTTCGTTCTTCCCTTGGCGTTGATCGTCTCGTATTCGAAATTCCGAAATGGCTTGTGGTTTTCAATGGCGTCGATCACGGCCAGCCAGTTCTCGTTCAACTGCTCTTCCGGGAGGTCATCCCAAGGGCGCTTCCCGATCAATAGTTCGGGATCGAAGCCGAGAACCTCGACCGCGCGATTGGAAACGAAGGTAAACCGAAGGTCTTCGTCGATCTCCCAGAGCCAATCCGACGACGAGGCGACGAAATCCTGAAATCGGCGTTCGCTGCGCCTGGCGGAGGCTTCCGTCCTCACGCGCCGGGTAATATCAGTATAGGTGATGACGAAGCCGTCGTCGCCGATCGGCTGGCCGCGGACTTCGATGTAGGTGCCGTAATAGGTTGGGCGCTCTTCGTAAAAGGGGGTGAAATTCCGGGCCTGGCGAAGCCGCTTTTCGATGCGCTCCTCGACCGACCCTTCGCCGCCGTAACCGCCGTGCTCCGCGTTGGCCCGGATCAGCTTTTCCATGGACTCGCCGATTGCCGCGTCGTCTTCCGTGATGCGGATCAGGTCGCGGGCAAGGGCGTTGATATGAAGAATTGTCAGGTTTTGGTCGTGGATGAGAACGCCGTGGCGCATGTGGTCGAGTGCCGCGACGAGAAGATCGATTTTAGCGTCCTTTGCTCTTTTCGGCATCCAGCCTCGGCGCCAATCAACTCCAAAGGCATAACACTATAACCAATTATCTAATTGAGTAAGGGTTTATGCAATGGGCCGCGTCACCGGCGGTCCTGGCGGATCATATCCGATGCCTTCTCGGCGATCATGATTACCGGTGAGTTGGTGTTGCCCGACGTGATCGTCGGCATCACCGAGGCGTCGACGATGCGCAGCCCCTGAAGGCCGTGCACCCGGAGCCTGTTATCCACCACCGCCATCGGGTCCGAGCCCATTTTGCAGGTGGCGACCGGATGGAAGATGGTGGTGGCGATATTGCCGGCCTCGCGCGCCAGTTCCTCGTCGGTCTGGATATGGGCGCCGGGCAGGAACTCCTCGGGCTCATACTTGGCCACCGCTTGCGTCGCCATGATGCGCCGCGTCAGCTTGATCGATTTCGCCGCCACGTCGCGGTCGGTTTGGGCGGACAAGTAATTCGGCGCGATCGACGGATGCTCGGCCGGGTCCGGCGACTTGATGTGAATGGTGCCGCGGCTTTCCGGGCGCAGGTTGCAGACCGAGGTGGTGACGGCCGGGAAGGGGTGCAGCGGCTCGCCCAGCTTGTCGGTGCTCAAGGGCTGCACGTGGTATTCCAAATCCGGCGTGGCGATGCGCGGGTCGCTTTTCACGAACATGCCGAACTGGCTCGGCGCCATGGTCAGCGGGCCTTTCTTGAACAGCGCATATTGCAGGCCCATGCCGATCTTGCCGGTCAGGCTGTTGGCGCGTTCGTTCAGGGTCTTGACGTTCTTCACCTTGTAGACGGTGCGGATCTGCAAATGGTCCTGCAGGTTCTCGCCGACGCCCTTGAGTTCGTGACGCACCGGAATGTCGAACTTGGACAGCACCTCGCCGCGCCCGATGCCGGAGAGCTCCAATAGTTTCGGTGTGTTGACCGCGCCGGCCGCGAGGATCACCTCACCCGATGCGTTCGCCACCGCCGGCGTGCCGCCCAAATCGAACTCGATGCCGGTGACGCGCGGGCCGTCGAAGGTCAGCGACGTTGTATGGGCATGCGTAAGCACGTGGAGGTTGGGACGGTGCATGACCGGTTTCAGGAAGGCGCGCGCCGTGCTCATGCGCACGCCCTTGGTCTGGTTGACCTCGAAATAGCCGGCGCCCTCGTTGTCGCCGGAATTGAAGTCGTTGAGTTCCGGCAGCCCGATCTCCTTCGCCGCTTCCAGGAAGGTATCGAGGATTTCCCACGACAACCGCTGCTTCTCCACCCGCCATTCGCCGCCGGCGCCGTGGGTGTCGGTGGAACCCAGGTGGTAGTCCTCGGACTTGCGGAAATAGGGCAGCACGTCGTCCCAACCCCAGCCGGTGTTGCCGAGCTGGCGCCACTGGTCGTAGTCGGCGGATTGGCCGCGCATGTAGATCATGCCGTTGATCGACGAACAGCCGCCGAGCACCTTGCCGCGCGGGTAGGGAAGGGCGCGGCCGTTGAGACCTTCCGAGGGCTCGGTGGTCATCATCCAGTCGGTCTTCGGGTTGCCCATGCAAAATAGATACCCGATCGGGATATGAATCCAGTGGTAGCTGTCCTTGCCGCCGGCTTCCAGCAAGAGGACCCGGGTGTTCGCATCCTCGCTCAGCCGGTTGGCCAGCACGCAGCCGGCCGAGCCGGCGCCGACGATGATGTAATCGAAAGTTCCCTGATCGGCGCGGTCGCTCATGCCTGCTCCATTTTGGCGATTTCGGCGTCGCGCAGTTCCTTCCTGCGGATCTTGCCGGTTGCCGTCATCGGTAGATCGGAGACGAATTCGATCAGGCGCGGATACTCGTGCGGGCTCAGGCGCGTCTTCACATAGGCGCGGATTTCGTCTTCCAGCCCAGGGCCGCCGTTGTGCCCGTCCGCGAGTTTGATGAATACCTTGATCGCTTCGGTGCGGACCGGGTCGGGCACGCCGACGGCGGCGGCCAAAGCGACGGCCGGGTGCTTGGTCAGGCAGTCCTCGATCTCGCCGGGGCCGACGCGGTAGCCGGCCGTCGTGATGACGTCGTCGGCACGGCCGACGAAACGGAAGTAGCCGTCCTCGTCCTTCACCGCGGCGTCGCCCATGCGCCAGAAACCATTGGCGATCTTGACGTCCGATGCTTCCTTGTTGTTCCAGTACTGGAGCAGCAGCACCGGATCGCCCGCCGCCTTAACGCCGATCTCTCCCTCGGTGCCGGGTGGCAGCACGGTGCCGTCCTCGTCAATGACCTCGACCAGGTGGCCCGGCGCGGCGCGGCCCATGTGGGCGGGTTTTACTTCCATGATCCGCTGGCAGTTGGCGAGCACCAGGTTGCACTCGGTCTGTCCGTAGTATTCGTTGAAGGTGAGGCCGAAACTGTCGCGGCCCCATTGCAACAGTTCCGCGCCCATGGGCTCGCCGGCCACCGCGACGGTGCGGAGATCGGTGCCGAAGGACGGGATGTCCGGCACCTGGCGCATCAGGTTGAGGGCCGTCGGCGGCATGAAGGTATTGCGCACGCCATACTTGGCCATCAGCCGCAGCGCCTCTTCCGGGTCGTATTTCTTGGCCCGGTAGGCGAGGTTGGTGACGCCGTGGTGCCACGAACACATCAGGCAGTTCATCAAGCCGCCGATCCAGGCCCAGTCGGCCGGCGTCCACATCAAGTCGCCGGGTTCGGGGAACAGGTCGTGGAACATCTCCATCCCGGAGAGGTGCCCGAACATGGTCCGATGCGCATGCAGCGCGCCCTTCGGGTTGCCTGTCGTGCCGGACGTATAGCAGATGAACGACGGATCTTCGGCGGCGGTGTCGACGGGATCGAACGTATCGCCGGCGGCGGCCATGGCGTTCCAGAAATCCGCGAAATCGCCGCCGTCCTTTTCCGCGCCGACGACCAGCACGGTCTCCAGCGCCGGCAGGTCTGCCCGGATGCCGTCCAGCTTGTGCAACTGGTCGATGTCGGTGATCAGCGCCTTGGCGCCGGAATCCTGGAGCCGGAACGAGAGCGCGTCCTCACCGAACAGCGTGAACAACGGGATCGAGATGGCGCCCATCTTCCAGGCCGCCACATGCGCGATGGCGGCCTCCACCGATTGGCTGAGGAAGATGCCGACGCGGTCGCCGCGACGGACGCCCTTGGCGATCAACAGGTTCGCGAGCTGGTCGGAGAGCCGCTTCAGGTCGCGGAAGGTGTAGATGACGTCGTCGCTGTCGGGGCCGGCGACGATCAGGCCCGGCTTGTCGGGCGTGGCGGCGGCGTGCTTGTCGCAAACGTCGACGCCCATGTTGAAGCTGGGCGGGATTTCCCACTGGAAACCGGCATACAGGTCATCGTAGCTGTCGGCTTTGTTCAGCACCTTTTTAAGTCCCCCGGATGTTCCCCCTGAAAGGCGTTCCGCCATTTTAGCGCGCCTTCGCCCGGGTGCCAGAAAGATGTGTCCGGCTCGGCGGCATTGCCGCGACGGCGCGCTCGCGCCGCTCCGGACCGCCGCGATGGCACCGTTTCCGCTTTGGAAAATAATTGGTTGTCCGGACAGGTCTTTTTCCTTAGAGCTTTCTGACAATGCTGGCTCGGTGTAGATTTGCGACCGATTGATCACGATCAATCACAGAACCAGCGAGAAGTGCAAAAACATGCACCATTCGGAGGTTATTGCGTTGCTATCTTCGTAAGCGCGTGCATATGCGTTCCATCCAAAGGGGAGGAGTTCATGTTTAAGTTTAAGACGTTCGCTGCCGCAGCCGCGGTGGCTCTGGCTTTCGCCGGCCCTGGCCAGGCCGCTGACTACAAGATCGATATCTCGCTCGAGACCGGTCCCAACCACGTCCGCAACATTTCGGTCCTGAAATTCGTTGAGGAGATCAACAAGAAATCCGGCGGCCGCCTGGAAATGAAGGTGTTCCACGGTGCTTCCAAGTACAAGGGCACCAACGTGCCGACGGCGCTCGGTCAGGGCGCGCTCGACATGGGCCTGCCGGGCACCTGGCACATGGGCAAATTCGTGCCCGAGTTCAACGCGCCGGGCCTGCCGATGTTCTACGGCGTCGGCCGCCAGGGCCAGTACAAGGTCTGGGACGGCCCGATGGGCAAGGAACTGGAAGCGCGCCTGGAGAAGAAGCTCAAGGTCAAGGTCATCGGCCGCTGGATGGACCTGGGCTTCGGCCAGATGTTCTTCGTTAACAAGAAGGTCACCAGCCACGACGACCTCAAGGGCCTGAAGATGCGTGCGCCGGGCGGCGCCGCCAACCTTCTGCGCTATGAGGCCTTCAGCGCCAAGGCGATCAAGATCGCCTGGCCGGACGTGCCGCAGGCGCTGCAGCGCGGCACCGTGGATGGCGTGTTGACCACGCACGAATCGGTGCGTAGCGCCAAGCTCTGGGACTCGGGCCTCAAGTACGCTTATGACGACAACCAGTCGTTCTTCCAGTATGTGCCGGTGATGAGCCTGCGCGCCTGGGACAAGCTGCCCAAGGACCTGCAGGACCTGATCGTCAACACCTGGGAAGCCAGCATCGACGACATCCGCAAGACCGCTGAAATGCGTCAGAACTCGGCCCGCGAAGAAGGCGCCAAGAACGGTATCGCGCGCATCGATGCGTCGGATGCCGATCTTGCCAAGATGCGCAAGAAGCTGCTGGCCGGTCAGGACGAGCTGGTCAAGAAGCTCAAGATGGACGTCGACTACGTCAAGCGTCTGCAGGCTGCCATGTAATCACGTGAACCGGGCCGGCCGGGGGTAACCCCGGCCGGCCCTTTCGCGTACCTGCATGCGCCCAAACACAGTGAGCGGGGGCGGCACCATGATTCTCAAACTTTGGGCCAAGACCGAGGATTTCCTGATGGGGGTCCTGGCGATGATGGCCTTGGCGCTGATCTGTTTCGAGGTCGGCACGCGCTACTTCTTTCCGCGTTACCTGCCCGACTGGGGCTCCGAGTTCGTCATCTATTTCGTCGTCTGGGGCATTTTCCTGGGCGGTTCCAGCCTTGTCGAGGAAGGTCGCCATGTGCGTGCCGATATCATTGTGCGGATGTTCTCCCACAACACCCAGCGCACCCTGGAGATCGTCAACTGCCTGGCCGGTCTGCTGTTCTGCGGCGTCGCGTTCTGGTTCGCCATCGACGTCGTGATGTTCGCCTATGACCTGGACGAGCGTTCCGAAAGCTCGATCCTGTTCCCGCTGTTCATCTACTACGCGGGCATGCCGATCGGCTTCGGGCTGATGATCATCCGCTATCTCATGCGGCTCGCCCGCTATCTGTTCATGTTCGACGCAGAAACCATGGTCATCACCGATGATGACGTGGTTCGCGACAAGTAGTTAAGGAGCCGAGGCCATGTCCCCCGTCGCCGTTCTCGGCATGTTGTTCACTTTCCTCGGCATCGGCATGCCGATCTTTCTGTCGCTCGGGCTGCTGTCGCTGATCCTGTTCTGGCATGAGGACGCGCCGCTGATCGGCCTGCCGCAACTGTTCGTCGATCACCTGAACTCGCTGACCATCATCGCCATTCCGTTCTTCGTCATGGCCGCCACCTTCATGCAGAAGGGCGGCATCGCCCGCGCGCTCATCGATTGCGCCCAGGCCTGGGTCGGCCACGCGCGCGGTGGCTTGGCGCTTGTCTGCGTGCTGGCGACGACCATCTTCGCCGCCATCTGCGGCTCCTCGGTGGCGACCGCGCTGGCCATGGGCACGATCCTGATTCCGGCGATGATCAGCCGCAAGTACGAGGACCACTTCGCGCTCGGCGTGGTCGGTGCGTCGGGCACGCTGGGCATCCTGATTCCGCCCAGCCTGGCGATGATCGTCTACGCCATAATTGCGGAAGAATCGGTGCCCAGGCTGTTCCTGGCCGGCGTCGTGCCGGGCCTGATGCAGGCCGGCATGTTCGTGCTGTGGATCATGTATTACACCCGCAAGAACGACTATCCGGTCGAGGAGCGGATGCCCATCGAGGAATTCAAGCGGGTCAATATTCGCGCCATCCCGGCACTGATGATACCGGTGATCATCCTGGGCGGCATCTATAGCGGCATCGTCACCGTTTCCGAAGCCGCCGGCATCGCCGCTTTCGTCGCCATCCTGGCCAGCGTGCTGTTCTATCGCGGCGTCACGCTGGGCGAGGTGCCCGGCGTCATGGCCGAGAGCATCAAGATGACGGCGAGCATCGTCTTCATCATCATGGGCGCGCTCGCCTTTGGGCACTGGATCACCGGTGCAGGCATCGCCGACGCGCTGGTCAATTTCATCGTCGAGCAGGAGCTTCAGGCCTGGCAGTTCCTGTTGATCATGAACCTGCTGATGCTGGTGCTCGGCATGTTCCTTGAGGTCTTCGCGGTAATCCTGATCACCGTGCCGCTGGTGCTGCCGCTGCTGGATTCGCTTGGCATTTCCACCATCCACTACGCGGTGGTGGTGACGGTGAACATGGAACTGGCGTTGATCAGCCCGCCGATCGGGCTCAACCTCTATGTGCTGTCGTCGATCTCGGACGCGCCCATCGGCACCGTGATCAAGGGCGTGCTGCCGTTCATCGGGCTGATGCTGGCGCAACTGGTGCTGATCACTTACGTGCCGGAACTGTCGCTGTGGCTGCCGGAACTGGTCTACGGCAAGTGATCCACGGAGAGGGCGTCAGTTGCCTTCCTCGGTTTCCTCGACGCCGCCGCCTTCGAAGAACTTGAAGGCTTCGGCGCCGGTCAGGATCACGCCGTCGAAGCCCTGCGCGATCAGGCCGTAGGTATAGGAATTGGCGCTGCCTGAAATCACCTGCTGCCAGCCCGGCCGCCAGAACTGCACCCAGTAGCGGTCCGGGTCTTCGCGCACCGGGGCATTGATGAAGGAGGGTGAGCCCTCCCGCCAGTTGTCCTTCCAGTAAAAGGCGTAGCTGGCGGCGCTGCCGATATCCATCATCGCGTAGACCAGGCGCTTGGCGCCGACCTTCTTGTATTTCAGCGTCTCCACCGCCTGGCGGCTGAGCGGCTTGCGGCCGTGGAACACGTCGACGACGATCAGGTCGTAGTTGTTGTCGTGCATCTTCAGCACGAACTGGTCCTGGCGGCCGAACGCCTGGGAGTTGGTCAGGATGGCGAAATTCTTGACCTGATTGAGGGCCAGGATCGAGCGGGAGTTCTCGTCGAAAGGCCGCTTGGGATAGTCGGGCAGGCTGGAGATGTCGGTGAACGGCACATTGGCGACGGTCGAGATGTAGCCGCGTTCGGCGGCCTGTTTGCGCGCGCCGTTGACGATGGCGCGGCCTTCGCCGAAATCCAGTGTGAAAACCTGCAACCCGTTCTTCTTGGCGAATTCGACGCGCGACAGCAGCCCTGCCTGGCGGTCGGGCGGCGGCGGCCGGCCGGGCGTGCGGATGTCGTAGAACAGGCCCTGCGCCAGGATGCCGTCGATGGAGCGCATGTAGGTCCGTGCCGGCGAGGTTCGGGTTTCGTCGACGGCGTCGCGCTTGATCAGCAGCTCGCTGGCGTCCTGCACGATGATGCCGAAGTTCGGGCGCTGGCTCCGGGCGTAACGCGAGATCGACTGGATGAATTTGCGCATCTCCTCGCGCAGGTCGAGCAAGACCTCGGTGCCGCCGACGGGAGGGGCCAAGCCGCCCGGGCCGTCGCGGCCCTGGATGCGGACGAACCCCGGGCCGTTATCGGTGCTTTGCTGGGTCGCGGGCTCGTTCGGCTGCTGCGCCGAACTCGTCGCAGGCAGGCCGGCGGCCAGCGCGGCGAAAAGAAGGATGGAAGCGATCGTTGGTGGCCGGATGGTCACGGGAGTTCCTCTGTGGGGCTTCGTTCTTGCACGGGTTCAATCTAACAAAGTAGTGAAAAAAGGTTAACCGCTGCTTGCCCGTTGTCGGTTCACACAAGGTCGCGGATGGCGTCGAGCAATCGCTCCGTCTGGTGTTGCCACGACATGCCGGCCATGAATTCCGCACCGGCCGCGCCGATGCGCCGGGCCGCCTCTCGGTCGGCATGGACGGCCTCGAGCTGGGCGACGATCTCGTCCACTTGGCTTTCGCGCCACATGTCGGTGACGCTGCCCTCGGGCGCCAACGCGCGCTGGTCGGCGAGGGGATAGCAGTTGCCGTCTGCGATGATGTCCAGGTGCCCGGTATTGGCCGACAAGAGGCAGGGAACGCCCGTGGCCATCGTCTCCATGGCGACGAGGTTGGTGCCGCCCTCGCAGCGGTTGGCGAAGACGGCCGCGTCCATGTCGCGCAATATCGCCGCCATCTGGGTATTCGGCACCCAGCCCAAGTCGATGAAGGCGTCTTCCGCGATGCCGTTGGCGGCCGCCCAGCCGCGGATGTCGAGTTCGCCGTCGGGGCCGGTTTCCGGCTCGTGCTCGATATGCACCGAGGCGCTCATGCCCTTGGCGCTTTCCGGCCAGGCGTTCCGCCACGAAGTCACCAGAAGCGCCTCCGGGTGGCGGGCATGGAAGATTTTGAAGGCGGCGAGCACCAGGTCCTGGCCCTTGCGCGGTTCCAGCTTGCCGCCGGAAAACACCGTGAAGCGGTCGCGGTAGGCGCCGCTTGCGGAACCGGGGTGAAACACCGACGTATCGACCCCCTGGGCGACGAAGTCGATGTTGTCGATGCCGCGCGCGCGGGCGTAATCGCGGTTCCAACTCGAGCCCGCCAGGATGCGCCGGAACTCTGCGGCGCGGGCGCGGGCGTCGGCGTCGATGCCGCCCTGCTCGAAGAAAATGAAGCCGATATCGGTGCCGCCCCGGATCGCGTCGCGGCGGCGGAAACCGTTGGCCAGCGCATGCAGGATGGTGACGCCACCGACCCGCACCTCGCCACCGCCGGCGGGGTCCAGGACCTGGGCCTGCACCTTCGTCTGCTCTTCGATGAAGGGGATGAGTTCCGTCGGCGTTTCGCTCAACAGCGGCGGGGTGAACAGCAGCGGCGCCGGGCCGCCCCTGCGGATCAGGTTGAGCGCCAGATTGAGCCCGAAAACGCCCCAACCGTGACTGTCCGAGATCTGCCAGGTGATTCCGAGCCGTGCCGCCATGGGCGGATGATCGCCCAGGCCCGCGCCGCGGGCAAGGCGTGCTTGAGCGAATTCTTGCCGCTGCAACGGCCGCGCGCTAGATTCGGGGCAAAATTGGGAAGGGTCTCGTCTTGAACTATCTATCGCCCGGCTACGTTCCGTCGGCCTGTCCGCACGATTGCCCCAGCACCTGCGCGCTGGAGATCGAGCGCTTGGATTCCAAGACCATCGGCAAGGTGCGCGGCGCCAAGGACAACGACTACACCATGGGCGTCGTCTGCGCCAAGGTGGCGGCCTACCGCGAGCGCGTGCACCACCCGGCGCGGCTGGGCAAGCCGTTGAAGCGCGTCGGCGCCAAGGGCGACGGCAAGTTCGCCGAGATTTCCTGGGACGAGGCCCTGGACGAGGTCGCCGACAACTTCAAGCGCGCCGCGGCCGAACTCGGGCCCTTGACGGTCTGGCCCTACGACTTCGCCGGTACCATGGGATTGCTGCAGCGCGACGGGCTGATGCGGCTGCGCCACGCCATGAACTATTCCGGCATGGACCCGACCATCTGCGTGCCGCTGGCGTCGAACGGCTGGCAGGCGGGCGTCGGCGTGGTGCGCGGTGTCGATCCGCGCGAGGTGATCGAATCCGACGTCATCGTGGTCTGGGGCGGCAATCCCGTCACCACCCAGGTCAACTTCATGACCCACGTGGCCCGGGCCAGGAAGGCGCGCGGCGCCAAGCTGGTCGTCGTCGATGTCTACAAGACCCCGACCGCCGAGGCCGCCGACATGTTCATCCCGGTGCGTCCCGGCACCGACGGCGCGCTCGCCTGCGCGGTCATGCACGTGCTGTTCAAGGAAGGCATGGCCGACCGCGAATTCCTCGAAAGCCATACCGATTTCCCGGCCGACCTGGAAGCGCACCTCGCGGCCCGCTCGCCCGAATGGGCGGAACCGATCACCGGTGTGCCGGCGGAAGACATCGTCGCTTTCGCCAGGTTGTTCGGTGGCACCAAACGGAGCTTCGTCCGCGTCGGCTACGGCTTCTCGCGCAGCCGTAACGGCTCCGCCAACGTTCATGCGGTAACCTGCCTGCCGACGGTCACCGGCGCTTGGCAACACAAGGGTGGCGGCGCGCTGCATTCCAACCGGGCGCTTTATGCCGGCATCGACCAGACCCTGATCAAAGGCCTCGACGTCCGCGACCCGACCATCCGCCAGCTCGACATGTGCCGCATCGGCGCGGTGCTCGACCGCGAGGAAGAGAGCTTGCTCGGCGGGCCGCCGGTGACGGCGATGCTGATCCAGAACACCAACCCCGCCGATGTGGCGCCGGATACCAACCTGGTGCTGAAGGGGCTGGCGCGCGACGACCTGTTCCTCTGCGTGCACGAGCAGTTCATGACCCACACGGCCAAGTACGCCGACATCGTATTGCCGGCGACCATGTTCCTGGAGCACGAGGACTACTACCGGGGCGGCGGCCATATGTATCTGCAGGTGCACCGCGCGGTGATCGAGCCCTTCGACCAGTGCCGCTCCAACCACGACGTGCTTTGTGCGTTGGGCCAGCGGCTCGGCTCCAACCATCCGGGCTTCTACATGACCGGCGCCGAGCTGATCGACGACAGCCTCAAGCGTTCCGGCCTGCCGGGCTTCGAGGAAGCCTGCGATATGCGCTGGATCGACATGAGCAAGACCTGGGCGGAGAACCACTTCGTCGACGGCTTCGGCCATGCCGACGGCAAGTTCCATTTCGCCCCCGACTGGTCGGCCATCGGTCCCGACCACGCGATCATGCCGAAGCTGCCCGACCACCTGACCAACATCGACGAGGTGACGGACGAGAAACCGTTCCGCCTGGTGGTGCCGCCGGCGCGCCGGTTCCTGAATTCCACCTTCACCGAAATGGCGTCGAACCGCGCCAAGGAGATCGAACCGCGCGCGCTGATGCACCCGGATGCCTGCGCGGGGCTGGGGCTGGCCGACGGCGATAAGGTCCGCCTCGGCAACGAGCAGGGCGACGTGGTCCTGCCGGTGCGCCCGGCCGACGGCCTTCGCGCCGACACGGTGATCGTCGAGGGCATCTGGCCCGGCGCCGATTTCGGCGCGGGGAAGGGGATCAACGTCCTGGTCAGTGCCGACCGGGGCCCGCCAGCCGGCGGCGGCGTCTTTCACGACACCTCGATCTGGGTAAGGCCCGCCTGATGGCGCTGTTCGGTCTCGGTGCGAGAAAACGCAGCGCCGAACCGGGCCGGCGCGCGCACGTCATCGTCATCGGCAACGAGAAGGGGGGCAGCGGCAAATCGACCACCGCCATGCATCTGATCGTGGCGCTGCTGCAGCAGGGGCGCTCGGTCGCCAGCATCGACGTCGATGCCCGTCAGGGCACGCTCAGCCGTTATGTCGCCAACCGCGAGAAGTTCATCAAGACGTCGGGGCGCGACGTCGGCATGCCCGACCACTACACCGTCGACCCGGCCAAGGAAGCCGCCGGCAAGGCCGAGCTCGAGGCCGAGTGCGAACGGCTCAGGCTGTTGATCGAGGGGGCGTGGATCAACCATGACGTGGTCATCATCGACACGCCCGGCAGCGCCAGCGCGCTGTCGCGTCTGGCACATTCCTATGCCGACACGCTGGTGACGCCGATCAACGACAGCCTGGTGGATTTCGACGTGCTGGCGCACGTGGACGGCACCCGGTTCGCCATCATGGGGCCCAGCCACTACGCCGAAATGGTGTGGGAACAGAAGAAGGTGCGCGCCGACCGCGACGGCGGTTCCATCGACTGGATCGTCATGCGCAACCGTCTGTCCAGCCTGGACGCCCACAACAAGCGCGAGATGGAACGCCTGGTGCGTGAACTGGCGGAGCGCATCCGCTTCCGCGCCGTGCCTGGCTTCGGCGAGCGGGTGATCTTCCGCGAGCTGTTCCTGGTCGGGCTGACGATCTTGGACCTGAAGGACGCCGCCGGGCCGAAGGCGCTCAGCCATTCGCACCACGCCGCGCGCCAGGAGGTCTACACCATCGTCAATGCCTTGGGCTTGGCGCCGCTGCAATCGGCGCAAACCGGCGCCGCCGCCACCTGAGTTTCGCGGGCGTGGCAACGCCCGGCGCGTGCTACTATCTTCTGGCTATGAGCGACGATCCGAAAGTTCCCGACCGCGCGGCTTCCGCCGGTGTCGATGCCTTCCTGCAGAAGGCCGCCGCCATTCCCAAGGGGAAGGCGCCGGGCTCCGGCGGGCGGTTGTTGTTCGGGCTCGACGCCACCGCCAGCCGCCAGCCCACGTGGGACCGGGCGGCGCATATCCAGGCCGAGATGTTCCAGGCCGCCTCGTCCTTGGGCGGGCTCGATATCCAGTTGGCCTTCTTCCGCGGCTTCGGCGAATTCAAGGTCAGTCCCTGGACCTCGAACGGCCCGGAACTGCTCAGGCTGATGACGTCGGTCACCTGCCTGGCCGGCGAGACGCAGGTGGCCAAGGTTTTGAAGCATGCGCGTAACGAACAGAAGCGGCGCAAGATCGATGCGCTGGTCTATGTCGGCGACTGCTTCGAGGAGGATATCGACGCCGTCGGCGCCGTCGCCGGCGAGTTGGGCCTGCTGGGGCTGCCCTGCTTCATGTTCCATGAAGGAGCCGACCAACTGGCGGCCTTTGCCTTTCAGCAGATCGCCAAGCTGTCGGGCGGCGCCTATTTCAGTTTCGATGCCGCCTCGGCGCAGACGCTGACGGAACTGCTGCGCGCGGTCGCGGTCTATGCCAGCGGCGGTTTCCAGGCGCTCAAGGATCACAGCCGTTCGGGCGGCGGAGAGGTGCGCCAGATCACCGACCAGCTCGCGCGTCACCGGAACGGCTAGGGCGGGGGAGCGGGCGTGCCCTATCTGATCCTCGGTATCGCCTTGCTGGCCGGCTTTCTGCTGGCCGGGCGCTGGTATGCGACGGCCGACCCGCGCACCCTGATCAAGGTGCTGAAGTGGGGGCTGGTCGGCCTGGTCGGCGCCATTGCGCTGTTTTTCGTCTTCACCGGCAGGCTTGGCTGGGCCATCGCCACGTTGCCGGCACTGATTCCTTGGTTCCTGCGCATGCGCAGCGTGGCGCGCATGGCCAAGACCTTCCACCGCATGTCGCAGGCCGGCACAGGGTCGGCTTCGGCCGGCGAAAGCTCCAGCGTCGAAACCCGGTTTCTGCGCATGACCCTCGATCATGCCAGCGGCGAGATGGCTGGCGAGGTCATCGCCGGGCCGTTCGCCGGGCGCGCCATGGGGGCGTTGTCATTCGGCGAATTGATGACGTTGCTGAACGAATGCCGGCTGGAAGACGACGAATCGGCGCGCCTGGTGGAGGCCTATCTGGAGCGCGAGTTCCCCGATTGGCGCGAACGCGCGCAGGCCGGCGAGGCGCCCGGTGGCCAAGGGGGCGGCCATGCCGGTTCCTCCGGGACCATGGACCGGGCCGAGGCGTTGCAGATTCTCGGCCTTGACGAATCCGCCAGCGCCACCGACATCAAGGAGGCGCACCGCCGCCTGATCGCCGGCCTGCATCCCGATCACGGCGGCTCCGACTACCTGGCGGCGCAGATCAACCGGGCCAAGGACGTGCTCTTGAAAGGCAAATCATGACCGACACAGCTCGCATCAGCGTCTATCACGCCCATGTCTATTTCCGTGACGCCGAGGAGCGCGCGACGGCGGCTTGGCTGCGCGAGGAGCTGGCGGCGCGATTCGACGTGCAATTGGGGCGCTGGCGCGATCAGCCGGTGGGGCCGCACCCATTGCCCATGTACCAGGCGGCTTTCGAGCCCGCCGAGTTCGAAAGGATCGTGCCCTGGCTGATGCTCAACCAGGCCGGCCTGACCATCCTCGTGCACCCGGAAACCGGCGAGGACGTGGCCGATCACCGCGACCGTTCCATGTGGCTCGGCGAACGCCTGGAGCTCAATCTCTCGGTTCTTGAACCGGCCGCCGAAACAGCCTGAAACAACCGCCGCAAGCGGCAACAAAACCGTTACAATCCCATATGTTGCGGGCTCCGATGGCCTGTGGCACAAAGGCGGCAGATTCGGCACCCCGCCGACCACGAATTTGCCGAGGGGCGCAGCATGGTCCAACCCATTCGCAAGGCTGTTTTTCCGGTTGCCGGCCTGGGCACGCGCTTCCTGCCGGCCACCAAGGTGATGCCTAAGGAGATGCTGACCATCGTCGACAAGCCGCTGATTCAATACGCGGTGGAAGAGGCGATGGAGGCCGGCATTCAGGAATTCGTGCTGGTTACCGGCCGCGGCAAGCACCTGATGGAAGACCATTTCGACCATGCCTACGAGCTGGAGGCGATCCTGGCCGAGCGCGGCAAGGAAGCGGAACTGGAGGCCGTCGAACGTGTGGCTCCGGACCCGGGCAAGCTCGCCTATACCCGCCAGCGCCGGCCGCTCGGTCTCGGCCACGCGGTCTGGTGCGCGCGTCAGTTCATCGCCGGCGATCCGTTCGCGGTGCTTTTGCCGGACGACCTGATCCAGGCCCAGCCCGGTTGTTTGAAGCAAATGGTCGCGGCATACGAGGAAGTGGGCGGCAATATCGTCGCGGTCGAGGACGTACCGCGCGAACACACCGACCGCTACGGCATTCTCGATGTCGCCGAGGACGACGGCCACTTGGCCCGCGCCCAGGGCTTGGTGGAAAAGCCGTCGCCCGACACCGCGCCGTCGACGCTCTCCATCATCGGCCGCTACATCCTGCAGCCGGAAGTGTTCGAGCATCTGAACAAGTTCGAGACCGGTGCCGGCGGCGAGATCCAACTCACCGACGCCATGGCCAAGACGGTCGGCGACATTCCGCTGCATGGGTTGCGGTTCAAGGGCCGCCGCTTCGATTGCGGCACCAAGATCGGTTTCGTGTCGGCCAACGTCGCCTTCGCCGCCGCTCGCGACGATCTGCGCGGCGACATCCGAGAGGTTTTGAAGGACATTATTTAATCGGAGGCCCGCCGCACCGGTTTCGGCACAGGGCCTGAATCAGGAGATTGTTTTTCCATGCGCATCGCCATGATCGGCACCGGTTACGTCGGACTCGTATCGGGTGCCTGTTTCTCAGAATTCGGTGTCGACGTCATTTGCGTCGACAAGGACACCGCCAAGATCGACATGCTGAAAGCCGGCCAGATGCCCATCTACGAGCCCGGCCTGGATGCTTTGGTGAAGCAGAACGTCGATGCCGGTTCCCTCAGCTTCACCACCGACCTGCCGTCGGCGGTCAAGGACGCGGATGCGGTGTTCATTGCCGTCGGCACGCCGAGCCGGCGCGGCGACGGCCATGCGGACCTCTCTTACGTCTATGCCGCCGCCAAGGAAATCGCCGAGGCCATGGACGGCTATACCGTGGTGGTGACCAAATCGACGGTGCCGGTCGGTACCGGCCGCGAGGTGGAGCGGATCATCGCCGAAACACGGCCGGACGCCGACTTCGACGTGGTCTCCAACCCGGAATTCCTGCGCGAGGGTTCGGCCATCGAGGACTTCATGCGGCCCGACCGGGTGGTCATCGGCACCAAGAGCGAACGCGCGCGCGAGGTCATGCACGAGCTCTACCGGCCGCTCTATTTGCTGGAAACGCCGATCCTGTTCACCACCCGCCAGACCTCGGAGCTGATCAAATACGCGGCCAATACGTTCCTGGCCACCAAGATCACCTTCATCAACGAGATCGCCGATCTCTGCGAGGTGGTCGATGCCGACGTGCAGGACGTGGCCAGGGGCATCGGCCTGGACGGCCGCATCGGGCGCAAGTTCCTGCACGCGGGGCCGGGCTACGGCGGTTCGTGCTTCCCCAAGGACACCCTGGCGCTGGTCAAGACGGCGGAAGAGGTCGGCAGCCCCTTGCGCATCGTCGACACCGTCGTCGACATCAACGCCACGCGCAAGCACCGCATGGCGGAGAAGATCATCAAGGCCTGCGGCGGCGACGTGCAGGGCAAGACCATTGCCATCCTGGGCGTCACCTTCAAGCCCAACACCGACGACATGCGCGATTCGCCGAGCATCGAGATCGTCGCCGGCCTGCAGGCCGCGGGCGCCACGGTGCGTGCCTACGATCCCGAAGGCATGGAGGAGGCAGGTAAATTCATGGACGGCGTCGATTGGTGCGACGGTGCCTACGATACTTTGACCGATGCCGATGCGGTGGCCATCGTCACGGAATGGAACCAATTCCGCGCGCTCGACATGAAGCGCGTGAAATCGTTGATGAAGGCGCCGGTGATGGTCGATCTTCGCAACATCTACGACCCGGACGACATGGCCGAAGCCGGGTTCAGCTATACCTCCATCGGGCGCGCGCCGGTTGCGCCCGGAACCGCCGGAGACGCCGCATGAGTACCGCTCACCCCCTGCATCCGACGATCCTGCGTGAATACGATATCCGCGGCGTCGTCGGCGATACCCTCAACCCCGAAGACGTGGAGGCGGCGGCCAAGGCCTACGGCTCCATGCTGGTCGAAGCCGGCGGGGCCTCCATCGTCATCGGCTACGACGGCCGGCTGCATTCGCCGGATCTGGAGGCGGCTGCCGTGCGCGGGCTGCAATCGACCGGGCTCAAGGTCATCCGCGTCGGGCGCGGGCCAAGCCCGATGTCCTATTTCGGCATACATCACTTCGGCGCCGACGCCGGCATGATGATCACCGGTTCCCACAACCCGCCCGAATACAACGGCATCAAGATGACCTTCCAGGGCCGTGCCTTCTTTGGCGACGACATCCAGGAACTGGGCCGCCGGGCCGCCGCGGGCGCCTTCGTCGAAGGCGAGGGGACGTCCGAAAGCCACGATATCCGTGACGCCTATGCGGCACGCCTGCTTTCCGACTATGCCGGCGATCGCGCGCTCAAGGTGGCCTGGGATCCAGGCAACGGCGCCGCCGGCGAGATCACCGAGATGCTGACCGCCGGGTTGCCTGGCGAGCATGTGCTGATCAACGCCGAGATCGACGGCACTTTCCCCAATCACCACCCGGACCCGACGGTGGAGGCCAACCTGGCGCAGTTGAAGGCGGCGGTGGCCGAGAACGGCTGCGACCTCGGCATTGCCTTCGACGGCGACGGCGACCGCCTGGGCGTCATCGACGGCCAGGGCCGCGTGCTGTGGGGCGATCAGATCCTGGTGATCCTGGCGCGCGACGTGCTCGCCGACAAAACGGGCGCCACGATCATCGCCGACGTCAAGGCGAGCCGGCTGTTCCAGGACGAAATCACGCGCTTGGGCGGCGTGCCGTTGCTGTGGCGCACCGGGCATTCGCATATCAAGAAGAAGCTGGCCGAGACCGGCGCGCCGCTGGCCGGCGAAATGAGCGCGCATATCTTCTTCAAGCACCGTTACTACGGCTACGACGATGCGCTCTACAGCGCCGTGCGGCTGCTGTCGGTACTGGCGCAGGGCACGGAGAGCCTGGCGGAGATACGTGATTCGCTGCCGCCCTACATGAACACGCCGGAATTGCGCTTCGATTGCGACGAGGACCGCAAGTTCAAGGTGATCGAGGAGGTGCAGGCGCGCCTCGCCGATGCCGAGGGCGTCGAGGTCAACGACATCGATGGCGTGCGTGTCGAGACCGAGGACGGCTGGTGGCTGCTCCGGGCCTCCAACACCCAGGCGGTGCTGGTGGCGCGCTGCGAGTCCACCAATGAGGCCGGCCTGGAACGGCTGAAGGCCGCGCTCAGCGACGAGCTGCGTGCCAGCGGTGTCGAACCGCCGGAAATGTAAGCATCGATAGGAGAGGGAAGGGAGAGCACTTCAGCGCTCGTTCGAGGCCACCTGCACGCCCTTGACCTTGAGTTCCATGCAATCGCGGGAACGTTTTTCCAGCGCCCGGCAGGCGGCATAGGCAGTCTGCTTACCAAGGCCGTGGATACGCGCCCGGTAGAGCGTATTGCCGCGGCGCGTTTGCAACGGCACCACCTTGATGGTGCCGGCGCCGAGATAACGCTCGGCCATCCGCATGGCGTCGCGGGCTGATTTGTAGGCCTGGCTGTATTTGGCATAGGCGCCGACCTGCACGCCCCAACTGCCGTTGGTGGGCGTCACCTTGCGTGCCGGTGCCGCCTCTCTCGGTTGGGCAGGCTTCGCTGGCGCCGCCTCGGCCATCAACTGGCTCGGCTTGCGCTTGCCATCCATGATCGCGAAACCCTTGTTCAGGAGCTTGGTCATGATGCGGTTGCGTTGCCGGGAATCGCGGCCGCCGAAGACCACGCCGATCAAGCGCGTGCCGCGGCGATGGGCCGACGCCACCAGGTTGTAGCCGGCGGCGCGGATGTAACCGGTCTTGATGCCGTCGGTGCCTTCGTAGGTGGTCAGCAGCTTATTGTGGTTTTTGTGGTTGCGGCCTTCGTAGTGGAAGCTCTTGGTCGAGAAATAGTGATAGTGGCGCGCGTGGTTCTTCTGCAGGGCGCGCGCCAGGCGCGCCATGTCGCGCGCGGTGCTCATCTGGCCCCGGTTGGGAAGGCCCGACGCGTTGCGGAACGTGGTGCGTGTCATGTTCAGCCGTCTCGCCATGGCGGTCATCATCATGGCGAAGTCGCGCTCGCTCTTGGCCAGGTTCTCGGCCACCACCGTGGCGACGTCGTTGGCGGACTTGGTCACCAGCGCGAGGATCGCCTCCTCGACGGTGATGGTCTCTCCGCGCTTCAGACCGAGCCGCGACGCCGGCTGGCGCTGGGCGCGGGCGGAAACATCGAGGCGGGTTTTAAGTGTCCATTTGCCGACGTCCAAGGCTTCGAAGACCATGTAGAGGGTCATCATCTTGGTCAGCGACGCCGGGTAATTGCGCGTATCGGTGTTGGTGGCGTGCAGGATTCGGCCGCTTTCGGCGTCGACGACGATGCTGGCATAACCCGCATGGGCGACTTTCGGCGCCATCGCCGCGAACGCTAGGAAGAGCACGAAAGCCGCGGCTGCCAAGCGTTTGAGACCGGTCCTGGTGCCGCTTGTTCCGAATCCGTGGCCTCGGTCCGCCCTCAAGTCCATGCCCCTCGCTTGTCCGCCGGCTTCATGGTGGCCGGGATTAAAACATGATTCGCGACTCGCGTCTTTAGAAATTTCGCTGCCGAATCAATTGCTTGATAACCGGCCGGCGGTGAAGAAAAGGTTAATCCGAAAACTGCCGCCGGCAGCGCGCAGGGGTCAGCCAATGGATCGGTATATTTTGACGCGTTGCAAAAATTTCTTGGAATTGGTCGAGATAATTTTTCTAAAAGTTAATAAGTCATTATAAAACAACAATGAAAATTTTGTTGCATTGCACAAAAAGCGATTGACTTCGGTGCGAATGGAGCTATATTCGACGCATGAATGTTGCATTGCAGCATTTGAAATTCACGAGCCCCGCCATTCGGGGCGTCGAAACGGAGATTAAGAAATGACCACCACCAAGAAGCCCGCGCCGAAAGCCGCGACCAGTGCGACCGAGACCGTCGAAGCCGCTGTCGCCGCCGGCAAGGAAACCGTCGAAACTGTCGTCAAGGTGAGCACCGAAGCCGCCACCAAGGGCGTCGAGAAGGCCGTGGCCGTTGGCCAGGAACAGGTTGCCGCCGCCGTTAAGGCCGGCACCGAAGCCTTCAAGAACTACGAGGAAGTGATCGCCTTCGGTAAGGAAAACGTCGACGCCGTCGTTCAGGCCAATGCGCTGTTCGTCAAGGGCGTGCAGACCCTGAACCAGGAGATCTTCGCCATCGCCCAGGCCGCCCTGGAAGAGAACGCCGAACTGACCAAGAAGGTTCTCGGCTGCAAGACCGTCCAGGAAGCCGTCGCCATCCAGAGCGACGTGATGAAAGCGAACTACGACAAGGCCGTGACCGAAAGCCGCAAGATCACCGACATGACGGTGAAGCTGGCCGAAGACGCCGCCGCGCCGATCGCCAAGCGCGTCAACTTCACGGTCGAGAAATTCACCAAAGAGCTTGCTGCCTGACCTTCTATCCCCCCAATCGGATTGGGCAGCCAGATAGAACGCCCGGTGGGTCCTCCCCCCACCGGGCGTTTGCCTTTTGCGTTTCCATAAGCTTTCCGCCACTCTCTGGCGCATGGTGTTGCGCCTGACCATGACCTGCTGGAACTACGACCGCGTTGAGCCTTTGCTCGACGGCCGGGTCTCCATTCCCGGCGTCGAACTCGATTGCACCGTCCAGTATCCCACCCAGACCTTCGCCCGCGCCTTCACCGACGCGCCGGCCGATATCTCCGAGCTTTCCGCCTCCACCTACGTGATGCAGGTGGCTCGCGGCGACTGCCCTTACGTGGCGGTGCCGGCCTTCGTGTCGCGCGCCTTTCGCCACGGCGGCTTTTACGTGCGGGCCGGGAGCGGCATTGCGAGCCCCAAAGAGCTGGAAGGGCGTCTGGTCGGCGTGCCTGAATACCAGATGACTATGGCGCTCTGGGCGCGCGGTCTGTTGGCCGACGACTTCGGCGTCGATACCGACAAGCTCCGTTACCGCACCGGCGGCACCAACGTAGCCGGGCGTAAGGAGCGCTTGGCGCTCGAGCTGCCGGCGCACATGGACGTGGCACCCATCGAGCCTACGCGCACCCTTAACGAGTTGCTGGTGGCGGGCGAACTGGATGCGCTGATCGCGCCCGGGCCGCCGACGGCCTTTACCGAAGGCGATCCGACCATCAAGCGGCTGTTCGACGATCCCAAAGGGGCCGAGCGCGACTACTACCGCCGCACCGGCATTTTCCCGATCATGCACCTGATCGGCATCCGAAAAAGCTTGGCCGACGACCATCCCGGCCTGGCGCGCGCCGTCTATGGCGCCTTCGTGGAAGCCCGGCGCATCGCCATGGATGAGCTTGCCGTCACCGCCACGGCGTCGGCGAACCGCATCCACCTGCCGTGGCTGGCGACGGAATGGGAACAGACCCGCGACCTCATGGGGGACGACTTCTGGCCCTACGGGGTGAGCGCTAACCTCAAGGATTTACAGGCGCTTTGCCGCTATTCCCTGGCCCAACACCTTGCGCCGAAAGCGCTCGAACCGGCGGCGCTGTTCCATCCCGAGACCGTCGATTAGCGCCGGCGCCGATGCGTCCGGCGCAAAACCCTTATGATTCCTTGCATGAGGGCTTTTGCGGACGGCCATTCATCCCATATTATAATGGAAACGGTTTGAGTTTTGGCAGTCCTGGAGAACCCTGGGAGAACCATGAGCGGTCCCGAACAACCCCCGAAGCCCCCCGCCAGAATAGACGACGGTGACGGCGACGGCGGACCCAATACCGGCCTGGCGCTGAAGACGCGTCCGAAGACCAAGCGCCCGTCCATGTACAAGGTGCTGATGCTGAACGACGACTACACCCCGATGGAGTTCGTCGTTTATGTGCTGCAGCGCTTTTTCGGCATGTCGAGCGACCGTGCGACGCAGATCATGCTGCACGTGCACCAGCGCGGCGTCGGCGTCTGCGGCGTCTATACCTACGAAGTGGCGGAAACCAAGGTCACGCAAGTGATGGACCTGGCCAAGGAAAACCAACATCCCCTGCAATGCACCATCGAAAAGGATGGTAGCGACAACGAGGAGAACTGAACGTGCTATCGCGCAATCTGGAGCACACCCTGCATCGAGCCCTGGCGCTCGCCACCGAGCGGCATCACGAGTTCGCCACCCTTGAGCACCTGTTGCTCGCGCTGGTGGAGGATTCCGACGCCATGTCGGTGATGAAGGCCTGCGGCGTCGATCTGGAGCGGCTCGCCGAAGAAGTGACGGATTTCCTCGATACCGAACTGGATGACCTGCGGTCCACCCAGGATATCGAACCGAAGCCCACCGCGGGGTTCCAGCGCGTCATCCAGCGCGCCGTGATCCACGTGCAGTCGTCGGGCAGGGAAGAGGTCACCGGCGCCAACGTGCTGGTGGCGCTGTTCTCGGAGCGCGAGTCGCATGCCGTCTATTTCCTGCAACTGCACGAAATGTCGCGGCTGGACGCCGTCAACTACATCTCGCACGGCATCGCCAAGGTCGCCGGCGAGGACCGCGCGCGCACCGTGCACGGTGCCGACGAGGACGCCGCCGAGGAAAAAGTGGTGCGCAAGGGCGAGGACGCCCTCGACGCCTACTGCGTCAATCTCAACGAAAAGGCCGCCGAGGGTCGCATCGACCCGTTGATCGGACGCCAGTCCGAGATCGAGCGCACCATCCAGGTGCTGTGCCGGCGCAACAAGAACAACCCGCTCTACGTCGGCGATCCCGGCGTCGGCAAGACCGCGCTGGCCGAGGGGCTGGCCAAACGTATCGTCGAACACGACGTGCCCGAAGTGCTGGAAGACGCGGTCATCTATGCCCTCGACATGGGCGCGTTGCTGGCCGGAACGCGTTACCGCGGCGACTTCGAGGAGCGCCTGAAGAACGTCATGTCGGAACTTGAAAGTCTGCCGCATGCCATTCTTTTCATTGATGAAATCCACACCGTGATCGGCGCCGGCGCGACGTCGGGCGGCTCCATGGATGCGTCCAACATCCTCAAACCCGCATTGCAGTCGGGTGCGCTGCGCTGCATGGGTTCGACCACCTACAAGGAATACCGGGGCTACTTCGAGAAGGACCGCGCGCTGGTGCGGCGCTTCCAGAAGATCGACGTCTATGAGCCCTCCATCGAGGACGCCATCAAGATCCTGAAGGGCCTGAAACCCTATTTCGAGGATCACCATAAGGTGCGCTACACCAACGACGCCATCAAGACGGCGGTGGAACTGGCGGCGCGCTACATCACCGACCGCAAGCTTCCGGACAAGGCGCTCGACGTCATCGACGAGGTCGGCGCGTCCAGGATGCTGGTGCCGGAAAACAAGCGCAAGAAGACCGTCACGGTTAAGGACGTGGAGGAAGTGGTGGCGAAGATCGCCCGCATCCCGCCGAAAAGCGTGTCGCGCGACGACCGCGCCCAGCTCGCCAGCCTGGAGCGCGACCTGAAAACCGTCGTCTTCGGCCAGGACAAGGCCATCGTCGCGCTTTCCAGCGCCATCAAGCTCGCCCGCGCAGGGCTCCGCGAGCCGGAAAAGCCGGTCGGCAGCTATCTGTTCTCCGGCCCCACCGGTGTCGGCAAGACCGAGGTGGCGCGCCAACTGGCGCATATCCTGGGCGTCGAGCTGGTGCGCTTCGACATGTCGGAATACATGGAACGCCATTCGGTGTCGCGCCTGATCGGCGCGCCGCCGGGCTACGTCGGGTTCGACCAGGGCGGCTTGCTCACCGATGCCATCGACCACCAGCCGCATTCGGTGCTGCTGTTGGACGAGATCGAGAAGGCGCATCCGGACCTGTTCAATATCCTTCTGCAGGTCATGGACCACGGCAAACTCACCGACCACAACGGCAAGTCCATCGACTTCCGCAACGTCATCCTGATCATGACCACCAACGCCGGTGCGTCGGACATGGCCAAGCCGCCGATCGGCTTCGAGCGCGAATCCCGCGTCGGCGACGACACGGAAGCGATCGAGAAGCTGTTCACGCCGGAATTCCGCAACCGCCTGGACGCGGTCATCCCGTTCGCCGCGCTGCCGCCGGAAGTGGTGACCAAGGTGGTGGACAAGTTCATCATCGAACTGGAAACCCAGTTGGAAGACCGGGGCGTGATGATCGAACTGACCGATGGTGCGCGCGAATGGCTGGCCAAGAAGGGCTACGACCAGAAGTTCGGCGCCCGCCCGCTGGCCCGCGTCATCCAGGAAAAGATCAAGAAGGCGCTGGCCGAGGAACTGCTGTTCGGCAGGCTCGACAAGGGCGGCGTCGTCGTGGTCAAGGTCGAGGACGGCCAGATCGTCTTCGACTACCCGGAAGGCACCAACCTGCCGATGAAGCGCAAGGACGGCAAGGTGCCGGCCAAGCGCGGCAAGGGCGGCAAGGTCCCGGCGCTGATCGAGAAGTAAGCGGCCCCCCCAACCTTCGGGGTTCAAGCGTTCCGGTGCGCATTCATGCGCGCCGGCAAGCGCGACCGCGCGCCGGGCCGCGTGGCCCGTGAGCCAAGCGTCTCGGAGAGACGCGCCCGGCGCTTGAGGGGCTAAACTAAGAAGGACAGGCGACGTCGGCCAGATAGACGACGCGCGATGCGCCCTTCGGGTTCACGCGGATGCTGTCTTTCGAACCCAGCTTGTAGAATTCGCGACCCATCGACTGACCGGTAATGGAGAAGCGCTCGACCGCCGCTGCCCGGCATTCGCCGCATTCGTTGACCAGCGCGATGCCGCCACGCGCGGTGCCGACGAGCGAAACGCAGGCATCCCCCTTGGCGGTATTTTTGACATCCCGGCTGCGTTCCTGCACGTCGCGGCAGGGAATGTCGGAGGTGACGCGCGAGCGTCCCGGCCCCTTGAACGGCAGCGAGAACTTGCTGCCCGGCAGCAGATCGTAGGTGCGCATCGTCGGCGCGCCCTGGTTGCCCGCACGGCGACGCTGCACCGAGACCCGCCGGCAAACATCGCAGGAATTGACGACGAATTCGCTTGGCCCCTGCGAATACATGCGCACGCAGCGCTGCGAACTGGCATCGGCGGGCGCCGACAGCGTCGAAGCTGCTGCCGCGATCATGGCCAGGAACAAGGAAAATCGCAGGAAAACCATGACCCAGAGGGTAGCGGCGAAGGGTTAAGGAAGAGTCAATCTTCCTCGTTCCGATAGGGCGAATGATTGGAGAGCGCGGCCATTTCGTGGCGGAGCGCCTGGCGCTCCTCATCCAGGAAGCGCGCCACGGCCTTCCTAAAGCCCGCATCCGCGATCCAGTGGGCGGAGTAGGTGGGGGTGGGCAGGTAGCCGCGCTGGATCTTGTGCTGGCCCTGGGCGCCGGCCTCGACCCAATCGAGGCCGTTCTGAATGGCGAAGTCGATGGCCTGATAGTAGCAGGTCTCGAAGTGCAGGAACTTGTAGTGCTCGTCGCAGCCCCAGTTGCGCCCGAAGATGCTGTCGCCGCCGACGAGGTTGAGCGCGCCGGCGACGGTCCGCTCGCCGTCTTCCGCCACCATCAGCACCACCTTGTCGCCCAGGCGTTCGCCAAGCAGGTGGAAAAACTCGGGCGTCAGGTAGTTGGATCCCCACTTGCGATCCACGGTGTTGCGGTAGAAGCGGAAGAAGGCGCGCCAGTGCGCCTCGGTGATGTCGCCACCCTGGAGAGCACGGAAAGTAAGGCCGGTCTCGGCCACCTTCTGGCGCTCCTTGCGCAGCTGTTTGCGCTTGCGCGACGCCAACTGGCCGAGGAAATCGTCGAAGGTCTCGTAGCCGCGGTTCTGCCAGTGAAACTGCTGGCCGACACGCTGCAGGAACCCGAGCTCGCCCAACAGCGACCATTCCGATTGCGTCGGGAAGGTGATGTGCAGCGACGAAACCTCGAGCTTGTCCGCCAGTTGCACCATCGCCGCCGCCAGCGCCTGGCGAAGTTGCAGGGCCTCTGCGTCCGGCGTCGATGCCGGAACCATGAGGCGGGGGCCGGTCACCGGTGTGAACGGCACCGCGCACTGCAGTTTCGGATAGTAATGCCCGCCGGCGCGCTCGTAGGCGTCGGCCCAGCCCCAATCGAACACGTATTCGCCGTAAGAGTGATTCTTGAGGTATAGCGGCGCCGCCGCCAACAGCCCGCCCAGGCCGTCCTCGATCACCAGATGCTGCGCCATCCAGCCGGTTTCGGCGGTGGCGGAGCCGCTGTCCTCGAGGGCGGACAAGAAGGCGTGGGTGACAAAGGGATTCCCGTCTCCCGCGCAGGCATCCCAGGCTTCCGCCGTCACTTCCGAGAGCGACGAGAGGGCTTTCACGGTGATTTGTTCGCGGCCGTCGGGCATGATGATTTACATGTGGGGGCGATTACGGGAGATTCACGCTATAATTTCCGGTACTTAGCTGGAAATCGTCGGAGAAAACGGACGGGACATGGGTGCTCGCTTCACGTTCATCGCCTTGTTGGCGCTAATGCTACCTGTGGCCGGAGATGCCGCCGCCGGCACCAAGGTGCTGGAATACGACAAGTCCGGCAAGGCCACGGTACGGTCCCAGGAGTTCAAGGACAAGCCCGGCAGCACCGGCGGCCAACAACTCCGCTTCACCAACGATCCCACCGATCCGGTCAATCATTTCCAGCCGGGCGAACTGATCGTCCTCGATCCGCCTAGCGGCTTCACCGATGCCGTCACCGGCATGGGCTACCGCATCCTCGAAGGCTCCAACCTGCAAGGGCTCGGCGTCACCATGTACCGGCTGCAGATTCCGCCGGGCCGTTCCGTGCCGGAGGCCCGCCAGGAGGTCTCGGCGCGTTTTCCAGGCGCCGAGGTCGACGCCAACCACCAGTTCGAGGCCCAGGCGCGCCAGGTCATGCACGCGCGCGGCGCCATGGGCTGGCCGCTGGCTTCCGCGTCCTGCGGGCGGGGCGTGCGGCTGGGGCAGATCGATTCCGGTGTCGACCTTTCGCATGCGGCGCTGCAAGGCCAGAACGTCACCTTCCAGTCGTTCCATGCCGCCGGTTCGCGTCCGGCACCGATGATCCACGGCACCGCCGTTGCCGCCATGCTGGTCGGCCAGTCGAAGTGGGGCGGGCTGTTGCCCGGCGCCGAGCTGATGGCCGCGAGCATGTTCGAAACCAGCAAGGACGGGCGCAAGGTGGGGACGGCACTGGGCCTGCTGAAATCGCTCAACTGGCTGGCCAAGGGCAAGGTGCACGCCATCAACCTGAGCGTCGCCGGTACCGACAACAAGACCCTGCGCTTGGCCTTCGACAAGGCGCGCAAGATCGGCATGGTGCTGGTTGCCGCCGCCGGCAACTGGGGCCGCGCCGACCGTCCGGCCTATCCGGCCGCCTACAAGCACGTCATCGCGGTGACCGCCGTCAGTACCACCAAGCGCATCTACAGCTATGCCAACAAGGGCGACTACATCGATTTCGCCGCGCCAGGCGTCAAGATCTATGCCGCCGTGCCGGGCGGCGCCAAGCTGATGACCGGCACGTCGTTCGCGTCGCCCTACGTGACGGCGATGGTGGCCCTCGATATCGCCGCCGGCGCCAGCCGACAGGATTCGGCCATCCGTACCTCGCTCGGCAAGTTCACCGACGATCTCGGTCCGCGCAGCAAGGACAGCGTTTTCGGCTACGGCTTCGTGAAGAAGCGGCCCAACTGCTAGGGGATCTGGCCCGTCATCGCCTTCAGGCGGGCCAGCGAAGCTTGCGTTTCCTCCACCAGTTCCGCCACCACCTCGGCGACGCTTGAGACGTCGCGGCACCAGGCGACGCTTTGGCCGGCGGGTTCGGTGAGCAGGGGCGTGATGTCGTTTTCCTCGACAGCGATGATGACGTCGCCGACCAGCGCATGCTGGTAGGGCATTTTCAGCGGCGCCGGCGCGCCGGGCTGGCCCCATTCATCGCTCCAGCTTGAGCGGATCTGGCGCTGCGGCTTGCCGGAGGAGGCACGGGTCACCACCGTGTCGGCGCTGCCGGACGCCAGCAGTTTCTCCACCTTGCCGGCTTCCAATTGGTGTTCGAGCGTGGTCAGCCACTTGGTGCCGAGCCACACGCCCTCGGCGCCCATGGCCAGGGAGGCCGCGATCTGCGAGCCGTGGCCGATGCCGCCGGCCGCCAGCACGACGCGCCTATTGCCTTCCTGGGCCGCCATCTCCACCGCCTGCGGCACCAGCGTCAGGGTGGAGATTTCACCGGTATGGCCGCCGGCCTCGGTGCCCTGCGCGACGATGATCTCGACGCCGGCGTCGAGCGCCGCGCGGGCGTGCTTCGGCAACCCGATCAGCGCCGCCGTCACCATGCCCTTGGCGTTGGCGCGCTTGACGGCTTCGGCGGTGAAACCGACGCCGAAGGCGAGCATGTTGGTGCTCGATTCCAGAACCGCGTCCAACTGGCCGTCGAAGAACTCCGGCGAGCGCACCAGCGAATTGAAGAAGACCTGGTTCTTGGCCGGCGGCACGTCGTACTTGCGCTTCAGGCCATCGACGAATTCCAGATGTTCCGGCGGCAGTTCCGCCTGTAGTTCCTCAAGCGACTTCGACGGCATCCCCTTCGGCAGCATCAGATCGACGCCGAACGGCTTGTCACCGACGAGTTCCCTGATTTCCGCAAGCCTCTCGCTCACTTCGTCCGGCGCTTCGCGCGCCGCGCCATAGACGCCGAAGCCGCCGGCGTTGGTCAGCGCCGCCGTTACCGCCACCGAGTGCGAAAAGCCGAAGATCGGCACCTCGATGCCGAGGCGCTCGCAGATGGGGGTCTTGAGGCCGCTCATGGATCAGGCGAACTCGATGACGGCATCGACCTCGACCGCGACGCCGAGCGGCAGCGCCGGCGCGCCGACGGCGAAGCGCGCATGCTGGCCGGCGGGTTCGCCGAACACCTGGACCATCAGATCGGAGGCTCCGTTGATGACTTTCGGCTGGTCGGTGAAAGCGGCCGTGCAGGCGACGAAACCGCCGAGCTTCACCACGCGGCTGACGCGGTTGAGATCGCCGATGGCGGCGCCCGCCTGGGCGATGATATTGAGCCCGCAGAGCCGTGCCGCCTGATAGCCGTCGTCGACCGAGAGATCGGCGCCGACGCATCCCTTGAACATGATCTCGCCGCCCGAGACCGGAATCTGGCCGGAAACGAACACCAGGTTGCCGCTGACCACGAAGGGCACATAGTTCGCGGCAGGCGCGGCGGGAGAGGGCAGTTCGATGCCCAGTTCGGCAAGACGGTCTTCGACGGTGGCGCCCATGGCGGCGATCCTTTCGTTGATGCGGGTGAATTTTCGAAGCGGATGGTAGCGCCCACGAAGCGCCGGGCCAAGAGGGCTGGCCCCCGGTCAGACCCGTCCGGTCAGATCTTGAAGCTGGAGCCTTCGCTCGGCGCCACGACCTGGGTCGAGGAATTACGTGCCGCCAGAAGCCGCGTCGCGGTTTCCAGCTTGGCATCGATGGCGGCGTCGTTCTGATCGGGATCATGATGGAACAGGTAGAGGGTCTTCACCGCCGCCCTGTCGGCCAGCTCCACCACCTTGGAAATGCACGAATGCCCCCAGCCGACCTTGGTCTTGTATTCGTCGTCGGAATAGGTGGTGTCGGTGATCAGCACGTCGGCGTCCTGGCAGAATTCCGCCAGGCGGTCCTCGTACTGCGAGGAATGAAACTCGCTGCCGTCCAGGAACAGTTCGTTGTCGGTGACGTAACAGATCGAGCGGCCGTTGTAGTTGACCCGGTAGCCGAGGCACTTGCCGGGATGCGACAGGAGCTTGGTCTCGACCTGGATGCCGTCGACCTCCAGCGTTTCTTCCTCCAGGTCGTCGAAATAGACCCGGGCGCCGAACTCGCTCAGCGTGATCTGGAAATAGACCCCGTCCATCTGCGCCGAGATCAGCTCGCGCATGGAGACGTCGCCCTGGTTGGCACCGAGGATCTGGAACTCGTTGCCGGGGATGTAGAGCGGCGCGAAGAACGGGATGGCGTTGATATGATCCCAGTGCGGATGCGAGATGAAGATGCGGGCCTGGATGCGCTTGCGGCCCTTTTTCATCAACCAGTCGCCGAGGCGCTTGATGCCGGAGCCGCCGTCGAAGACGAAGAACTGCCGGCGTGGGAATTCCAGGCTGACGCAAGACATGTTGCCGCCGTATTTCAGCGTGTCCGCCCCCGAGGCCGGCAGGGTGCCGCGCACGCCCCAGAAGGTCATGTCGATCTCGTCCTTGAGCACGCGCTCGACCTCGGCGGCGAAGGTCTCGATGTTGAGGGGCTTGCGGATATAGCCGTTGGCGCCGAACTCGAAGGCGCGCTTCCGGTCGAATTCATAGGCCTTGGCGGTGACCATGATGAATTTGACGGACTTCAGTTCTTCCGTCTCGCGGATGCGCTTCAACAGGTTGAGGCCGTCGACCTCGGGCATCATCAGATCGCAGATGATGCAGTCCGGGCGGGTTTCGAGAATCTTCTCGTAGGCGGTGACGGAATTGGTGGTCGCGGTGACCTTGGCGCCCGTCGACTGCAGCATCCGTACGATGATGTCCGCGGTCAGCGAATCGTCGTCGATGACGAGGATTTCCGGTTTGGCGTCGGTCACGTGCAGGCTCCGGCCCGAAAGAGGTTCATGTGAGGCTCATGGACCTCAGGCTAGGCCGTGGATGGCGCCGGTGTCCAGGGATTTCGGGGTCGGGATTAGGGCGAAAATTCGGCTGGGCCAGGGGCGTTAGCGGCAGGGCAAAAAAAGTGGGGCGCTGCCGGGGAGGGCCCCCGACACGCGCCCCAAGTTTCCCAGGGAGGATTCGTCAATTCCCTTCCTCAAGAGCAGCCACTCGTGGCGCCACAGGTGTTGCACTTCAGGCAGGTGCCGTTGCGCACCAGCGTGAAGTTTCCGCAATCACCGCAGGGATCTCCCTCGTAACCCTTCATCCGTGCCTCGCGCACTTGATCCATGTGCGTGTCGGTTTCGTCCATCACTTGCTGAGACACGGCGATCGGTGCCGCCTGGGCGAGCGCTTCGGGCGGCGTGACCTGGGCGCCGACGGCTTGTGCCACCGGTCCGCCATCGGTTCCCGTCGCCTGTTGCGCCGCCACTGTTTGCGCGGCGGCCTGTTGCGCGCTTTCCGAGCGGGTGCCCTTGATCACCAGCAGGTTGCGCGTGTAGCCGGAACTGGCCAGTTTCCGGACCACTTCCATGGCCTCGCTTTCCTCGGCCGGCAGGTCGCCTTCGTCGGAGCCGTCGCCGATGGCGTCGGGCACCAGGTCCTGCGGTTCCACGTGTGCGAGGTCGTTGCGGCCGAGGTACGAGACCGCCAGTTCGCGGAAGATGTAGTCGAGGATAGAGGTCGCCATCTTGATGGTGTCGTTGCCGGTGACCATGCCCGCCGGATCGAAGCGGGTGAAGGTGAAGGCTTCGACGTATTCATCCAGCGGCACGCCGTACTGCAGGCCGATGGAAATGGCGATGGCGAAGTTGTTCATCAACGAGCGGAAGGCGGCGCCTTCCTTGTGCATGTCGACGAAGATTTCCGCCAGGCGGCCGTCCTCGAATTCACCGGTGTGCAGGTACACCTTGTGGCCGCCGACGGTGGCCTTCTGGATGTAGCCCTTGCGCCGGTGCGGCGGGCGGATGCGCTTGGCGATGTAGCGCTCGACGATGCGCTCGGCAACGATCTCGGCACGCACCGTGTTGGGCGCGTCGGCGATGTCTTCCTCCAGTTCCACGTCGTCGATCAACGAGGACTGCAGCGGCTGCGACAGCTTGGAGCCGTCGCGGTAGAGCGCGTTCGCCTTCAGCCCCAGTTCCCAGGACAGCATGTACGCGCTCTTGCAGTCCTCGACGGTGGCCTTGTTCGGCATGTTGATGGTCTTGGAGATGGCGCCCGAGATGAACGGCTGGCTCGCCGCCATCATGTGGATGTGGCTCTCCACCGAGAGGTAGCGCTTGCCTTCGGCGCCGCAGGGGTTGGCGCAGTCGAACACCGAAAGATGCTCTTCCTTCAGGTGCGGCGCGCCTTCCAGCGTCATGGTGCCGCAGACGTAGTTCTTGGCGGCGCGGATTTCCTCTTTCGAGAAGCCGAGCGCGGTCAGCATGCAGAAGTTCTCGCTGCTGAGATCCTGAGCCGTGAAGCCGAGGGTCTCGGTGCAGAAATTCTCGCCCAGCGTCCACTTGTTGAACACGAACTTGATGTCGAAGGCTTCGGCGACGTTCTTCTCGACGACCTCGAGCACTTCGCCGGTAAAGCCTTTTTCCATCAGGGTTTCGTGGTTGATGCCGGGCGCGCCCTTCATGGTGCCGCGGCCGACCGCGTAGTTGATCATCTCCTCGATCTGCTCCTCGGCGTAGCCGAGACCGCGCAGCGCCACCGGCACCATGCGGTTGATGATCTTGAAGTAGCCGCCGCCGGCGAGCTTCTTGAACTTCACCAGGGCGAAGTCGGGCTCGATGCCGGTGGTGTCGCAATCCATGACCAGGCCGATGGTGCCCGTCGGCGCGATCACCGAAACCTGGGCGTTGCGATAGCCGTGCTGCTCGCCCAGCTCCAGCGCCCGGTCCCAGGCCATCTGGGCGGCGTTGGCGAGGCCGGCGTCGGGGTTGGCTTCCGCCTTCAGCGGCACCGGCATGGTTGACAGGCCCTCGTAGCCGCAATCGACGCCCTGCGCGGCGCGGCGATGATTGCGCATGACCCGCAGCATGGCGTCGCGGTTCTCGTCGAAGCGCGGGAAGGCGCCCAACTCCTCGGCCATTTCCGCGGACGTGGCGTAGGAGACGCCGGTCATCAGCGCCGAGATGGCGCCGCAGATCGCGCGGCCTTCCTCGCTGTCGTAGCTGTAGCCCGACGCCATCAGGTAGCCGCCGATGTTGGCGAAACCGAGGCCCAGCGTGCGGAACTCGTAGGAGAGCTCGGCGATGCGCGCCGACGGGAACTGCGCCATCAGCACCGA